>NZ_JBQFUV010000003.1:0-252630 GCF_056539365.1 Ruegeria sp. BB7 | reverse complement strand
CCGAGCTTCAAATCACCACCACAATTGTGGTGAATCGGCCCGATGACCGCATCTCTCTTATCAAAGCGACCTAAACTGTCCCATTGGGGCTGACGTCAGACACAAACCAAGACTAGTTTCGAATTTAGCTGCTCTAGCCCGGTGACTCATGTTACCTGCGCGCCAAACACAGGGCAAAACAAGACCCACTACATATGCCATAATCCCAACAATAAGTGCCACACCGTCAAGGTCCACATGCTGAACAATTGGCCGGGCCGCTCGTACAACCTGACGAACAGGAGGTCGTCAAGCGGATAAAAGCTTCCCTAACTCGGTACCTTCCCGATTTTTCTGTTCTGTGATCTCGTTGTCAAAAGAGTTTCGCTGTTCGCAAATCATTGCGCGTGGACGGTAAAGCTAAGTCCCTGAAGTGGCCATTCGCGGGCTGACCAGATTGCCCCGTATCTCGAAAACTGCAGTGCTTGGCTGTGAATGCCCGCGTAGGACTGAAATCTGTCTTTGTCTGACGCTTTGCGAACGGCAGCTAAGTTGGCAAAGTTGGAATTGCGAAGTTCGGTTTTGAAAATCTGCATCGGGGCTGAATCTGCCTCAACACGGCGCGGTCACCGGCCTCCGCGAGCCTCTATAGTTTCGACTTCACTGCAATCCCAATCCTTAACAAGATGTAGATGTTGGAGCTGGCACGCTGCGAATGGAACGACCAATGCGAGAAAGTCATTGCCCTCAGACCCGGCGGCGGCCATCGTGCATAAGCTTATGAAAGCCCGCTACAAGTGCCAACTTCCGCGCCTTTAAAGCAACTGGTGAAGCAGACGTTCTTGGTCATCACCGAACTGGGCTTCGTACCCCTCGGCAAGATCGACGCAGAGCTTCTGTTCGGGCTGATCTCGCAGCGATACGAGCGCGGCTCCATCCTGATCACCAGCAACCTCTTGCTCGACGTGTGGCCAGAAAAATTCGGGCCAGAGCGTCTGATCGAAGCCTTACTCGATAGGCAGATTCATCACGTCAACTTCCTCAAAAAGAACGGCGACCGCTACCGCTAGGCGCTACACAGCTCAAAGACAACTCTTGAAATGGAACTTAGATTGGTCTCGGCGGGCTAAGGCACCTGAAACGGCAGGGTTTTGCTCCGCCGCTTACATGCCTTTAAGACTTTAGCAAGGTTAGCCGCACTGCCATCTGGGGCTTCGAAAATTGAGGTCTCGGCCCAAACGGCAGTGCTATGTTCTGCTTTGTGGTGTTTGCCTGCGTCACTCACCAAGCGGTAGGCAAGTTACCTTAGGTTTCAAGGCTGCATCATTGACCCGGCTTCAGCTCATGCCCAGAGCTTCTTTGTACATCTCCAGAACCGCTTCTTCCTCGGCGATATCGTCCTTGTCGCGCTTACGCAGTGCGATCACCTTGCGCATGACTTTGGTGTCATAACCGCGGGCTTTGGCCTCGGCCATCACCTCTTTTTGCTGTTCTGCCAAGTCTTTCTTTTCAGCATCCAAGCGTTCAAACCGCTCAATGAACTGGCGCAATTCACCCGCAGTAACGCGGTAGTTCGCAGCGGCCTGATCTTCGGTTATGTCATCCATTTACGTCTCTCCCCGAGGTAGATTTCTGATGCTGTGTCAGCGGGCACAACGCCGGATACATTGCCGCCGCTCAGGCCGCAAGCACCCATTCCACTTGGGCTTGTACCACCCGTAGTGATCCGCTAAGCGCAGTTGAACGTGACAAGCAAATGTGGGGAACCATGTTCGAACTCATCACCTGGGGCGGTGCAGCCCTGTCGCTGGCTGGGCTGCTGGGCCTTGTGTGGTGCATTATGCGTGTGATGAAAGCGCGCAAGTCCGGGTTGACGGATGATGAACTGCGCGCCGTCGTTCAAGGCGTATTGCCGTGGAACCTAGCCTCGCTTTTCTTGTCGGTGCTCGGCCTGATGGTGGTGATCGTTGGGATTTCCTTCAGCTAAACAAAGACCTTAGACTGGAAGGTTGTCGAAACGCGCTTCCATAGCGTCTTCGCACAAGGCCGCATCCAACTGGCGCAGGCCCAACGGGACATGCATCCCCTCCTTGCGCATCCGCTCGATCACTTTGGTTACACTGGGCTGAAGGGCAAGACGCGTGTTCAGGCACGCACCTTTCAGCTTTTCCTGTAGTTGTTCGGCTTCTGAGTATAAATTGATTGATGACATTTCCATCCTCCCAAATGTCTCCATATTTGCTGATATATGTAACCGTTTTAAGACCCGCTTAGATTGACCAATAATCGCGCGGAAAACCGCCTGTTCGTCAGACTATTTCGGCGACGAAAGGACGATTTGATTAAATATTAGCCACATTACGGTTAACCTGCCTTGACCAGCATCAAATCACATACGGTTGAATATATTATATTCCATAATTAGTATATGAAAAATCGACGTCGGCGGAGGGGCTCATGACTCCAATAGTAAAAGCGTTTTTCGATCCCGAAACCTTTACGGTTTCTTATCTGGCACAGGAACCAGAAGGTCTTGCCTGCGCAATCATCGATAGTGTTTTGGATTTCGACCACGCCTCGGGGCGAACAGACACACATTCGGCCGATCAAATTATCGACTATGTGCAAGCAAAGGGTTTGCGGGTCGAATGGATCTTGGAAAGCCACGTTCACGCTGACCACCTGTCCGCTGCTCCCTACCTGCAACAGAAACTGGGTGGTAAAATCGGGATCGGTGATCAGATCGTCACCATTCAGGAAACCTTTGGCAAAATCTTCAACGAAGGGACCGAGTTTCAACGTGATGGCAGTCAATTCGACGCCTTATTCCGCGAGGGCGACAGCTTTCACGTAGGCCAAATGCGTGGGGATGTGTTGCACACGCCTGGGCATACTCCGGCTTGCCTAACCTATGTGATCGGCGACGCGGCCTTTGTCGGAGATACTCTATTTATGCCCGATTTTGGAACCGCACGTTGCGATTTCCCCGGCGGATCATCCGAGAAGCTATACGCTTCGATCCAAAAAATCCTGTCACTGCCGGATCAGACGCGTGTCTTTGTAGGTCATGATTACAAGGCCCCCGGTCGCGACGAATTTGCCTGGGAAACAACGATCGGCGAACAGAAGGCTTTGAACGTTCATATAGGTCAGGGTCGGTCGATTGAAGAATTCGTCGATATGCGCGACGCGCGCGATGCCACGTTGCCCATGCCACGCCTGATCCTGCCCTCGCTGCAGGTCAACATGCGCGCGGGTCAGATGCCCCCATCGGATGAAAATGGCGATGTATTTCTGAAGCTTCCGCTCAACAAACTCTGAAATCCCTGCGGTCGGACAAAGGACGCAACATGCAAATCGAATGGCTTTGGGGTCTTGGCGGGGGCCTGCTTATAGGGCTGGGTGCCGCCGTCTATCTGCTGGGCAACGGGCGCATCATGGGGGCCAGCGGCATTCTGGGCGGGTTGGTTGACAATAGCGACCGCTCGTTGGAACGGCTAAGTTTTCTTACAGGGGTGATTGGGATGCCCATTTTGTTGAGGCCCTTTTTTTCGCCCGCACCCGAGACTCACCTGACTAGCAACATTGTGATTGTGATTGTTGCCGGGCTGTTGGTCGGGGCGGGAACACGCATTGCCAATGGCTGCACGTCAGGTCATGGCGTGTGTGGGATTTCGCGGTTTTCCCTGCGCGGTATCGTGGCAACAATTTTTTACATCGCCGCCGGAGCGGTGACGCTTGCTTTGCTACGCCACATCTGGGGAGTGATCTGATGCGAGCGCTTATTTCTCTATTGGCGGGATCACTGTTCGGAGCTGGCTTGCTGATCTCAGGCATGACAGACACCACCAAAGTGCAGGGCTGGCTGGATATTTTCGGGCAATGGGATCCGACGCTGGCCTTTGTAATGGGGGGTGCGATCCTTCCAATGCTAATTGCATGGCATTTGACAAATAGTCGAAAGCCTTTGACCGGCGGGCAATTTCCGTCAAAAGCCACTACCGAATTGGACCGCCGCCTGATCCTGGGCTCCATCTTGTTTGGCATGGGTTGGGGGCTTGCTGGACTTTGCCCCGGGCCTGCGCTGGCCTCTCTAAGCTATGGTGGGGTTGGAGGCATCCTTTTCCTTATCTCGATGATTTTTGGAATGTACGCAGCTCCGACCTTGGGTGCGCAACTGGACAGAATCGCCAACGCGGCATAAGCAATTGCCATGGAGATTCGCCCGATTACCCCCCGCTACGCTGTCTCGCCGCAAATCACGGTCGAGGACGTTCCAGCCATTGTCGAAGCAGGCTTCGTCAAGGTCATCTGCAACCGACCGAATGTTGAAGTTCCACAGAACATGCAGTCTGATGCAATCGGAGAAGCGGTGCGCGCAGCGGGTCTGGAATACGAAGTGCTGGAATTGACGCACCAGACCATGACACCCGAAAACGTGGCCCTGCAACGAGAGCTGGCTGAAAGCTGCAGCGGGCCTGTTCTGGCCTATTGCGCCTCGGGCACGCGGTGTTCGGTAGTTTGGGCATTGGGTCAGTGCGACCGGATGAGCACCGACGACATTTTGGACGCAACCCACAAGGCTGGCTACGCGTTGGACAATCTGCGCCCAGTTCTTGATCAGACCCGCAGCAGCGCAGAGTGATCTAACCAAGGCTGTCCGGCTCGTGCCTAGGATACGCCAATCCTGCAAGCTCCGAAATCTCGGCGGCCATCTGATTTGAATCGGCGAAATTCAGGTTCAACGCTGCGTCGCTGGATGCAACTGATTCCAAGCTATCTGGAGCTGGCGGTATGTCAGTTTGCAAGGGCATGTCCAACCCACGCTGTAGCGGCTTTGTCGTACGTGCCTCTCGAAAATCCTCCGCACCGGGCTGTGTGAGTGCAGACAGAGGCGCGTACTCGTTCAGGCGCACCGCGCGCATTCCACCGCACTGGCCCAAACGCCCAATTGCCGCGCGCCTGCGGTCGATTGTCAGAACCTCAGTGCGATCTAGTCTAGATCCAGTCAAGGGTAAGATATCACCTACTCCAAGGTCAGACAGCGACGCCAGTGGCAATGTCATTCGGGAAATCACAGTATCCAGCTCGGCCCGTAACACGCCGGAGGCTTTCTCAAGAACTGGCCCGGTGCTTTCATTCGTTGTCGCGTCTTCCTCCGCATTGGGTAGCTCGGGCAAAAAGACGGAAATACGCCCCTGCCGCAGTCCTCCGCCCAACTCTACCGTCAGCTCAAATACCCGATACATGTCCTCCACCAATGCCAACGACATTGCGCGGAAATCGTCCAATCGAAACGAGTATTCGTAGCCTGACAAGCTGGATTGATCCGCTTGCGTATCCACCAACTCGACCGCGCGCATCAAGGCCTCTTCGACCAGAGGCGCGATCATCGCCCCGTCCGTGTGCGTAAACGGACGAGAGACAGGGGTATCAGACAACACTTCTCCGATCGTCTGTACCTGCACAATGGCGGAAGCAGCACCCATGTCCATGCACGCGGCGGCGATCACACCATTGCCGTTCACAAACTGCAATATCAGCCAGTCATCCCCAATCCGGTCTATCAGCGCCTCGGTTGCGCGAATCGATTGTTTTGCGCCGATCACGGTAAGGGGAAGTTGCAACCTGTCCCCGGCTGCCCGCGCAAAGGCGAGGCGCAGCGCCCGCAGGGCTGAACGCGGCTTGTCGCCTTGTTCTTCCTGACCGACCGAAAGCTTGCGCGCCAAAGCCGTACTGACCGTTTGCGTCATGCTGGAAACCGTTGTGTGTTGCTGTAACTGACCTCTGGTCTAACCCGCTGTGGGTTACAAATGTCTTTACATCCGCCCTATTGGGCTGCCTGCCGATACGCCATCGGCAGCCGGACGCGGAACGCCGCTCCGCCCTGTCCTGGCAAGTAACTGATCTCACCGCCCAGACGCTGCATGATCTCGCGACAGATCGCCAGCCCAAGCCCTGCGCCACCCGCTTTATCCACGCCGACACGTGCAAATTTCTCAAACACCATCGACCGGGCCTCGGGCGGGATGCCGCTTCCATTATCTGCGAAATCGATAATAACCTGGCCACCGACATCGTGTGCCGAAATCGTCAAGACCGGTTCTTCGGCATCACAGTATTTCTGGGCATTTGAAATCAGGTTGATGAATACCTGCCCTAACCTGTCCAAATCGGTTTGCAATGGGATACGCTCGGATGCTTTGGTGCGCTGCACGGTCAGCGTCTGCCCGGCTCCGGCCAGCGCGCTGGACACTGCCCGATCCAGCACGGAACGCAGCGTGTCACCGCCCACATTCAGGTTAACCCGGCCGCTTTCCAACACGCTCAGATCCAAAAGATCATCCAGCAACCGTGTCAGGCGCAAGGCTTCGTCATGAATGATCGCGGCATAGCGTTTCTGTTCCTCATGGCTTAGCCCGTCAGAGTCCCGCATGATTTCGGAAAAGGCTCGGATCGAGGTCATTGGGGTGCGCAGTTCATGGCTGACCTGACTGAGAAAGCTGTCTTTCTGCTCCGATATCTGAGTCAACTTTGTATTCGCCTCACGCAATTTCCGAGCGGTAAGGGTAAGCTCAGCGGATTTTGCCTCAAGCTGGCTGGAATACTCCAGTAACTGCGCGGATTCATCGGCCACGGCCAGCAGATCTTCGACAGACACCGATGACCCGCCGACGATCTGGCCAATCATCGCGTGGGCCGTTGCCGCACCGACAGAACCACTCAGTTCACGTTCCAAGCGCTCCAAAAAAGAGGGGGTGGGCTCAGGCAGGCTGGTCCTTCCCCCCTGTCTTTCGGCCTCGGCCTGAAAGAACTCTTGCGCCGGAACGGTACCCAGAATGCGTTGGGTCATGATCATTAGGTCTTCACTTTGCGCGACCGATCCGGTCCAGCCACGCGGCGCGACCGAGTGGTCAAAGACATTGACGAATTGCGCCCCCTGCAAACGCTCGAGCGGGCTTGGGAAACTCAGCAGCGATGCGACGCAGAATGCCACGGTGTTCAGGGACAGCGACCACATGACGGTGTGCACCATCGGGTCCATCCCCTCGATCCCGAACAGAGCTTGCGGGCGCAGCCAGCTCCAACCAAAGGGGCCATTTTGCAGGACCGTTTCGGGCATCAAAGCGCTGCCCATCCCCGGTAGCAAAAGCGTATAAATCCACAACAGGAAACCAACGGTCAGCCCCACCAAAGCCCCGGTTCGCGTCGCCCCCCGCCAAAACATTCCACCGACCAGAGCCGGCAGAAGTTGGGAGAAACCAGCAAAGGCCACCAGACCGATTGACGCCAGGGCCGCCCCGCCTCCGGACAGGCGATAGTAGAAAAAGCCCAGCGCCATGATCACTGCGATCGACACACGCCGCGCCATCAGCACGACGTTCCGAACGTCGCCCGACACCGAACCCTCTTGCGTGCTTAGCCAGATCGGCATGACCACATGGTTCGACACCATCGTGGAAAGAGCCATCGCAGTTACAATGACCATGGACGTTGCCGACGAGAACCCTCCGATAAAAGAGAACATCGCCAACCAGTCGTTGCCCTGCGACAAAGGCACCGTCAAAACAAATAGATCGGGGTTCGATCCCGCAGGCAGCAAGTCCAGCCCCACCACGGCAATCGGCACCACAAAGAGGCTCATCAGCAGCAGGTACAGCGGAAAGGCCCAGGCGGCGGTGCGCAAATGCCCCTCATCCGCGTTTTCCACCACCATTACCTGAAACATCCGTGGCAGACACACAAATGCAGCCGCGGAGAGAAAAATTAATGTGGTCCAACGCCCGGCATCTACATTCCAATGACCGATTTCTGACGCGTCAATTCGGTCCATCATAGGGCTTATGCCCCCCGCAACGCCCCAGACGACAAATGCGCCAACGGCAAGCAGTGCGAACAGCTTGACTACCGCTTCCAATGCAATGGCAGTCACAACCCCGTGGTGGCGCTCATTAGCATCCAGATTTCGCGTACCGAATAGGATAGCAAAGACCGCAAGGCCAGTCGCAACCCAGAAGACGCTGGAGCCTTCACGATAAAGCCCCGACGGGTCCGCCTCGGCAAAGATTGAGAACGACAGTGTTATAGATTGCAACTGTAACGCAATGTAGGGTGTCCCCCCCAGTACTGCCAATATCGTTACGCAAATTGCCAGTGTATTGGACTTGCCGTAGCGTGATGAAATCAAATCGGCAATTGACGTTACCCGCTGACTGCGCCCGACCCTTACCAACTTTCGCAGGCCCCACCACCAGCTGACCATCACCAATGTTGGACCGAGATAGATCGTCACGAATTCAAGACCTGACCGCGCGGCGTTGCCTACCGCACCGTAAAAAGTCCAGGCTGTGCAATAGATCGACAGCGACAGCGTGTAGATCAACGGAGATCGCAGCCATGCCCCTCGCCCCGCAGCGGCCATCCTGTCCGCTGCGAAGGCCACACCGAACAACAGCACGACATAACCGAGGCAAACCAGAATCAAGACGTTCAGCGTTGCCATCTGTCCGTCTCTGGCTCCGTGTCTTCAGCTGCACCCAGTCGTTTGGCAGCGAACCCAAACAACAGGCTGGCGATGATCAGGGCAGCCCAACAGGTAAATATATAAAAGATTGCCGATGAAAGTGGCACATCCTCTGGGCCACTCTGGTCGCCAGGCCACAGCAACGGGATCGCCAACAGCGCCGCGCCTAAAAAGGGCAACAGCCGTGCGGCATCCGACAACCTGCGACGACGATAACTCTGCCGCTCTAGAAACAGCGAAGGCCGGGGGCCCGAAGGCGGTCGGACTTCGCGCGAACTCATGACTGCGTCGCCTGTGCGTGAAGATCGCGCACTGCAGTCAACATTTCGGTATTAGAGAATGGCTTGGTCATGAAACGACTGACACCTGCGTTCTCGGCCATCTCGCGATCGCGGGACTGGCCGCGTGCGGTCAGCATCAGGACCGGCAGTTTCTGCATGTCGTCCAACTCGCGTAAATCCCGCAGAATTTCCATCCCGCTCTTGCCCGGCAGCATCACGTCCAGAATGACCAGATCCGGGCTCGCACCTTGAATTACCTGTAACGCATCCGCGCCTTCAGCATGGGTTTCCACATGCCAACCTTCGCGCGTCAGCAAGAAACGAATGGCCTCGGCGATGTTGGG
The DNA here is from genome assembly GCF_056539365.1 of Ruegeria sp. BB7. Lineage (NCBI taxonomy): Bacteria > Pseudomonadati > Pseudomonadota > Alphaproteobacteria > Rhodobacterales > Roseobacteraceae > Ruegeria > Ruegeria sp. BB7. The sequence goes on along the minus strand of NZ_JBQFUV010000003.1, from coordinate 243,502 downwards.
CTCATCCTCAATTAACAGAACCTTACGGCTCATGATTATCTGTCCTCCCCGTGACTGGTCACAAACTGCAGACCTGTCGCCGCCAGCTTACGCGCAGTGTCACGAAACTGTCAAAAACCTTCGCTCAAAATCGACGGTTCACGACGCGACCTGCAGTCGCTGTGCGGGCAGACCCTGCAACTGGGGCCAACGCGGGCAACGGCCTGCTCATCCTGGGCCACGTCCTCAACCGAACGCACCAACATAACCGAGCGATAAACTGGCCCCTGATCATAACTCAGGACAGATTGTGGCCACGCGTAGGCGTAGCAGTCGAATACCGCTGCCGTTCGACCAAGTTGCACCACCCGTTGGTGGATGGGCACCAGCGGACGGTTCAACGCCTGAAACAATGGCCATAAAGGACAAGCCTCACCAAAGCGCGGCATGGCGAACCCCGGTACGGATTTACTGAACAGAATACTGCCGGACGCGTCGCACACCACCAAGCCCGTAGGCCGCCCCAGATAGCCATCTGGTAGAGCGGCAAGCCTGCGCAGCACCGTCGCCAAATCCACCGAGAACCGCGAGGCCAATTGCAGAGGATCCAACGGGGCCTCGGCCAACGCAGCCTGAAGCTTGTCCAGAGGTATTGCCCGGGCATCAGCCGCATAGACATTCAGAAAATCCTGGGCCAGAGATCTTGCCGCTGCGGAATCCAGTTCGCTCAGATCCAGTTTTGCATCACCCCCACTTTCTTCGATCGACGGGAAGTGGTGTCCGTTAGCGTCAAAAAAAGCTTCGACATCCTCCAGCGGCACCCCCCGATGGTCCCCGGCAGAATCGCTTTCGTCCAGATACGCCACTAGCGACTTCGAACTTTCAGCCAGTCGCTCTGCGTCCTGATGAAGGTTGCTATGGAACCGGTCCTGCCACTCGGGCTCGATCTCTTGCGTGTCGGCAAGAATCGCGGCGGTTGAACGAATCGCGGCGGCGGTCGAAAGGACCTCGTGCATAGAGGCGGCCAAATGCGGGTCGTGAGTCAGCCGGTCGGACAGGGTTTCTACCGTGCGTTCCAAGGAAACAACCCGGCGGTGCATCTGGGCCAATACGCCAGCCCAACCGGGGAAACGACCTGCGAACTCTTCCAGACTGTCCAGTTCGGCCTGCTGACCAACGGCATCTGCAGCCGCTTCGCGCAGCGCCGAAATCAACGTGGCCTCGATCCCCTGTGTCAGCACTGATGGCTCCACCGCCAGAGCCCCAGCGATATCAACCAATAACTTGCCGCCGATCCTGCGACGGTTGTGTTCAATCAGATTCAGATAAGAAGCAGAAATTCCGACCTGACGCGCAAGCTCTGCCTGCCGCAGCCCCGCAATCTGACGCCTTTCCCGAATACGGCTTCCCGTCAGCGTATCGCGCACGCCCTTGCCCTTCCCTATTCGATACCTCTCTATGTAAATTAGAGATTTTTTCAGAACTCTTAATGTATTTCTATAGGTTAAACACGGCTTTTCAAATAACGTTTACAACGTTAACATGTCTGATAAGTACAAAGCCCCACGGCGGAAACCAATTTCTGCATACGGCCCCTTCTATTTTCCCTGTTTTCCCGGCACGATAGAAAAATGAGTGACCCTGCATTTGAATATGCACCAATCGGCCTTGTCGAATTGGAGAACCGGATCATCCGGCGCTGCAACTTGCAGTTCGCCCGCACGTTTGGTGGCGAAGAGGAACAGTACCGCAACATGCCGCTATTGCATCTGTACCCATCCGTGGCGGATTGGGAAAGGATCGGTGCACGTGGATTGGAAGTCATGCGAGCGACCGGGTATTACACCGATGAACGGGTTATGCGCCGCCGCAACGGTGACCTTTTCTGGTGCCGAGCCCGCGGCCGGTCGCTGACACCGGACGACCCGTTTCGCCACGGCATCTGGAGCTTCTCTGACATTTCGGAAGAACGCCCGCTGGTCGAACTAACAAAGCGGGAACGTGAGGTCGCCATTATGTCTTGCCGCGGACTGTCCGCCAAGGAAATCGGGGTTGAACTGAACCTCAGCTATCGCACGATCGAAGCCTATCGCGCGCGCTTGTTAGAGAAATTCGGTGCCCGTAAATTACCCGAATTGGTGGCGAAACTTTCGGGAATGCCCCTCTGACCCTATCCCGTCTTCGAAAACTTGGACAAACCCCTACCTGACAGGCCCAGACTGCGCTTTTCATGACGCTGCGCATGGCTTATAACGCTGCCTAATCAGACCAAAGCCCGCAGCAACAGACGGGCCAAAGGGGAACCGTCGAGGACACTCATGACAGACACCAAACACGAAGCGGACGTGGCATTCATCAAGGCACTGGCCGAATTGCTGCGCGACAATGACCTGACTGAATTGCAGGTGAAACGCGAATATGGTGAGGAAGACAGCCTGAATGTGCGCGTCAGCCGCATGAACCAGGTCGCAGCCGCTCCGGTTCAAGTCGCTGTTCCAGCAGCAGCACCTGCTGCCGCCCCTGCCGCCGCTCCGCCCCCTGCTGCCGCCGAGGCACCCGTTGCCCAGGAAGACCCAGCCAGCCATCCCGGCGCGGTGACCTCACCCATGGTCGGCACGGTTTACATGCAGGCTGAACCCGGCGCGCCCGCATTTATCTCGGTCGGTGCATCGGTGTCCGAAGGCGATACACTGCTGATCGTCGAGGCGATGAAAACCATGAACCACATTCACGCGCCCAAGTCGGGCACCATCAAGCGGATACTGGTTGGCGATGGCGACGCTGTGGAATTCGGCACCCCTCTGGTCATTGTTGAGTAAGGCGGGCCCATGTTCGACAAGATCCTGATTGCCAACCGAGGCGAGATCGCCCTGCGCGTCATTCGCGCCGCGCGCGAGATGGGGATTAAGACGGTCGCCGTCCACTCCACCGCCGACAGCGACGCGATGCATGTGCGCATGGCCGACGAATCGGTGTGCATTGGCCCTCCGCCCAGTCCGCAAAGCTATCTGTCTGTGCCTGCGATCATCTCGGCCTGTGAAATAACCGGCGCGCAGGCGATCCACCCCGGCTATGGTTTCCTGTCAGAGAACGCCGAGTTTGTGCAGATCGTCGAAGACCACGGCATCACCTTCATTGGCCCCACAGCCGAGCACATCCGCGTCATGGGTGACAAGATCACCGCCAAAGACACGATGAAAGCGCTGGGTGTGCCCTGCGTTCCCGGTTCCGATGGCGGCGTTCCCACACTGGAAGACGCCAAGCGCATCGGTGAAGAGTTCGGCTATCCCGTCATCATCAAGGCCACTGCCGGTGGCGGCGGTCGCGGTATGAAAGTCGCGATGAGTGCCGATGAGATGGAAAGCGCCTTTATGACCGCACGCGCCGAAGGCAAAGCCGCTTTTGGTAACGATGAGGTCTATATCGAGAAGTACCTGACCACGCCGCGCCATATCGAGATTCAGGTCTTTGGCGACGGCAAGGGCAAGGCGGTCCATCTGGGTGAGCGCGACTGTTCGCTGCAGCGCCGCCACCAGAAGGTATTCGAGGAGGCCCCCGGCCCCTGCATCACCCCCGAAGAACGCGCCAAGATCGGTAAGATCTGCGCCGACGCGGTTGCCAAGATCAACTATATCGGCGCGGGCACCATCGAATTCCTGTACGAAAACGGCGAGTTCTATTTCATCGAAATGAACACCCGCCTGCAGGTGGAACACCCGGTGACCGAGGGCATCTTCGGTGTCGATCTGGTGCGCGAACAAATCCTCGTCGCCGCTGGTGAGGACATGTCGTTCGGTCAAGACGATCTGGAAATCAACGGCCACGCCATCGAGGTTCGGATCAACGCCGAGAAACTGCCGAACTTCTCGCCCTGCCCCGGAAAGATTACCGCGTATCACGCGCCGGGTGGTCTGGGCGTGCGGATGGATTCGGCGCTCTATGATGGCTACTCAATCCCCCCCTATTACGACTCGCTGATTGCCAAGCTGATTGTGCAGGGCCGCGACCGGGCCGAAGCTCTGGCGCGTCTGGAGCGCGCGCTGGGTGAACTGATCGTCGACGGCATCGATACCACCGTGCCTCTGTTCCACGCTCTGCTTCAAGAGTCAGACATCCACAGCGGGAACTACAACATCCACTGGCTCGAGCACTGGCTTGCGACAAATATGGCCGACTAATATACTGAGGGCGAAGGATTTATCACCTTCGCCCTTTGAGTATTTTAAATGAGTCTTACCCCGGAATTGCTGCTTCACGGTTACTCCATCGGCATCTTCCCGATGGCAGAACACCGCGACGCGTCCGAACTATTCTGGGTCGACCCCAAGTATCGCGGCGTCTTCCCCTTAGATGGGTTCCACATATCGCGTAGCTTGGCGCGGCGTCTTCGCAGATGCGGGTTTTCGGTTACGATCAATCAGGACTTCGCTGGAGTTGTCAGCGGTTGCGCAGATCGCGCCGACACCTGGATCAACGCCGAACTGCGCGACTTGTACCACCAGATCCACCAAACCGGTCACGCGCATTCGCTTGAGGTTTGGGACGAAGACCAACTGGTTGGCGGCGTTTATGGCGTCACACTGGGGGCTGCGTTTTTTGGCGAAAGCATGTTCTCGCGCCGCAGGGATGCGTCGAAAATCGCATTGGCCTATCTTGTGGATCGCCTGCGCCAAACCGGGTTTCAACTGTTCGATACTCAGTTTCTGACAGCGCACCTCGCCTCATTGGGCGCGCTTGAGATACCGCGCTCGCAATACCGGCTGGAATTGGAAGAGGCACTTAACTCCAGTGCGGATTTCACCGCACCGTTGATTCAATTGCCCGAAGGCGTGATACAGCGGATCACCCAGACGTCGTAACGGGAGTGATCCAGCGCGTTCAACGCTGGCGAAGTTGCGATCATCCACCCGTCAAACAACTGATCCGACTTGCCCTTTTCCCATATCGTCAAATAGGCAAATGCATCACCGGTCGGGTTATCAACCGGATAGCGGCAATCTCCCAAAGCGACGTCCAGCCCGAATATCTCTCCGGACTGACCATTCTGCATTTCCACATCGACGGTCTGGCCGCTGACCTTATCAAGGCCCCGCAAGATCGCACCAGGACCGGATTGAACCTTTTGCTGCGCTACAGCTCCCGTTGCGGCCAACAGCGCTGCGATCAGGGCAAAACGCCTCATTCGCTGCCATCCCCGGCCACGAATTTGACCAGCAACGAAATCAGACTGACAGCCCCCTGCGTGTCTTCGACTTGGTCGCCTGGTTCAAAATAAAACGGTGAACCACCCGGCATCACTTCGACGAAATTACCGCCCAAAAGCCCTTCGGAAGAGATCACAATTGCGCTATCATCCGGCACCAAAATCCCATCGCGGATCGTGAACGTGGTGTCCGCGCGATAGGTATCGGGGTTCAAGTCAACGCCTGTCACGGTGCCGATCTTGACCCCGGCCAAGCGTACATCCGTACCTACGCCCACACCTTCAAGCGAGCGAAATGAGGCCCCAAGCTGATAACCGTCACCGCCTTGCGACAGGCCGGTGGACTGGCTTGCATAAACGCCAAAGGCAACAGCGCAGGCCAAAACAGCCCCGCCGACAAGAACTTCGGTCACGTTGTAAGTTGACATTGCTCGCCTCGTCTTATTCCGGGCTCCAGGCCTCGTAATCTGTGCGCTCCACTGGGTCTTGGCGGCGCAGAGACCCTGCTGGCGTATATGCCAACGCGGTGCCTGTGAGATTTTCCTGATGCGGTTTTTCCCACGACTTGTGTTCCAGCGGTTTATCAGTCGGAGGCTCATCCCACGTACGATGCAGCCACCCATGCCAGTCGGGATCGACCCGGCTGGCCTCAGCCTCACCATTGAAGATTACCCAGCGCTTGCTGTCGTCGGCGTTGCGGTAAAAGGTGTTACCCTCGTTATCCTCACCGACTTTGACGCCCTTACGCGCGGTGTAGAACTGCGTGTTCAGAGTAGCTCCGTTCCACCAGGTTACGGCCCGCAAAAGACTGTTCAAAATACCCATCGGTCGCCTCCGACATTTCTATCCCCGCAGATATGGACCAAAGGCACGCCAAGGTCCAGTGTCACAAGGACCGCACCCCCTATTCCGGCAAATAAGCCGTGACTTCGATTTCGATCCGGTATTTCGGATCGATCAGGCCGCATTCGATCATGGAGGTTACCGGGGGGTTTTCGCCGAAGTATTCCCGCAGGATCGACCAGCAGGGTTCGAATTCAGCACGGTCCGGCAGCATGTAAGTAACGCGAACAACGTCAGCAAAGCTGGCCCCGGCCTCGGTCAGGGCTTTTTCGATCGTCCCTAGCGCCGAGCGGCATTGCTGGGTCACATCATCGCCCTGCCCGACCGTTCCGGCGACATGAACCCAGCCTCCGGCCACTACCGCGCGGCAATAGCCTATCTTGGCCTCAAACTCTCCGCCCGAAGAGATGCGTTTGATTGTCATGATACCCCCAACAAGAAAACGGCGCGGTCCATGCCGCGCCGTATTTGGTGAATCTCTTTGAGTTTAACCAGCCGAGGCCGATTCCGCTGCATCCGCGTAGATGATCAACGGCTGCTTATCGGACGACACCGCCTCTTCGTTGACCACAACCTCGGTCACGTTTTTCATGCCCGGCAGCTCGAACATCGTGTCCAACAGAATATCTTCGAGGATCGAACGCAGACCACGTGCACCGGTTTTCCGTTCGATGGCCTTCTTGGCAATCGCCTTCAGCGCATCATCGGTAAAGGCCAGCTCAGCGTCTTCCAGTTCGAACAGACGCTGGTACTGCTTGACCAAAGCGTTCTTAGGCTTGGTCAGGATCGTTACCAGAGCATCCTCATCCAGATCTTCCAAAGTCGCCAGAACCGGCAGACGGCCAACGAATTCCGGGATCAGGCCGAATTTCAGCAGGTCCTCAGGTTCCAGATCCTTAAAGATCTCACCCACGCCGCGCTCATCATTGTCACGCACATCGGCGCCAAAACCCATGGCCGAACCTTTGCCACGCTGCGCGATGATCTTATCCAGACCGGCAAACGCACCGCCGCAGATAAACAGGATGTTCGTGGTATCCACCTGCAGGAATTCCTGTTGCGGATGCTTGCGGCCACCTTGCGGCGGAACCGATGCAACGGTGCCTTCCATCAGTTTCAGCAACGCCTGCTGAACGCCCTCACCCGAGACGTCACGGGTGATCGAGGGGTTCTCGGACTTGCGCGTAATCTTGTCGACCTCGTCGATATAGACGATACCACGCTGCGCGCGTTCAACGTTGTACTCGCTGGCCTGCAACAGTTTCAGGATGATGTTCTCAACGTCCTCACCCACATAACCGGCTTCGGTCAGGGTGGTTGCATCCGCCATGGTGAAGGGCACGTCCAGAATCCGCGCCAGCGTCTGCGCCAGCAGGGTCTTACCGCAACCGGTCGGACCAATCAGCAGGATGTTGGATTTCGCCAGCTCAATATCGCTACCCGCTTTCTGAGCATGGTTCAGGCGCTTGTAGTGGTTATGGACTGCCACCGACAGAACCCGCTTGGCCGTGGCCTGACCGATCACATAATCGTCCAGAACCTCGCAAATGTCTTTCGGCGTGGGCACACCGTCCGAAGATTTCAGCCCGCTGGCCTTAGTCTCTTCACGGATGATGTCCATGCATAGTTCGACGCATTCATCGCAGATAAATACTGTCGGGCCAGCAATCAGCTTGCGCACCTCATGCTGGCTCTTGCCGCAGAAGCTACAGTAGAGCGTGTTTTTGCCGTCGCCGCCTGAATTCGTCGCCATGTTCTACCTTTCGGGCTCCATCCCTGCGATCCTTTTCGGACCGCTTGCCGTCTATTGATGCAGCTTAGGGCAGCACCGAAGCGGCTACAATCTCAAAATGCGCCCCGCGCCATCTGCGCGGGGGCTCAACTTCAGGCGTCGTCGCCGTCCATTTTAGCGCGGTTTTCAACGATTTCGTCGATGTGGCCCCAATCCTTGGCCTCTTCCGGGCTCATGAAATTGTCGCGATCAAGCGCCTTTTCAACCGCCTTTTTGGTCTGCCCGGTATGACGTACATAGATGTCATACAAGCGATCTTTCAGTTTCTGCGTCTCGGCTGCGTGAATCATGATATCGCTGGCCTGGCCTTGATAGCCACCGCTGGGCTGGTGCACCATGATGCGGCTGTTAGGCAGCGAAAAACGCATTCCTTTCTCGCCGCCGGCCAGCAGAACCGACCCCATCGAGGCCGCCTGACCGATCACCAATGTCGAACATTTCGGCTTGATATACTGCATTGTGTCGTAAATCGACAAACCGCTGGTCACAACGCCGCCGGGTGAATTGATGTAGATCGATATCTCTTTGCTGGGGTTTTCTGCCTCGAGATGCAGCAGCTGGGCGACGACCAGATGGCTCATCCCGTCATGGATCGGGCCGTTGATGAAAATGATCCGCTCTTTCAGAAGGCGCGAAAAAATATCATAGGCGCGTTCACCGCGGCTGGTCTGTTCGACCACCATCGGGACGAGCGTATTCATATAGGTATCAACTGGATCGAACATTCTAAACCTGCCTGCTTTGCTATGGATCGGGACACTACCCGCAGAAACGTTACCCGAGTCTTAGTGTCGGCACAGGGGGGCTGCAAGGGGGGCCGAAGACATCACTCAATGTCACAGTGATTTGACTCCCACCTCTGTTCTTTCCAGATTTGCTAACTAAGCGACGATCAACTTTACTGGCTCTCGCATCACGTCAGCTTGATAGGTGCATCGGGCATGTAGAATTTCGCATTCAAAATATATATCGGATATGCGCGTGCCAAAAACACAGCCCAGAGCACCACGCGCACGTATAACGAGCAAACCCGATGTAACGAGCAAACAAGGATAAAAACGATGGCCCTTCCTCAGCTCTCGCAAGATATGTCTCCAGACTCATTTGAGAAAATGGTGGAAAACGCGACGCATGCATCAAATTTCCTGAAAGCGATAAGTCACGAAGGCCGATTGATGATCCTGTGCCATCTTGTGTCAGGGGAAAAATCCGTGACCGAACTGGAGGAACTTCTTTCTGCCCGGCAGGCTGCTGTATCCCAACAATTGTCCCGATTGCGCCTGGAAGGGCTGGTAACACCTCGCCGCGAGGGTAAAGCGATCTATTATCGCCTGGCAGATGACCGCCCACGACGTATGCTGGAACTGGTCTACGACATGTTCTGCGGCAATGATAAAGACTGATCCGTTAAGTTTTCCGGGTCCTCATTCGCCAGCTTGATATCTATCAATCTTGGCTCATACCCAAACGCGAAATTGGTCAATACCCTGTTCAGCAGTTGTGCTGAGCGCGCTCACCCCTCAGAAGCCTCTCAACTTCCCCCAATCATGCGCAGAGTAAGACCTGCTTATGCAACGCGTTTCCATCGTTCCCGTTGCCCTAAAAAAGACGGCGTAGTTATCGCCGCAGCCACCATGAGCTGTGTTGCGACCGTCCTTTTCGGCCAGCAAGTCCGCAAGCATAAAATGCGGCCCAAGGCTCTGGTTCCGTTCAGGTAGAACTGCTACGCAACGAATGACTAATTCTAATGGAGATACTGATGATCCGTGCAATTCTGGTTGGGCTCGCCCTGTTCACCCTCACTGCCTGCGAAACTGCAAAAGGCGCTGGAAGAGACATTGAGAAAGCGGGTGATGCAATTCAGAGTGCAGCCTCGGATGTACAAGAGAAGCTATAAACCGTTACTGGTGCTGCCGTCCTTCATAATTCCCGCCTGATTGAGAGGCGATGCGTCAAAAGCCAAAAGAGGATTCTGCGCCCTTACAAAAGCCCGCCTCAAACTTAAGTTTTGGCAAAAGGAAAAGGCGTCAGGCGCTTAGACATAGTCCATGCACGTATCCATTCGGATACTCCTGACGCCTTGCAGGGTCGACACGTCAGAGAGACGTCCCGAGCCAGTTGCCCTGATCCCGAAAGGGACCAAAGCTGCCGCGTCGCGCCAACAGGCACCACGCAGCGCGCGCCAGCCTTCTGAGAGGGTAGCCCCCTGACCCGAATGCAAGATCCAACCCAGTCAACCATCCACCGGTAAGCCTATTTGGTGTATGACACATCCTAAAATCTGCCATCACCGCCTGGCCCCCTGGCCTTTGCGCCCCGCTCAAGTTCCTAAGAACCGTTGCGATGACTAAACTGTCGCACTTGGGATGTTTTCCGACAAGAAAATAGCACTGCAGCATGAAAATTAGACGGGGATAACGTGTTGATATCCACTGGGAAAGTTGTGTGGATAACTCTGGAAACCGTGAAGCGGCGCAGGTTTGGAGCGGGAAAAGCCAAATCCGTTGCAAAGAAGGAGATTTTGCCGTGTTTCTGCGGGCGCAAACACTATTACGCAATAGTCTTGGCTGAAATTGCCGGCCTCTTACTGGATGGAGGCCATGTTTTGATTCGCATCTGCCTTTAGCGATGTGAGCATCAGCCGGTCGAAACGGCTCGAGGGGCGGAAAATAGGTCGGGCAAGTCTTTTTGCTGCTTGCAACACCGCGCTGAAGGTCCGCGAAGTCCAGAAGCTCCGCCCGGGGATCGCCGCTATCCGGTACGGCGCGCTTTGAACCTTGTCGCAGGCAACGAAAGACCGCCCGACCCGTCCCCTCCCATCGGAGACGCTGGTTCCGCTATTGAGAAGCGCTCTGACCCGCCCAGGATTACCAACTACGCGCTGCGATGAATTCGCAGACAGTACCCCCTACAGCCCGACCAGGCCAGAGACGCTTCAGTTCACCTGACGTTCCAGAACAGTGCTGTAGGTCGTTCCGTTACGCAGGCTACGGAAATCCGCATAGATTTTTCCATCTTCATACCGGGCGTCGATCAACGCATTCGCACCAATGACCATCGGTGAAGTTTCAGTAATACCGATCCTTCCGGAGCCATCGAGACTGATGGTGCCGGTAGCTTCATTTTCATTCCAGCTGGTATCGCCATCACGCCGCCATTTGCTGGGCCCCCAAAAGACGTTGTCTTCCTGAATTTGAATATCCAGCATCCATTCGGCTTGATTGAACCGGGGTTCATTGCCGCGTTGGTAATGTGTGGGCTGTACGGCTGTATAAGTCCCCACCCATGTCCCGCGCAGGTCCGGTGCGGGATCGGCCAGCGCGGCCGCCCCAAGGGTGAATGTCGTAGCCAAAGCGGCGGCCCCGGCAGTCAAAAATCTGGTCATGGCTCTCTCCTCCAATGTTCATGGCCACCCTTGGCCTGCTGAACAGATTGGAACGGAGAAAGCCGACTGCAACTTACCTAAGGGAAACTTCATAAATGATTAAGACAGACGTTAAGCAACGCAATAGGGTCCTGCTGATCCGAGGGCGATTATTGGGATCATGGACATTCTCGGCCTCGCGCTGAACCTTCCGTAGGTCAAGTGTAACGGGCGGGAAACGTTTGGGCTGTGAGGTTGATCACAGGCCGGTCAGAACACAACCCCGTGGAATTCCGCCAGAACGTCGTGGGCTGCGGTTGCAATGACCAGCACGAATTAAGCACGCGACACCTTCTCCGGCATCGCGCGCGCTGTCCTTTACATCTGACCTAAGTCAGTCGATCGTGATACTGCCGGTAATCGTGTTAACGAATGTTCTGCTGTCCGGGTCAGTCAGGGATGAGAAGGTGCCTCCGCCTGTCGCGCTCGCCCAGTTGCCCGAGCCTCCGGACACGGTCCAATCCCCGGTTAAGGCTCCATCTGCGCCCCGGCCCGTGGCAATCCACGTCATCACCGCCTTGTCCCCGGACGCCGTGTCAAACACGCAATTCCCTGTCCCCGAAACCCCGGCCCCGTTGACAAGAATGGAACCGAAACACATGCCCGAGGCCCCTTCCAATGGATGCCCGGCGGCAACCTCGAAGCTTTCATAATTAGTCTGGGATTTCACCACCGCCTGACCGTCCGAGATGCCAAAGACCTCGTTCGCTTCCGTCCCCATGCCTTTGCCTGCGGCGTCATGGGTCTCGGCGCTGGCCAAGCCTGCCGTCAGCCCGATGGTCAGGGCTGTGGCTGCGGTGATCGTCAAGAACTTGTGCATAATAACCTCTCATTTCTGAGGGTTTGGCGTTGCAAGCATATAAAGAAAAAACCGCCTGAACGCGGCCCCCCCGCGCGGAGGATAACACATTCCGATCTTTGCGTCTAAAGCGGGTGCTCAGCCTTCCAGCTTGCGGGCCACCAGAACCGAGACCGGGAACGCCGCGATAAACCCAACGACTGCAGCAAGCAGCATGGCCACCCATGATGCATGCCCCATGACCAGAACCGCGATCACTGCGGACCCGGCAAGGGTGGAACCAAGGAAGATGTGAAGGATCAGCGTCAGGGGCGACATAGGGGCCTCGTTATTACCAGTCTGTTTTCGCGGACCGTAGAACTGCGGTCGTCAGTGGTCCTTGATCTGGGTCAGACTGCGCGGTGATCCGAGGTGCAATTTCGACGGGTGATGAGCAAAACTGAGATCAGCGCCATCCCGAGGGGAGGCGCAAACGCACAGCCCGTTTACCAGACCTGATCCGGCAATATGGTGTCAGTTCAGGCCAAGCAATTCCTTGGCCTGGGCCAGAGTTGCAACCGACGCGTCATGATCACCTGCATCGTGCAGCGCCGCACCTTCGTCGCGCCATGTTTCGACCTGAGTGATCTGTTCTTCAGACAGGTCAGGACCCGCAGCCAGAGCGGCATCGATGGCGGCAATGTCGGCAGGGCATTGCCCGGCAAAGGTGGGCGCGGCGAGCAGGCAGACGGCAGCGGCCAAAGACAGGTGTTTCATTGATTCATCCTCCCGTGTTTTAAGGTGTGATGAGAATACCATAAAACGGGTCAAGCCCGGACGGCGCCCGCATCCGATGCAGCGGATCGGCGAGGGATGGCTGACGGCGGGACAGTTTCGCTTTCGGACGTGTGGAGACCCGGGCGCAAACGCGCCGCCCGTTATGTCGGAGGCGGACCGGTGCAGCTCGGCGGGAGGGTTGACACGCCCAAACCATCCACTTCAGAATTAGAACCTGCAATCAAGAATATTGACTAAAAACTGAGTAATGAACAGCGGCATACTGTAACAACTATGCAAAATCTGTTTGACTCTTCGGGCTAAACAAATAATTGAAGGTCACATAAAGATGTGGAGAAACACCGATTTGGAGCCACGTTTACAGCTTCTGAAGCCCGTCCAATCCGGCAAACTACCCAATCCGGCAAACTACTGCCCGCTTGCCTAGGACTTATCACGTTCATGCCACAATCGATTGCATTACTCTCGATTGAACGCATAGATTGTTGCTGTAACTCGTTGTTTACAAGTTGATGTGAAACACGTTGAGGTAGTATAGGAGGAATATGAATGGACTTCCACAAACTGATACTTCAACTGGTCAATCGCCTGCGCCGTCTATCGAACGGGAGCAGCTTGGATCACTTATTCGCAACTCATCCCAAGACTCCAAGGTAACTTTTGGAGCCTACCGAGGGACCTTTGATCTTTCTAGAAATGACATCGAGAACTTCTTCCATCTAGTCGACCAACGTGTTGAAGAACAAAATGGCTGCAAAGCTCATTTTTGTGAGTTTGCAGTCTACTACAACAACGGAACCTCGCGGAAATTCCCGAGCGCCCAAGAGTTTAACAACTATACTGAAACCAAAAACCGATTTCCGACCTTAGTTACACTTCATCTTGTATATTTTATTGCGTTTCCTGACTCAGATACTCCTGAGAGGCAAGAAGTTGATATCGTAATCCGCGCTTCAGAAAGCGTCAAAGATACCATCAACATGCAAATGTCAGACAGTCAAGCACGAGGCTCTGGTGACAAAGTTCAGCTAGCTGTTCGAGACGACAATCAGAGCTTTGGAATAATTAACTATACAATTAATCACTCAAAGACCTCTTGGGGCCTCGACCTAGAGGGACATATTCGTGGTCACATCGAATCTCTACTAGATGAACCGAGTAAATCTGACTGGTTTATCTTAAAAACTGCCGGGCCGCTGAACCTCATCACCACAGTGTTCTGCGGCCTGTATTTCGTTAATTTGATTATAGATTTTTTCTTCAATTTCCTCTACGCGACCGATGGTGCGACAAACCGACAAGACGTACTTTCGCTGGCGGCTGAATACCTAGTAAACGGCCAAATCGCTAAATACATCGTGGCATCCTTGATTATGTCAGTCACGTTTTTCGTACTTTTTAGTGGCGTTATATCCAATATCACCAATGCAATCAAAAAGCCTAAACCTAGCTTCATATCTCTTTGTGAAGCTGATACGCGTCGCAAGGCCAAAAGATATGAGAAATACAAGAAGAGATGGCACAAATACCTGTCTATGGTTCTCTTGAACGTAGTTGTAGCACTTTTTGTAACGTTCATTGAGGACAGAATTAACTTCATCTGGAAAAACTGGTCAGACGACTCTGAGGAAACCACCGCTCTGACTCCACAGAAGCAATAAACAAACTTGCAAAGATCAAAATGGACAGTCTTAGCTGTCCATTTTTAATGCTGAAATAAACGCCTCCTGCGGGATATCGACCTTCCCGAACTGACGCATCTTCTTCTTACCCGCCTTCTGCTTGTCCAGCAGTTTGCGTTTCCGCGTGGCGTCGCCTCCGTAGCATTTGGCGGTCACGTCCTTGCGCAGGGCCGAGAGGGTCTCGCGGGCGATGACCTTGCCTCCGATGGCGGCCTGGATCGGGATTTTGAACATGTGGCGCGGGATCAGGTCCTTGAGCTTTTCGCACATCGCGCGGCCCCGCATCTCGGCCCGGTCGCGGTGAACCATGGTCGACAGCGCGTCAACGGGTTCGTCATTCACCAGCACCGACATCTTGACCAGATTATCCTGCGTGTAGCCGGTCATCTGGTAGTCGAACGAGGCATAGCCCTTAGTCACCGATTTCAGGCGGTCGTAGAAGTCAAACACGACCTCGTTCAGCGGCAGGTCATAGACGACCATGGCACGACTGCCCGCATAGGTCAGGTCCAGCTGGATGCCGCGGCGGTCCTGGCAGAGTTTCAGCACGTCGCCGAGGTATTCATCGGGCACCAGAATGGTCGCCTTGATGCGCGGTTCCTCGATATGGTCGACCTTGGATGGGTCGGGCATGTCGGCGGGGTTGTGCAGCTCGATCATCTCGCCGTCTTTCATGTAGACGTGATAGATCACCGACGGCGCGGTGGTGATGAGCTCGATATCATATTCGCGTTCGATGCGGTCGCGGATGACCTCAAGGTGCAAAAGGCCAAGGAAGCCGCAGCGGAAGCCAAAGCCAAGTGCGGCCGAGGTTTCCATTTCAAAGCTAAAGCTGGCGTCGTTCAGGGCCAGCTTGTCGATCGCGTCGCGCAGGTCTTCGAATTCGGAGCTGTCGACGGGGAAGAGGCCACAGAACACCACCGGCTGAGCAGGTTTGAAGCCTGTCAGAGCCTCTTCGGTGCCGTTGCGGTCATTGGTGATGGTGTCACCGACGCGGGTGTCGCGGACCTGTTTGATGGATGCGGTCAGAAAGCCGATCTCACCGGGGCCTAAGGAGTCGACCATCTCCATCTCGGGGCGGAAGACGCCGACGCGGTCGACATGGTGCAGGGTGCCGTTCGACATGAACTTGACCCGCATCCCCTTTTTCAGCGTGCCGTCCATGATGCGGACCAGAACGATCACACCCAGATAGGCGTCGTACCACGAATCCACCAGCATCGCCTTGAGCGGCGCGTCGAGGGTGCCCTGCGGTGCGGGCAGTTGCTGCACGATGGCCTCAAGCGTCTCGTGGATGCCCTGCCCTGTCTTGGCCGAAACCTGAATGGCGTCGGTCGCGTCGATGCCGATCACATCCTCGATCTGTTCAGCCACGCGGTCACAGTCGGACGCTGGCAGGTCGATCTTGTTCAGCACCGGCACGATCTCATGATCGGCGTCGATGGCTTGGTACACGTTGGCCAGCGTCTGCGCCTCGACCCCTTGGGTCGAGTCCACAACCAGCAGCGAGCCTTCAACCGCGCGCATGGAGCGGCTGACCTCATAGGCAAAGTCCACGTGGCCGGGCGTGTCGATCAGGTTCAGCACGTATTGCTCGCCATTATCGGCGGTATAATCGATGCGCACCGTGTTGGCCTTGATGGTGATGCCACGCTCGCGCTCGATATCCATGCTGTCGAGCAGCTGTTCCTTCATGTCGCGATCCTTGACCGTTCCGGTCTCTTGGATGAGCCGGTCAGCAAGGGTGGATTTGCCATGGTCGATATGCGCGACGATGGAGAAATTGCGGATATGAGCGAGGTCTGTCATGGGTTGGGGATATGCGTCGGAAATGGGCTGTGGTCAATGGTTCACGACGAGTTGCCAATGCTAAGCTGATTTCATTGTGCTTTGAGCCCAAAAGCGAAGAGCAACCCAAGTTTCTTTTTCGGGCTCAATTTGGAAAGCAACGGCGCGACACTTCGCTCTAAGGCATATGTAGTTGCTGCAGTTTCTGCATGTTGGACATGAAACAGTGATTGTACGTTACGCCGGTATCGGAGTTCCAATGCCTGAGGTCGACAATTGAGCGAACAACGTCGCCTTCAATGCGTTTACTCGCCCAATATTGTTCATTGGTAATCAAACTCTGTAGCGGACTTCTCGGTGTGAATGGCGAGGAAAGCAAGGCCGCTCCGGTAGCAGTACAGGCCGACACTTCATCCGGGCAGTGGTTGTTGCAGAGATCTCGAATCGGTGTCCAAGCCATAATCTCTCCGCTCATTCTGGTCGCAGCGTCACGAACCTTCGGATTTTCGACTAATTCTCTTGGAGTGAATGCACCCCACGCCAATTCAGATGCAAGAAATCGCTCATCTCCCGAAAGTGTACCGGCTACTCGGGCAGAACCAGCATAACGATTGGCTGAGCCCTGAGATGCTTGAAATAGTGCCCAAACCAATAATACATCGGCTTCTTTCGGAAGCTTGCCATCAAGCCCCTGTAAGACAGAAATCAAATCTTCCGCTTCTCCGTTTAAGAGCATAGATTGTGCAGCGATTATGGCTGTTTGCGGCTCTCCTAACTCGACAAGAGCGGCAATTGCCGGAGCTTTCTCTCCTATCTTCGATGCTTGGAGTAGCGCCAGAGCTAGAGGCTCAGAATTCTGAGCTTCCGTCAGCCATGATTTACCGGACAAACCGCCGGGTTTTCGCAATAGCGCGATGCGCTCCTTTCGTTCCAGATCAGATGTTACATGAGAGTGAAATCGGCTTTGGCTTGCAATACTCGCTAGAAGAATCTGAGCAGCCGGATTCCCTTGTTGCGCCTGCTCAGAAAGGTGGTGCAATGCAGCCAAATCGTCACCGTTCAACCATGCCTGAACCGCCTCATTGAATTCCGGCGCATCTTTGCCTTGCAAAGAGGGCGTATCCGACAAAGCCACAATCGGCGACAAACAAAGTAACGCTGACATAAAAACCGATTTGATAGAAGGCATCATCTTACCTCTTGAATTGACTGCTCATATTCACTTCCGATGTATCTCGGTGAGTGGTTTCTATCCTTGGCAAATCAACACCGTTTGATTGGGCTGTCAAAACAATTGATCCCGAATCCAGTTTGATTCATACTCCCGCACAGACCGAGAGGGGCATCAGATCCGTCCGGGCAGGCAAAAAACGAGGCTCGAGTATGAAACAGTTCCTCCTTATCGCATTTTGTGCGGCATCGCTGACAACGGTGGCCCAAGTCGCGGATGCGGCTCAGATCAAGCGCGCCTGTCTGGCGTCGGATCGGTCAGCGGCAACGCGGGATCGGTGCAGTTGCATTCAGATGGTGGCCGATCAGGCGTTGACCCGCAGCGACCAGAAGACCGTTGCGAAGTGGTTTACCAATCCGCATCAGGCGCAAGAGTTGAAGATGTCTCAGGCCGCGCGCGATGATGCGCTCTGGGATCGGTATCAGAACTTTGGGCAAATGGCGCAGGCGATCTGCAGCTAAACCATCTCATGCCTTGACCTGACCCACACTGCACCCCAGAAAGGCGCAGCGAAAGGTATATCGGATGGTTATGAAAGGGTTGACCCTGCGCGGGCTCGAAGTGTTCGAGGCTTTGGCGCGGACGGGATCGGTGGCACAAGCCGCCGAGATCACCGGGCTCAGCCAGCCGTCGGTGTCACAACAATTGCGTAATCTCGAAAAGGCCTTGGGCACCGATTTGGTCGATCACGGACGCCGCCCGATGCGCCTGACGCAGGCCGGACGCAGCTTTCAGGCGCGTGCGCAGGCGGTATTGGCCGAGTTGCAGGTGGCGCAGAGCGAGCTGGCGGTGATGGACCTCGGCCATCTGACCACGCTATCCATTGGCTTGATCGATGATTTCGACAACAATCTGACACCGCGATTGGCGACCTTGCTGGCCGATAGCCTGACGCGCTCGAAATTCAAGCTGATCACCTTGCCAAGTCTGGATTTATTCGAGGAACTGGAAGCCCAACGCCTGCATCTGGCAGTCTCGGCGCATTCCGGCGAAGTGCTCGAGGGCGTGGTTGAATACCCTCTGGTCCAGGACCCGTTCATTCTGGTGACACCCAAGGGGGTGGACAACGCGGTAGAGGAGCTGCCGTTTCTGCGTTACGCCCGCGAGCAGCTTATCAGTCGCCAGATCGAAGCGCATCTGGCGCGGCAACATTTGACTTATGAAGAACGGTTCGAGATCGGTTCGCATCTGGCATTGATGGCAATGGCGGCACGTGGGCTGGGCTGGGCGATCACCACGCCGCTGGGTTATATGCGGGCAACACGGTTCCATGATGCGCTAGATGTGCACCCCGCCCCGTTCGGAGAGTTTTCGCGCACCATATCACTGTTCACACGCACTGACTGGTCCGATCAGGTGCCACAAGAAGTAGCGGGCATGATGCGTCGCCTGATGCGGAATCAGATTGTCGATCCAGCCTTGACGCAATTGCCTTGGTTGACAGATCGACTCAAAGTGATGGCTTAAGCGCGCAGATGCGCCTCTAGCCCCTCAACAGCTGCTTCGATCAAATCCAGCGCCCCGTCGAAATCACGGGTGTAATATGGATCGGGCACATGATCCGCGCCCATATGGGAGGCAAAATCGGTCAACAGGCGAACCGGGGTTGTACTGTCCGCTGGCCGCAATGCCTCGATATTTGCGATGTTCTCTGCGTCCATGCCGATGATCATATCGAACCGGTGGAAATCTTCGGCTACGAACTGGCGGGCCCTCAAATCGCTCAGATCAATTTCCCGCGCTCGTGCCGCTGCCTGCATCGGCCCATAGGGCGGATCACCAACATGCCAGCCCGACGTTCCGGCGCTGTCGGTGGAATGATGCGGAGCGCGGGCACGAAACACGCCCTCGGCAGCGGGGGATCGGCAGATATTGCCCAAACAGACAAAGAGGATACGGTGAGTCATGGGCAATGGTGTAACGCGAAGGGCAAAGATGGAAAAGATCGTCATTCTGACAGGGGCCGGGATTTCCGCCGAAAGTGGGCTGGGCACCTTCCGGGACGAAGGCGGCTTGTGGGCACAACACCGGATCGAGGATGTCGCCACACCCGAAGGGTTCGCCCGCGACCCCGCCCTCGTCCACGGGTTTTACAATGCGCGCCGGGTCCAAGCCGCCAAGGCCCAACCTAACGCCGCTCATGAGGCCTTGGCCCGCCTGCAGCAGGATTGGCCCGATGAGGTTGCAATCATCACCCAGAATGTCGACAGCCTGCACGAGGCCGGTGGCTCCCGGAACGTGATTCACATGCACGGCACGCTGGCCGGTGCGCTTTGCGCGGCTTGTGAGCACCGCTGGCTGTCGCCACCCGAAATGGCCGTCGGCGAATCCTGCCCGGCCTGCGCTGCCCCCGCAGCGCGCCCCGATGTGGTCTGGTTTGGCGAAATGCCCTATCACATGGACGCCATCTATGATCATCTCGCTGAGGCTTGGATATTTGCCGCCATCGGTACGTCTGGTCAGGTTTATCCCGCCGCCGCCTTCGTCCACGAAGCCAGCCTGTCGGGCGCTCGAACGGTCTAGTTTAACCTCGACCCCTCAGACGGTGCCTCAAGTTTTGACGAGGTCATCCTTGGCCCAGCCACGGATACAGTGCCGCGCTGGGTAGATAAGCTTCTGAGCCAGAGATGATCGCAGACACCAGCCGAATTATCCGTTTATAGTGAAGGCCTAACAAGCCGGGAGAATAAAATGCCAGACCCCCACCCTCCTCGCGAAGAAATCCTGGAAGACGGTAACCTCGACGGCCGCGATGCCCTCGGAGACCAACTTGCAGGACTATGGTGGACATTCCTGCTTCGCGGCATCCTCGCTGGGGCATTAGGAGCCGCGGCCTTGTTCTGGCCAACGGGAAGCATTGCACTACTGTTGCGATTGGTCGGGCTGCTTTTGATCGTGGATGGCGGCCTGACCCTTTTGGGGTTTGGGCGGCGCGGATTGATCGGAGGCGTTGGTGTCGGAGCCCTTTTAATCGGACTAGTACTCCTGATCTGGCCCGAGGGCGTGGCGCGACTGACGTTCTTCCTGCTGGGCGCATGGGCGCTGATCATCGGGGTGGGCTCGCTGCTGGCCTGGCGACAGATGTCGGACCAACATCCAGACGCATCTTCGGTGCGGAACTCGGGAATTATTGCGTTGGTGATCGGACTGGTGCTGATCTTCTGGCCGGGCAGCGGCATGGTGGCTCTGGGCTGGGCAATTGCCTTCGGTGCTCTGGCCTTTTCTGCCGTGATGTTCTGGCTGACTGCACGGTTCAAACGAGCCCATGACCGCGTCGCGATGCGTGTGGTCAATCGCTAAGCATCGACCACGAAGTGAACAGGCCGGGGCATTGCCCGGCCTGACGCATGGATGAAGGCCGCAGCGCGGCCCGAAGACAGGTGTTGCCTCAGTTTGAATGCGTTCCGTGGCCGCCCTTGTCCTGACGTTCAAGATCTACCGGGACCTCGATCTCAACCTCGCCTGCGTGTTCGAATATCAACGTCACAAGAACTGTCGCGCCATGCTCGAAAGGTGCCGTCAGGCCCATGAACATCACATGATCGCCGCCACGCTTCAGCATGTGGGTTTCGCCAGCCGGAATAGTAATGCCTTCCTCTACATGGACCATCTTAGCCACGCCGGCATCGTCAATTTCATGGGTGTGCAATTCAACGCGCGCAGCAACATCTGATTTCGCGCCAATTAACCGATCATCGGATTCTCCGGCATTCTTAATCATCATAAAGGCCGCACCGGCCTTGGCAGTTTTACCCGACGACCGGGCATAAGCGTCATCAACGGCAATCGTATCCTGGGCGAAGGCGGTCGTGGCCAGAGCTACAGCAGCCATTGTGGCAAAGAGTTTGGATTTGAGGGACATTGCGCCTCTCCTTTTTCAGAGAATAGTTGGAAAACAGGTTCAAACCAGACGCGGAGGCGCACGCGCTGGATTGTACGGAACCGGAAGGGCAATCAGGTTTTCCGCCTTGCGTAACGGTGCTGGCAGGGCTCTGTTCGGCGCATGCGGCAAAGCTGGCTCCGACAAAGCTATCGCACCCAACAGGCTCAACGCATAGTCAGGGCAATAATGCGGAGGCTTCGTCGGCTGGCCTTCGGCATCCATATAGACCACAACTGGTCCAGTGCCCGTGCACAAAACCATTTGCCCGACTGCACTGTCGATTCCACGCGAAGACGCCACCCCCTGCCCTGTCAAAACGACGAGCAGCGACAGCACCAACGGTAGAATTTTATTCAGAACGGGTTTCATCCTGCGCCAGATATAGTCAGGAAGAAAAGCGGGCTTCAAGCGCTATCAGGTGCGCCAGAAGCCCGCAGCCTTGTGCTATCGTCAGCCGTCCAAACCGGGACGATTGACCGACCCCTTGGTCAGGCTGGTATGCAACCTGTTCACCTGTCGCTGCATCCGAGTACATGTCCCAAACGTCTTGCCAAAAAAGGCCGCCAACAGGGAGAGGAGATCAGAGAATTTGAATGACATGGGGGTAAACTCCGCCAGATGATATGACTAAACATAAAGCAGATTGAGATTAGCGTATGTGAACAACATCACCGTGAGCGCAATTTATTTCCAACCCAGGAACAAAATGCGCAACAAAAAACCCTGCACCTTGTGGTACAGGGTTGAATTCTTAGCAGGAAAAAGGGGATTAGGCCGAAGCTTGTGCCTTGGCGATTTCCTTTTTCACTTTCAGCGCGTTTGCCGACAGCTCTTCGTCCTTGGCTTTGGCCAGGAACGCGTCCAGACCACCGCGGTGGTCAACCGAACGCAGAGCAGCAGCCGAAATGCGCAGCTTGACGCCACGGCCCAAGGTTTCGGACTGCAGGGTAACATCGTTCAGGTTCGGCAGGAAACGACGACGAGTTCTGTTTTTGGCGTGGCTGACATTGTTGCCAGTCATCGGGCCTTTTCCGGTCAGTTCGCAACGGCGCGACATGGTTTCTTCCTTTGTTTCTGGAGGCCGGGCATGATGCCTGCGGCCAAATCACAAGGGGCGCAACCCGAAGTCGCGCCCGAAAACTGGTTGGATGCGTGTAGTGGGAATCGCAGGAAGGGTCAAGACAGATCGCGCGGATTCTTTGCAGTAACATCATCAACCAAGTGAACTTGCCCCTTCAGCAACGGCTAGCAGTTCTTGAGATACCGCTGCAATTGGTGCCTCTGCTGCCATCCTTGAAGGCTATTGCGTGCCAACCGTGGCGCTAGCCGGTTTTCTGTCAGTTTTGGAAATATCACAAAACTCGCTCTGAAATCTGTGTCGATACTGCCCAAAATCAGCGACTGGAACCGATAGGTATCGGCTCCTTCGCCCGAGGCGACGCTAAGCGGTTGATGAACTTGGCTTTGAGTTCACGTCAGCGCCAACCACTACCCTTCTCAGATTTTGAATGCGTGGACGTGAAAAGCCCGATCAACGGTTCATCAGAGATGCCAGCATGCTCTCGGCAGCTGCCGAAGGGCTAAGCCCACCCGCGCGCACCTGCGTCCCCAGCCGCTCCATTTCAACCCGTGCCTGTGTAGTTGACAGTTTTTCAAGAAGGGCCGCCCGGACCTCCTGTTCGAACCAGTACTGTGCCTGTTCTGATCGGTTTGCGTCCCAATGCCCGCTTTCTCGGCGGGATTGCGAAAGCGACTCCATCTCAGTCCATGCCTTCTCCAAACCATGCTCCTCAACCGCTGAAACGGTCATGGCTTTTGGGAATCCCTCGGGGTCTTGCGGTCGTTTGCGCAACAGACGCAGAGCACCGGCGTAATCCGCACACGTTCGGGTGGCGGTAGTTTTCAGGTCTCCGTCCGCCTTGTTGATCAGAATAATATCGGCCATTTCCATGATGCCGCGTTTGACACCCTGCAATTCATCTCCGCCCGCAGGGGCCAGCAGCAGCAGGAACAGGTCGGACATCTCGGATACCACGGTTTCCGACTGACCCACACCCACCGTTTCGATCAGCACCACATCAAACGCGGCGGCCTCGCACAACGCAATTGCCTCGCGCGTCCGTCGGGCGACACCTCCCAGATGGGATTGGCTGGGTGACGGGCGAATAAAGGCGTTTTTTTCGCGACTCAGACGCTCCATCCGGGTTTTATCTCCCAGAATTGAGCCACCCGAACGGGCCGAGCTGGGGTCAACAGCAAGAACCGCTACGCGCAGCCCCTGCTCGATCAACATCATGCCAAAGCTCTCGATAAAGGTGGACTTACCCACTCCGGGCGTCCCTGACAGGCCGATGCGCAAGGATTGACGCCCCGCCTTGGTCACATGCGCCAACAGCTCGGTCGCCTGCATGCGGTGATCCTCGCGGCCACTTTCAACCAGAGTGATCGCACGGGCCAGCGCGCGGCGCTCACCATTCAAAATCCTGTCACCCAGCTCAGCAGTCGTCATGCGAGGCCCCTTACTCGATTTTCGCCTAAATGACCGAGCAACTCATGGTTTGTCCAGTGCCTTGCGCCGCTGAACGTGATGCCACGTGCCAGAACTGGACCTTGCCCATCGCTTGGCGGATAAAGCCAGCATGACACGCCTGCCGATTGATGACGCCATCCCTGACCTGCTTGCGGCCTTGAAGGCCAAGGGCCGTGCCGTGCTGCAGGCCCCTCCGGGTGCGGGCAAAACTACGCGTGTGCCTCTGGCGATGCTTGAGGCAGGCTTGTGTAACGGCAAGATTGTAATGCTTGAGCCGCGACGACTGGCCGCGCGCGCCGCTGCCGAACGGATGGCCGAAACTTTGGGCCAACGCGCCGGAGAGACCGTCGGCTACCGGGTGCGCGGTGACGCAAAGGTTTCGAAAGCAACCCGGATCGAAGTCGTCACCGAAGGTATTCTTACCCGGATGCTGCAATCCAGCCCCGATCTGCCGGGCGTTGGCGCGGTGATCTTCGACGAATTCCACGAACGGTCCCTGAATGCCGACCTTGGCTTAGCATTGTGTCTGGAAGTCACAGGTGCGCTGCGGGATGACCTGATCCTGGTTGCCATGTCGGCTACATTGGATGCGGAACCAGTGGGCCGACTAATGGACGCACCACTGGTCACGTCCGAAGGGCGTAGCTATCCGGTCGAAACCCGTTGGTTGGATCGACCCTTGGGTGCCCAGACGCGACGTTTGGATGCTCTGGTTGATCTGGTGATTCAGGCTGAACGCGACACACGCGCAACCGGCGGTGGTGTGTTGGTGTTTCTGCCCGGTGAAGGCGAAATTCGTCGAGCCGAAGCGGCCTTGGCCAGACATTTGCCCGGTAACTGCGCAGTACGTCCCTTATTCGGCGCAATGCCCTTTGCCGCCCAGCGCGCCGCGTTTGCGCCGATTGAGGCCGGGCGCAAAGTGGTGTTGGCTACATCAATTGCTGAAACCTCACTGACCATCCCGGACATCCGCGTGGTCATCGATATGGGCCAAGCGCGCCGTGCGCGGTTCGATCCTGGCTCGGGCATGTCGCGGCTGGTCACCGAACGCGTGACACGGGCCGAGGCCACCCAGCGCGCAGGCCGCGCCGGGCGTGTGGCCGAAGGGGTATGCTATCGCCTGTGGTCCAAGGGCGAGGAAGGCGCGCTGGCCGCCTATCCACCGGCCGAGATCGAAGCGGCTGACCTGACAGGTCTGGCGCTTGAGTTGGCGCTGTGGGGGGCAGAACCAAACGATCTGGCTTTCCTGACACCCCCACCCGACGGCACGATGGCCGAGGCAAAGGCCCTGCTGAGGATGCTGGGCGCGTTGGATACCAATGGGCGTATCACCGATCACGGCAAGGCGTTGTCGGCACTGCCCCTGCACCCGCGCCTCGGGCATATGCTGGAACGCGCTGGGCCAGACGCTGCCCCTTTGGCCGCGCTGATGGCCGAGCGTGATCCGCTGAAAGGTGCGCCTGCGGACATGCTGTTGCGCTTGGAAGCCTTGCGCGACACCCGCGCGTTTCAGCGCAACCGAGTCTGGCAGGTGAATGTGGGCGCTGCGGACCGGATCAAGGCCGAGACCAAACGGCTGAGGACCAAAGGTACCTCCAGCGGACTGAGTCCAGCCGCAATGGCGGCTCTGGCCTATCCCGACCGGATCGGGCAACGCCGCAAAGGCGATGTGCCGCGCTATGTTCTTTCGGGCGGCAAGGGCGTTGTCTTGGACAACGACGACACACTGGCTGCCGCGCCCTATCTTGTGGTCACGGATACGGATGGCAACCCGCGTGAGGCGCGTGTACGCATGGCAGCTCAGATTGCTGAACGCGAAATTCGCGATCTGTTTTCCGATCAGATAACATGGGTTGATAGCTGTGAATGGTCCAAACGCGAACGCCGGGTCGTGGCACGTAAGCAAGAGAGACTCGGCGCCATCACTCTGAGCGACCGCATCTGGAAGACCGTACCAGACGAAGATGTGGCGCAAGCCATGCTGGGCGGCGTGCGTGACTTGGGGCTGCGGCTGGACGGGGCAGCAGCGCGATTGGCCGCCCGCGTCGAGCTGATCAGAGCCGAAGGCGCTGACCTGCCTGATTTCACTCTTGAAGGGCTGAATGACACGCTTGAAGACTGGCTGTTGCCCATGCTTTCAGGTGTGCGCAATGCCGAGGACTGGAAACGCTTTGATCTATTGCCCGCCTTACGTGCCCGGCTGGATTGGAACCAAACTCAAGAACTGGATCGCCGAGCTCCGGGGGCGTTCGAAACTCCGCTGGGCCGCAAGGTACCAATTGACTACGGCGGCGCGGTGCCGGAAATTTCAGTTCGCCTGCAGGAACTTTTTGGCGTCACACGGCATCCAGTAGTGGGTGGCGAAGCGCTTAAAATAACTCTGTTATCCCCGGCGCAACGCCCAATTCAGATCACGCGTGACCTGCCCGGATTTTGGGCCGGATCCTATGCAGATGTTCGCAAGGACATGCGCGCGCAATACCCTAAACACCCCTGGCCCGAAGACCCAACACAGGCTGATCCGACCCTGCGCGCCAAAAGGCGGAGGTAACTCCGCCCTTCGCAACAAAGTTGCATCTATTTTAAGCATTATTGAAACCACCTTGCTTCACTGCTATGTCACGGCAGTTTCAGACACGAAAAGTAAAGAACCAATCGACGATGTCGGCATGGCTGCGAAAAATCTGGGAAGAGGTCGCACGACCCATTTTCCTGCGCCCTCGGCGGGTGCAGTTCGCAGCGCTGTGCACGCGTGCCACCCTAGAGGGACCAGAGGTCCTGCTGATCACCAGCCGCGACACGGGGCGTTGGATCATTCCCAAAGGCTGGCCGATTGAAGGTAAGGACGGGGCAGAGACCGCGTTGCAGGAAGCCTGGGAAGAGGCCGGCGTACGCGCGCCTAGCCCCGCCAAGGAACCGGTCGGACATTTCACCTACGATAAAATCATGAAAGACGGCTCGGCCCAACCGGTGCTGACCAGTGTTTATCGAGTCGAAGTTCGAGAGCTTGCGGACGATTTCCCAGAAGCGGGTAAACGCAAACGGGTCTGGGTATCTCCCGCAACAGCGGCGGAGCGTGTCAACGAGCCGGAACTGAGCGATTTGCTGCTGCAAATGTAACAAATTCGCAAAAAATTGATGACAATGCGGTTGTCCAGAAGGCCGAAACCGTCTAGCGCCCTGCGTCAATCCCAAAGCCTCTTGAGCAAACCATGTCAAACATGACCACAAAGAACCGCTGGCAGGCGCTGGACAGCGATCTGAAACGCATCTCGCGCGTTGAAAATGCCAATGCCCACGTTGCACGTCCGATGCTGGCCCCCGGTATCGCGCTGGCCTTTATTGCGCTGGCTGGATTGTCATCAGCTTTGTTCTTTGGGCAAGCAGATGGTGGCCTGATCGTCGTCGCTGCGGCGGTTTTCGGGGCCTATATGGCCATCAATATCGGTGCCAATGACGTAGCGAACAACATGGGACCCGCCGTGGGCGCCAACGCGTTGACCATGGGCGGTGCCATTGTGATCGCCGCCATAGCCGAAAGCGCCGGGGCTTTGCTGGCCGGTGGGGATGTCGTTTCCACAATTTCCAAAGGGATCATCGACCCTGCCTCGGTTCAGGACAACAACGTCTTCATCTGGGCGATGATGGCTGCTCTGATCTCATCGGCGATGTGGGTCAATCTTGCAACCTGGGTGGGTGCCCCGGTATCCACCACACATTCCGTGGTAGGCGGTGTGATGGGTGCGGGCATTGCAGCAGCGGGTCTGAGTGCCGTAAGTTGGGGCACCATGAGTGCGATTGCCGCCAGCTGGGTGATCTCGCCGGTTCTGGGTGGTCTGATTGCCGCCGGTTTTCTGGCGCTGATAAAAAACAAAATTCAGTATCAGGACGACAAAATCGCAGCTGCCCGTCGCTGGGTTCCGATCCTCGTTGCTGTGATGATGGCGGCTTTTGCCACCTATCTGTCCGTCAAAGGCCTGAAACGGATCGTAAAAATCGAACTTGAAACGGCGCTTTTGATCGGTTTTGCCTCGGGTCTTCTGGTCTGGTCCGTGACGGTGCCTTGGGTACGGCGCAAGTCGGAAGGAATGGAAAACCGCACTAAATCCGTGAAAGCCCTGTTCGGTCTGCCGCTTGTCATCTCGGCCACCTTCCTCAGCTTCGCACACGGCGCCAATGACGTCGCGAACGCCGTGGGTCCTCTGGCCGCGATCGTACACGCAGCAGAGTTCGGCGATTTTGCTGCGAAGGTGTCGATCCCAAGCTGGGTCATGGTGATCGGAGCTTTTGGCATTTCCTTCGGCCTGTTCCTGTTTGGCCCAAAACTGATCCGTATGGTCGGCAGCCAGATTACCAAGCTGAACCCAATACGCGCCTTTTGCGTCGCTTTGTCGGCAGCCATCACTGTCATCGTAGCCAGCTGGCTGGGCTTGCCGGTCAGTTCGACGCATATCGCCGTGGGGGCCGTATTCGGGGTTGGGTTCTATCGGGAATGGCACTCTGACCGCCGCTGGAAAAAATCGAACCGGCAGCGCCCGGTTGAACAACGACTCGCCCGCGAAGAGCATCAGCGCCGCAAGTTGGTACGTCGCTCGCATTTCATGACCATCGTGGCGGCGTGGATTGTCACCGTTCCCGCAGCTGCGGTCATGTCGGCAACGATTTTCGTTTTCCTGACAGCCTTCGTCTGAGCTGACACTAGGGCATAATCTGTTCAGGCAGCAGCTTATCTGCGGGTGCCAGCTCGATCAGAGATCGCACTTGACCGCAAATCGGGGTTTGCACACCGGTTTGCGCGCCAAGTCGGATAATCTCTCCCTGCAGATCGTCTATTTCCGTTGGACGACCCGCCATCAGATCATAAGCCATCGAGGTTCGCGCGCTGGGGTCGATGGTCAACATACGTGCGGCGATGCGAATAAAAATCGGTGTCGGGAGGCGCAGGATATGCGGCGTCATCCACGCAGGCAACGGCGTGGTCGATGCCACTGGATGGCCCGCTGCCTTGAGAACAGCCAACGCCTCGGCCATCTGATCAGCCATCAGGCAACGCCACTTGCGATCCAGAAGTTGCTCTTTCAACGTCAAACCTGACAAGGCGTTCAAGGCGTTGTTGAGATTGATCACCAGCTTACCCCACTGCACAGCATCGATATCGCCGCTTTCGATGACTGGCAGAAGAGGACAACTGAGCTTTTCGCCCAAAGAGCCGGGTCCATATTGAATGACGATCTCACCCGACGTGGCCCGATGAAAGCTGGCCGGTTCGGTGGGAACAACATTGAACGGCACCATTCCCGCGCGCACGTCATAGCCCGGTAGAACCGAACGCAAAATCCGCGCATTGCCCATGCCGTTCTGCCACGACAGAACCGGGGTTGAGGCTGGTGTGAATTGCGCAATTTCAGTGGCTATCTTGGCAGTTGCCCCAGCCTTGACTGTCACGATCACTATCTCGGCGCCACTCAGACACTTTGCATACTCGGTCAGGGTCAAATCCCGCGCCTCGACGCGGCGGCGCATGCCCGAATAATCAGTGACTGTCAGGCCCTTATCTCGGATTGGGTCCAGTATACGTGCGCGGCCCAACAGCGTGACGTCATGCCCTGCATCAGCCAGCAAACTGCCGCAATAACACCCAATACTACCTGCGCCCGCAATCACGATCTTCATTGTACGCCTCTCCGACACAAAGGATCGCCGTGATCAGGAACGCGGGCAAGGCCCCCTTACGCGTGGTCAGCGCGCAAGTCGCGGTTTGGTACGCTCCAACTCCTCCGAGATCGGGATGAATTCCTGATCGTCCCCAGGTGGAAGGTGAAATGCGCCATTTGCCCAGTCAGCGGTTTTCCATTCACGTGTTGCGGTCTCGATCTTTTCTTTTGACGAGGAAACAAAGTTCCACCAGATATACCGATCCTCATTCAGCGTCGCGCCACCCAACAGCATCAACCGCGCACCAAGTGGCCCAGCCTTGACCGACAAGTGATCGCCGGGGCGGAACACCATCATCCGACCTTCTTCGAACGTATCGCCTGCCACCTCAACAGAGCCCTGAGTGACGTAGACGCCCCGATCTTCATGATCATCCGGTAGCGGGAAGGACGCACCGGGATCCAGTTGCACATCAAGATAGAAGGTTTCCGACAACATCGTGACCGGGCTGGTTTCTCCATAAGCCGACCCAAGGATCAGGCGGGCGCTGACCCCGTGATCCTGAATATGCGGCAACGCACCTTGCTTGTGATGCTCGAAATTCGGCGCCATATCCTCATGCGCTTCGGGCAGCGCGATCCAGGTCTGGATGCCGAACAAGCTGTGTTTCTTGCCGCGCGTCTCGTCGCTGGTGCGCTCAGAGTGG
Organism: Ruegeria sp. BB7; assembly: GCF_056539365.1. Lineage (NCBI taxonomy): Bacteria > Pseudomonadati > Pseudomonadota > Alphaproteobacteria > Rhodobacterales > Roseobacteraceae > Ruegeria > Ruegeria sp. BB7. The sequence continues at coordinate 213,210 of NZ_JBQFUV010000003.1, read as the reverse complement.
GTGACACCTCGGCCGGCGACCATCCAGTTGATCTCGCCGGGATAAATCATCTGGTGGGTGCCCAGACTGTCGCGATGTTCAAATTCTCCCTGATAAAGATAGGTCACAGTTCCAAGGCCGATATGCGGATGAGGGCGAACATCAATGCCGCCGTCGGTGATGAACTCGGCCGGACCCATCTGATCAAAGAAGATGAACGGCCCGACCAGTTGACGTTTTACCGAGGGCAATGCCCGCCGCACCTCAAACCCGCCCAAATCGCGTGCACGGGGGATAATCAATGTCTCCAAAGACGCATTCTCGGACAGACATTCGGGGCTGTGGGTGGGATTCCAACTCATTGCTGCGCTCCTGCGATCAAGGCGATTAGGTTCACCAATGCAGGATATAGGGCGTTTTACACCATTGGTATGCGCAATTTCACACAGATAAAGTGCAGATCAACGTAGATGTCACGCTCTACACGTTGCCCTACCGCGGCCAGAGTTGAGGGAAGAACGGCCCATCGATCCGGTCTCCTTCGTGGTAACCGGCCGCTTCGAACTGCGCGCGTTCGTCCTTTGCCCAATCGCCGCGATAGCGGATGACCCCGTCCGGGGCCGTCATCCGCAGCGTGAACCGGCGTACTGTCTCCGACGGCGTGACCGAGGACAGACCTCCGTGCAACGTTCGCATGTCGAAAAAGATGCAGTCCCCAAGCCCCATATCCCATTGCAACAGGTCGTAAGCACCGGGGTCGGCATTGACATCAGGGGGTGGGTGATAGGTTAGCCCCGCAACCTCGGTCGGTTCATAGCTGGGGTGCCCGTCGGCAAACCGAACTCGCATGAACAGCTTGTCCCAAAGGTGCGAACCTTTAACGAAAGCGATACCGCTTTCCTTGGTCACGGGCTCCAACGGCAGCCATAGAACGCACATCGTTCCCTCGAAATCAAAATAGGACAGGTCCTGATGAAACGGCGGGCGCGAGGTCGAACCCGCCTCTCGTAAGAACCAATTGTCCATGACAAGGTTGATCGAGGGTGCATCCAGAAGCTGCGCGGCAAGGGACGCACACGGGGAATTGTGGACGAATTCCCTGAACTGAGGAATCTTGTTCCAGGCCCAATAGTCCTCAAAATAGGCGGGCGCCCGCAAATCCTTGGTATGGCGGGTAAAATTGGCAGTCGGCTTCGCAAGGTCGGCGTCGATACCCGCCCGTAACAACTCGAGCCAATGGTTCGAAAACTTTGACCTCAGTACAACCGCGCCGTCACGCCGGAACGCTTCGATTTCGTCTGGCGTAATGCTGTCGGTCGGCGTCATATAACTGGCCTTTCGCTCAAGTGCATCCTGCGATCAGGATTGCAGCCGACAGCCTTGTGGTCAAAGGAATTCACATTTCGCAACGGCCCCTCGGAATGAAAGGCAATCGTGCTATTCTTCTAGAACAGTTGAAATCTTACGAGGTTTGCATGACTGGTTCATCGTTTACTCGCCGTTCACTTATCGCTGGCGGAGGCGCAGTTATCGTCACTGGCCTGCTGCTGCCTGCACGTGCTGCAGGGTTGGCGCCAACCCCTTCCATGCGCGGCGGATCTAACAATTACCGCCCCGGCGCGCCTATCGTTGAACGGATTGGCGGCGGTGGGTTCTGGATGACCGGCACGGTAAGGCGCGCGGGCGATGGCGCGCCCCTTCCCGGTCAGCGCATACAGATTTGGGCGCACACCACCGAAGGTCACGAACGCGACCCCCAGAGCCACGGCGCGACTCTAACCGATGCGAACGGTGAATTTCGACTGGAGATGCCTCAGATCGTGCCCGCCTTCGGCCAACCACATGGCCATCTGGCCTATGACAGCGGGGAATTCGAAACTGTCTTTCTGCGACCGATCATGGCGAGTTCCAAGGACAAGACCCTCGCTGCGCATTTCGTTTTGCAGCCTTCCTGACGGGTGTTAAAGCGCGTTGCGATCTGGGCGACATTGGCAGCCACACTTCTGGTACCGGTCATAGCAGCGGTTTTCAGCCCGTATCTGGCGTGGCGTGAGCCGATTTACATCCTCGCCGGTTTTGCAGGCATCATCGGGATGTGCCTTCTTCTGATACAACCCTTGTTGGCTGGGCGTTGGTTGCCCGGGCTCTCTGCGGTCAACAACCGCCATTGGCACAGACGGTGTGGTTTGGCCCTTGTCGCAAGCATTTTGATCCATGTGATCGGCTTGTGGATCACAAGCCCGCCTGATGTGATAGACGCATTACTCTTCGTGTCTGCAACACCTTTTTCGACATGGGGGGTCATCGCCATGTGGGCGGGATTTGCGGCAGCGGCGTTGGGGGTTTCGCGGCGGCACCTTAGCTTGCGGTTTCGGGTCTGGCGCTTGGGTCATGCAGTGCTGGCCATAGTGACCATTCTGGGCAGCGTCGTTCACGCGCTGCAGATCGAGGGAACAATGGAGACCATGACCAAGTTCGCCCAGTGTGCTTTGGTGGTTTTGGTGACCGTGGGAACGCTCGCCCGATTGCGGGTTTGGAAGGTGCATCGGCGTTAGACGCCCGATGCACCCTTCAGGGTCCGCGTCAACCTGATAGACGTTTGGCATAGGTTGTGCGGGTAATTTCAACATCCTGCACGGTAATGCTGCCGACCTCGGGCATGATCTTGGACAGAACGTCCAGAATAATCGCGTTGAGCTCGGTGCGTGTCGCCTCACTCCGGCCCTGCATCAGCAAGAGCGTGGCATGGATGAATGTCTGCGGTTCGGTCCCGATGCGAGAAAACGAAACCGGGGTAGCGCGAATTTTGAGCGTTGGCAGCTCAAACTCTTCATGCCCGGCAAGAACTTTATAAAGCTGTTCGCAGATGGCTTGAAAATCGTGAGACTGTTCAAGACCTGCAGAAAATTCAAGGGTGACGTGCGGCATGGGAGACTCCGAGCTTTTAGAGAGCCATGTGGCTCTCTCGGTATTTTCAGTGTTTCTCAGACGCCCAGGCACCACCGCATCACTGCCTTTTGGGCATGCAGCCGGTTTTCAGCCTCGTCAAAAATCACCGAGTTCGGACCATCCATCACTTCGGATGTCGCCTCTTCCTCGCGATGCGCAGGCAGGCAGTGCATGAACAGAGTGTCCGCTTTGGCATGAGACATCAGCTCGGCATTCACCTGATAGGGCCGAAGCAGGTTGTGGCGACGTTCCTTGGCGGATTGGGAATCGTGCATTGAAACCCAGGTGTCAGCGACCACAAGATCAGCACCTTCGACCGCTTTGAAGGGATCACGCTCAACCACGATCTTCGAGCCCTTCTGGCGGGCAAAACCCATAAACTCTTCCTCGGGATCGAACTGCGCCGGTCCAGTGAAGGTCAGGTCGAACCCAAACTGGCCCGCCGCATGCAGGAAAGACGCGCAGACATTGTTGCCGTCGCCAGTCCAGACAACCTTTTTGCCTTTGATCGGCCCGCGATGTTCCTCGAAGGTCAGGACATCGGCCATGATCTGGCAGGGATGGGTGCGGTCGGTCAGGCCGTTGATCACCGGCACGTCGGAATATTCGGCCATCTCGGTCAGGATGGTTTCGTCGAATGTCCGGATCATGATCATGTCGACATAGCGCGACAGCACACGGGCGGTGTCGGCGATGGTTTCGCCGTGCCCCAACTGCATGTCCTTGCCCGACAGCACCATGGTCTGGCCACCCATCTGACGCACGCCCACATCAAAAGACACACGCGTCCGGGTCGATGGCTTTTCAAAGATCAATGCCACCATTCGGTCTTTGAGTGGCTGGTCATCATCCAGAGCAGCCTTGGGACGTCCAAGACGGGCCTGTTTCATCGCACCGGCTTGGTCGATCATGGTCCGCAGATCGACTGCGTCGGTTTTGTGGATATCAAGGAAATGGTTCATATCGTTTCGCTTTTGGCTGTCGGTCGCCGGGGGCGCTGCCCCCGGAGTATTTGGGAAAAGATGAAGATTAGGCGGATTCGAGGCTGGCCTCGACCTGTAACGCGGCCTTGTCGAGGCGGATCATTGCCTGGGCAATATCATCCTCGGTCAATGTCAGGGGCGGTAGCAGGCGGATCACGTTATCAGCTGCTGGGACGGTGATGACCTCGTTGTCATAGCCCGCGTTGACCACATCGGTATTGGTCGCCGTGCATTTCAGGCCCAGCATCAGGCCTGTGCCGCGCACTTCTTCGAACACTTCAGGATGATCGGCAATCAGGCCCTCAAGCTTTTGGCGCAACAACCCTGCCTTGCGGTTGACGCCTTCGAGGAATGCAGGCGTGGCAACCTGATCAATCACGGCACATCCTACTGCGCAACCCAGTGGGTTGCCTCCGTATGTCGAGCCATGCGTGCCCGCAGTCATGCCAGAGGCCGCGTCTTCGGTGGCCAGCACCGCACCCAGAGGGAAACCACCGCCGATGCCTTTTGCGACCATCATGATATCGGGCGCGATACCCGCCCATTCATGGGCAAACAGTTTGCCTGTCCGACCGACTCCGCATTGCACTTCGTCCAGAATCAACAACAGGCCATGTTCGTCGCAGATTTGACGCAATGCCTTCATTTCAGCGTCCGGCACGGGGCGGATACCCCCCTCGCCCTGCACAGGCTCGATCATGATTGCAGCAGTTTTATCAGTAATAGCGTTGGTGACACCGTCCAGATCACCGAAGGTGACATGCACGAAACCTGGCAGCAAAGGACCGAATCCCTTGGTCATCTTTTCGGATCCCGCTGCGGCTATGCCGGCAGAGGACCGTCCGTGGAACGAACCATCAAAGGTGATGATCTCGACCCGCTCGGGCTGCTCTTTGTCATAGAAATACTTGCGGGCCATTTTAACGGCCAGTTCGCAAGATTCCGTGCCGGAGTTTGTGAAAAACACGGTGTCGGCAAAGGTGTGTTCCACCAGCTTATCAGCCAGCGCCTGCTGCTGTGGGATATGGTACAGGTTGGAAACATGCCACAGCGCGTGGGCCTGCTCGGTCAGCGCATTAACCAGTGCAGGGTGCGCATGGCCCAACGCATTCACCGCGATCCCGGCGCCGAGGTCCAGAAAACGTCGGCCATCCGCCTCGGTCAGCCAGGCGCCTTCACCCTTCACGAATGTAAGGGGCGCGCGATTATAGGTCGGCAGAACGGACGGGATCATCGGATCATCCTTTTCAGATAAGTTAAGCCCTGTGAGTGATACACATGGCCCATGTTCGTCAACAGATTTGGTGGAGTTTGCGCGGATTTACAGCGCGCAATAGATCAAACAGGCCGGCTATGCGGTAAACCGTCGACGTCGGAGGCGCAGGATATGTGCGTGTTTGATCATGCGAGGGCGTATAGCGACACGCGTCGCCTCTGAAAACCCTGAAATTTACATATTGAGTTTACCGCTCTGAAAAGCAAAACCTACCGCTGACCGTTTGCGGTGCATTTACACATGGCTTTGGCCATGGCACCCATGCGGTAGAAATCCACCCTTGCCGGTTATACTGACAAGCGTGTCGTTTCTCGTCCGACACCCGCGTCAGGCTTTAAGCCGATATCCCGTCCGCAACATCTGCCAAGTCACCGCACCCACGACCAGCGTTGCCCCCGCGCAGACCGCCATGCCCAACCACGGCGAACTGTCTGACACGCCAATCATACCAAAGCGCAGCCCGTCGATCAGATAGAACACCGGGTTTACATGGCTGAGGCGGTTGAGAATAGGCGGAAGCGATTCGACCGAGTAGAAGGTACCCGAAAGGAAGGCCAGCGGTGTAACGATGAAATTGGTGATCGCCGCCATCTGGTCGAACTTGTTTGCGAATATCCCGGCCAGCAGACCCAATACTCCCATGAAAGCGCCACCCAGAACGATGAAAATTAGCGCAATCAGGGGGTTCTGAGGCACCAGCCCCAACACCAACGCCAGGGCAATGGCAACAACACAGGCAATCATGGCGCCACGTATGATGCCCCCAGCCAAATAACCCAGCAGGATCTCTAACGGCGATAGCGGCGGCATCAGCGTATCGACGATGTTGCCCTGCACCTTCGCGATCACCATCGAGGATGACGTGTTGGCAAAGGCATTCTGGATTACGGTCATCATCATGATTCCCGGCGCCAGGAAAGTCAGGAACGGCACCCCCATCACGTCTGACCGGCTTGGCCCGATAGCGATATTGAAGATCAGCAGAAACAGCCCGGCTGTGACCAGCGGTGCCAATAATGTCTGGGTCCAAACCGCCAGAAAGCGCAGGGTTTCACGCTGTGCCAGCGTGTAAAGGCCCATCCAGTTTACCGCTCCGAAACGGTGTTCGTTCTGCTCAAGGGGAATCTGCATCGTCTGACCTCAACCTGATTCGAAGATAGCTTGTAACTCGGGGCGCAGTGATTAGAATAGGGGGCTGAGACGAATTCCCAAGGCGGCCCGAATCCGGGGCCGCTTTCCGCTTTTGAAAGGCAAATGATGTCCTGGACTGACGAGCGCGTAGAACTGCTGAAGAAAATGTGGGGCGAGGGCCAGTCGGCCAGCCAGATCGCCAAGGAACTGGGCGGCGTGACCCGCAATGCTGTGATCGGCAAAGTACACCGTCTGGGCCTGTCGAACCGCGCAACTGGCGGTTCTACGGCCAAAACCGAACCGAAAGAAAAGCCGGCCCCAGCACCCAAGGCCGAGGCCAAGCCGAAGCCCGCGCCCAAGACGGAACCGGCCCGTCCGGCCCCAGCCCCTGCGGCCGAGGCGAAACCTGCCGTACCAGCCCGCCGCCAGATCATCCCGGCCGGTCAACCACTGCCGCCACAGCCGTCGGCCAATGAGATCAGCCCCGAAGCGTTGGCCAAGGTTAACGAAGTCGAAAAGAAGGCCAAGAAGCTGACGCTGATGGAACTGACCGAGAAAACCTGCAAATGGCCCGTGGGCGACCCCGCAACCGAGGATTTCTGGTTCTGCGGCCTGCCTGTTGAAGCCGGTAAACCTTATTGCGAGGCCCATGTTGGCGTGGCATTCCAGCCGATGAGCTCGCGCCGCGACCGGCGGCGGTAAAACTTTACGCCAGGATCCGACCGCGATGGAGGATACCTGGTTAACCACGGCAAAACGCCTGTTAGTGCTGGCAGAAACTGGCCAGCACTCCACCAAAGACACCTTTGACTGCAAACGCTAGGAAGAGATACCCGGGTAGCCCATGCAATGTTGGCTGATCTGGGTCATGTGCCCTTGTCACGGATTGGGAGAGACTTCGGATCACGCACGCGGGTATGCCACGCCTACATCCCTATCCGGTGGACACGCGAGATTTCTCTAAACTTTTCCTTCTGCGCGACAACGTTGGCACCCACTCCTTACAACCGGGTACCGAGACCAATGAAACTGCTTTTTCAAGCCAAATGCGCTGCCCGATCTGTCCGCTACACAAAATTTACAGACAGACACATCAAGCGCATTTCGCGCCCATTCTGACCGTCTGCCTCAGACACTGATTGATAGACCTATTCTGCCGGGTGTGACGGCAAATCTGGCATCGGCACCCAGCCCGGCAAATCATCGACAGAAACAGAAGCGTGCAGGTGTTCTGATTGGTCTCCTCCGACCTTTCGATGCTTGCGCAGCAGGAAAATCTTGCCCCATCCACGCCAGGTTCCAACCGAGGGCGCAGAGGTTGAGGTGGGGAAACGATCGCGCCAGCCTTCGGGCAGCGGCAAGCCGTGCAACTCGGCCTTATCTAGCATCCAGATCAGAGAGATATTGCTAAGTGGGCGGGCATCTTCGAAACCGTTCAACTGCCCACCGACATCCCCGTGGGTGCCGCGAAACCAGACCTGTTGGACGTGGCCTTTAAACTCGGGTGAACACGTCCACAAAACCGGTTCATACACTTCGCGGGTCTCATCCAGCGCCATGGCGTGATAACCGTGGCGCGTCACAGGGCCAAGCTGGTGGTTGTGGAAGGCGTGCTTATCCTCGGCCCAGCGCCACAGCAGGGGTAGTCGCAGACCCAGAGCTTTGACGGTATCCCAGACGCCGATCATCTCGATGGCGATCTCTTCATGGCAAAACTGACGACGAAAGTCATGGGCCGCCGAGCCGTTGGGATTGCACTCGTAGTGACGATAAGCCTGTTTGATGTTGCGCTCGGTGGCATGTTCGGCCTTGAGCAAACCGATCATGTCGATCACCCCGGCAAGGCTACGCACTCCGTAAGCGCCGCGAGAATAGCCGACGAAGAAGATTTGGTCGCCGGGTTTGTAACGCGACGCAAGATAGCCATAAGCGCGACGGATTTGCCGGTTGATCCCCCGCCCCATCATCACATCCAGAGAGGATTTCCAACTTTCCCATTGCACCCCGGCCTCGTAAAAAACCGAAACATTGCCGCCCATCTCACGGCACAGGCGATAGGTCTGGCCCGCATGTGTTTCATAGCCCGGTTCCAGCGTCGACATGGTGCCGTCAAGGATAATGACATGGCTGACGGGCTCGCGGTGCAGCGTCTCGGCCGAGTGTTCGGACCGCAAAGGCCGTCCGAGCCATCCCAGTACCTTTCTAGTCAGCCGCGACAGAACCATGCGTCAGCAACTCCCATACTCTGTGGGGTGTGAAAGGCATATCCGCCTGCCGCACCCCGTGATCCCAAAGCGCGTCCTGAACCGCGTTTGCCACAGCGGCCAGCGCGCCGACGGTACCGGCCTCTCCGCAGCCCTTCATTCCCAAAGGGTTAGTGGTTGACGGAACCGGCGCCGAGGTAAACTTAATCATGGGTATCTCAACCGACCGAGGCAAGGCATAGTCCATCAACGAAGCCGTGAGCAGTTGCCCCTGCGCATCATGCACAACGTGCTCACTCAACGCTTGACCGATACCTTGTGCGACACCGCCATGTACCTGCCCCTCGGCCAGCATCGGATTGATAAGATTACCGAAATCATCCACCACCGTATAACGGTCGACCCAAGTTTCGCCGGTGTAAGAATCGGTAACGATTTCGGCAACATGCGCGCCGTTTGGGAAGCTGCGCGCCTCAAGCGTGATGTGTGCCTCGTGCTGCAAAAGATCTGTTCGACCGTCGGCGCGGGCCATCTCAGCCGCCTCGATCAGAGTCGGTGTCAGGTTCGAACCGGGCGCACGGAATGTTTCGTGATCAAAACTCACGTCAGCTTCCTCCACCCCCATTTTACCGGCCAGATAAGGCGTGAATGCGGCGATCATGACGTCGATTGTGGCCAATGTGGCCGTGCTTTGCAGCGTGACCGACCGCGAACCGCCGGTGCCGCCTCCACTGGGTAGCTGATCGCTGTCACCCTGAATAACAGTAATCTGATCCATAGGAACGCCGATCTGACCCGATAGGAACTGGGTATAGGCTGTCTCATGCCCCTGCCCGTTTGATTGTGTCCCCACATAGAGGTTCACAGTGCCATCTTCACAAAGCTCAATCTTTGCGTTTTCGGAAGGGTCGCCCAGAATACTTTCGATATAGTAACAAAGTCCCTGCCCGCGGATCAGACCGCGCTTGGCGTCTGCGGCCTTACGATCAGCAAAGCCCTGCACCTGCTCGCCTGCACGGGTTAGGACCATGTCAAATTCGCCAACGTCATAGGTTTCACCTGTCGCGGTTTTATAGGGGAAAGCCTTGGGCTGGATGAAGTTCTTGCGCCGCAGCTCCCACGGGTCGACGTCCAGTTCACGCGCTGCTCTGTCCATGATGCGTTCAAGCACGTAAATCGCCTCGGGCCGCCCCGCTCCGCGATAGGCGTCAACCTGAGTGGTGTTGGTATAAAAACCCTCGACGCGCAGATATGTGGTCTGCACGTCATAAGCGCCCATCAACACCTTACTGAACAGATCAGTTTGGATGGCCTGCCCGAAATGGCTATTGTAGGCGCCCAAATTTACCTTGCTGTGCACACGATACGCGGTGATCCTGTGATCGGCGTCAAAAGCCATTTCCGCGAATGAGGTCAGATCGCGGCCGTGATGGTCGGACAACATCGCCTCGGACCGGTCCGACATCCAGTGGACGGGTTGACCCAGCCTCATCGCGGCCACGGCGACACAGAAATACTCGGGGTACGGCATCACCTTCATTCCAAAACCACCGCCCACGTCCGGAGTGGTGACACGGATGGCTTCTGCCTCCATCTTTAACTTTTGCGCCAACTGCCCGCGCATGGCCCAGACACCCTGCCCGCTATACGCAAAGTGCAAGCGCCCGTCGGACCAACTGGCCTGACAACCCCGGGGTTCGATCGACGCAATAATCGCCCGGTTGTCGGCGACGTTCAGCTCGACCGTATGCACAGCGTCCTGAAATGCGGCCTCGGACGCGGCCTCGTCGCCCATGCCCCAGTCAAATGCTCGGTTATCGGGGGCTTCTTCATGTAGCGTTTCACCGCCTGCGTCCAAATCCAGCTTGGCGGGCAGGTCGTCGGTCTCCATCCAGATCAGTTCAACGGCATCACGCGCCTGAGCCTGCGTTTCAGCGACCACGACAGCCACAGGTTCGCCAACAAAACGCACGCGATCCTTGGCCAGCATATGCCGATCAGGCGCGGCGGCTTTCGAACCATCACGGTTCGTTACTGTTGTCGCGTTCAATACAGTGTCGATACCGGTCGCGCTCAGATCACCAAACGCCATGACCAGCCGCACCCCATCAGCCTCGCGCGCAGCGTCCAGATCCAGCGTAGTAATCTTACCGTGCGCCACCGGGCTTCGGAAAAACGCCGCGAACAGGGCATCACCGGGCAATTCATCGTCGATATACTGCCCCTGCCCTGTCAGAAACCGCTGATCCTCGATCCGTTTGACAGGCTGGCTTTTGCCGAACTTATCCATGGGCTGATCCTTTGGGCTGTGTCAGGGCCGAGCTTAGGCTGTACAGGTTCCATGTCCAGTGCGCGCAGACCCTTCCCCTTCCTGCACGCATTCGCTATTGCAGGCGCTGACCCGAGATTGATGACGCAGGACGCACCCATGGCGATGGAAAAGACATTCAACGCGGCCGAGGCCGAGGCCCGCATATACGAGGCCTGGGAACAGGCCGGAGCCTTCAAGGCAGGCGCAAACAAATCGCGCGACGAAAGCTTTACCATCATGATCCCGCCGCCCAACGTGACGGGCGCGCTGCACGTGGGCCACGCGTTCAACAATACCCTTCAGGATATTCTGATCCGCTGGCACCGCATGCGTGGTTTCGACACGCTGTGGCAGCCCGGTCAGGACCACGCGGGTATCGCAACGCAGATGCAGGTGGAAAAGATGCTGGCCGCCACCCAACAACCCGGTCGGCGCGAGCTGGGGCGTGAGGCGTTTCTGGACAAGGTCTGGGAATGGAAAGGCGAATACGGCGGCACAATCATCGAACAGCTGAAACGTCTGGGTTCCTCCTGCGACTGGTCACGTAACGCCTTTACGATGGCCGGCGCACCGCGCGATCCGCGCACGGGGCATGAGAACTCGGCAAATTTCCACGACGCGGTGATCAAGGTTTTCGTCGACATGTACGAAAAGGGCCTGATCTATCGAGGCAAGCGACTGGTCAATTGGGATCCACATTTCGAAACGGCAATCTCGGATCTTGAGGTCGAGAATATCGAAGTCGCCGGTCACATGTGGCACTTCAAGTACCCGTTGGCGGGCGGTGAGACATATGAGTATTTGGAAAAAGATGAAGATGGGAATGTGATCTTCCGTGAGGAGCGGGATTACATTTCAATCGCCACCACGCGACCTGAAACCATGCTGGGTGACGGCGCGGTCGCGGTTCATCCATCAGATGAGCGGTACGCGCCAATTGTTGGGAAACTTTGCGAAATCCCGGTTGGCCCGAAGGAGCATCGGCGACAGATTCCGATTATTGTGGACGATTACCCTGATCCCGACTTCGGCTCGGGTGCGGTGAAGATCACCGGTGCGCATGACTTCAACGACAACATGGTCGCCAAGCGCGGCGGCATTCCGATGTACCGCTTGATGGATACCAAAGGCGCGATGCGGGCCGATGGCGCGCCCTATGCCGACGAGGCAAGCAAAGCGCAGGAATATGCACGTGGGCGCGCATTCACTGAGAACGAGATCGACGCGATCAATCTGGTACCCGATCACTTACGCGGGCTCGACCGGTTCGAGGCGCGCGCGAGAGTGGTGGAAGAGATCACTGCAGACGGTCTGGCCGTTATGACACGCGCCGACAATCCGGCTCTGGGCACCAAACTGGGCGAAGATGACGACCCGGCAGCGCTGGTGCCGCTAGTCGAAAGCAAACCGATCATGCAGCCCTTTGGCGACCGATCGAAAGTTGTTATTGAGCCGATGTTCACCGACCAGTGGTTCGTCGACGCCGCCAAGGTCGTCGGACCCGCGCTGGATGCGGTCAAGGACGGCACGGTCAAGATCATTCCCGAGTCGGGCGAGAAGACCTATTACCACTGGCTGGAAAACATCGAGCCCTGGTGCATCTCGCGCCAATTGTGGTGGGGGCATCAGATTCCGGTTTGGTATGGCCTGGACTTGTCCGCCGAGGACTTTATCGACGATGAGAATGACGGTGACCTCGACCTGGTCGAGTTGGGCCGCTTGCTGAATGAAGGCGGTATGCTGCACCGTGGCAATGTCATGGAATGCGCATCCAGCCTTGAGGCTGTTACCGAGAAATTCTTGGACGACAACGCCAACATTCCCAGCCCGCTGAGCCACGCGACCGTTATTGAAGTTGCCGACAAGCAGGAAGCGATCCATCAGTTCGCTGAAAGCCTTGCCCAGTATGCGCTTAATCAAGACCCAACCAAGCTGGTTTATCCGGTCTGGCGCGACCCCGACGTGCTCGACACCTGGTTCTCGTCTGGTCTCTGGCCTATCGGCACGCTTGGCTGGCCCGAGAAGACCGAGGAGCTGGAGCGCTACTTCCCCACGGACGTTCTAATTACCGGCTTCGACATCTTGTTCTTCTGGGTCGCCCGGATGATGATGATGCAACTGGCTGTGGTTGATCAGATTCCATTCCACACCGTCTACCTGCATCAACTCGTCCGCGACGAGAAGGGCAAGAAGATGTCCAAGACCACCGGCAACGTTATCGACCCGCTGGACATTGTGGATGAATTCGGCGCCGACGCACTGCGCTTTACCAACGCCTCGATGGCGGCGATTGGCGGTGTCCTGAAGCTGTCCAAAGAGCGTATCACCGGATATCGAAACTTTGGTACAAAGCTGTGGAACGCCGTCCGCTTTGCTGAGATGAACGAGGTCTTCACCGACGCGGTTCCGCAACTGGACGTGGCCGACCTGAAACCCAAAGCCGCCGTCAACCGCTGGATCATCGGCGAAACCGCCCGCGTTCGAGAAGAGGTCGACGCGGCGCTGGAAGGCTATCGCTTCAACGATGCGGCCAACGGGCTTTACGCCTTTGTCTGGGGCAAGGTCTGCGATTGGTACGTCGAACTGTCGAAACCGCTGCTGCAGGGCGATGATGCCGAAGCACAGGCCGAAACCCGCGCGACCATGCGCTGGGTTCTGGATCAGTGCATGGTCCTGCTGCACCCGATCATGCCCTTCATCACCGAAGAGCTGTGGGGGCTGACCGGCAACCGCGCCAAGATGGTTGTTCACGCCGATTGGCCGAGCTACTCCGCCGCTGATCTGGTGAATGCTGATGCCGATCGTGAGATGAACTGGGTGATCTCCGTGATCGAAAACACCCGCTCAGCCCGTGCTCAGATGCGCGTTCCGGCCGGTCTCTATGTGCCGATGCTGGTGACCAAAATCGACGCCAACGGCCAAGCCGCATGGGACCGCAACGAGGCGCTGATCAAACGTCTGGCGCGGATCGACAGCCTGACCAAAGCGGATGAGTTGCCCAAGGGCACCATCTCGATCGCCGCCCCCGGCGCGTCCTTTGGTCTGCCGTTGGCCGACATCATCGACATCGGCGCTGAAAAGGAACGGTTGGAAAAAGCCAAAAGCAAACTGGCCAAAGAACTGGGTGGCCTGCGCGGGCGCCTGAACAACCCCAAATTCGTTGCCTCGGCCCCGGAAGAGGTTGTCGAAGAGGCAAAAGCCAATCTCGCAGCCCGCGAAGAAGAAGAGGCGAAACTCGACGAAGCGCTCGCTCGGTTGGACGAGATCGCCTGATCTTCATCTTTTCCCAAATACTCAAAATCCTAACCCCGCCGCGCATCCAACGGCGGGGTTTTCTTTTGCGCCCAAAACACTTGTCCATTCATGCAAACCCTTGTTAGCAAGTGCGGGTGGTAAGCCCCGAGGTCCAAATGGCGCGTGCATTCCCCCCGATCCAGACTGTCTTGACCGGGTTGGTCGTAGCCATTGTCGGGTTCTTCAGTTCTTTCCCCATTGTCTTGCAGGGTCTGGCGGCCATGGGCGCGTCACCAGCCGAATCTGCCTCGGGCCTGATGTCGGCAGCAATTGCTATGGGGATCACGGCCATCGGCCTAAGCTTTTGGTATCGCCAACCGATCAGCGTTGCCTGGTCCACACCTGGCGTCGCCCTCTTGGCCGCCTCTGCAATGCCCGCAGCAGGCTTTGCTGAGGCGACAGGCGCGTTCCTGTGTGCGGGTGCGCTGACTGTTTTGGCCGGGCTTTGGCGTCCGTTGGGAAGGCTGGCTGCGGCCATCCCGACAACCTTGGCACAGGCGATGCTGGGTGGGGTTTTGTTGCCCTTGTGCATTGTCCCGTTCAAGGCCGCAGTTGACCTGCCATGGCAAGCCTTGCCTGTCATCCTGACATGGTTCATCGCAGGACGGATCAATCGCCTGTTCGCTGTTCCCACCGCCGTGGTAGCGGCAGCCATTGTCGTGGTGCTGAATGCGGGCGAGGCATCGGTTACACCTTCCCATCTGGTCGCCGCGCCAGTTTGGATGATGCCAAGCTTTTCACTTGCGTCCATCATCGGGATCAGCATCCCGTTGTTCATTGTCACCATGGCCACGCAAAACATTCCTGGCATCGCTGTAATGCGCAGCTTTGGATATACACCTGCCCCCGGCAGGATGTTTTCCTGGGTCGGGGCAGCCAGCATTTTGTCAGCCCCATTCGGTGCGCCCGCCACCTGTCTCGCAGCGATCACCGCCGCAATGTGTTCCAACGAGGACAGCCACCCGGATCCGGCCCAACGATATTGGTCAGCCGCAATGGCCGGAGTGTTCTATTGTCTGTTCGGCATTTTCGCCGTGGCCATCACCGGGTTTGCCGTACATGCCGACCCGTTGCTAATGGGCACACTCACCGGGATCGCACTAATTGGAGTGTTGGCCAACGCCACCCATGCCGCGCTTGAGGTGCCCGCCGAACGGGAAGCCGCTATTCTGACCTTTGCTATCACGGCCTCTGGTATCTCCGTTTTTGGTCTGGGCGCCGCGGTTTGGGGCCTGCTGATCGGTGGCATTGCTTATCTGGTTACAAACCGAACACGTTAGAAACTTTCAACGCAGGAAAGGCTGGGGTACTCTTTCGTCATGTTTGGATCGCTTGGAAAACTGATTGAACGCCAGATCAAAAAGGCGCAGGCCGAGGGCCAATTGCAGGATTTGGAGGGCCAAGGACACCCCCTGCCCGACCGTTCCAGCGAAGCACAATGCGATCCCGCCATCACAGTCGGCCATCGGATCATGGCGCAGGCAGGCGTACTTCCTGAAGAGTTCGAAATCAAAAAAGCACTTGATGCAGCCAGAAGTACCTTCGCAGGATTAACCGATCCTGATGAACGCAAGGCAGTCATGGCCAAAATCGCCGATCTTGAGATGCGGTATAACATGGCGCGTGATGCACGCCGGGCCTTCATGCGATAATTATTTAAATTCTGGTTTGCGGCCCTGCATCTGCGCCATGACAACCTCCATCTGATCCGGCTTGCCGATCAGATCAACCTGTTCGGCAGATTCAGCAAGCAAAACCTCGGCGCGGGTTTTGGTCTCGGCCACTTCGATCAGGCGTTTTGCCGCGCGGATGGCCGAGGGGCTTTTGCCCGCAATATCTTCGGCCAGCGCCAATGCCTCGGTCAGTGGATCATCCGAGATTTTCGTGACCAGCCCCCAATCGGCGGCTTGTTGGGCGCCAATGGGACGGGCCGTATAAGTCAACAAGCGCAGAACGTCCGAACGCACCAATTGCGGCAATAGCACCATACCGCCCATGTCGGGAACGATGCCCCACTTCATCTCCATCACGGCAAGCTTTGCCTCGGGATGGGCGATGCGAATATCCGCGCCCAGCGCGATCTGCAACCCGCCGCCATAGGCCACGCCTTGAATGGCACAGATCACCGGAACAGGCACGCGCCGCCAGATCAGCGCGAGTTCCTGCATTTCGTTGGCGTCTTCATTGCTGCGGGTCATAAGCCATTCGGTCGGGTCTATATGGGCCATCTTGGCAAAGCTCGCCATATCAAGCCCGGCGCAAAAGCTTTTGCCTTCACCCGATAGGACAACGGCCCGTACATCCGAGGCGGCCACCTCTTGCCCAGCGGACAGCAGCGCGTTGATCATCGCATCATCCAGCGCGTTCATCTTGTCACCGCGCGTCAGCGTGACATGGGCGATGTGATCTTTGTATTTGACGGATACGCGTGTCATGCGGGCCTCCCGGTTTCGCTTGTTCCAACCATGCCCGGAAGGGCCATCAACTTCCACCTCAACGTCGGGGCAGGCGTGGCCGATCCTACACCACATGGTTGCCTGATGCGCATTCATGGGTTTATCTCGCTGCATGACTGACCCACGTTATACTCCCCTTGCGCTGTCGCTCCCCGCAACCGTCCCCTTTGTTGGTCCGGAAACACAGGAGCGTCAGCGCGGCGCGCCATTTGTCGCCCGATTAGGTGCAAATGAGAGCATCTTTGGCCCTTCTCCCCGCGCCATTCAGGCCATGACCGCAACGGATATCTGGATGTATGGCGACCCCGAGAACCACGACCTGCGACATGCACTGGCTGAGCATCACGGGGTGAGACCGGAAAACATCGTGGTCGGCGAAGGCATTGACGGCCTGCTGGGGTATCTCGTCCGACTTTTGGTTGGGTCTGGCGATGCAGTCGTGACCTCGGACGGGGCCTATCCGACGTTCAACTACCACGTGGCTGGGTTCGGGGGTACGTTACACAAGGTGCCCTACCGAGAGGACCGTGAGGACCCGGATGCATTATTTGCAAAGGCCGCCGAGGTTGATGCCAAGCTTGTCTATCTTGCCAACCCTGATAACCCGATGGGCAGTTGGCACAGAGGTTCAGACATCGTGGCAGCAATGGAGGCTTTGCCCGCAGGATGCTTACTGGTGCTGGATGAAGCTTATGTGGAATGCGCCCCCAAAGAAACGGCGGCCCCAATCGCCGCAGATGACCCACGCGTGATCCGGATGCGCACGTTCTCCAAGGTATACGGAATGGCCGGAGCCCGCGTAGGCTATGCGATTGGTGCACCGGGGCTGATCGCTGCCTTCAACAAAGTACGCAACCATTTCGGCATGAACCGGGCGGCACAGGCAGGCGCGTTGGCAGCGTTGCAAGATGGCGAATGGCTTTCGCAAGTTCAGGCCAAGATTGATACGGCCCGTGAGCGGATCGGTCAGATCGCGCGGGAAAATGGTCTTGAGCCATTGCCCTCGGCCGCAAACTTCGTGGCGATTGACTGCGGGCGGGATGATACTTTTGCCAAATCCGTTCTGGACGGGCTGTTGGCGCAAGGCATCTTTGTACGAATGCCATTTGCTGCACCTCAGAATCGCTGCATCCGCGTCAGCTGTGGCACGGCGGCTGATCTGGATGCCTTTGCCACCGCGCTGCCGAAAGCGCTGGCGGCAGCCGAGGGTTCAGCCTGACCCAGGAGCAAAGGCTGCTGGTGGTGTGGCGTCAGTTAGCCGGCCAAAGCAGCCGCTGCTGCCTCGAGTGCACCGCTACCGCGCGGGATGTTCAACGCGGCCATAGCGGTTTCCACGCCTCCTAACATCGCCATGACCATCTGACCGTTTACGTGGCCCATATGCCCCAGACGAAAACAGCCGTCCCAGTCCGCCATCCCCAACCCAATACCAAGTGTTAGGCCCAACTGAGTTTCGGTGAACTGACGCAGTCGTGTTCCCTGCCCGTCCTTCAACCGCAAGGCAGTCACTGCACGGCTCCGGTGGGTGCGCTCGGCGACGTTGAGTTCCAGCGCTCCACCCTCGGCCCATGTTTCACACGCCGTCCAGATGGCCTTGGCCAGATGTTCGTGACGGGCCCAGACCTGCTCGATCCCCTCAGCGTGGATCAAATCGAGCGCGGCGCGCAGGCCATAAAGGTGATGTGTCGGCGCCGTTCCATTGAAATACTGGTAGAACAACTGTGGCTTTACGCGCGGTTGCCAGTCCCAATAGTTCGAAACGCGGGGCATCTCGGCGCGTTTTGCCTGCGCTTTGTCATTGAAAAACACGAAGCCCATGCCCGCCGGGGTCATCAGCCCCTTCTGGCAGGCAGTGACCATAACGTCCACGCCCCAAGCATCCATTTCAAACCGGTCGCACCCCAACGAGGCGATGCAGTCGGCCATCAGCAGCGCCGGGTGGTTCAGATCGTCCAGCAAGGCCCGCAAGGCCGGGATGTTGTTACGGATTGAGGTCGAGGTGTCCACGTGAACCGCCAGAACGGCCCTTATTTCATGGTCATTATCGGCACGCAGGGCTTCGGCAATGCGATCCGTGTCCCAGGGCGCAGACATACCGAAATCAATCAGATCGACCTTGGCCCCAATCCCCTCAGCCATTTCGGCCCACCCGTGAGTAAACATGCCCGAGGCCGGAGCTAACACCCTTTCCCCCGGTGCGATCACGTTGGACAGAGCCGCCTCCCACGTGCCGTGGCCATTGGAGATGTAGATGGCCACATTGTGGTCCGTGCACGCCACGCGTTTCAGGTCGCGCGTTAGGGCGGGCATCATCTCGATCAGCTCGCCGTCATAAATATTGGGCGACGGGCGGTGCATGGCCTGCAACACCGCGTCGGGCATAACTGAAGGGCCGGGAATGGCCAGATACTCGCGCCCAGACACGAGAGAGATCGGCTTTGTCATGGGATCAACCTGTAAGAATCGATCCTACCCTAGCGCCACGCGAATAGGCGTCAATCCTTCAGTTTTGCAGCGTCGCGTGCCAGCGCTTCGATCCCTGCCCAATCACCATCAACAACCATCTGCTTGGGCGCAACCCAGCTTCCACCGGCACAGACCACGTTCGAAAGGCTGAGGTAATCGCGCGCATTTGAAGGTGAAACACCGCCGGTCGGGCAAAAGGTAATTTGCGGCAGAGGCGATCCGATCGCCTTGAGCGCAGGAGCACCGCCAGAAGCCTCAGCCGGGAAGAATTTCAGCATGTCATAGCCCTTCTCCAGCAAAGCCATCGCCTCGCTGGCCGTTGCGGCACCGGGCAGCAGAGGCAGCCCCTCGGCTTCGCAGGCAGCGATCAATGCGTCGGTCGCACCGGGCGATACACCAAACTGCGCGCCCGCGTCTTTAGCGGCGCGGACATCATCCGGCGTAACCAGAGTACCCGCCCCGACCACACCGCCGGGTATTTCAGCCATGGCGCGAATCACGTCCAGCGCTGCCGGAGTGCGCAGGGTGACCTCTAGTGCGGGCAGGCCACCGGCCACCAGAGCCTCGGCCAAAGGTCGGGCGTGTGCTGCATCGTCGACAACCAAGACCGGGACAATGGGGGCCAGACCGCAGATTTCACGGGTACGTTGGTTTTTGGGCATGAATTACGCTCCGAAAATGCTGGCGCCGGCGTCAGCGGATCCGACATTGGCGCGGATGGCGCCGAACAGATCCCGCCCGACCCCGTGTTGGTTGGCCGAGAGGTCGGCAGTGATAGGCGCCCGATCCAACACGCCTTCAGTGAGAATTTCCAGCTCACCTTTCACCGCATCGACGCGCAGCAGGTCTCCGTCCTGCAGATACGCAATGGCCCCGCCATCCAGCGCCTCGGGGCAGACATGGATCGCAGCAGGAACCTTGCCAGACGCACCGGACATGCGACCATCGGTAACCAACGCCACCTTCTGCCCCCTGCCCTGCAAGATCGACAGGATCGGGGTTAACGAGTGGAGTTCCGGCATGCCATTGGCTTTGGGACCCTGAAAACGAACTACGACGATAACATCATCGGTGAACTCGCCAGCCTTAAAGGCTGTTTTGACCTCGTCCTGATCGTGGAACACGCGAACGGGCGCCTCAACCACCTGATGCTCGGGAGCTACGGCTGAAACCTTCATGACGGCAGTACCCAGATTGCCGGTCAGGCGCGACAGGCCACCAGTGGGCTGGAACGGGTCTTTGGCCGGGCGCACGATCTTTTCGTTCAGGCTATGGCCTGCGCCCTCCTCCCAGATCAGTTCGCCATCTTTCAGCTTGGGTTCTTTGGTGTAGTTGTGCAGGCCATGCCCCGCCACGGTCAGAGTGTCAGGATGTAGAAGACCATCCTCAAGCAGGGTGCTGATGCAATAGCCTAAACCACCAGCCGCATGGAAATGGTTCACGTCGGCTAGGCCGTTCGGGTAGACCCGTGCAACCAGAGGAACCACGGCAGAAATGTCCGAGAAATCCTGCCAATCCAACACGATACCGCCTGCCCGCGCCATGGCGATCAGGTGGATCAGCAGGTTGGTCGAGCCACCCGTGGCCATCAGGCCAACAATCCCGTTCACAAAGGCACGCTCGTCCAGCACCTGATAAACTGGCGTGTAGCTGTTGCCCAGCGCACTGAGCGACAGAGCACGCCGCGCGCCTTCTTCGGTTAGGGCATCCCGCAACGGGGTGTTCGGGTTTACAAAACTGGAGCCCGGCAGATGCAAGCCCATGAACTCCATCAGCATCTGGTTGGTATTTGCCGTGCCATAGAATGTACAGGTTCCGGGGCCGTGATACGCGGCCATCTCAGCCGCCATGAGTTCTTCCCGGCCAACCTCGCCAGCGGCAAATCTTTGACGGACCTTGGCCTTTTCGTCGTTAGGTAAACCGCTGGTCATTGGCCCGGCGGGCAGAAACACCGCAGGCAAATGCCCGAAGGCCTGCGCACCGATCACAAGGCCCGGTACGATCTTGTCACAGACGCCCAGAAAAACAGCTGCATCATAGGTGTTGTGGCTCAGCGCCACGCCAGTCGCCAGAGCGATTACATCGCGCGAGAACAGGGAAAGCTCCATTCCGGCCTCACCCTGCGTGACGCCATCACACATGGCTGGCACGCCACCCGCAACCTGCGCAGTGCCGCCTGCGGCGCGGATCGCTTGACGGATCAGTTCCGGATAGCGTTCGAACGGCTGATGAGCCGAGAGCATATCGTTATAGGCCGTTACGATACCGAGGTTCCCAGCGGTACCAGTAACCATCGCTTGCTGATCCGTGCCCGCACCGGCGTAGGCGTGAGCCTGACCACTGCAGGACAAATGTGCACGGGCTGGTCCCTTGGAACGCGCCTGTTCCATCCGCTCTAGATGCGGGCCGCGCAAGTCGGCGCTGCGGTCGATGATCCGCTTTGTGACGTCGGTGATGACAGAGTGAACCATGATTAACCTCCGATCTGACGCCAACGACGGCCGTCGCGATGCATCAGCATCAATGCTTCTTCTGGGCCTGAACTGCCCTGATCATAGCGTGCAGGGCGGTCGCCGCGATTTTCCCAGCCCTGAATAATGGGATCGACCCAGGCCCATGCGGCCTCGGCTTCGTCCCCGCGCATGAACAGGGTCTGGTCGCCGCGAATGACGTCCATCACCAATCGTTCATAGGCGTCCGGCGCGCTGGCTTCAGCGCCCAGCGCATCAGCAAAGCTCATGTCCAGCGCCACATCGGACAGGCGGAACCCGCCCGGTCCGGGGTCCTTGATAGTGGTACGCAATGTGATGCCTTCATCGGGTTGCAGACGGATCACCAGCACGTTGCCATGCAGCGGTCCAACATTGGGGAAAATCGTATGCGGCGGATCACGGAAATATACGGCGATCTCAGATTCCCGTGCTCGCAGACGTTTACCGGTACGCAGATAGAACGGCACCCCAGCCCAGCGCCAGTTGCCCAAATGGACCTTCAGCGCAATGAAACTCTCGGTGCGACTGGCCGGGTTACCGACATGATCAACGTAACCGCCCGCGCCGTCTACGGCGCGATATTGTCCCCGCGCAATGTCTTTCGGGTCCACCGGCTCCAATGCTTCTATGACCTTGACCTTTTCGTCGCGTACCGCGTTCGGAGAGAACTTTGAGGGCGGCTCCATCGCCGTCAAGCACAACAGCTGCACAAGATGGTTCTGCACCATGTCCCGCATCGCACCGGACTGGTCGTAATACGCGCCGCGCCCCTCAACCCCAACAGTTTCGGCAACTGTAATCTGCACGTGGTCGACATGCGTGGAATTCCACAGCGGTTCGAACAGCGAGTTGGCAAAGCGCAGGGCCATCAGGTTTTGCACCGTCTCTTTGCCAAGGTAGTGGTCGATCCGGTAGATTTGATGCTCTTCGAAACACGCGCGCAATCCTTCGTTCAGCGCTTTGGCCGACGCCAGATCGTGACCAAAGGGCTTTTCCACAACGATACGGCTGTCTGGTGTGGCGATACCATGGTCATGCAACCGTTGTGCGATACCCGAAAACAGGTTGGGGCCAACCGATAGGTAGAAGGCGCGCACCACATCCGGACGCAGGGATTTGGCCAAATCAGTCCAGCCCGCCTCGCCCAGCGCGTCAACAGAAACATATTCAACCTGGCTTAAGAACTTATCCAGCACGTCCTTTTTGAATTTCGGCGCAAATTCCTTCATCGAAGCGCGGATCTGATTGCGAAACGCGTCGCTATCCATGTCCGAACGGGCCGTACCGATGATCCGGGCGTCCTCGGGCATCTGCCCCACTTCGAACCGGTGATAGAGGCCCGGCAGAATCTTACGCTGTGCCAGGTCGCCTGTCGCACCGAACAGCACCAAGTCAAACGGGTTAACCGGTATTACGCGTGAAACCATCCGTGGCTCCTCCAGTTCTCACCTGAGCCAACATAGCACCACAATTCCGCAGTGCCTGTGGTACAGGTCATGTTATCGCTAACATTTGCCGCTTGAATAGGCAATGCAGATGCAGAAAGCAAGCCCGGATTTGGGATATCACCCTTGATTGCGCAGCCATTCCATAACGGCGGGTCGCACAGACTGCTCTCCGCGGTGCCGCGCGTCGGCGATAATCTTGCGCAATGATTTCAGATCAGCCCGCAACAGAACACTTTTAACTGGCCCGATCGACGCAGGGCGCATCGATAGGGTTCGAATACCCATCGCAGCCAGACATAGCGCCTCGACCGGGCGACCCGCATCCTCACCGCAGAAGGAAAGCGGCGTATTCGATATGTTGCAGCGTTCGACGATCCGTTCGATGAAGCTCAGGAAGCTGACATTCAGCGTGTCATAGCGGCGGCGGACCAATTCATTCTCGCGGTCGGCGGCAAAGAAGAACTGTTTCAGGTCGTTACCACCGATCGAGACGAAATCGACCTCATCAAAGAATTTCTGCGGCGCAAAGGCCAGCGACGGGGTTTCCAACATCGCACCGACCTCAAGTGTTTCCGGCAGGACGTGCCCCAGACGTTTTTCACGCTCGATGGTCTTGTTGACCTCCCATCGAGCCTCACGGAATTCATCGGCCTGAGCCACGAAGGGGAACATGATCGTCAATGGGCGACCATCGGCAGCGCGCAACAAAGCCTGTAACTGCATACGCATAACGCCACGTTTGTCCAATCCCACTCGAATCGCGCGCCAACCCAATGCCGGGTTCGGCTCGGCCACGTGCTTCATGTAGGGCAGAACCTTGTCTGAACCGATATCCAGCGTACGGAACACCACGCGCTTGTCACCAGCTGCATCCAGAACCCGCTGATACTGAGTTACCAGTTCGGAACGCTTTGGCATCTGGTTTCGCACCAAGAACTGCAATTCAGTCCGAAACAGGCCAACGCCCTCAGCACCTGAATTCTCCAGCGAGGGAAGATCGGCCATCAGACCTGCGTTCATCACCAGATTTATCCGCTCGCCATCCCGCGTGACCGTTGGGGTTTCACGGATCGAGGCATAGCGCTCTTGCGCCTTGGCCTGCATCGCGATCTTGTCGCGGAAGGCATTGACCACGGTGTCTTCGGGGCGCAGATGCACCACACCCTGATCACCATCAACCAGAATATGGTCGCCGTTCAGCGCCTCGGTTGTAATGCGGCCCACATGCACGATCAGCGGAATGGCCAGTGCACGCGCAACGATAGTGGCATGGCTACCGACCGAGCCTTCCTCGAGCACAATGCCTTTCAATGACCGGCCATATTCCAACAGATCTCCGGGGCCGATGTTTCGGGCGATCAGGATCGGGTCGGGCGGCAAGTCAGTGCCATTAGCGTTGCCCTGCCCTGTTAGAATACGCAGCAGCCGGTTCGAGAGATCGTCCAGATCGGCCAGCCGTTCGCGCAGATAGGGGTCTGTTACCTGCCCCATTCGGGCGCGGGCCTGGGATTGCTCTTTCTCGACTGCCGCCTCGGCACTGAGGCCCAGACCAATATCTTCCTCCATCCGCCGCATCCATCCTTTGGAGTTGGCGAACATACGGTAGGCTTCCAGAACCTGTAGCTGTTCTTTGTCACCGCCCTGCGAGATTTCCAGCATCTTATCGACGCCGACACGCAATTCATCAACTGCTTCGGTCAGCCGTTCGAGTTCCCGGTGCGGGTCTTCAGCGATGGGGTTGGTCACGACAACACGCGGTTCATGGAGCCAGACATGGCCCTCAGCCGCGCCCTCCTGCGCCGGACCGCCCCGCATTAGAACCGATTGCTGGTGCAGCGGCGATAGGGCCGCACCCTCGCCCACAAAAGCGCCCAGCTCAGCCATTTCGGCCAGAACCATGGCTACCACTTCCAGCGCATACACCTCGTCTGCGGAAAACTCCCGCGCCTCACGGGACTGTACGACCAATACCCCCAGCTTTTCACCAAGTCGCTGGATGGGAACACCCAAGAAAGACGAGAACCGCTCCTCCCCGGTTTCCGGCATATAGCGGAAACCTTTGGCCGACGGAGCATTTGCCGTGTTCACAACCTTGCCGGATTGAGCTACTCGGCCCACCAGCCCCTCGCCCATCCGCATCCGGGTCTTGTGCACCGCTTCCGGTGCCAATCCTTCGGTGGCGCAAAGCTCCAGAGTATCTTCGTCGCGGAACAGATAGATCGAGCAGACCTCGGCCCTGATGCTGTCCGCAATCAGATGCGTGATCCGGTCAAGACGTTCCTGACCGGCGGCCTCGCTCGCCATCTCTTCGCGCAGCCGCCCCAGCAGCTTGCGGGATTCTGTTTCGGTGCCGTCCACCATGGCCCAACCAAATTAGTGTGTCAGGCGAAATCCTTGGCTGAAATGCTCAGGCCGCCTTGTCCAATTCAAACGCATCATGCAGCGCCTGAACAGCAAGTTCCATGTATTTCCTATCAACAAGGACGGAAATTTTAATCTCAGAGGTTGTAATGACCTTGATGTTGATCCCCTCATCCGAGAGCACCTTAAACATTTTGGCCGCAACACCCGACTGCGAGCGCATGCCGATCCCCACGACCGAGACCTTGCAGACATCGTTATCCGCAACCAGTTCGGCGTAGTTCAGCTCACCCGCTTCCTTGATTGCAAGCAACGCTTTTTCCGCGCGGGTCACCTGATCGGTCGGACATGAGAAGGTCATGTCAGTGCGCCCCTCGTCCGAAATGTTCTGGACGATCATGTCCACATTCACGCCTTCATCGCTGAGCGCAGTAAAGATGATCGACGCGATGCCCGGGCGGTCGGCCACGGAAACGACGGTCATCTTGGCCTCGTCGCGGGAATAGGCCACACCGGCCACAACATTGGATTCCATGATATCCTCCTCATCGCAGACCAGCGTACCGGCCTCGTCGGATTGTTCTTCGAAACTTGAGAGCACGCGCAGCTTTACCTTATACCGCATCGCCAGCTCGACCGAACGGGTTTGCAGCACCTTGGCCCCAAGCGAGGCCAGTTCGAGCATTTCTTCGAACGAAATGCGATCCAGCTTGCGCGCTTTTTCGCAAATGCGCGGGTCAGTGGTATAGACGCCATCAACATCAGTATAGATGTCGCAACGTTCTGCATCGAACGCGGCCGCAAAGGCCACGGCAGTGGTGTCCGAACCACCCCGGCCCAACGTTGTGATGCGGCCTTCGGGGCTGATGCCCTGGAAGCCTGCGACAACGGCCACCTTCATGCCTTCGTCGAATTTCTGACCGATGTTATCGGTTGGAATCTCCTCGATCCGGGCCTGGCTGTGTGCGCTGGTGGTCATCAGCGGCACCTGCCAACCTTGCCAACTGCGGGCCGGAATATCCATTTCCTGCAAGGTCAGCGCCATCAAACCAGCGGTCACATTCTCACCCGAGGATACCACTGCGTCATACTCACGCGCATCATACAGCGGAGATGTCTCGTCGACCCAACCCACCAACTCATTTGTCTTTCCGGACATGGCCGAAACGATGACAATAACGTCATAACCCTTGGCCACTTCAACGCCGATACGTTTGGCCGCGCGGCGGATGCGGTCAAGGTTGGCAACCGATGTGCCACCGAATTTCATTACGAGTACGGGCATGGGGGTGGTCTCTCCGCGCCTTGGAATTCAGATCTCGTGCGTCTTATGCGAGGGGGGCCGTAAGGGCAAGTGTTCAAAACCCTCCCAATTGCGTCATGGGGCCGCTTTACTTCCGTAGGTCAGAGTGTCAGCCTTAGGTGACGCATTTTCCAAGAGGTATTCCATGCTCCGCCTTGCAATCGCAGCCATCCTGCTATCCACCCCTGCCATCGCGCAGGTCTCCACTCTGGCCGCGACCGATGGCAAAAACGCTCTGGGCACTGTCCCTTGCGCTACGGGTGGTGCGCCTCTGTCCAGCTGTCACGCTGAACTGCGTCACCACGACGATGGCACCACCACTCTGGCCGTAGGTTTGGGCGGCGGTGAGGTGCGCAGCATCTACTTTTCCGACGGAATCCCCACATCCAGCAGCTCGCCCGCCAAGATCAGCCACGAAACGCGCGGTGATCTGACGGTCATTTTCATAGACCCTGATGAAGTTTACGAAATTCCCACAGCGGCACTGAAGCGTCAGTAGGCGTGGGGAAGACCATCCCAGGTTTCGAAACAACCTGTCGTTTCAAGTGACAACGCATCAAACCGTTCTATCAGGCCCTCGACGGCCTGATCCGTGGTGATTTCGGCCGTGGGTCCGCCCATTTCCGTCAACACCCAGCCGGGGTGATAGATTCCCACCGCAATACCTTCATCGCGCAGATCGGTGGCCAAATTGCGCCCCAGATTCAAAGCCGCAGCCTTTGAGGCACGATAGATATAGCTCCCCCCTGGCGCGCGGGTATGCGACGCCATTTGCGAAGAAAGGATCGCGATCTTGCCTTGCGCAGCGCGCAGATTGGGCAACAAGGCCTGAATAGACAGGAACACACCAGTCACGTTCACGGCAAAACTTTGCGCCCACATGTCAGCGGGATACCCATCGATGTCCTGCTCTTTGTCCAGATAAACTCCGGCGTTACAGATCAGCAGATCGACCGGCTGGTCGCCTAGCTGCACTGCCATATCCGCATGTTGGGCTGGATCGGTGACGTCCAGAACCAGCTCCGCGGTGCCGTCCCGCGCTGTACCAGTCAGAGAATCTCCGCGGGCGCGATAGGCGTCCGCCAATGTCCGGCCAATCCCACGATTGCCCCCCGTAATCACAATATGCACGATTTAGTTTGTCTTTCTGCTTAATTTGTCTTTTTGCGTGGAACAAAAGGCAAAGGCGCAACTGGCACCCCATCATCAATCAGGGCTTTTGCCTCTTCCGGCTTTGCCTCGCCATAGATCGCACGCTCAGGCGCATCGCCTAGGTGAATCTTGCGGGCCTCACGAGCGAAATCCTTACCGACATAGTCCGAATTCTCTTCGACATTACGGCGCAATTCCGCAAAGGCCTTTTCAAAGTCTGGACTCGGCGTGGCTACATCAATTGTTTCTGCTTCCTGCAACTTCGGCTCTACGTGTGTATCGACTTTGCGGTCGGGACGTATACGCGGTGCCATGATTGCCTTTTCAACATCCACACCCCCACATACCGCGCATGTCACCATGCCCGAAGATGCCAGTTTGTCGTAAGCCGCGGCCGACTGAAACCAGCTGTCAAATGTATGACCGTTGCTGCATTTCAATGAATATTGAATCATGGTCCATCCAGATGTCGGTTGCCGATTAGTTCCTAAGGGGCATGGCAAGATCAAGCCCCTTGAAAGGCGTCCCAGTGCCTAGCAGGCTCGAGCTTTCGTAACAATAGTGCCAATTCCGGAGAATTGACCAACTGCGTTGCTTTTTTCGGCGTAACCCACTTTCTCTTCCGTTGCCCGCATTCGGGAAACCGCGACAAAAACGAGGTTACCAGAAGTGGGAACACGTCCACGACGCACAGCACCGAGCCCTCTTTCCGATGCCGCTTTTGGTATAGAAAACGCCCCATGGGCCGTGCGTCGCAATTACCACGAATACCTGCCTCTTCCCAGGCTTCCTGCTGCGCGGTCTCAGAGGGTGTTAAACCATCGATCAGCCATCCTTTCGGGAAAATCCAACGACCCGATTTGCGTGTGGTGACCAACAATACCTCGGATCGCCCGTGTTCAAAGCGATAGCACATTGCAGCCGCTTGCTGACGCACTGGCAGCCGCCGAGCTTTTTTCGAAACATGGGGCGATAGCCGTGCATCATTCATGCAGAGCCGCCTTTCAATTGGAAACCGCGCCTGTTGCTCCGCATTATTTTCGTTTATTTTGCGGAACTTCTGATCATGGATACCATATAATGCGTCTATCTCCAAGCCTGAGCAGAGATATCACATGCGGGCAATCAATTTACGCACCAGCTCATCATGGGGAATATCGGCATCAACCGCTAGACGCCGCAGGCCAAAATGCACGCGAGCAATTTGTTGATAATACCGAGTGTAGACATAGTTCGTACCGCCCCCGGCGATCGCCCCCAAAACGGGCACGGACTGGGCCGCCAGCTTCTGCCCCAGCACGACGGACAAGCGCGGCGCAACTGCAGCAATCAGCCGTTGCATGGCCGGACCTGTCAACGTCAGGCGCACTGAAAAGAAACCCAGATCGGCGCCGTCATCATTGGCCAAAGGACCGGCAGCGGACAAAACCCGCACGCAATCGAATTTCACTCCCTCTTCGGACGGATCGAAACCTTCACGCGCTGCGGCACCCTGTATTGCCCGCAAAAGCATCGCGGTGGTCGCTGGCAACTCCATCAAAGCTGTCGACATACCGCCCAGCCCCCCGGCCGCGCCCATAGCCGTAGCAACGGCTGTGTTCACCCAAGGATGCTGATCTGGAACCGCTCGGCGTGATCCTTCCGCTGCGTGCATTGCAAACCATAGGGCATGCTCCGTCGCGCCCGTCAGGCCCTGCCTGATCGGTTCTGGCAATTGATCCAGTAAGGTTTCCGCGGAACCACCCAGGCTATTGAGCAATTTAACACCCGGACCTCCGGCAGACCGATAATACGCGGCCAATCGGTCCAATTCGGCCTCGGCATCCAGTTTTTCAACAAGGACCACGTCCTGCATAAATACCCTCCTGCCCATAAGACATCGGAATTTATGGCCAGTCTTTCAATAGGTCAGCAGATCCAGCGGGTGACAAGCCCACTCACTCCGTTCCAGACTCCGGGGGACAACTCCAGCCCCAGAACCCGGTCCGGATTTGTCGGAGGCGGCATTTCGACCCCATTCAGACGGGAAAATCCATACCTCTCATAGTAGGGGGCATCGCCCACCAACATGACCCGTTCCCAACCGCGCGCGCGCCCGGCCTCCAGCCCTTTGTGTATCAGATATCCACCCAAGCCTTCACCCTGATGGGTGGGGTGTACGGCCACAGGGCCCAGCAACAGCGCATCGTGGTTCCCCACTTGCACGGGCCAAAACCGGATCGCACCGGCCAGAATGCCCTGCCCGTCACGCGCGACCAGAGAAAGGCCTTCAACAGGCGGCACATCATCACGCAAACGATAAGAGGACAGCGCCTCGCGCCCGGGCGCAAAGCACAGATCATAGAGGGCTTCGACCTCCCACCAATCATCCGGCTCTTCCGGCCTGATCCCGAACTGCTGCACTCCGTCCCTCATTTCCTTACTGGCATTCGCCCTAGCACTTCGATACGCCTTGGGCAAACGCTTGGAGATGTGAATGTTCTATCGCCCCGAAGACGGCCACGGCCTGCCGCATAACCCGTTCAATGCCATTATCACCCCGCGTCCAATCGGTTGGATTTCGACCCGCAGTGCAGACGGCATCAATAACCTGGCTCCATATTCATTCTTCAACGGCGTGTCTTATTCACCCCCACAGGTAATGTTTGCATCAACCGGTGCCAAACCGGACCAAAGTGGCACAAAGGACAGCGCTGCCAACGTCGAAGCAACCGGAGTGTTCTGCGTTAACGTTGTGGAATACGCCAGCCGCCACGCTATGAATGCAAGTTCTCAGGGGCTGGAAAGTGGCACGGACGAATTTGCCCATGCCGGCCTAACTCCGGTCGAATGTGAAACCATCCCCTGTGCGCGGATCGACGGCGCCCCTGCCGCACTGGAATGCAAACTGACCAAAATTGTTACTTTACCGGGAGAAGCGAACCGCGTCGTCTTTGGCGAGGTAACAGGCATTCACCTGCGCGACGATTGCCTCCGCGATGGCATTTTTGATGTGACGACATTCCAACCGCTCGCGCGTCTTGGGTACCGAGATTACCTGACTGTGACCGAATTGTTTTCACTCAACCGTCCGGACGACTAGTGACGGATCAGGGGGCGCTGCCCCCGTCGCCCTTTGGGCGCCTCCCCCGGGATATTTTCAGCCAGATGAAGCAATGGATCCTAAATTCATCTGGCCCAAAATATCTCGGAGCGCGAGGCAGAGCCTCGCAAACTGCTTAGTGGCCGCCCAGAATACCGGTGCGGACCGAATAATCCACGGCCAATTCGTAATCCGGGTCATCATCACTGTCGACCATTAGATGCCCCGCCTTGTTCAGCAAGGTGTGGCAATCCCGGCTGAGGTGACGCAGCATGACACGTTTGCCCGCAGCCTCATATTTCGCCGCTATGTTCTCGATGGCCTGAAGGGCGGATTGGTCGACAACACGGCTTTCGGCAAAGTCCACGATCACTGTTTCGGGGTCGTTCGGCACATCGAACAGTTCAACAAATCCTTCAGAAGATCCAAAGAACAGCGGGCCCTGGATTTCATAGACTTTGGCGCCTTTTTCGGTCTCTGACTCGCGTGTAACCGCATGGATACGCTTAGCGTTGTTCCAGGCATACGCCAAAGCCGAGACGATGACACCGACCACAACAGCGACCGCAAGGTCCTCCATCACCGTTACAACCGTCACCAACACGATGACGAAAGCGTCCATCAGCGGCACCTTCCGCATGATCTTGAACGAGTTCCAGGCAAAGGTGCCGATCACCACCATGAACATCACGCCTACCAGAGCGGCCAGCGGGATTTGCTCGATCAGCGGAGACGCAAACAGGATAAAGCCCAGCAGAAACAGCGCCGCCGCGATGCCTGCAATCCGAGTGCGCCCCCCAGATTTCACATTGATCATCGACTGACCGATCATGGCACAGCCGCCCATGCCACCGAAGAAACCGGTGGCCACATTAGCAACGCCCTGCGCGATACATTCTTGCGAGGCCCCACCGCGTTTTCCGGTGATTTCACCAACAAGGTTCAGCGTCAGCAGGGATTCAATCAGGCCAATTGCGGCCAGAATGACTGCGTAAGGCAGAATGATTTCGAAGGTTTCCCAGTTCAGTGGCACCATCGGGATGTGGAACGGCGGCAGGCCCCCCTCGATGGAGGCCAGATCGCCGACGCGCGGCACATCCAGCCCAAATCCAATCACCAATGCTGCGACGACCAGAATACCGGCCAGCGGCGCAGGAATGATGCGCGTGATGCGCGGCATGACCCAGATAACCGCCATCGTCAGAGCAACCAGACCCAGCATAGTGTAAAGCTGCAATCCCGAAAGCCACTCACCACCACCAACGCCGTGGCCAGTGTTTTCCATGGTCCCCGGAACCTTGAACTGGCTCAGTTGTGCAAGGAAAATCACGATGGCCAGGCCATTCACAAATCCCAGCATCACCGGATGCGGCACCAAGCGGATGAACCGCCCCCAATGCATGGCCCCGGCAATCACCTGCAAGATTCCCATCAGAACAACTGTCGCGAACAGGTACTCAACCCCGTGCTCAGCCACCAGCGCCACCATCACCACAGCTAGTGCCCCGGTTGCGCCCGAAATCATGCCCGGACGGCCACCAATCAGCGCGGTGATCAGACCGACCATAAAGGCAGCATAGAGACCGACCAGCGGATGCACTCCAGCCACGAAGGCAAAGGCCACAGCTTCGGGCACCAACGCCAGCGCCACAGTCAGACCGGACAGCAATTCGATCCGCAGGCGAGAAACGGTCAACCCCTCATCCGGAACCCAACGCAGATCGGGTCTGACAATACGATTGGCAAAGCTTGCCAGCATGGCTCGGGGCATGGGACGATCCTGTTGGTATTTTTGTTCGCGCGAAAGGGGTCTTTTAGCGATCATAGCCCGCCTAAGATACCGCGTCAGGTGGGACCCTGATATGCGCCTGGCGCATACCTACCTTGAGAGCCAACACAAACCGTTGAACCCACTTGCCAAATCCACTGCTGCCCAGCAGACATTGCGCAACGGTTTTTCTAACGGAGCGCAACCATGACCCAAACCAAGATTGCCATCATCGGCGGATCAGGCATTTATGACATTGACGGTCTGCAGAATGCGGAATGGGTCAGCGTAGAAACCCCTTGGGGCGAGCCGTCGGACCAAATTTTGACTGGATCTCTGGGCGGCGTGGGCATGGCGTTCCTGCCACGCCACGGACGCGGCCATGTACATTCGCCGACCGAGGTGCCCTATCGTGCCAATATCGACGCATTGAAACGTCTGGGGGTAACGGATGTGATCTCGGTCTCTGCCTGCGGGTCATTCCGTGAACATATGGCACCGGGAGATTTTGTTATTGTCGATCAGTTCATCGACCGAACTTTTGCACGCGAGAAAAGCTTTTTCGGCACCGGTTGTGTTGCTCATGTCAGCGTTGCCCATCCCACATGCCCCCGCTTGTCGGACGCCTGTGAGACCGCAGGCAAGGCCGCAGGCATAACCATGCACCGCGGCGGCACCTATCTGGCGATGGAGGGGCCTCAGTTCTCCTCACTGGCTGAATCCAAAATGTACCGCGAACAATGGGGCTGTGACGTGATTGGGATGACCAACATGCCCGAGGCGAAACTCGCCCGCGAGGCCGAGCTTTGTTATGCCTCGATCGCCATGGTCACCGATTACGACAGCTGGCATCCGGACCACGGAGAGGTCGACGTGACCGCCATCATCGCCACCCTGACCGGTAACGCAGAAAAAGGCCGCGCGATGGTCAAAGGCTTGCCCGACCTGTTGGGGGCCGAGCGTGCTCCTTGTCCTCATGGCTGCGACCGGGCGCTGGAATACGCCATCCTGACGGCGCCCGAAAAGCGCGACCCGGCCCTGCTGGCCAAGCTGGATGCAGTCGCTGGCCGGATTCTTTAATCCGCGCTATTGCGTAAGGGTGTTCTGAACTTCGTCCCACAATCCATGCGACCACAGGTCGTTATGGCCCCCATTTGGGATAACGTGAAGCTGGGCATTGTCTCCAGCCATTTTTGCCAGTGCCTCACCATGGTGCAACGGGACCGTTTCATCTTCGGCCCCGTGGAAGATTAGGATCGGCATCGCGATCTGGTTGATCAGGTCTCGGGTGGCGAACTGGTCTTTCATGAGCGCCGAAACAGGTAGCAACGGATACCGTTCAGCCGCAATATCCACGGTTGCCGTGAACGGAGCCTCAAGAACCAGAAGTTGCGCATCCGGTCGCTGCTCGGCCACGGCCGCAGCAACACCCGTGCCTAGGCTCTGCCCGTGCAGGACAACTTCCGCGCCTTCGGCATCCAGCATATCGAACATCTCCACCCCATCCGAAATCAGCGTGATTTCTGAGGGTTCACCCCCGCTTCCGGGAAATCCCCGATAACTGGGTGCAAGCAGTCCAAAACCGCTGTTGAGGATTTCCCGCAACCGGTCAGCCCGGTCGCCCAGATTGCCGCTTTGACCGTGAAAGAACAGGACCGTAGGGGCGCCTTCAATAGCCGGAGGCGCGGACCATGCGGTCAACATAACCCCGTCGGCCATCGGCAACGAGACGACATCGACATCTGCCATTCCGATCGCTTTTGGATCCGGCAGTTCGCCAGAAGGCTTGTACAGCAGCGTATCCTGCTTTGCGTACATATACCCAACGATGGCCGCATAAAGCACGACAGCAACAAGAACCAAAAGGACCAGCGCCTTGTTTAGCCATTCGAGTTTCGACCGTTGGGGCTGGTCTGAAGACACCTTGTGTTCCAACGAATGTAAGCGCGTCATTATCCCCTCCGGTCCTGCGGGCTTCACCCAGAAGTCGGGAAAGTTCCGCGTATTTTCAAGGCCGAAGTGCACGCCTTAATGCAAACTTAAACTTCCATAGGTTTGGCACTGTCATGGATACCTGGCTTGCTTCCCTCTTTTGCTTGAGGGGCGCTACAGACTTGACCTCAACGCTGCGTCGGGTCTTGGTATGGGCAACACACTGACAGGAAACCACATGCCCATTGACCTTTGGCTGGCCTTCGTGGCCGCTTCGACCGCCCTGCTTCTGATCCCAGGCCCAACCGTACTGCTAGTTCTAAGCTATGCGTTGTCCAAAGGGCGCAGCGTGGCCGTGGCGTCGGCCACTGGGGTTGCGGTGGGGGATCTGTTGGCCATGACGGCGTCTCTGTTGGGACTGGGTGCGCTGGTTCTGGCCTCGGCCACGCTGTTTTCGATTCTGAAATGGATTGGCGCGGCCTATTTGGTATGGCTGGGCATCAAATTGTTGCGCAGTGCGCCTTCGGGCGGGCTGGAAACACCGGACACTTTACGGGAAGTTACCACGCACAGCGTTTTTGGTCACGCTGCAGCCGTCACTGCACTGAACCCTAAATCCATCGCATTCTTCATTGCATTCGTGCCGCAATTCCTGCGCCCCGATGACGCTTTGGGTCCACAATTTTCCATCCTGATCGCAACATTCGTCGGCCTCGCCTGGCTGAACGCCTTGGCCTATGCACTGCTCGCGGACCGCCTGCGACAACTGATTGGACGGTCCGGCGTTATTACTGCAATGACCCGGTTCGGAGGGCTGACCCTGATCGGAATGGGGGTTGCGACCGCCGTGCTGCGCCGCCCGGCCTGAGGATCAATCCTCGGCGTGTTCCTTCATGAAACCACGGATGAAGCGCCGGATTTCCCGCGCGGCTGAGGTATCCAGTTCCTTGCAAAGTTCGACAAATGCGTCGCGCTCGTCCTTGTCCAGACGCAAAACCAACTGACTGTTTTTCTTTGTAGAACCTTTACCATCTTTCTTTGCCACGTTCTTTTCCCCGTCGAACACTTGATTCTTTTAGCAATGCAATGTATATACATGGCATAGAAATTGTAGTTATCGAGCACCTAACAATAAAAAAGGATTATGGCAATGAACCTTCATACTGCTCAGGCATTTCTTTTGCGAGACCAGCGCAACTGGCGCAAACCGCATCTGTCGTGGCTGCCTGCCGCGCTCTATCGGTACAAAAGCCTGCCAAACTCTGTTTCGCAACGTCGCAAGTAAGGCGACGGCAATCTTTCCTTGCATGGCTGACCCCAATGGGCCAAACACGCCCGCGTGTTTTGACGCCAAAGGGGTTGGTCATGTCCAGAAACAAGTCGGTCAAGGATTACATCCGAACTATCGTTGATTTCCCGCACGAAGGGATCATGTTCCGGGACGTCACCACCCTGTTCGCCGATCCGCGCGGGTTCCGTATGGCGATCGACCAGATGCTGCACCCCTATGCGGGAGAACAGATCGACAAGGTCGTCGGCCTTGAGGCCCGCGGTTTCATCCTTGGCGGCGCGATTGCCCACCAACTGAGCGTCGGCTTTGTCCCGATCCGCAAAAAGGGCAAGCTACCGGGAACCACGATCAGCCAAGACTACAAACTAGAATATGGCGAGGCCATCGTTGAGATCCACGATGACGCCATCCAACCGGGCGAGAAAATCCTGGTCGTCGATGACCTGTTGGCCACCGGAGGCACCGCCGCCGCCGGGATCAAGCTGATCGAGCGGCTGGGCGGTGAAATCGTCTCGTGTTCCTTCATCATCGACCTGCCGGAACTGGGCGGTCGCAAGGTGCTGGAAGAGATGGGCATGGACGTACATATTCTGTGCGAATTCGAAGGGCTTTAAGCACCCTGTGTTCACAAAATCGTGAGTGGATATTCAAAGCCAAGCGGGCTTAGCGCGGCACGACGCAATATCAACCCAATCCCATAGGCACATTCAGTGATCTTATCGCGAGGGTCACCCGTATCCGTGTTGATGCCGCTTGAGGCATTTCAACAAGGGATTTGTATCATGTTTCGCAAACTTGCTTACGCCGGCGTGGCCAGCCTGTTCGTCGGCACGTCCGCTTTCGCTGATGGGCATTCGAAGGACATCGTCGATACCGCCGTCGGTGCCGGCAGCTTTGAAACCCTGGTCGCCGCCGTTCAGGCCGCTGATCTGGTGGACACGCTGAAGGGTGAAGGCCCGTTCACTGTGTTCGCCCCCACGGATGAGGCTTTTGCCGTCCTGCCAGAAGGCACTGTAGAAACACTCCTCTTGCCCGAGAACAAGGACCAACTGGTCGCGGTCCTGACCTATCATGTGGTGTCAGGCAAAGTGATGTCGGGTGATCTGTCCGACGACATGACTGCAGCCACAGTTCAAGGTGGAGACATCACCATTGATCTGGACAATGGAGTGATGGTGAATGACGCCAAAGTGGTTCAGGCCGATATCGAGACCTCGAACGGCGTGATCCACGTCATCGACAAGGTTATCCTGCCGGGCTCGTAATCGCCCCAACGCGGCCCGACACATCCAAGGGCCGCGTCTTTACCTCAAAACCGCGCCCGGGTTCATGATCCCCAAAGGGTCCAGCGCAGTTTTGATGGCGCGCATCGCCGCCAGCTTTGTCGCGTCCCCGTATCTCTCAAGGTCACCGGATTTAAGGCGACCAACCCCGTGCTCGGCACTGACAGACCCGTCAAACGCGTGGACTAGGTCATGCACGGCGTGTTTCACAGCCTGCCTTTGCCCATCGAAATCGGACCGGTTACGACCCAGCGGCGGGAACACATTGTAGTGCAGATTGCCGTCCCCCAGATGTCCAAAGCAGTTTATGCGGAACGGGCCAAGCGCCGACACCACCTTGGCGCCACGAACAATAAACTCGGGAATCCGCGAGATCGGAATCGAGATATCGTGGCTCGACACCGACCCGATCAGACGGTTCGCCTCCGGGATGCGTTCACGAACGGCCCAGAGGTCCATGCGCTGCGCCTTGCTCTGCGCGATGACCGCATCGCCAACAAGGCCAGCCTCCTCCGCCGCGGCGTAAAGCGCTTCCAGCGCCTCTGACGGTGATTGCCCGGCAAACAAACCCAACTCGATCAGCACGCACCATTCGGGTTGCGTTGCAAAGGGCTGCCGCACTTCAGGCAGCACCTCGGTCAGGAATTGCAGCCCTTGCCGGTGGATCAGTTCAAATGTAGAGATTCCATCCCCCAACTGATCCCGCGCCAGTGCCAGCAACTCGATGGCCGCCTCGGGCGAGGCAACCTGCACCATAGCAGTCCCCACCGCTTCGGGTCGCGGAAACAGATGCAGCGAGGCCGCCGTGATGACCCCCAACGTGCCCTCGGAGCCGACCAGCAGGTCACGCAAATCATACCCAGTGTTGTCCTTGCGCAGCCGGCTGAGCCCATGCCAGATATCGCCGTTCGGCAAAACCGCCTCTAGCCCCAGACACAGATCGCGTGCATTGCCATATCGCAGCACATTCACCCCGCCTGCATTGGTGGCAAGGTTGCCACCGATCCGGCACGACCCCTGCGCCGCCAACGCCAGCGGGAACAGCCGGTTGGCCCCCTCAGCAGCGGCCTGCACATCGGACAGAATTGCGCCAGCTTCGGCAATCAGAATGTTCTCGGTCGGGTAGACCGCACGGATCGCCGTCATCCGCTCCAGCGAGATCAACAGCGGCGCAGGGCCATCGGGCATGACCTGCCCGCCCACCAACCCAGTGCCACCACCATAGGGCACTACTGGCACCCGCGCGGTTGACGCCAGCCGCACAAGCGCCGACACATCCTCAACTGTCCGCGGCATGGCGAGCAGCCCTGCGCGCCCGACAATCCGGCGGCGCGGTTCTTCCAGATATCGCTCGGAGACGGGGCGCAGGATATCGTCGCCCAATTCAGAGCGGATCAGTTTGGCAAGGGTATCGTCGGCAGGATTCAGTGTCATACCTATTCCTTGCCCATGCGGCACTACCGCCACAAGCCCTATTCCAATTCAATCAGATAGCGCGGCTCAAGCACCACGACCGTGGGCCGGTCCGGCAGCGTCTTCAGCGATACGGTCAATTCCGAAACACCGTCTCTTTCGACCGGAAAGTCATTGCGGATATCGACCAGAAACCGATCCAGCGAAAAGCCGGAAAACCAGTGCATCGGGATGATCACCGAGCTTTTCAACCGCTTCAGAACCGAGATCATGTCGGGCAGCGGCATGGTCGTGCCCCCATCCACCGCAGCCATCACCACATCCAACCGCCCCAAAGCTGCGAACTGTTCGTCTGACGGCACATGGTGCAAGTGGCCGAGATGACCAATGCATAGCCCTTCGATCTCGAACACAAAGATGGAATTGCCGCGCTCCTCAACCCCGCCGTAGGCGGATCGGATATCGGTCGAGACGTTCCTCACCAGCATCTCTCCTAGATCGAGATGATGTTCGATCCCCTGCCCGAACTCGCCCCAGCCGGGCAGCACATGTGGAATGGCCGGATCGGGATGCGCGGTCCAATGGGTGCTGTGAGCGTGGTTCATGGTGACTACATCGGGGATCAGATCGGCGCTGCCAATGAATCCGGTGAAATCCGTCACTGCGTTCAAGCCGCCGCGCGTTTGGATCAGGAACGAGGCATGGGCGATATAACTGATCCGCACCGAGTAGTCCGGGATCGGGTCTTGCCAGGCGGCCTTGTAAACATACTCGATACCAGGCGCAGCATCCGCGATGGCGATACAATGGCTCGGCCGTCGCTCCTGCGCTGCGGCCCCACCCGAGATTACCATCAATGCCGCAACAATCCAGCGCATGTCGGAAGTGTAGCGCAGAACACCCCCAAGTCATGCCCTTTGTTCATCTGGCAATAAATATCCCGCGGGAGTCGTGGCCTGCCGTGGCAGCTGCAGAGCCCCCTACCCCGCGTCTGTCTTGCCTCGTCGATCCGAACGTAGACTGGCGTACAAAACATGTGTCCGCCAACGCCCGTTGATCTGCAGATAAGACTGCGCCACACCCTCGTATTTGAAACCCGAGCTTTCCAGCAACCCTCGCGAGGGGGTGTTTTCTGGCAAACAGGCTGCCTCGATCCGGCTCAGGTCCAAACGGGTGAATGCGTAATGAACCACCGCACCTATGGCTTCGCGCATATAACCATTGCGCGCAAAGGCCTGACCAGTCCAATACCCCAGCGTACCCGCCTGCGCCGGGCCGCGGCGGATGTTATCCAGCGTGATCGCCCCAACCAAAAGATCATCTGAGCGCCGAAACAGGAACAAGGGGATCGCGGTGCCGCTAGCCACGGACCGCTGCGCCCAGTAGACACGGTTGGTAAAAGATTTTCGGGTCAGGTGATCCTTGGCCCAGACCGGCTCCCACGGGGTCAGGTATTCCTTGGAAGCACGTCGCAGTGCTGTCCAGTCGTTGAAGTCAGAATGCACCGGCGGGCGCAGGCTGAGGCGCTCGGTTTCGAGTTTCAGCTTGCGTCGGCCCAAAAGCATCACGCGGCGCGCCTCTCCTGCAAATCTGCCAATGATGGCGCCCCTGAAACCGGTCCATATAGTGCCAGCGCTGCCGGGGCCCGAACCGCCATATTTTCGGCGAATGCGCGCACGTCTTCGGTGCTGACCGCATCAATCTTGGCAACCGTATCCTCAAGAGACGGCACTCGCCCCCAAATCTGCACCAGCCGCGCCAGACGTTCCGCCCGGTTCGACGGGCTCTCAAGCCCCATAAGCATCCCCGCTTTCATCTGCGCACGGGCACGCGCGACCTCCTCCGGGCTCATGTCCTCGGCGGCGCGCTTCATCTCGTCGATGGTGATCGTTGCCAATTCACCCACTTGATCAGCCGAGGTGCCTGCGTAGATCGTCGTCGTGCCCGTATCCGCATAAGCCCCGGTTTGCGCAAAGATAGTGTAGCAAAGCCCACGCGTCTCACGAACTTCCTGGAACAGTCGCGAAGACATCCCGCCGCCCAGAGCGGTCGAGTAAATCTGCGCCGTATAGATCGCATCGTCACGATAGCCGGGGCTTTCCAGCGCCAGTGCGAAATGAGCCTGTTCTAAGTCTTTTTCCTGCCGCGCCTCACCTCCGGTGAAACGGGCGGGTTCGGCAATCAGACCCTTGCGCGGTTGCAGGTGGCCAAACATCTCTTCGGCCATAGCCATCAACTGGTCGTGGTCTACGGCGCCAGCTGCGGACAGGATCATCTGCTCGGGTCCGTAGTGCTCTGCCACGAAGCCCGACAGATCCTTGCGCGAGAACGCGCTGACCCGCTCGGACGGTCCAAGGATTGTCCGGCCCAAAGGCTGGTCGTGATAGCTCTGCTCCTGCAACCAGTCAAAGATCACATCGTCGGGCGTATCATAGGCCTGACCGATTTCCTGCAGGATCACGCCACGCTCAACTTCGATTTCGCGCGGATCAAACACCGGGTTCAGGACGATGTCCCCGATCACATCCATCGCCAGCGCCACGTCGTCTTTCAAGACGCGTGCATAATAGGCCGTCACCTCGCGCGAGGTGTAGGCATTGATATAGCCGCCTACGTCCTCAATCGCTTCGGCGATTTGCAGGGCGGAACGGCGTTCGGTCCCCTTGAACGCCATATGCTCAAGGAAATGTGCGATGCCGTTCTGCTCGATCCGCTCATGCCGCCCGCCGGCGGTTACCCAGATGCCGATGGCCGCAGATTGCAGCCCCGGCATATGTTCACTGACGATACGAAATCCGTTCTTCAGTTGGTCTTGTCTGACAGTCACTCAGCAATATGCCTTTTGATATGATCCTCGATGGCGCCCAGATCATTGGCGATGCGGGTCACCCGTTCCGGACGTTCATACAGATCAGACATGCGGGATGGAAGAGGCGGATGCACGTCGCTTGCCTTCTCGACCGCCGCCGGGAATTTCGCCGGGTGTGCTGTGGCCAGCGTGACCATCGGTACGTCGGCGGCGCGGTGCTCGTCCGCGACATTGATGCCGACAGCGGTGTGGGGGCAAACCAGCTCAGCGCTGTGGACCAGCGTGGATTTGATAGTGGCAAGCGTTTCGTCTTCAGACACACGGCCCGAGTCAAAATTCTCGCGCAGCGCCTCCATTGCCCCTTGGCTGACGTTGAAGCCGCCGGTTTTGAGTTCATCCATCAACTGCGCGACTGCTGCGCCATCCTCGCCATAGGCATAGTACAGCGCGCGTTCAAAGTTCGAGCTGACCTGAATATCCATCGACGGGCTGATCGAAGGGATGGTGTCGCCCTTGAAATACCCCTCGCCCGAGAGGCAACGATGCAGGATGTCGTTCTGGTTCGTTGCTACGACCAAACGGTCAATGGGCAGCCCCATACGCTTGGCGATATAGCCTGCGAAGATGTCACCGAAGTTGCCGGTGGGCACGGTGAAGCTGACTTTGCGGTGCGGCGCTCCCAGGCTGACGGCAGCCGAGAAATAGTACACCACCTGCGCCAGAACACGGGCAAAGTTGATCGAGTTCACACCGGCCAGCTTCACGCCATCGCGGAAGTCGAAATCGTTGAACATGTCTTTCACAGCAGCCTGACAATCATCAAAATCGCCATCCACGGCCAGCGCGTGCACGTTGCTGTCGGCGGGCGTCGTCATCTGACGGCGCTGGACCTCGGACACACGACCATGGGGAAACAGGATAAACACGTCCACAGCGTCCAGCCCCCGGAAGGCCTCAATCGCGGCCGAACCTGTGTCTCCGCTGGTCGCGCCTACGATGGTCACACGTTCACCGCGTCGCTTTAGGGCAACCTGAAACAACTGGCCAATCAGTTGCATGGCAAAGTCTTTGAACGCCAGCGTTGGACCGTGGAACAGCTCCAGCAGGAAATGGTTCTCATTCAGCTGTTTCAGCGGCGCGCGGGCGTCGTGGCCGAAACCTT
This sequence comes from Ruegeria sp. BB7, assembly GCF_056539365.1. Lineage (NCBI taxonomy): Bacteria > Pseudomonadati > Pseudomonadota > Alphaproteobacteria > Rhodobacterales > Roseobacteraceae > Ruegeria > Ruegeria sp. BB7. Next base: position 170,665 of record NZ_JBQFUV010000003.1, on the reverse strand, counting down.
CATATGCCCGCGCGATGATCTGTTTGAACTCATCCTCGGCAAACGAGCCGCTAACATAAGGCCACATCACGCGGAATGCGATTTCCTCATAAGGCAAACCAGCCAGCGCCGCGATCTCGTCCTGCGACATCACCGGAATCTCGGCGGGCAGGTACAGGCCGCCGTCACGGGCCAGCCCGGTCAGCATCGCCTCTTCAAATGTCAGTTCGGGCGCTTGCCCGCGGGTCGAGATATATTTCATGTCGCGTCACTCTCAGAATTGGCACGGCTGCGCCACAGGAAGTACCCGGTCATCGCGGCCCAGACCAGAGCCAGACCAAACCAGGTGATTGCATATTGCAGGTGATCGTTTGGAATACCCGCCGTATCTACCGGCAAGGGCGTTATGTTCGGGTCAGTTTGGGAACGGGCGATAAGCAGCACCGGCTCGGCCCCCAAAGCTGCGGCCAGATTGGGCACATCGCGGGCGAACCAGATATTGGCGTCGATATCAGCTTCTGGCGTGTAGCTGTCAATCTCATCAGGCCAGTGCAGATTACCGGTCACCTCCATCGGTCCGGTCAAACGCTCGGTCGATTTGGCCGTTGTCGGAACAAAGCCCCGGTCGACCAGGATAGTTCGATCTCCGGTGTTAAACGACTGGATAATCCGATACCCCGCCCCAACCTGTTTGACCGAAACCAGAACGTGAATTTCTCCCGGCTCCATCTCACCCGAGATCGTGACGGGAAGGTATTTATGCGCGCCTTCCGAAACCTGAGGCGGCAAGGTGACGGGTTCGGCTGAGATACGGGCGTCGATCTCGGCCAACACGTCTTGCTTCCACCCCAACCGCTGCACCTGCCAAATGCCCAGCGACAGCAGCACGCCCAAACCGGCGAGACCGAAGATCAGCAGGAACAGAATACGGCGCATATCAGGGTCGAACCTCGTGGCGGGAACCGGCGTCTTGTTAAGGGGCGTGCGGGCCGAATTGCAACCACACAATTGTATGGGGCGCAATCTTGCGCCCCGAATAGAGAAAAAGCCGCCCCCGAGGGCGGCTTTTACAATTGGATCACCTGAGCGGCGTTACATCAGCGGTGCCTGACCCCAGATGTAGACTGCAAAGAACAGGAACAGCCACACAACGTCAACGAAGTGCCAGTACCAAGCAGCAGCCTCGAACCCGACGTGTTTCTCTGGTGTAAAATCACCGCGCAGCGCTCGGATCAGACAGACGGTCAAGAAGATCGTGCCGATAATCACATGCGCGCCGTGGAAACCGGTTGCCATGAAGAAGTTCGAATAGAACTGATCGCCACCGAATTTCCAACCCTCATGGGCCAGCAGTTCGTAGTACTCAAAGCCCTGCAGCGCGGTGAACGCAATGCCCAGAACGATGCCAATCGCCAGCCCCTGAATCAGCGCTTTGCGGTCATTGTCATGAACCAGAGCGTGGTGGGCCCAAGTGATCGCACAGCCAGACAGAAGCAGAACCAGCGTGTTGATCAGCGGCAGGTGGAACGGGTCAACCGCGTGAATATCCGGTTGGATGTACTCGGTGCCAGCATAGTCGTACATCGGGTACATGCGATGTTTGAAGAACGACCAGAACCAGGCAAAGAAGAACATCACCTCGGACATCACGAACAGGATGAACCCATAGCGCAGACCGATGCGGACGACTGGCGTGTGATCGCCCGCGCGGCTTTCCGCCACCACTTCGGACCACCAGGCGAACATGGTGTACAGAACGGCCACCAGACCAGCCCAGAACATGAACGGCGTGATACCGTGCATCCAAAGGACTGCTCCGAACAACATCACAAAGCCACCGATCGCGCCGATCAGCGGCCAGATCGACGGGGCCAGAATGTGATAATCATGGTTTTTTGCGTGTGCCATCAGCGTCCCTCACCTACAGGCGTTAGTTCGTGTTTGTATCTGCCTGCGTTTCAAGGGCGGCGTAGCCCTCGGGCAGGTCAATTTCGTAGAATGTATACGACAGAGTGATCGTATGAACATACTTTGCTTCCAGATCGTCGACCATTTCCGGGTCGACAAAGAAAGTTACCGGCATCTGAACCCGTTCGCCGGGCTGAAGCACCTGCTCTTCAAAGCAGAAACAGGCGATTTTCTGGAAATATCCGCCAGCCGAATAAGGCGCGACGTTGTAAGATGCCTGCCCCGCAATTGGTCGATCGGTCGGGTTGTAAGCTTCATAGAAAGCCAACCCGGTCTCACCAATACGAACCTCCATCTCGCGCTCGACCGGCTTGAATTCCCAAGCCATGTCCTTGGCCTTTGACGCGTCAAAGCGGACTGTCACCTTTTGGTCAAGGATGTCCTCGGGTGCCACTTCGGCCACGCCCGTGGTACCGCCAAAACCAGTGACCCGGCAGAACCAGTCGTAGAACGGCACCGCCGCCCATGCCAAGCTGCCCATCAGGACAACCACGCCAACCGTCTGTGCCACTGTTTTCTGCGGACCGGACAATGCCATCAGTTCTGCACCTCCTGCGTCGGCAGACCCAGGCTAGTGCCCGAAACCTTGACGATGGTCAGACCAAAGATGATGACGATGAAAGCTGCCAGCGTCAGGCCAACCCCCAGGTTGCGACTGAACCGGCGTTGGTGCAATTCATGGCTTTTGCGCAGGCTCATGACCAACCTCCCAGCCCATAGGGTTTCAGCAGCGCCTCGGCCAAAATCGCGCCGAAGTGTAGGAACAGATAGAGCAGCGAGAGCTTGAAGAAAGAGCGCTCGACCTTGAAATTATCCGCTTCCGAGTCGTCCTCGGTCCGGCGTGAAATCTGCCAAGCGCCACGCAGGAACAGAGCGTTCATCACCACGGCAACTGTCAGATAGATCGGTCCACCAATACCCGAAAACGCAGTGCCAACTGCCAGCAGTGCCAGCAATCCGGTATAAAACAGTATATGCCAGCGGGTCGCGCGACGACCGTGAGTCACTGTCAGCATTGGCACACCCGCATCGTCGTAGTCCGAGCGCATGAAAAGCGCCAGCGCCCAGAAGTGCGGCGGGGTCCACATGAAGGTCAGGGCGAACATCAGCCACGGCTCAAGCGTCATCGAGCCTGTGGCTGCCACCCAACCGATCACCGGCGGGAAAGCTCCTGCTGCACCGCCAATCACGATGTTCTGCGGCGTCGAACGCTTCAGCCACATCGTGTAGACAACAACGTAGAAAAAGATGGTAAAGCCCAGAAAGGCACCTGCGAACCAGTTGGTCGCCAACCCCAGCATGATCACCGACAGGCCGGACAGGGCTAGGCCGATGGCCATGGCTTCACCCTCTTCGACCTTACCGGACGGGATCGGACGCCCTTTGGTGCGCTTCATCACCTTGTCGATATCCGCGTCCCACCACATGTTCAGAGCACCCGACGCTCCGCCACCAATGGCAATGAACAGAATGGCGCAAAAGCCGACAAAGGGATGAACGGGGACCGGCGCGGCCAGCAGACCGACCAGAGCAGTAAAAACGACCAGCGACATCACCCGCGGCTTCAGCAGGGCGAAGTAGTCGCCAAAGCTGGCCTCGTCCGCGCGGGTCTGCGCGGTTACGGTGCTGGCATTGAAGCTTGCGTCGCTCATTTCGGGTCCTTCTGGGGCGAAAACTGCGCGATTACCGCACAGCCTGCATCATGTTTCTGATCGGCCAAAGCCCGGATCAGTTCGAGGCAACCTGATAGGCCGCGGGCAGACCTGCGTATTCGTCGATCGCGCCCTGCAGCCATTCCTCATATGCCTCTTCGCTGACCACTTTGACGGTGATCGGCATGTAAGCATGGTCCTTACCGCACAGTTCCGAACACTGACCGAAGTAGATGCCTTCCTTGTCGGCCTGGAACCACAGCTCGGCCAGACGTCCAGGCACACCATCCTGTTTCACACCAAAGGACGGAATGGTCCACGAGTGGATCACGTCCGAAGCGGTAACCTGCATGACGATAACCTTGCCGACGGGCACGACAACAGCAGTGTCGGTCGCCAGCAGCCACTCGTCTTCGCCGTAACCGGCATCGACCAGCTTGGCGCGCATCGCGTCATCCAGAACGAACGGCGTTACGTCCGCGTCCGCTGGGCGGGCACCCTCGTCCAAGGTCGCTGGGTGACCCAGCAGGTAGCTGTCGAACGCAAAATCATGATCGACATATTCGTAGGTCCAGTACCACTGGTTGCCGACTACCTTGATGACCACGTCACCTTCGGGAATTTCCTGCTGTTTGAACAGAACTGGCAGCGAGAAGGCACCGATAAAGACCAGAATCAGGATCGGACCCAAGGTCCATGCAATCTCAACTGGGGTGTAGTGCGAGAATCGCGCAGGGGTTGGGTTCACACGCTGGTTGTAACGGACGATGCAGTAAACCAGCAGCGCCGCGACGAACAGGCAGATTACGGTAATGATCACCAGAATCATTCCGTCCAGCCGGTGAATCCCGTCGGCCAGACTGGTGGCTGCGGGCTGGAATCCCATACCGCCGTCAACCGGTTTACCGATAATCTCAAGCTCCTGAGCCATAGCGGGAAGGCTGGAGAGGGCTGTTGCAAGCCCCGAAAGCATCAAAGCATTCTTCATATTCTGTCCTGATCGTTTGATCTTTGCGTCCCTGGCGAAAAGGTGTGAATCAGTCGCACCTCTCCCGTTGTCTTTGGCCGCGTTAAAAACCATATTCCGGCGGGTAGATAAAGCAAAATGCTTGCGTCAAACAGACGCTATTTTTGATCTGGATCAAACTCGAAAGGTCCCAAGTGATGCCCAACGACCCGTTTCGCCCATTTGAAAGCGCTCTTCCGCAGGACGAAGCGCTTGAGGTTTTGCAGTCTGCCACCGCTGGGGCCGAAGACGGAGAACTGTTCGTCGAGCGCCGGAAATCCGAGTCTCTGGTCTTTGACGATGGGCGTTTGAAGACTGCGTCCTATGACGCATCCGAGGGGTTTGGCCTGCGCGCTGTACAAGGAGAAGTCGCCGGATACGCTCATTCCACCGATGTCTCGATTCACGCTTTAAAACGGGCAGCCGAAACCGCCAGGCTAGCCGTAGGTGATGGCGGCGGCACGTTGGCCGAGGCGCCCCGCGCCACCAACACGCGGCTATATACGGACGAAGACCCGATCGAATCCGCCAGTTTCCCGGTGAAAATCGAAACTCTACGCGAGATCGACGCCTTCGCTCGCGATTTGGACCCGCGTGTTGTGCAGGTCAGCGCCACCATTGCAGCCGCCGTGCAAGAGGTCGAGATTTTGCGCCCTGATGGCGTTCACGTACGTGATGTCCGGCCTATGACACGCCTGAACATCTCGGTCATCGTGGAACACAACGGCCGTCGCGAAAGCGGCTCGGCCGGAGGTGGTGGCCGCGTGGGGCTGGATGGGCTGATCGACCCTGCCGACTGGCAGGACAAAGCGCGCGAGGCGCTGCGGATTGCGCTGGTCAATCTGGACGCCATCCCTGCACCTGCTGGGGTTATGGAAGTCGCGCTCGGCCCAGGTTGGCCCGGCATCTTGCTGCACGAAGCCATCGGGCACGGGCTGGAAGGTGATTTCAACCGCAAGGGCAGCTCGGCCTTTGCTGGCCTTATGGGGCAGCAGATCGCCTCGAAAGGCGTGACAGTTGTGGATGACGGCACGATTGCCGACCGTCGCGGTTCGATAACCGTGGATGATGAAGGCACACCCAGCTCACGGACGGCGCTGATTGAGGACGGTATCCTGACCGGATATATGCAGGATCGCCAGAATGCGCGCCTGATGGGTGTTGCCCCCACCGGCAACGGAAGGCGGCAGAGTTATGCCCACAAACCGATGCCACGCATGACCAACACGGTGATGCTGGGCGGAGACGCCGACCCGGCTTCGCTTGTGGCGGATATCAAAGACGGTATCTGGGCCGTCGGCTTTGGCGGCGGACAGGTGGACATCACCAATGGCAAGTTCGTGTTTTCATGCACCGAAGCCTACCGCGTCGAAAACGGCAAAATCGGCGCTCCGGTCAAAGGGGCGACTCTGATCGGGGATGGGCCGTCCGCGCTGAACCGCATTCGAGGGCTCGGCAACGACATGGCGCTTGATCCGGGCATGGGGACGTGCGGCAAAGATGGCCAGTGGGTGCCAGTGGGCGTGGGTCAGCCGACAGTTCTGATGGACGGTCTGACCGTTGGTGGATCCGCGACCTGACGCAGAATCATTGATGGACAGGGTTAACCCCCTTCCTTGATGAATAGCATTTGTCAGTAGCCCCTCAAGGTTGCCCCCTGAGGGCTGGGTAAATTTTATTGATTTAAATCTAGCAGTTACGAAAGCCCCGGGGCGAGTTCAGGAAAATTATCCGAATAATTTGAATGGATTCACAAGCTGTTAACTCCTGCAGCCATAAACCAGTTAGGCAATCAGGCGGAGCATCGGATGACCGAAGAACAGCTTTCTTCCAATCACCCCACACTCCCACCCACCACGGAAGAGGACCGGTTTTCCTGGCTTCGTCTGTTGCGTTCGCGCAAGGTCGGTCCGGCGACGTTTCGTCGACTGCTGCGGGAACATGGCTCGGCGCAGAACGCGTTGGCCGCGCTGCCTGAAATGGCACGCGCTGCCGGAATTGAAGGGTATGAAATTTGCCCGCCCGGCGTGATTGAGGCGGAACTCAAGGCTGCAAAATCTGCCAATGCGCGGCTTTTGTGCCTTGGGTCCGCTGATTTTCCTGACGCTTTGAATGACCTGTCTGACGCCCCGCCTTTGCTTTGGGCCATCGGTGACATCTCGGTTCTGCGCAAACCCAGCATTGCCATGGTCGGGGCGCGCAATTGCTCATCACTGGGTGCACGCATGGCACGTGGGCTGGCTACCGATTTGGGCAAACAAGGGTATGTCGTTGTGTCCGGCCTTGCCCGCGGCATCGACACATCGGCGCATATGGCTGCGCTGGGTACCGGCACAGTGGCCGTCATGGCCGGAGGCGTTGACGTTATCTACCCGGCCGAGAACACTGATCTGGCGTGCGACATCATAAAATCGGGCCTGCGCCTTTCGGAACAGCCCATGGGAGTGACCCCGCAGGCGCGTCACTTTCCGCGCCGCAACCGGATCATCTCGGGCCTCGCGCAGGCAGTGGTGGTGGTGGAAGCCGCTGCCAAATCCGGCAGCCTGATCACTGCGCGCGATGCACTGGATCAAGGGCGTGAGGTTTTGGCCGTTCCCGGCCACCCGTTCGATGCTCGCGCGGCAGGCTGCAATCTGTTGATCCGTGACGGTGCCATTTTGGTGCGATCCGCAGAAGACGTGATCGAAGCACTGCCACAGCCGCAAGCAGATCTGTGCGAAGCCTCCTTTCCCGGCGTTGCACCAGAACCTTCACCATCTTGCGCACACCTACATCGCGAAATTCTAGCTCGGCTTGGTCCTTCTCCTATAGCTGAAGATCAACTGATCCGCGACATTGCCGCCACGGCTGGCGAGATTGGTCCAGCACTGGTTGATCTGGAACTGGACGGGCGCATACAACGCCAGCCTGGCGGGTTACTTTCGCTGACAGCGTGACAAAGATTTCGCGGCACGCGCATAAATTTTCTTCGCCTACCACACTGAATTCACCGCCAATTTCGCCTTTTTAAAGGAACGCATTGACAATTCGCTCTTGCCCTACACATTTTGCACAATCATAGAAGGCGCCCAATTTGTCGAGCGAGGTTTTTCCCTAAATGCCTGTAGTTGTTGTAGAATCCCCTGCCAAGGCCAAGACAATCAATAAATACCTTGGCGCCGACTACACGGTTCTGGCGTCATACGGCCATGTCCGCGATCTGCCCCCCAAGGACGGATCCGTCGACCCCGAGCATGAATTCGAGATGAAATGGGAGGTTGGTAATGACAGCCGCAAGCATGTCAAAGCCATCGCCGACGCTCTGAAAGAAGACAACGCCCTGATCCTCGCTACTGACCCCGATCGCGAGGGCGAGGCGATCAGCTGGCATCTGCAAGAGGCGCTGACTAAGCGCCGCTCGATCAAGAAGGACACGCCTGTCAGCCGCGTGACCTTCAACGCCATTACCAAAGATGCTGTGACCGAGGCGATGCAGAACCCGCGTCAGGTAGACATGCCACTGGTCGAGGCCTATCTGGCCCGCCGCGCGCTGGATTATCTGGTGGGATTCAACCTGTCGCCTGTTCTGTGGCGCAAACTGCCAGGCGCAAAGTCAGCCGGGCGCGTGCAATCGGTCTGCCTGCGCCTGATCGTTGAACGCGAAATGGAGATTGAGGCATTCAAGCCGGTCGAATACTGGTCGGTCCGTGCGTTGTTCGAAACCCCGCGCGGTCAGACCTATGAGGCGCGACTGGTAACTCTGGCAGGCAAAAAGCTGGATAAGCATGATCTGTCCAATGTCACGCAAGCCGAACTGGCGGTGCAGGCCATCACCAGCCGCGCGCTGAGTGTCACCTCGGTCGAGGCGAAGCCTGCTGCGCGCAACCCCAGCGCACCGTTCATGACCTCAACCCTGCAGCAGGAAGCCAGCCGCAAATTCGGCATGGGCGCGCGCCATGCGATGCAGGTGGCGCAGCGGCTATATGAGGCTGGGTACATTACCTATATGCGGACCGACGGCATTGATATGGCGCCCGAGGCTGTGGCCGCTACGCGCGATGCAATCGCGGATCGCTATGGCGCTGAATACGTGCCGGACAGCCCGCGTATTTACAAGAACAAGGCCAAGAACGCACAGGAAGCACACGAATGTATCCGCCCCACGGACATGTCGCGCGATGCCAAGGCGCTGAAGGTGACGGACGAGGATCAGCGCAAGCTGTACGATCTGATCTGGAAACGCACTATCGCCTGCCAGATGGCCGCCGCGCGGCTGGAGCGGACGACGGTCGAGATTGGCAGCGATGATGGCCAGGTTGGTCTGCGCGCTACAGGTCAGGTGGTACTGTTTGATGGCTTCATGCGCGTTTATGAAGAAGGCCGTGATGATGTGGCCGATGATGACGAAAAGCGCCTGCCTCAGATCATGCAGGGCGATCCGGCGCGTTTTGCCAAGACCTCGCTGCGTGAGCAATTTGTCAAAGCAACCGGCGAGTCGGACAAGGCCGCGGTCCTGTCCGACAACGAATCTGTTCTTGCCTTGCAGCACCACACCCAACCGCCCCCGCGTTATACCGAGGCCACTTTGGTCAAGCGGATGGAGGAATTGGGGATCGGTCGCCCGTCGACCTACGCATCTATCGTGACGACGATTCAAGACCGGGAATATGTGCGCAAGGACAAGAACCGGCTGATCCCCGAGGAAAAAGGTCGGATCGTCACCATCTTTCTGCTGAATTTCTTCCGCCAATATGTGGGCTATGAGTTCACCGCCAATCTGGAAGAAGAACTGGATAACGTCAGCGCTGGTGACCGCGACTATAAGGACTTGCTGGGCAAGTTCTGGCGTGATTTCTCGGCGGCGATTGGCGAGACATCTGAACTGCGTATCTCCGAGGTTCTGGACAAGCTGGACGAGGCACTGGCACCCCAGCTTTATCCTCCGCGCGAAGATGGCTCAGACCCGCGTATCTGCCCCAAATGCGGAACGGGTCAGCTGCACCTAAAAACCTCTCGCACCGGGGGGTTCGTGGGGTGCGGCAACTATCCTGAATGCACCTATACCCGTCCCATCGCCGGCGAAGGGGCCGAGGGCGACGAACGCCTGCTGGGCGAAGATGCGGGTGATGAGATCTGGCTGAAATCCGGTCGCTTCGGTCCTTATGTCCAGCGCGGAGAGCCAACGCCTGAGAACAAGAAGCCCCCCCGTGCCTCTCTGCCCCGTGGCTGGAGCAAGGACGACATGGACCTGGACAAGGCCCTGACATTGCTGTCCCTGCCGCGTCAGATCGGAGAGCATCCCGAAGGCGGCATGATCAGCACTAATTTCGGGCGGTTCGGGCCGTATATCATGCATCAGTTGCCTGAAGAGGCAAAGCCGGTTTATGCCAACCTCAAAGATCCGAATGACGTTTTCGAGATCGGCATGAACCGCGCGGTCGAAATGCTGGCGGAAAAACGCGCCAATCCGGGGCGGCGTGGTCGGGCCGCAGCCAAAGCGCTGAAGGAACTGGGCGAGCATCCCGATGGCGGTGCCATGCAGGTTCTGGACGGGCGTTATGGGCCCTATGTGAAATGGGAAAAAGTCAATGCGACTATTCCCAAAGATATCAAACCCGAGGACGTGACGCAGGAAATGGCCATCGAACTGGTCAATGAACGCGCCGCCAAGAAGGGTACGAAAAAGAAGGCAGCACCCAAGAAGAAAGCTACTGCCAAGAAGGTCACTAAAAAAGCTGCTGGCTAACCCATGAGCCGACGGGAAATCATACTGCGAAACGCACTCTCGTCAGCACTTCTTGACCTCGGGTATAACGTTTTCCTCCCGGTGTTTGATGAGGGTGTTGACCTTATTGTGCATCGGGAAAGTGATGGGGATATCAAAATAGTCCAACAAAAAAGCCGCTGGACCATCGATAGGAAATACATAGGAAGAAATATCTGGCTCGCCTTTCCCGATGAATGCACGTGGTACCTTGCCCCGCATGACGACATGTTGGACTGGCCCGAGGTTCAGGGGTTCCTGCGAACAAGCAGTTGGCAGGACAAGGGCATTTACCACTCCGCACGTCCGTCAAAGGTCCTGAAAGCTAAGCTGGAACCCTATTCACTGAGTAACCCGGCATCATCGCATCGGGCCACTTAGGTAGAAATACCAACACCTCCTTGGATTCGTTGACTTCCCCGTGACGTGGCGGCACAACCTGCCCATCACCATGTCATTGGGGGAGTTTTCCATGAAGAAAATCTATGCCAATGCCACCGAAGCGCTTGATGGGGTGCTGACGGATGGCATGCTTATTGCCGCGGGCGGTTTCGGCCTGTGCGGCATTCCTGAACTGCTGTTGGATGCGATCAAGGAGTCGGGTGCTCAGGACTTGACCTTTGCTTCGAACAACGCTGGCGTTGATGATTTCGGTATCGGCATCCTGTTGCAAACCAAGCAGGTCAAAAAGATGATCAGCTCATACGTTGGAGAAAACGCAGAGTTCATGCGCCAATACCTGAGCGGAGAGCTTGAGCTGGAATTCAACCCGCAGGGCACTTTGGCCGAGCGCATGCGCGCCGGTGGGGCGGGTATTCCCGGCTTCTACACCAAAACCGGCGTAGGCACCGTGATCGCTGAAGGCAAAGAGCACAAGGATTTCAACGGCGAGACCTATATCATGGAAGAAGGCATTTTTGCCGACCTCGCCATCGTGAAAGCGTGGAAAGCCGACGATACCGGCAACCTGATCTTCCGCAAGACCGCCCGCAACTTCAACGTGCCTGCCGCGACCTGCGGTAAGATTTGTGTGGCCGAGGTTGAAGAGATCGTCCCGCGCGGCTCGCTCGACCCGGACGCGATCCATCTGCCGGGAATCTACGTGAATCGCATCATTCAGGGCGATCACGAAAAGCGCATCGAACAGCGCACCACCCGCAAGAAGGAGGACGCATAATGCCCTGGGACCGCAATCAGATGGCCGCGCGCGCGGCAGAAGAGCTGGAAGACGGCATGTATGTGAACCTCGGCATCGGTATTCCGACGCTGGTGGCGAACTATGTGGGCGACAAGGATATCACTCTGCAATCCGAAAACGGTATGCTGGGCATGGGTCCCTTCCCGTTTGAAGGCGAGGAAGACGCTGACCTGATCAACGCAGGCAAGCAGACGATCACCGAACTGTCCCGAACCTCATACTTCGATAGCGCAACCTCGTTCGCCATGATCCGAGGCGGTAAGATTGCCGCTGCGATTCTGGGCGCAATGGAAGTGGACGAGAAAGGCGATCTGGCCAACTGGATGATTCCCGGCAAGCTGGTCAAAGGCATGGGCGGCGCAATGGATCTGGTTGCAGGCGTGGGTCGCGTGATCGTGGTGATGGATCACACCAACAAGCACGGCGACAGCAAAGTGCTGACGGAATGCACTTTGCCTCTGACCGGCAAGGGCGTTGTTGATCGCATCATCACCAACCTTGGTGTGTTGGACGTGGTCGAAGGCGGCCTGAAGATCGTCGAACTGGCCGACGGCGTCAGCGAGGACGAGATGCGGGCTGCAACTCAGGCCAAGATCGTCAACTGATCTGAAGCTGAGAGATAGAAAAGGCCCGCCGGATCTGGCGGGCCTTTTTCAATTCAGGGTCTGGAACACACACCCGTCCGAAATCAACTCGGGCGGCGTTGAGCACAAGGCTTTGGCAATCTGAAAGGCCGCAAGAACTTTGGGCACATAGTCCCGCGTTTCCGCATATGGTGGCACGCCTTCGTGTTTACGCACCGCCCCCTCACCCGCATTATACCCGGCCAATACCAGAATCGGATCATTGCCGAACTCTTCCATAAGCCAGTTCAGATATTTCACCCCGCCAGAGATGTTCTGAGAGGGTTGGAAACTGTCCTTAACGCCAAAACGACGGGCTGTGGCGGGCATCAATTGCATCAACCCTTGCGCTCCGGCCGAACTGACCGCATCGGCGCGACCAGCAGATTCAACCGAAATCACCGCCAGCACCAGCGCGGGTGAAACATTTGTGCCCACAGTCGATCGAAGAATCTCGATCCCCTGCTTTTGCGCAATGTTCTGGAGCGTCTGCAATCGCGGCGATGCTACATTGGTCACGGCCAATGCGTTCAAAGCGGAGCGCAACCGACCTGCGCCACCATCGGCCAGCGCTGGCGACACCTTGTCCCAAAAGGCCTTGTAAGATCCAACCGGTTTTTTCTGTGGCCCCGAACCGGGAACGCCCGGTGGTGCAACTCTGGTGCGTGCGACGATTTCGGGGATGACGATTTCGGCTCCGGTACTGGGTGCAAAAGGTGCCGCCGCGTGTTCTTCGGGTGAAATCTGGACTGTAACTTTCGGCCTCGATCCCGGCTTGGGGGGTTTCACTCTTTTATATACACCCCTGGGCTCAACCTCATTCGCGACGGCAGGCAATGCCCCTGACATCGACAACGCGACCATAGCTGCGCAGGTCATCGCGACCCGGAATTTCATTTTGCCTGCCTCATGCTTTTTCTTTTGTACGATTTGAAACGTAAAAACTCTCACAAAGCCAGAAAAACACGACTAATTGGGGCAATTTCGCCTCATTTGGCGCAATATTACACCGACAACAGTAGGAGACTTCATCCCTCAAATATTTTTATTTTTATGTTTTCAATGCCTTAGATGAATTCTTAGTAAAAAGTTAAGCGAAAACGGAAAAAAACTGTGTTTGGCCCAAATCCTGCCACGCCTGACGGGCAATCATAGTGCCATACCGAGACGGTCGGGAGCGAACTGAGAGAGAAAGCTCTGTAGCACGCCGAGGTTTAATTAACATTTGATCCTTTAGGAGGGACGAAACATGATCAAGTTCATCAAGAACTTCCGTAAAGACGAAGACGGCGCCGTAACAGTTGACTGGGTTGTTCTGACCGCAGCTATCGTTGGCCTGGCCGCAGTTGCTTATACTTCGATCGGCAACGGCACCAGCGCGGTCTCGACCGCAGTAGGCTCCTCGCTGACAACTGCAGCAGGCACCGTTGCAACCCCTAGTGTGAACCCCACTACTGGCGGTACTACTGGCGGTACTACTGGCGGTACTACCGATACTACTACGCAATAATAGCCACAGCGCTAACTCCACAAGACTACAATGGGGCCTCGCTATTTTTAGCGTGGCCTTATTTTCGTTCTATTTTATACTTACCGTCAGCTTGTCGGGTAGAAATACGCCATTGGTTAGCTTGAGAACTAAATGCATCAATTGAATCTTTGGCCTTGCTTTCCAAGCCAACTATTATCGGCACTAGGTGAATATCCGTATTGTTCGTCGACGTTAGGGGATTTGTCTACGTAGACTGACTGGGGGTTAAACGATGCGCCAGTTCCACGAAGTAACCCGCCAAATCAACTTCTGATGAACAAACCACACAATCGCTCGGAGCTCTTGATAGCTCATAAAGTCAAATATTGTCCCCTTTTTCGACACAATCTACGATTACTTAGAAGCGAACTTCATCGCGGTGACACGATGAAACAACGAAATATAATATGAGGGGACGCGAATGCGTGCAGTATTTGGACTTGTCCTGATAGTTGGGGTGGCTTTGGCCGGTGGCGCCGTCTACTTGGCGCGCGACTACATCTCTCAGCACCAGGACCAACTCGCCCGAGAGCGCCAGGCAACACAAGATGCGTTGGCCAATGTCAAAACGATTCCTACCGTCGAAGTGATTGTTTCCAATCGGACGTTAAAATACGGAGAACCTCTGACCCCTGAAGACGTACGGATAGTGAATTGGCCCGAAGGTGCAATTCCCGACGGCACGTTTGTTGGCATGGCGGATTTGTTTCCCGAAGACGCCAAAGGGAACCGATTCGTCCTGAGAACCATGGAAAAGGACGAGGCTATTTTAACAGTGAAAGTCACCAACCCCGGAGAGCCGGCAGGTCTGATTTCACGAATCAAAAAGGGCCAGCGCGCCTTTGCTTTCAGGGTTGATGTTGCGTCGGGCGTTTCCGGCTTTCTGCGTCCGGGTGACCTTGTGGACGTCTATTGGACAGGATCGGTCAGCGGTAATTACGAAGGCGGCGGCGGAGAAATCACACGCCTCATTCAAACCAATGTTGAACTTGTCGCGATCGACCAGTCGGCTGGATCTGATTTGACCGAAGCGACAATCGCACGAACCGTAACAGTTGCTGCGACCCCGGAGCAAGTCGCTGCTTTAGCGCAGGCTCAGAACACAGGACGTATGTCGCTGGCCTTGGTTGGAGCACAGGGCGATACCGTGACCAGCGCGATTGAAGTTAACCAGCAAAAACTGCTTGGCCTGAAAAAGCCGACGCCTGCCCCGGCCGCCGTCCAAAAGAAAGTCTGCACCGTTAACACGCGGCGCGGAGGGGAAATCGTTAAAACCGAGATTCCCTGCACAAACTGACGCCAAATCAGCGTCTTACCCAAACAAGCCGTGCCCAGTGCGCGGCTTGTTTCATTTTGCATGTTGCGCAATCCCCACATAAGGAAACTTCCGGAAACCATTGATTATTGCAATAAATTCGCAATTCGCGCAGGGTTATTTGGCATAAAGCATTGAAGCTAAAACGAGGCGTGATCGGAGAGGCAGGTCACATGACAATACGTTCTTGGATCAGCGCAACCCTGCTAGGGTTGGCGCTTGTAGTTAGTCCGCTCGGCCAAACGGCCTGGGCGGAAACTTTGCGCGTGGTGAAGAATGGCACAGCGGAAACGCTGGACGTTCCCATGAACCGCGCGATTGTAGTTGAAAGCGAAGAGCCATTTGCAGAACTCAGTATCGCAAACGCAGGCATCGCTGACATTTCGTCACTTTCGGACCGCACGATTTATGTGCTGGGTAAAGCACCGGGCACGACCACGCTGACGTTGTTTGACGGCGCTGGCAACTTGCTGGCCAACGTTCGCGTTCGCGTATCACCGGATGTTTCCGAATTCAAAGAGCGTTTGCGGCAGATTCTGCCGACAGAGCCGATTGAAGTACGTACCGCCAATGACGGCATCGTGCTTTCGGGTACTGTCTCAAGCAGCGCAAGACTAGCCCGGGCTCTGGAACTGGCCGAACGTTACGCGCCCGAGCGGGTTTCGAACCTGATGTCGGTTGGCGGTGTACAGCAAGTGATGCTGAAAGTCCGCTTTGCCGAAATGAACCGGTCGGTTGCCAAAAGCCTGACCGCTTCGCTGGGCTTTGGCGGCAGTGACGTTACCGGCGGCTTCAACACGCTGAACACTGCTGGCGCGCTCGCTAACGCTTTGAATAATAACATTCCATTGCAGCAAACAAATACAGGTGCAATCCTGTTTGGGTTTGGTGCCGGCTCAACTCAGGTTCGCCTGCTGCTTGAAGCACTGGAAGCCAAAGGTCTTGCGCGCAGCCTTGCAGAACCCAACCTGTCCGCACTATCTGGCCAGGAAGCGGAATTCCTTGCAGGTGGCCAAGTTCCAATCCCGATTCCTGCAGATGATGGCAACATCGCCATCGAATACCGGAATTTCGGTGTTCAGGTTCTGTTTACTCCACGTGTGGTGGACGGAGATCTCATCAATCTCGAGCTGGGAACATCAGTCTCTGCCATTGACCCTAACTCTAACTTCACAATCGCAGGTAACAACGTGCCGACCTTTATCGCTCGGCAGACCAAAACGACAGTTGAACTGCGCGATGGAGAGAGCTTTGCAATCGCAGGCCTGATTCAGGACGACTTTGCTGATCTGAACAGCCAAATCCCTTGGATTGGGGATGTCCCGGTACTAGGCGCATTGTTCCGCAGCGCGGAATATCAGCGCCAGCAAAGCGAACTGGTTATCATCGTCACTGCGCATCTCGTATCGCCATCTCGCGGCGAAGCGCTTGCGTTGCCAACCGACCGAGTCAAACCGCCTAGCGAATTTGACCTGTTCGTAAACGGAAGAACTGCACGCACTGTGCGCGCGGGGTCCGGCGGAGCATCCGAAGTGGCCAAACAGGACTTTGGTAGCTCATACGGTTACGTTCTGGATTGATAGGAGGATTGGACCAATGCAGAAGTGGATCATAACACTGGGTCTTTCGCTCACTGTCGCCGCGTGTGCGCGAGAGGCCGGCTATGAAGTCGACCAAGGAGCGTTCGGGAATGCTACCCTAAACAACACTCAGGTCATGAATGGCGAACTGACTTATGCTCAGATTCTGGGTCAGCGTTTCGCGGCCGAAGTTCCGACGCAGATCAACTTTGCTTTCGATAGTGCAAAGTTGGATGCGGCGGCACAGCGGATTTTGTTGCGGCAAGCCGATTGGATCAAACAGTTCCCAGAGGCGCGCTTCCGTGTATACGGACATACTGACGCCGTTGGATCTTCGGGTTATAACCAAAGCTTGGGTCAACGGCGCGCCAACGCGGCTGTAAATTTCCTCACGCAGCAGGGAATTTCCAGATCCAGACTTGAGGCTGTCGTATCCTTCGGCAAATCACGCCCACTGATCGACACCCCTGACAGAGACCGACGCAACCGTCGGACAGTGACTGAAGTTTCAGGCTTTGTGGATCGTGCACCGCAATTGCTGGACGGCAAGTATGCGGAAGTGATCTATCGCGAATATGTTGCGAGCGCGACGCGCGAGAGCTACATCCAAAGCGAAGACACTACTACTGGTCAAAGTCAATAATCCCTAGGAAATGGGCGGCATCGTCGCCCATTTCCCTACAATTGGTTCTTTTGCGCCCTAATGTTGCCTAAGTTCCAAGCCAATTTTTCTACAATTAGATGACCTACGGCCCAAATCGGCCGCAAACGGGGCAATAGCGAATCAGATTGAGTCATTAGACTCATTCGGTTTGCCAGCTGTCACGACAAGGATTGTGTTAATGACGAGCACTACGCCACAAAACGAAAATGCCATCCTGGCCTGCACTGTAAGCCGCGATGTCCAGAATTTCGATCTTCTGATCGAAGACATGGAAGCGGTCCTGGGAGAGAACTGGGGCGATCTTGGGTTTGCCGAGGCTTTGACGTTTTTCAGCCAACCCGATGCAGATTCTCTGGAATTTGTCGCATTAGCAATTGATGGCGAAGATGAAGACGACCTGTCGCTGATGGGTGAGATCATCACCCGCGCAAAGGAAAAGAACATTAAAGTTGTTCTGATTGCCGAAGATGTCACTCCGGCCTCCTTGCATCAGCTACTGCGCAAAGGTGCGGATGAGTTTGTCCCCTACCCTCTGCCCGAAGGTGAACTTCAGGAAGCCATCAATCGGATGAAGCAGCCTGCCCCGATTGCAGTACAACAGGCCGTTGCTCCGCTGGCGCCAGGTGAAGCCAAAGAAGGGGCCTTGTTTGTTGTGCACGGATTGG
This sequence comes from Ruegeria sp. BB7, assembly GCF_056539365.1. NCBI lineage: Bacteria > Pseudomonadati > Pseudomonadota > Alphaproteobacteria > Rhodobacterales > Roseobacteraceae > Ruegeria > Ruegeria sp. BB7. The sequence continues at coordinate 152,741 of NZ_JBQFUV010000003.1, read as the reverse complement.
CTGGCGGTGTCGGTTCGACCACATTAGCGGTGAATCTGGCTTGGGAACTGGCAACCGTTTCCGACAAAGATGCACCGTCCGTCTGTCTGCTGGACCTGGATCTGCAATTTGGCACAGTCTCGACCTATCTGGACCTGCCACGCCGGGAAACCGTATTTGAAATGCTGTCGGATACCTCCTCTATGGATGACGACGTATTCTCGCAAGCGCTACAAAGCTACGAAGACAAGCTGCAAGTTTTGACAGCACCCTCCGATATGGTGCCGTTGGACCTGATCACCCCCGAAGATATTGACCGCGTTATAGAAACAGCACGGCGACACTTTGACTATGTCATTGTAGATATGCCATCGACGCTGGTTCAGTGGTCAGAAACTGTTCTTCAGACGGCCCATATTTATTTTGCCATTATTGAGCTGGATATGCGTTCGGCCCAAAATGCACTGCGCTTGAAGCGGGCTTTGCAGGCCGAGGAGCTGCCGTTCAACAAGTTGCGCTTTGCCCTGAACCGGGCACCGAAATTCACTGATCTGAATGGTAAGAGCCGAGTCAAACGAATGGGCGAAAGCTTAGGAATTTCCATTGATCTTCAGTTGCCCGACGGAGGTAAACCCGTCATGCAAAGCGGCGATCACGGGCAGCCCCTGGCCAATGCAGCCAGCAAAAACCCGCTGCGCCGGGAAATCGCAAAACTTGCGAAGTCCCTTCACAGCCTAGGCAACAGCGACGCTGAAGCCGCCTAATGGGAACCTAAGGGAGAGAACCGCCGTGTTTTCCAGATACAAAAAACAACCCGCAGCACAGCCGGTTCAAGCCCCGGCTGCAAATCCGGCCCCTGTTGCCGAAAAGGCGCCTGCGGCCACAGCGGTTGCTCGGCGCCCATTGCAAAAAAAGGCGGCTGAGCCAGTCGGCTCTGATCGTGATCGCAAGCGTAAAGAGCGCCTGGGCGAAATCAAAATCGAACTGCACCGAGAGTTGCTGGAAAACCTGAACCTAGCAGCGCTTGAAAATGCGGGTGAGGCAGAACTGCGCGCAGAGATCAGCGCAATCGCTACTGAGGTACTGGAAGCCCGAAATATCGTTTTGAACCGCGAGGACCGCTCGCAGCTGAACAAAGAACTTTACGATGAAGTCACCGGCCTGGGTCCACTTGAAACCCTGCTGCGGGATGATTCAGTCAACGATATTCTGGTCAATGGTCCGCAACAGATCTTCGTGGAACGTGACGGTAAGCTAGAAATCAGCGATATTACCTTCAAAGACGAAAAGCACCTGATGCGGATCATCGACAAGATCGTGTCCGCTGTGGGGCGTCGTGTCGACGAATCCAATCCCTATGTTGACGCCCGTCTTGCCGATGGTTCGCGTTTCAATGCCATGGTTCCACCGATTGCAGTAGATGGCTCGCTGGTTTCCATTCGTAAGTTTAAGAAAGACAAGCTTGGCATCGACGATCTGGTCAATTTCGGTGCCTTTACCGAAGAAATGGCCGCTTTTCTTCAGGCCGCTGTGTCCACTCGTCTGAATATCATCGTTTCGGGCGGTACGGGTTCGGGTAAAACAACCACGTTGAACGCGCTGTCCAGCTTCATCGACGATGCAGAACGCATCCTGACGATTGAGGATACAGCGGAACTTCAGTTGCAACAGACACATGTGGGCCGGATGGAAAGCCGCCCGCCCAACGTTGAAGGCAAGGGTGAGGTCAGCCCGCGCGACTGTCTGAAAAACGCCCTGCGTATGCGACCCGACCGCATCATCGTGGGTGAGACACGTGGCGCCGAGGTGATCGACATGCTGCAGGCCATGAACACAGGGCACGACGGGTCGATGACCACGATTCACGCAAACTCGGCCCGCGACGGGATTTCGCGTCTGGAAAACATGATCGCCATGGCCGGGATCGAGATGCCGATCAAAGCGGTTCGTAGCCAAATCTCGAGCGCTGTAAACCTGATCGTACAAGCCAGCCGCTTGCAGGATGGTTCGCGTAGAATGACTTCTATTACCGAGATTACCGGCATGGAAGGTGACGTAATTTCGATGCAAGAAATTTTTAAATTTCAACGCGTTGGCTTGACACCAGAAAACAAAATCATCGGTCATTTCACCGCAACCGGCGTGCGCAGTCACTTTTCCGAGCGTTTCCGCCTGTGGGGCTTTGACCTGCCCGCTTCGATCTATGAACCAACGGCTATGTAGGAGATCTGAATATGCAACTGCCTGTTGAGGCGATCATATATGTCGTGATCTTCGCCGCGGTATTCGCTTTGGTCGAAGGTATCTATCTGGTGGCCTTTGGCAAATCCATCAGCCTGAACAATCGTGTGAACCGGCGTCTCGATATGCTGGACAAGGGCGCCGGTCGGGAACAAGTTCTGGAACAGCTGCGCAAAGAGATGCAGCAGCACATGAAATCTCAGAGCATTCCGCTCTATTCATTACTGGCCGACAAGGCGCAAAAGGCGGCCATCGCCTTCTCTCCTCGGCAACTGATTCTGGTCATGGCCTTGTTGTCTTGCTTTGCCTTTGTCGGGTTGAGCGTCGGCACCGCCACGGAAATAGTGCTGCGCGTGGCACTATCTGTTTTGATCGGTGTTGGCGGCGTTTACACTTGGGTGAACCGCAAGGCCAGTAAACGTATGAGCATGATGGAAGAGCAGCTTCCCGATGCGGTTGAGCTAATGGTCCGCTCTTTGCGTGTGGGTAACCCGTTCGTGTCTTCTGTTCAGATTGTCGCCAGTGAAGTGCAGGATCCGCTTGGCACCGAATTCGGGATCATTGCGGACGAATGCGCCTATGGTCGTGATGTGGGCGAAGCGCTGACAGATCTGGCGCAAAGGCTGGATATGCAGGACCTTCGCTTTTTGGCTGTTGCTGTGGGAATCCAACAGCAATCAGGCGGTAACCTTGCCGAAATTCTGGCTGGCCTGGCAAAAGTCATCCGGGCTCGTTTCCGCCTGTTCCGCCGTGTCAAAGCAATTACTGCCGAAGCGCAGTGGTCCGGCAAGTTTCTGTCCGGCTTCCCGCTGTTTTGTCTGGTTTTCATTCTGGTGACAGATCCCGGATACTATGACGACGTGCTTGATCATCCATTGTTTATCCCGGCCTGTTTCTTTGTTGGCATCATGCTGACACTGAACCTGATCGTGATGCGCGTTCTTACCAACATCAAGGTCTGAGGTTACAAAATGGAATTTCTGAACCCAATCAACGACCTGATCAAACAGCATCTAGGCGAGTTCGGTCCGCTAATCGTCCTCGGTATTCTTGGACTGTTCCTGATCCTGATTGCCATCTCCTTGATGCTAAATCAGCCGGAGGATCCGCTAAAAAAGTTGCAGAGGTCGAACTCGGCTCCCAAAGCTGACAAAAAGATCAAAAAAGACAAGCTGCGCACCGCAGGCAGAAACGAACAGCTCGAGAAATTCGCAACCTTCCTTGAACCCAAGAACGAGGAAGAATTGTCGGCGATCCAGCTCAAGCTGCGGCAGGCCGGCTATCATTCGAAAGATGCTGTGCGATTCTTTCACTTTGCGCAGTTTGCACTTGGCATCGTTGGCATCCTAATCGGCGTCATGCTGGTAACGGTTCTATCAGGCGGTCAGGAGTTCACGTCATCACAGATGGCCATTCGTGTTCTGATCCCGGTGCTCGCCGGGTACTTCCTGCCACGCTACTGGATTACACGGCGCGTTGATGAACGGCACGAAGCAATCACCTCTGGATTCCCCGATACGCTCGACCTTATGCTGGTCTGTGTTGAAGCCGGTCAATCTCTGGATCAGGCGATCGTTCGTGTGGCCAAGGAAATGAGGGCTTCTTACCCCGAGATCGCGCAAGAGTTCGAAATTGTCGCCTATGAGCTGAAAGCTGGTAAGGACAGGGATACAGTTTTGCGCGATTTCGGAACGCGCTGCGGCGTACAGGACGTGAGTGCATTCGTGACTGTTATGATCCAGTCAGCCACCTTCGGCACCTCGATCGCCGAAGCGTTGCGGGTCTATGCAAGCGAAATGCGCGACAAACGCGTCATGCGCGCAGAAGAGGCTGCGAACAAGTTGCCAACCAAGATGACACTTGCCACAATGATCCTGACGGTGCCGCCTTTGCTGGTTATTCTGGTCGGGCCTTCGGCAAAAGGAATCGCAGATTTTGCAAACCAAGGCGCTGGCTGACACGCTTAAACAATCCAGGCAACGGCGCATCCCATTCCGGATGCGCCTCTCTCTAAAGGCCGCCATAGTTATTGCTATGGTGGCTTCATGCACTGAAACAGGCTCCTCGGGCGATCTGGATCCGCCCGGGATTGATCCAAATGGCGAAAGCGTAGACGAAATCACCGTCGGAAACCGCCTTATGTCATCTGGTGAGTATGATCTGGCGCTGGACGCATTCGCGCGCGCGGCGTTGGATCAGGGGATGACAACACAAATTCTGACATCCATGGGCACGGCAAATTTGGGGCTTGGGCGTTTAGGGCAGGCCGAAACACTGCTACGCCGAGCGGTTCAGGACAACCCTGACTGGCCCGTCCCCTGGAACAACCTTGGTGTCGTGCTGGTCGAACAGGGCGAGTATCCCGAAGCGGCGCAAGTTTTCAAACGCGCCTATGCGCTGGACAATGGCGAAAGTGACGCAATCCGGGACAATCTGCGCTTAGCTCTCGCAAAAATGGAAAATCCTGTTAATACTACGGCAGAAGAACAAGAATTTACGCTGGAGCAGCAAGGCGACGGTCAATTCAAGCTGCGCAAGCTCCCGTAACACAGGCAAGAGCAGTAAGGGACGCAAAAATGCGCCAACATTTCTTGATTGCGCCATTGGTCATGTGCGGGCTGGTATTATCGGCCTGCGAAAAAGAAACCGAAGAAGAAAAGGTCGAACGCACCTATCAGGAGGTCAATGTCATTGACGAGACCAACCTGAACGAGGTGTTGTTGACCGCTGCTGACCCAAATGAAGCGGTCACCTATTTTCAAGGCGCAGCCGCCAAGAATCCCGGACGCATAGATTTGCAGCGTGGGTTGGCGATTTCACTGACCCGGGCCAAACGCACGACAGAAGCCGTCACCGCCTGGAAGAAGGTGACAACGATGAAGGGGGCTTCGAATATCGACAAGGTCGAATATGCCGATGCCCTCGTACGTGCAGGAAACTGGGGACAAGCCCGTTCCGTATTGAATTCCATTCCGCCGACGTATGAAAATTTCAAACGCTATCGCCTTGAAGCCGTGGTTGCCGACTCCACGAAGGATTGGAAGCGGGCTGATCATTTCTATGAAACGGCGGTTGGGCTGACGACGCGTCCGGGCGGCGTTATGAACAATTGGGGTTATTCCAAACTGACCCGCGGCCAGTACTCTGAGGCTGAACGCCTGTTCACTGAAGCGATCCGCCAAGACCAGACTCTCTTCACCGCCAAAAACAATCTGGTTCTGGCCCGTGCAGCTCAGGGGAATTACAGCATGCCAGTTGTGCCCATGTCGCAGATTGAACGCGCTATGTTGTTGAACACAATGGGAATATCCGCTGTTAAACAAGGTAATGTCACGACAGCAAAGAACCTGTTCCGCGAAGCCATCGCCACTCATCCACAGCACTATGACGAGGCTGTCCGTTCTCTTCGCGCTCTTGATGGTGCCTGATTGATGGACATTCCCGCGCAAGCCGCGCTTTGGTTCATACCGTTTGTCTTGCCTATCTGCTTTTACGTCGCGTTCACAGACCTGCGCGACATGCTGATCAAGAACCACGCGGTTGTTGCCCTGACGTTTGTTTTTCTCTTGGTCGGCCTATTCGTATTGCCCCCGTGGTCGACTGACTGGACGGCTGCGAACATCGGACCATTGTCGCTCTCGTTGCCACCCTATGTCTGGCACGTATTTCATATCGTGGTCATTCTGATCTTTGGTATCCTGCTTAACGCGGCTGGCGTAATGGGTGCCGGAGACGCCAAGTTTTTGGCGGCTGCCTCTCCCTTCATCTGGACGGGTGATGTAAGGCTGATCATGTTCATTCTGGCGGCCACCACGCTTGCAGCTTATGTCACGCATCGGTTGGTCAAAAGAACTCCTTTACGCAACATTGCACCGGACTGGGAAAGTTGGAGCAAAACCAAGCACTTCCCGATGGGATTCCCGCTGGGCGGAACCTTGGCCATCTATCTGATCTTAGGCACTGTTTACGGTTCGTAAACTATCACTAACCCGCCTTGTCCCCGCCTTGGTACTGCCACAAAGCATCGCCAAATTTTCGTGAGTGCCCCCTTGGGGCTTTTGGCGTGAATACTGGATAAACGGGCGACGCTCATGAATATGCAGACCACCTCGGTTATGGCCCCCCCTGCCCCCAAGGGTTTGGGTGAAATGAAACTGCCCATCGTCATGATGCGCGACATCATGCTAAAAACGATCTTTCGCAAAAATGTGGATACCGTTTCCGAGATCGCCCAAGCGATTTGCCTGCCAGGTTCCGTTACACAGGAACTGATCGACATGGCCCGCGAGCAAAAGTTGCTTGAAGCCACAGGCACGTTGAATGCCAACAGCGGCAACGAGATGGGTTATCAGCTGACCGATGCCGGCAAGGCTCGCGCGCTGGACGCGCTGAGCCAGTCGGAATATTTCGGGGCCATGCCCGTGCCGTTGGATGTTTACCGCGAACAGGTAAAACGTCAGTCGATCCGCAACATTCAGGTGACCCGCGATCAGCTGGTTGGCGCAATGGGACATCTGGTTCTGCCTGACAGTCTTCTGGATCATCTAGGCCCCGCTGTCAGCGCGGGTCGTTCGATCCTGATGTATGGCCCTCCGGGCAACGGTAAATCCTCGATCTCGAACGGGATCAGGGATGCTTTGGGTGACAATGTCTATGTGCCCTTTGCCATCGAGTACGCGGGTCAGGTGATCACAGTCTACGATCCGATCGTACACACCGCGATCGAGCAGGAACCTGATGATCCCAACAGCCTGCGCCGCCGTAAACGGTTCGATTCGCGCTATGTTCAATGCGAACGCCCGACTGTTGTAACAGGCGGTGAACTGTCGCTTAGCATGCTGGATCTGGTCTATAACCCCACTGCGCGGACCTATCAGGCGCCATTGCAGTTGAAATCGACTGGCGGCATCTTCATCGTGGACGACCTTGGCCGTCAGCAGGAACCGCCGCAGGCCCTGATCAACCGCTGGATTGTTCCACTGGAAGAAAGCAAGGATATCCTTGGCCTGCAATCGGGGGAAAAGTTCGAAGTCCCCTTCGACACGCTGGTCATCTTCTCGACCAACTTCCACCCGAATGAAATCTTTGACCAAGCAGCCCTGCGCCGGATCTTCTTCAAGATCAAGATCGACGGGCCGAACCAAGAGAATTTCCTGAAAATCTTTGCCATGGTCGCCCGCAAACGCGGCATGCCTCTGGACGAAGAAGCACTGGTGCATCTGTTGAAGGTCAAATACCCCACCATCAACAACATCTACGCGAACTATCAGCCCATCTTCCTGATCGACCAGATGATCTCGATCTGCGAATTCGAGGGTATTCCCTACCAGATGAGCCCGGATTTGATCGACCGCGCGTGGTCCAACATGTTCGTTAAGGACGAGAAAATCGTCAAATAACGCCGTGCCAATTTCCTGACGGGACGGGTAACCTGCGTTCATGACGCAGATTCCCGCTCGGATCACAGATTGGTTTGCCGCCAAGGGTTGGTCCGTCCACCCACATCAGCAGGACATGTTCGACCGGGCCGAAGGCCCGGCCACGTTGCTGATTGCCCCTACCGGCGGCGGTAAGACCATGGCCGGGTTCCTACCTACCTTGGCGGAATTGGCCCAACGGAATCACGCGGGCTTGCACACGATCTATGTCTCGCCTCTCAAGGCGCTGGCCGCCGATATCCGCCGTAACCTGCGCGCCCCCGCAGATGAGATCGGTCTACCGATTCGGATCGAGGACCGCACCGGCGATACCTCGGCCACACAGAAGAAACGTCAACGGGTGGACCCTCCGCACATTCTGCTGACCACACCTGAAAGCTTGGCCCTGCTGACCTCGTATGAGGACGCTCGACGGATGTTTGCAGGCGTGCAGCGGGTTATCGTCGACGAAATCCACGCCTTGGCGGAAAGCAAACGCGGGGATCAGTTGATGTTGGCTCTGGCGCGGCTGCAGTCCATTTGCCCAGATCTGCGCCGGGTCGGTCTTTCGGCCACCGTCGAAGACCCAAAGGCAATCGCACGCTTTCTGGCCTGTCATCCAGACACCTGCGAAATCGTGCTGGCCGATCCCGGCCCAGACCCCGACATCCGGATGCTGGAGACGGAGGAAATGCCTCCTTGGTCTGGCGGCGGTGCAGCTTATGCGATCCCAGCGGTTATGGAGCAGATCAAACAGCACAAGACCACGCTGATCTTTCACAACACCCGTGCGCAGGCCGAGATTTTCTTTCACAACCTCTGGCTTGCCAATGAAGACGGCCTGCCGATCGGCATCCACCACGGCAGTCTGGACAGGCAGCAGCGTGAACGGGTCGAAGCAGCAATGGTGCGAGGAGAACTGCGCGCGATCGTCTGCACCGGTAGTTTGGATCTGGGCATCGACTGGGGCGATGTCGATTTAGTTATCCAGATTGGCGCACCTAAAAACGTCAAACGGCTGGTGCAGCGCATCGGGCGGGCCAATCACCGCTACAACGCGCCCTCCAAAGCCCTGCTGGTGCCTGCGAACAGGTTTGAGGTGGTAGAGTGTGTCGCGGCGCTTGAGGCCACCAAGGCGCACGATTTGGATGGTGAGCCACGCGGTACCGGTCCACGCGATGTCCTTTGCCAACACATCCTGATCGCCGCGGCGGCAGGGCCGTTCGATGCGGAGACGCAATTCGCAGAAATGACTACGGCCGGTCCCTATTCCCAACTAACCCGTGCCGAATTCGACGCCTGTTTAGAGTTCTGCGCAACGGGTGGTTATGCCCTGCGTGCCTATGACCGTTGGCAACGTCTGCAAAAGCGTCCTGATGGCCGGTGGCAGCTACGCGACCCGCGCGCGGGGCAGCGTATCCGCATGAACCTCGGTACCATTCAGGACACTGACACACTGAAGGTGCGCTTGAAACGCAATCGTGGTGGCAAACCGCTGGGCGAGGTCGAGGAGGCCTTTGCCGCATCGCTTACCAAAGGTGACACGTTTCTGATCGGCGGTCAGATCGTGCGCTATGAGGGGCTACGCGAAATGGTGGTCGAGGTTAGTCGCCGCGCTGATCGAAAACCCAAGGTGGCTGTATTCTCAGGTACAAAATTCGCTACATCGACGCAGTTGAGCGATCGCATCCTGAGAATGTTCGCCCAATCCGATTGGCCACAACTACCGGCGCACACAGCCGACTGGCTGGCCCTCCAGCGCGACATATCCCGCCTGCCCCAACGCGACCGCCTACTGATCGAAAGCTTTCCCAACGACGGGCGCGAGAATCTGTGCGTCTATGGCTTTGCCGGTCGAAACGCGCAACAGACACTAGGCTTGCTCCTGACCAAACGAATGGAGGAAACCGGGCTGGCACCGCTGGGATTTGTGGCGACCGATTATGCAACGCTGATCTGGGGGTTGGACGCGGTGACGGATCCGCGCCCCCTGTTTCAACTGGATGCCCTGCGCGACGGGCTTGCGACTTGGCTGGCAGGAAATGCAGTAATGAAGCGAACCTTTCGCGCCTCGGCCACGATTGCAGGGCTGATCGAACGCAACACCGGAGGGCAGCGCAAAAGTGGACGTCAGGCTACGTTTTCTTCGGATATCCTTTACGACACGTTGCTGAAATACGACCCCGATCACCTGTTGATGCAGATCACCCGCGAAGAAGCCATGCGCGGGCTGGTGGATTTTGGTCGGATCGAGGCCATGATAGCCCGCATCGGTGATCGGATTGACCTGTTGCGTTTGGACCGGGTTTCCCCCCTCGCTGCGCCGCTATTTCTCGAGGTTGGCAAAGTCCCGGTCAAAGGCGTGGCCGAAGAACGCCTTCTGGCCGAAGAAAGCGCCCGACTGTTGCAGGCCGCAGGGCTGGAACCCGGTTGATGCCGCTTGCGTCACCCATCAAAACGCGCGAAGAACGGATCATGAACGAAGTGACGTTTTCATTTGTGGGGCAGACCTTGCATGCGTTGGGTTCTGGGGCATTGTGGTGGCCAGATCAAAACCTGCTCTGCGTGTCTGACCTGCATCTGGGTAAATCCGAGCGTATCGCGCGACGGGGCGGCCCAACCCTGCCCCCTTATGACAGTAAAGAAACCCTGACCCGTCTAAGCGCTGATATTGCCAGAACCAACCCCAGCACTGTGATCTGCCTTGGCGACAGTTTTGACGATCTTGATGCCTCGATGGCGATAAACGCGGCGGAAAAGCGTGATATCACCGCCTTGCAAGCAGGGCGGCGGTGGATCTGGATCGAAGGCAACCATGACCCTGGCCCTATTGAGTTGGGGGGTACGCACCTGTTCGAATGCACGATCGGTCCTCTGACATTTCGGCATATCGCGCAGGCGGAGGCACAGGCTGAAATCTCGGGCCACTATCACCCTAAGGCTCGTCTCAAGACACGCGGCCGTTCGATTACCCGGCCAGCATTTCTGGTGGACCAGGCACGGATAATCCTTCCAGCCTATGGCACCTACACCGGCGGAATGCGCAGTTCCGATCAGGTATTGTACAAGCTTATGGGTGACCGCGCCCTTGCGATTCTGACAGGCCCCGCGCCGCAGACCATCCCAATGCCAAGGTAAAGGGCTTTAAAGCAAGCCGTCCTGTTCCAACATGGGTTTGTATTTTCGGCTGACTGGAACCAGATCGTTGTTCTTCAGTCGCACAAAAGTTTTCCCGGCCTGCCTCTCGGCACCGACGATAGCATCGTCCGTAACCCAGTGGGATCGGTGCGTACAATGGCCGGGAACAGGCTCCATTTCGGCTATCGCATCTGTGAATCGTGATCGGATGGTAAACGTTCCTTCTGATGTCACTACATCTACAGCATGGTCCCGTACAGTCAGTCGATAAATCTGACCAGAAAATGAATCAGGCAGACGTTTGACCAGACGTGGAAGAGGGCGCACTTCGTTTTCCTGTTGCGGCTCAGCCTGGCTATAGCCGCGGGCAAGCACCAGCCCGGTTGCGAAAAGCGCGCCGTAAGGTGTTACCGACAAGATGCCCGGAGCTTGATGCCCCCCAACCGTGATCAACAGGTAGGACATGAGCCAAAGAGGCGGGACAAACAGTGCTAGGATCACCGCAACCAATGCAATGTCGCGCCAGGAAAACCGAGTATCGGCTAAATACTTCTGCGCGAGGCCTCTGACCACCCATGTCGTGCTCAGTGCTAGCGTCATCACCCCGACCCAGAAAACAAGACGCTGAACATAGGATAGATAAAGATCGGGGAAGGGTTGAAAAGCACATGCCAGTAAAGGCGGGAATGCAAGCCCTGCAATCGCTCGACGCAGGGTCAGTGCGGGCGGGATTGAACTTGGCACGACTATCATACTCACTCAACGAAAGGTCGGCAGTGCCCAGCCTCACTAAGCGCGACCCAAAACAAATCATCGTAACCGGCTGGAATTACGTGTTTATCACCGATAGCCAGATACTTCAAACCCCGTCAATTCAAACTTGGTGCGATCTGAACAAGAAAGGCCGAAGAGTGCATCCACTCTTCGGCCCCGATAATCAGAAGTGCTGTGCATTGATTAGGCCGTCAGGCCTTCGGGCTCTGGCAGGCCATTTGCTCGGCAGCAGGCGGTCAGCGTGTTTGCCAGCAGGCAGGCGATGGTCATCGGACCGACGCCGCCCGGAACTGGGGTGATGGCGCCAGCGCGCTCAGCGGCGCTGGAATAATCGACGTCACCGACTAACTTGTTTTTGCCGTCACGCTCGATGCGGTTGATGCCCACGTCGATCACGGTGGCACCTTCCTTGATCCAGTCGCCCGGCACCATCTCGGGGCGGCCCACGGCAGCCACCACAATATCGGCGCGGCGCACAACATCGGCCAAGTCCTTGGTGCGCGAATGCGCGATGGTCACGGTGCAGCTGTCACCCAGCAGCAGTTGCGCCATCGGTTTGCCCACGATGTTCGAGCGGCCGATCACAACCGCATCCATACCCGACAGCGAGCCATGGTAGTCGCGCAGCATCATCAGACAGCCCAGCGGGGTGCAGGGCACCATCGACTTCTGCCCGGTACCCAGCAGGCCCACATTCGAGATATGGAAACCGTCAACATCCTTGGCCGGATCGATCGAATTGATCACCAGATCTTCGTTCAGATGCTTGGGCAACGGCAGCTGCACCAGAATGCCGTGCACGGCCGGGTCGTTGTTCAGCTTGTCGATCAGCGCCAGAAGGTCCTCTTCCGATGTCTCGGCATCCAGCTTGTGCTCGTACGAGTTCATGCCGACCTCGACGGTCATCTTGCCTTTCGAGCGGACATAGACCTGACTGGCCGGGTCTTCGCCGACCAGAACCACCGCAAGACCTGGGGTGATTCCGTTCTCTTCCTTCAATTTCGCAACTTGATCTGCCACCTGGGCGCGAACCTTGGCCGCAAAGGCCTTACCGTCGATAACCTGCGCTACCATCCTTTGATCCCTTCTTTCAAAAAACGGATCGGGCGCATACAGCGCCCGGGTCTTCAGTCGGGGCCGAGCACGCGTTCTTCGCGGGCAATCGACCAATCAATCAAAATGCGCCAGAGTGTCTCGGCAAGATCGGGGTCCATGCCCAACTCGTCAGAGCTCTTGCGCACGCGTTGCACCACGTCTTCGACACGATCCGGAATGCGGGCTGGAAGCCCCTCGCCGGGCTTCAGCTCTGACGCGCGGTCGATGTAACTTGCGCGCGTTACCAACAATTCAATCAGTTGGCGGTCCAGCTTGTCGATCTGAGGCCGCAATTCCTGCATCGAGCGACAGTCCTGCGGCGGTTTCAGAGTGGGCATCTTATTCTCCTCACGGCCCGGGGATATCCCCGGACCACGAGATGTATCATTCGGGCGCTTAGAACAAGCCCTCGATCTCACCTGCGTCATTGAGGCAGATGGATTCAGCAGCCGGTTTGCGGGGCAGACCGGGCATGGTCATGATCTCACCGCAGACAACCACGATGAAACCAGCGCCGGCGGACAGGCGAACCTCACGCACCGGAACCGAGTGGCCAGTGGGTGCACCACGCAATGACGGGTCGGTCGAGAACGAATACTGGGTTTTCGCCATGCAGACAGGCAGATTGCCATATCCCGCAGCTTCCCACTCGCGCAGCTGGTTGCGGATCTTGTTGTCGGCCAGAACCTCGTCAGCGCGGTAGATGCGCTTGGCGATGGTTTCGATCTTCTCGAACAGCGGCATGTCATCAGGGTAGATCGGCGCGAAGTTCGCCGAACCACCTTCAACGATTTCGACAACCTTCTCGGCCAACGGTGCGGAGCCTTCCGAACCCAGTTCCCAGTGGCGCGACAGAACTGCCTCGACACCATGGTTGGAGCAGTAATCTTTCACTGCCTGAACTTCGGCGTCGGTATCGGTGACAAAGTGGTTGATGGCGACAACGACCGGTACACCGAAGGATTTCACGTTTTCGATGTGGCGGCCCAGGTTGGCGCAACCCGATTTCACGGCATCGACGTTTTCCGCGCCCAGATCGGCCTTGGCAACGCCGCCGTTCATCTTCATCGCGCGCACGGTGGCGACCAGAACCACTGCCGACGGCGCGATGCCCGCCTTGCGGCACTTGATGTTCATGAATTTCTCAGCACCCAGGTCGGCACCAAAGCCTGCTTCGGTGACAACGTAATCGGCCACTTTCAGTGCGGTTTTGGTCGCGATGACCGAGTTACAGCCGTGCGCGATGTTGGCGAAAGGACCGCCGTGGACGAATGCCGGGTTATTTTCCAGCGTCTGCACCAAGTTCGGCTGCATTGCGTCCTTCAGCAGAACAGTCATTGCGCCTTCGGCCTTGATGTCGCGGCAATAGACCGGGGTCTTGTCCCGGCGATAAGCAACGATGATGTCGCCCAGACGCTTTTCCAGGTCCTTCAAGTCATTGGCAAGGCACAGGATCGCCATGACCTCGGACGCGACGGTGATGTCAAATCCGGTTTCACGCGGGAAGCCGTTCGACACGCCACCCAGCGAGGCGGTGATCTGACGCAGCGCACGGTCATTCATGTCGACAACGCGACGCCAGGCGACACGACGGGTGTCGATCTCGGCTTCGTTGCCCCAGTAAATGTGGTTGTCAATCATCGCCGACAGCAGCGAGTGTGCCGAGGTGATGGCATGGAAGTCGCCGGTGAAGTGCAGGTTCATCTCTTCCATCGGAACAACCTGCGCGTAACCGCCACCTGCAGCGCCGCCCTTCATACCGAAGTTCGGGCCGAGCGAGGCTTCGCGAATACAGATCATCGCGTTTTTGCCGATGCGGTTCAGACCGTCACCCAGACCAACGGTGGTGGTGGTCTTACCTTCACCTGCCGGGGTCGGGTTGATCGCGGTGACGAGGATCAGTTTGCCGTCTTCGCGGTCTTGAACCGAGTTGATGAAGTCCTGGCTGACTTTTGCCTTGTCATGGCCGTAAGGCAGCAGGTCTGCGGACTCGATGCCGATCTTGGCGCCGATTTCCTGAATCGGTTTCTTGTTCGCTTCGCGAGCGATTTCGATGTCGGATTTGTAGCTCATTGGCCAGGGTCCTTGATTGAATACCGTGCAATACCGACGCAGTACGTCGGCGCTGTGTCACCCATACCGTTGTGTACAATGTCGATGGCTATAGATTCCGACATATTCAGGCCGCGAAACGGCGTTGGGGCAAATCCACCGTTTCTAATTGGAAACGGGTTGACCCAATGGTGCCCAATTCCGCTGATCCGGCACAAACAGCGTCATGGTATCACCCAGCTTCAGTTCGCCGGGTCGTTCTACCCATGCGGTGACACCGCGCCGCCCCTGAGCCGCCGGTTTGAACGCCGCGCCGTGCCCTGGCAGATCGGTTTCGATTTCGCGCCCCGGAATCACGCAGGGGCGGTTTTCCATATCAACCGTGATGCTAACGCCCCCCGCAACTAGCAGCCGCGAAGATGGCGGGATGTGAGTGAAATCCGGAATACCGCGCAGCACGATGCTGGCCCCTAAAAAGGACGGGTCCAGTCGATCCAGCCCCATCTCTTGCGCTGTCGCGTCAATCTCTTCGGCGGACAAGACTGACAATTGCCGGACATTGCGGATCTCAGTGCCCTGCGGGTACAGATTTTTCACCCGCACGCACGAGGCGCGGGTCTCGCCCTCGTGCCGGGCGCCGCGATCGCCAAAGAAACCAAGATCGAGAGCATCTACAGCGTTCGCGCGAATGGATTTACCCGCGGGAACATGACCCAGCCAGACAACCTTACCCTTGTACTCGGTCTCACGCATGACGGGCATAATTGCTCCCCTTCAACATAGTTCCGCTGTCGCAATAGAAGGCAGCTAGCCCCGATTGAAAAGGCGAAAAAAGACCCGGGACAATGCCCGGGTCTGATGTTCTTATGCCGAAGGCTCGGGCTCCATCCCGCCGTCGGGCGGAGATTTCTTGACCTTGGTTTTCGGAATCGCTGTCACGCTGGGCGCACTGCCCTCATCAGGTTTGTCGCCTTCATCATCGCCTTCGTTCGGCGATTCACCGTTCATGACGCGCTTGATCTCGTCCCCAGTCAGGGTTTCGTATTCCAGCAAGCCCTGCGCCAGACGCTCCCATTCCTCGTTTTTCTCGGTCAGGATGCTGTGCGCACGCTCATAGCCTTGTTGGATCAGGCGCTTTACCTCTTCTTCGATCAGCTCTTTGGTATGGGCCGATACCGAGAAACCAGCCGTGTTGCCCGAATAGCCCTCGTGCGCCTCGGCATAGTCGATGTTACCGACCTTATCCGACATACCCCAGCGCATCACCATGGCGCGCGCCAACTGGCTGGCCTGCATAATGTCACCGGCCGGGCCGTTTGAAACATGGTCTTCACCGTATTTGATGACCTCGGCGGCTTTACCAGCCATGGTCATGGCCAGTTTCTGCTCACACTCATCGCGGTGATAGTTCAACTGGTCCATCTCAGGCAGGCTGACGACCATACCCAGCGCACCACCGCGCGGAATGATTGTTGCTTTGTAGACCGGATCACAAAGGGGCAGTGTCATACCAACCACCGCATGACCGGATTCGTGATACGCCGTCTTTTCCTTTTGATCCTGCGTCAGCACCATCGAGCGGCGCTCGGCACCCATCATCACCTTGTCCTTGGCATTCTCGAAGTCTTCCATGGTGACAAAGCGACGGCCCACACGCGCGGCCATTAGCGCGGCCTCGTTCACGAGGTTTGCCAAATCCGCACCGGAGAAGCCCGGCGTACCGCGCGCAATGATACGCAGATCGACATCGGGGCCCAGAGGTGTCTTGCGCGCATGCACGCCCAGGATTTTCTCACGGCCTTTGATGTCGGGGTTGCCGACGGTCACGTTCCGGTCAAACCGGCCCGGACGCAGCAGCGCGGGATCCAGAACGTCCTTACGGTTGGTCGCCGCCAGAATGATAACGCCTTCGTTGGCTTCGAACCCGTCCATCTCGACCAACAGCTGGTTGAGCGTCTGTTCGCGTTCGTCATTACCGCCGCCATAACCGGCACCACGATGGCGACCCACGGCGTCGATCTCGTCGATGAACACGATACAGGGCGCGTTCTTCTTGGCCTGTTCGAACATGTCGCGCACACGGCTTGCGCCGACACCCACGAACATCTCAACAAAGTCTGAACCCGAGATGGTGAAGAACGGCACGCCTGCTTCACCCGCAATCGCACGGGCCAGCAGCGTCTTACCAGTACCCGGAGGGCCAACCAGCAGAGCACCCTTCGGAATCTTGCCACCCAAACGGCTGAATTTCTGCGGGTTACGCAGGAATTCGACGATTTCTTCCAACTCTTCCTTGGCTTCATCGATGCCCGCAACGTCGTCAAAGGTCACGCGGCCATGCTTTTCGGTCAGCATCTTAGCCTTGGATTTGCCAAAGCCCATGGCTCCGCCTTTGCCGCCGCCCTGCATACGGTTCATGAAATAGATCCACACACCGATCAGCAGCAGGAATGGCAGCAGCGTCAGAATGAAGGATTGGAAACCAGATTGCTGCTGTTTCACCGCTTGAACAGGGATGTTCTCGTCGATCAGCAGTTTGGTGACTTCGGCGTCACCCGGTTTGATTGTGACATAGTTTGCGCCGCTTTGAGTGGAATAGCGAATCTGCTCACCATCCAGCGTCACACTCTTGACCTCGCCACCTTCTACGGCGCTGACAAAGTCGGAATAGGTTCTTTCATTGCTCTGAAGCGTTCCGCCTTGCCCGCTGAAGAAATTGAACAGTGCAAGGATCAGCAGAAACAGAACGACCCAGAAGGCGATGTTACGAGCGTTGCCCAAGGAATATCTCCCAAAAGATTTCGGCAAATGAGGGTCTGCCGGGTTGCTCTATAAAATAGAGATGATTCAAGCAGGTTCAATGCGATAAAAGCGAAGAGTAGAACTCGGGCCAATGCGGAGCAAACTTGGCCCTCCATCCGTTCGAATAGTCAACCAACGGCGCCGCAATCAAGCTTTCACCTCTCCAAACTGCAGGGGAAGACAAAAGCGCCTGACGCGGTTTGCACAAAGCACGCCAGTTTTGCACCTCTGGCAAACCGTCCTCTCCCAAAGCGCGCACCTCGACACCCGAAGCTTCGGGGCCCGACAGGACCCAGCGGTTATCCCAAACCTCGGTTGGGGCCGTGGTTTGCGTCGCCACTGCGTTTAGCTCCCTGCAAAACCACGTTTTATCGCCCTGCGGGATCACCAGACAGCCCGACAGAGTCATGGCTAGGCCATCCCGCGCGGCAGCCACCACCTGATCCACAGCCGCACTGCGTGGCGGATACCCATTTCCGGCAATCCATGCGATGATTCCAATAATAAGCCGCCTTTGAATCTCGGCTGGGAGCAGTTCAAAACCACTACGGTCGATACAGACATCCCCGCCATCCACCACCGCAACCTTGCGCGCGGATTCCTGCGTATAGCGGTCCAATGCCTCACGCGCTTGTGCAAGATTTTCAGCCACACGGGCCAAAGATTGTGCCGAAATGCCAAGAGGTGCCAACCCTGACAGCGCTTCTCGGGCCTTGATCCGGTCGAATTTGCTGTCGTGATTCGATGGGTCTTCGATCCAGTCCACATTGCCTGCTGACAGAAAACCCCGCAGAGATTTACGGGTGATCCCCAGCATCGGACGCAGCAAAGTGATCCCGTCACGCTCGCGTATGTAGGGCATACCCGACAGGCCGGTCACGCCTGCAGTTCGGCCAAGCCGCATCAGAACCGTTTCGGCCTGATCGTCCGCCGTATGGCCCAGCGCGATCGCCGTCATCTCGTTGCGCTTTGCCCAATCCGTCAACAGCCTATACCGCGCCTGACGAGCCTGATCCTGCAAGTTACCGGCACCATCCCAGCCCCGCCAAATGAGCGTTTCATGTGGGATCTCCAAAATAGCCGCCTGTTCGGCAACCCATGCAGCCTCGGCTTCGGCTTCAGGGCGCAAGCCGTGATTCACCGTTGCACTATATAGGGCAACTTGCTCGGACTGCGCGATGTCTTGCAACAAGTGCATCAACGCCACCGAATCTCCGCCCCCGGACACGGCAATACCTAATCGAGGCGGTAACCTTTCTGGTAGCCGCGCACGGATTTCTCTTCGCAGAGTTTCTCCCTGATCGGTCAAGAACAGCCCAACGACGCCATTTCTTGTGTGGCGGCGGATACAACGGTCGAGGACGGAAAGCGTACGCCAACCTCAGACAATGTAATACAGGCCTGATCGGTTTGGCCCAGGCGACCTAAAGCAGCGCCCAGTTCAAACAAAGCTTCTGGGGCGAATGCGCCTTCGGAATCACCCGTAAAGCTGGCCAGAAATGCCCGAGCAGCCTCTCGCGTGTCGCCTAGACCTTCCAGAGATTGCCCACGTTTCAGATGCGCCTCGGGCGCCAGTGGGCTGCCGGGGTATGACAGGTCGAACTGAGCGAACTGATCCGCAGCCACCTGAAAATTCCCCTCGGCCAAAGCTTGCGCAGCGGTATCGAAATCGGCGCGTTCACCAATCGCCAGCTCCCCCTGCTCCGAGACGTTCGGCGTGGTTGGGGTCGCAGGTGCGGCAGCCGTAATTTCGGTATTGCCGCCCAAAGTCGATGTCTCACCCAGCGTACTCAGATCGCCACCTTCCAGTTCGACCAGACGGAATTCCAAATCCCCGATCCGGTTGGTGCCGTCTGTCACGACATTCTGCACACGCTGGTTCAGCTGTTCAGTTTGACGCGTCAAACGCTGCAATTCGGCCTCAATCGCGTCCACACGCTCCAGAATGGAACTGCCAGACAGGTTCGGGGCCGGAGAACCGGTTGTCGAAAACTCACGCTTGAGGCGCTGAATTTCCACATGCAGAACCGTCAGCTCCTGCCGGATATCCGCCAGAGTCTGCTGATCCTGTGCTTGTGCCATACCGGCGGTCGAAATAACTGCGGCCAGAACCCATCCTGCAATTCTCATCGTCTTACCCCAAGGTTGAACCGGTCAGCACCGTCACCGCGCGGCGGTTTTTGGAATAGCAATCCTCGGTGCTGCAAATCTCGATCGGGCGCTCTTTGCCATAGCTTACGGTTGTCAAACGGTTACCCGCCACGCCGCGCGAAATCAGGTATTCGCGGGCCGCATTCGCCCGGCGCGCGCCCAGAGCAAGGTTGTATTCACGCGTGCCCTGCTCATCCGCGTGGCCTTCGATGGTGGCCACATAATCCGGGTTAGCCAACAGCCAATTGGCCTGCCCTTGCAGGACTGTCTGTGCTTGCGGTGTCAGGGTCGACTGATCCACTGAAAACAGCACCCTGTCGCCAATGGTTTGCTGGAAATACGCTGGCGAGCGTGGGTCACTGGGCGAGCCCAGAGCTATGGATCCGTTCGCGCCGTTGCCAAAACCGCCGCCAAGCGCCGACGGATCGTTATTAGTACAGGCGGCGATGACACTTAGCGCGCCCAAAGCGATGACTTTGCTCAATACGTTCATTTCAGGTGCCTCGTTGTTTTATCGATTTATTGCCGTCTCTCTATCACAGTGCAGGATTTTTGTGAACTTTTCCAAGCCCCTGCTCCGATCAATTCTGCAATGGTCCCCAAGAAGGATCACTCCCGCCATCCGGAGTGCGCACCGGGCGCAAGTTCCGACCCGAGATATCCACCGAATACAGCGTAGCCCGCCCGCTTGCACCCTGCGTTTCGCGAGTAAACATGATGACGCGGCCATTGGGAGACCAAGTCGGCCCTTCATCCAGGAAAGATGAGGTCAGCAGCCGCTCCTCGCTGCCATCAACACGCATGACGCCGATATGGAACCGTCCTTTGTTTTGCTTGGTGAACGCAACCAGATCACCACGCGGCGACCAGACCGGAGTGCCATAGCGACCTTGGCCGAAGCTGATACGGGTCGCCTCTCCACCGTTGGCAGGCATGATATACAGTTGCGGCGTACCCGAGCGGTCGCTTTCAAACACGATTTGCGAGCCGTCCGGCGAATAACTGGGGGCTGTTTCAATCGCGGGGGTGTTGGTCAGGCGTACGCTCTGACCCGAGGCCAGATCCATCTTCCAAAGATCGGTATTACCGCCCTGAATCAACGAGTACACGATCGAGCGGCCATCCGGTGAGAAGCGCGGCGAAAAGCTCATCGTGCCGCCTTGTGTGTTCAACTCAGTCCGTTTGACGCGATCAATATCCAGAACATAAATACGCGGCTGACCACTTTCGTAACTGGTATAAAGCAACCGGTCACCCGTCGGTGAAAAGCGCGGTGCCAGAACGATGGCCGAACTGTCGGTCAGGTACTGCACGTTGGCACCATCGTAATCCATAATCGCCAAACGTTTCTGACGCTGATCCTTGGGGCCGCTTTCAGATACAAACGCGACGCGGCTGTCGAAATATGCACCTTCACCCGTGATCCGGCTATAGACCTGATCAGCCACCTTATGCGCCATGCGCCGCCAACCATCGGTCGTACCCGCAAATTGCAGACCATTACCCAGTTCCTGGCCTGAGAACACATCCCACACCCTGAACCGCACAGTCAGACGGTTGCCCGAGACGTTGACGGCCCCGGTTACCAACGCATCGGCATTGATAGCTTTCCAGTCTGCGAATTGTATCGGAGCATCGAAACTACTGACCCGACTGATGAACGCGTCCGAAGAAATTTCGCGAAACAGGCCGGTTCCGGTCAGATCCGCCGCTACAACACGAGAGATGTCATTTGCGTATTGTGCTGCCGCTGCTCCGTCAGGCACGAAATTCGGCACCGCAAAGGGCAAGGGCTCGATGATCCCCTGATCCAGTTCCAGACGCAGCGGTCCGCTCTGGGCGTATACCGGCGCTGCCATGATCGTCAGGCCAAGCAACAGACTGGTCAGAAATCTCATCATTTGATCCGCATCCTCTCGGGATTGAATGTAATCTCAATATCCTGCCACTGATCGTATTTGTCAGCAGGCAGGTCATATCCTTTGGCCCCACAGCGCAATATTGCCCGTCGTGCGGCCTCATAAGCTTGTTTTGCAGACGCAGCCGTGCCGCCAGAGCTGTCAATCATGCGCAAACTGCCCCCGACCACCTTGCCGTCAGGGCTCAGCGAAAAGCCCACGACAACGACCGTTTGCAGCGCATCCGTGGACAGGGAGCCGACGTTCCAGCACTGCGAAACCGCCAGACGCATCGCGTCTTTTTCACCGCTGGTCAGCGGAGGACCGGAAGGTTCGCTTCCCTGACCCAATGCCTCGGCCAATGCATCATCAATAGAAGTATCCGCAGGAGCAGGTTCCGACGGGGTGGGCTCTTCAGCTTCGGCTACCTCGGGCTGCGCCGGGGGCGCCGGACGATTAGGTCGTACCTGTGGCCGCGGAGAGGTGCGCGGGGCATTCTCTTTGGTCTCTTCCGCCTCAGTCACGATCTCGTCCGTGGCCTCTTCTGGTGCGGTCTGGTCCTGCTGCTCCTGTTGGGTCTCGGCGCCTTCATCCAGAGACACTGCTGGTGTCTCAATATCATCCGGTTGCGCCTCTGGCGGTGGCGGGGCTACGGGCTCGGGCGCAACCTTGTCAGCCGCGCGCGGTTGCGCCTCGGGGCCTGGTGGCACGGGCAATATCTCGGTCACCGGTTCCGGTTGATCCAGGATTGGTGGCTCCTCGACCACTTCCGGTTCGGGCGGGGGCTCGATCGGTTCCGGTACGGGATCGGGTTCGGGTTCCGGCGGGGTTACGACTTCGGGTGGAGTGATTTCTTCGTCCACTGTCTCAGGCGTGACCACCTGTTCTTCGGGCGTTTCAGGCTGTTGCAACGCGGTGGGGGTCAGCACCTCGGGCGCATCGCGCTGTGCGGTCATTGCGGCAAACTGCTCAGCCGAAACCACCGACACCTCCTGTACTGCCATAGGCAAGGGTTCCGACCGGAATGTACCGCCGAAAAATGCCCATCCGATCAAAGTGACATGGGCAATCGCCGAGATCTTGGTGCCGGTATCCACCGCGCGGCCTCACTCTCCACCTTCGTCCAGGGTCGGCCCGCCGGTATCGGTCACAAGGCCCACATTGGAAAACCCACCCGCATTCAACGCGCCCATGACCTGCATCACCTGCGCATAAGGAATTGCGCCATCGGCTCGCAGGAACACGCGGTCACTGCTGCGTTCTGATGCGATTGCTCGCAACTTTCCAATCAACTCTTCGCGCTGCACATCCGTTGTTTGAATCTGGACAAGCCCATCTGCAGTCAGCGTAACGGTCAGAGGCTCCTCGTTATCACCGGGCAGTGCGCTGGCGGCTGTCTTGGGCAGGTCCACAGGCACACCGACTGTCAACAACGGCGCCGCCACCATAAAAATGATCAGTAGCACCAACATGACATCCACAAACGGGGTCACGTTGATCTCAGCCATCGGCTGCGCGCGCCCACGACGTCGCCCGCGTCTGCGTCCGTTTCCGTTCGAGGATTGCTGAACCGCCGCGCCCATATCAGCTGTCCAACTGCCGCGACAGGATAGTGGCAAATTCATCGGCAAAGGCTTCGTATCCGCCAACGATCCGATCACTATCCGCGCTGAGCTTGTTGTAGAAAATCACGGCCGGGATCGCGGCCAGCAGGCCCAGACCCGTGGCCAACAGTGCCTCTGCAATACCCGGTGCAACAACAGCCAGATTAGTATTCTGTTGTTCGGCAATCTCGATGAAAGCATTCATGATGCCCCAGACGGTGCCAAACAATCCGATAAAGGGTGCGGTCGACCCTACCGTGGCCAGAATGGGCAAACCCTTCTGCAATGCCTCTGATTCTTTGGCGATGGCCACATCCATCGAGCGGTCAATCCGCGCCGTCGCACCTGCGATCAATCCGCCATCGGTGCGATGCGAGCGGCGCCATTCGATCATACCCGCCGCAAAAATCTTCTCCGAACTGCCATCCGGCTGCGTTCCGATCTGCTCGAACAACTCATCCAATGGGTTGCCAGACCAGAAACTTTCATCAAACACCTGCGCCTCGCTTCGTGCAGCGCGGTAGTTGATCAGCTTTTGAATGATAATCGCCCAGGACCAGATTGATGCGCCAACCAGCATTAGCATCACCAGTTTGACGATAAATGTCGCGCGGGCATACAGCCCCCACATGGAGAAATCGATCTCCTGCGCCAGCGCCAGCGTTTCAGCTTCCATGAACCTGCTCTTTGTTATTGCCTGACAGCCATTTGGCCTTGTTTTGCCAAACGCTAACGCAGTTGGTCATGAAATGCCAACAGAACCACCCTGGCTGAGCGATTTGTTACATCAATGCGCGAATCTCTGCCGGAAGCCGGATCGGTTTGCCGTCTTTGTTGATACATACGGCGGTCACGGTGGCGCGGAAAACCTCGGTCTCACCCCGCCGGACAAGCTGCAACATGGTCAGGCGCACACCCGAAATCGAGACCATCTCGGTTTCAACAATCAACTCATCATCGAATTTGGCGGGCGACAGGTAATCCGCCTCAATCCGGCGCACAACCCAGACGATCCCTTGTTCGCGCATCGCGTTCTGATCATTGCCGATATTGCGCACCCAGTCCGATCGCGCCCGTTCGATAAAGCGCAGGTAATTGGCGTGATAAACCACACCGCCCATATCGGTGTCTTCGTAATAGACGCGAATGGGAAAGACATGCTTCATTGCGGCTGTTCCAGACGGGCAAACAAGCGCAGGGCATGAGACGCATCCTGCGCCACACTCGGCAGAACCGGGTCATAAGCGGCGCGGATCAGCCCGGCAATGTCGGGGCGCAGAATTGTCGTGTCAGCGGCCACGGCCAGCGGCGATTGCGTGCGAAAGGCCGAGTCGGACCACAGCAGGATGGTCTGCACCACCTGCCCCAGCGCCAATGTTTCAGCGGGAATTTTTGACAGCTCTTTATCCATCTTCAGAAATACGAAAGCCGCGCGGATGGCTCCGTCCTCCTCGAACCGGAAAATGCGATATTGATTGGCCCCGCCTTTTTCCAGACGCTCGACCAACGGGGCCAGATCGGGGATCAGCCGGTCGAGGTCAGGAACCTCCAGCAGCTCCTGCCAGTCCCGAAAGAAAAACACCATGCAGTTTGCACCCAGTTCCGGGTCCGTCTCTGCCATCTTGTGCCCGGCCAGAGCCACAACCGCCTCGAACGCGCCTTTGACAGTGACCAGCGTTTCATCCTCAACGCCAAAGACGATGGGAACGATAGGCCGCCCCCAGCGTGCAAACAGAAACTCTCCGCTGTCCCGCGTAAAAAGTGCTTCGATTTCGTTCGGAGTCACGCGCAGCCCTTCATCTTTTCCAAAATACTCTTGCCGAAGGCATAGATTTTCTGTCGCGCCGCTTCAACCGAACAGATCGTTTTGCCCCCGAGGTGCAGCCATTCCCAAGTGCGCCCACGCCTTCTGGGCCAGCATACGTCCGCGCGGGGTGCGCTGAATCAAACCTTGCTGCAATAGATAAGGCTCAATCACCTCTTCCAACGAGTCGCGGCTTTCCGACAGCGCCGCCGACAGGGTCTCGATCCCCACCGGCCCGCCAGCATAGTTTTCGGCAATCAGCTTCAGATACCGCCGATCCGCACCGTCCAGCCCCAAGTTGTCTACGCCCAGCCGGGTCAGAGCGCCATCAGCCAGTTCACGGGTGATCCGCCCGTCGCCTTCAACAATGGCAAAATCCACCACCCGGCGCAGCAACCGCCCCGCGATCCGGGGCGTCCCGCGAGAACGGCGCGCGATCTCACGCGCGCCCTCGTCATCAGCCGGTGCGCCCAGTTTGCGCGCGTTGCGGGTGACGATTTCATGCAGCTCATCTACCGTGTAGAACTGCAGCCGCGTAGGAATACCAAACCGGTCGCGCAACGGAGTCGTCAACAGCCCCATCCGGGTGGTCGCGCCCACCAGCGTAAAGGGCTGCAACTCGATCCGGACCGTGCGCGCAGCGGGGCCTTCGCCGATCACCAAATCCAGCTCAAAATCTTCCATCGCCGGATACAGCACCTCTTCGACCGCCGGGTTAAGACGATGAATTTCGTCGATGAACAGAACATCGCGCGATTCCAGGTTGGTCAGGATCGCCGCCAGATCACCCGCCTTGGCCAGAACCGGCCCCGAAGTCATGCGGAAATTCACACCCAGCTCGCGCGCCATGATCTGCGCCAGCGTGGTCTTCCCCAATCCCGGAGGGCCATGGAACAGCGTGTGGTCCATCGCCTCGCCCCGTTGCCGGGCGGATTGGATGAAAACGCGCAGGTTTGCGCGGGCCTCGGCCTGACCGATGAATTCGTCCAGCCCCTGCGGGCGCAGGGCGCGATCATTGTCCTCGGGCATCGGCTCGGGGCGTAGGGTGGGGTCGGCGTCTACCATTCATTTACCCCTTCGGAGCAAGCAATTTCAAAGCGGCACGGATCAGTTCGGCCTCGCCCGCGTCAGGCATGTTGGCTGCTGCTTCGGCCACGGCCGAGGCCGCCTCGGACGGGCCATAGCCCAGATTACCAAGCGCCGACAACGCGCCAGCCGACGCAGCTGCGGCGCCGGATGCCGGTTTAACCGCCCGCGTGGGCGCTGGTATCGGCTGAGCCAGTTCCACGACCTCAAGCTCAGGGCCGTCCATCGCCTCAGTCACGGTGCCGCCCATGGCCATCACGCCCGGCGCCTTATCCTTGAGGTCCAGCACAATGCGCTGCGCCGTCTTCGGCCCAACGCCTTTGGCGGCCTTGACCGCACCCCAATCGCCCAGAGCAATGGCCCTGCTGACCCCATCCGGCCCCAACGCAGATAGAATAGCCAGCGAAACTTTGGCCCCAACCCCCTGAACCGAGCACAATAGGCGATGCCATTCCTTCTCGACCAACGACAAGAAACCATAGAGCTGCATAAGGTCCTCACGGACGACCATGTCGGTATAGATCGAGACCGCCTCGCCCACACCGGGCAGCGCCGCCATCGTCCGGTCCGAGCAATAGACGATATAACCCACGCCGCGCACGTCGATCAGCACGTGATCCGCCGCACGATAATCCAGCCGACCCGTCAGTTTTCCAATCATGCCCGCACCTCTTTCATCCGCGCCTGTGGCGCTGCGCCGTAATACGAGTGGCAGATGGCAATAGCCAGCGCATCCGCCGCATCGGCCCCTTTGGGCTGGCAACCCGGTAATTGCAGCTTGACCATGTGCAGGACCTGCTCTTTCTCGGCGTGGCCTACGCCCACCACAGTTTTTTTAACCCGGTTGGGCGCATACTCCCCCACCGGCAACCCAGCCTGTGCAAGTGTTAGCAGCGCCACGCCCCTCGCCTGACCCAGCTTCAATGTCCCCGCCCCATCCTTGTTGACAAACGTCTGTTCGATGGCGGCCTGATCAGGCTGATGTTCGGCAATGACCTCGACGATCTGGTTATGCAACGACAACAATCGCTCACCCAGATCGTCCCCGTCTGACTTGCACAACCCGTTGGCAACGTGGCTCAAACGGCTGCCATGCGATTCGATGACGCCCCATCCCAGGGTTCTAAGCCCCGGATCAATGCCCAAAATACGCATGTTGTGCCTCGGCCTGCTCGGGTTCTTTGTGATCTTTCTTACGAATTAGCACGAAGCGTGAACATTTTCCAAGCGAATTGACCTAGAACCTAAAAACGACACTCCTGATCCAGGGGCGACAGAGCGGCCTGATTACGACAGTGAATAGCCTAAATTCGACACGTTTCCTGAACGCCAGATTGCCAGTAAATTAAGGGATTTTAATGACAATACAGCATTGCAAAAATTGCATAGGAAACATGCAATTTCGGTACTTGCACAGCCAAATCGACATCACTAGATGCCGCTCAGATCAAACGATCGAAACGGTAATTTTAACCAGAAGGAAACAGGATATGGCTGCACTGGACACCACCCGCATCACCACTGGCTCGTTCGGCCTCGTTGGCCGTATCGGCGCAACTTTCGCATCGGTCGCAAATGCAGCTATCGAATGGAGCGACGCCCGCGCGACCCGCAACGCACTGAACAGCCTGTCGGATCGCGAACTGGAAGACATCGGCCTGTGCCGTGGCGATATTGACGCCGTGGCAGAAGGTCGTCGGTAAGAATCAACCACCACTCACTCGCCCCCATTCCCCTTGGGGTAAAAAAGAACGCCGCACATCTAATGTGCGGCGTTTCTTCTTTAAACTCTATGAAACTAGTGGAAATATCCGTTGATCTGAGTTGCAACGTACTCTGACAAAGGATCGATCTGCATCACCCAGGCACCAGCCTTTTCCACTGCTGTGCCCTCTGCGAGGCTATCAACGCGATACTGATAAGCCGAAGCTCCAAGGCTGCTCAGCAGAAAAGTTTTGAACGCAAACAGCCCGGCAAGGCCAATTAGAAGCATCTTCGCCGGAATCGCAGACCTAACCCGCTGCGGTCTCATTACGACAAGACCATCCTTGCGCATCGTCGCGCGATAGCCCCGGCTGAGCTTTGCGTGTTTCTTAGTCAGGCGATGAACGCGTTGATCAAATTCCAGCTGTTTTCCCGTCATGGCAGCCTCCAAAACCGCCCCCGTAACCACATTTCGACATTAGTTGCAGATTGCGACAAAAAAGAGGCAAGAATCCACGAAACTCCTGCAAATGGCCTGATTTTAGCCCTGTTTACTTAATACTAGCGTCGTCCATTCACCAATCTCGTCCCTTTTGGTCAGATTGAACCCATTGTGTAAATAAACCGAAATCACATCTGCGGCTTGTTCATTGAGGATTCCCGACAGAATTGCATATCCTCCGGCGCGCAGATTCGCTCCGATCTCGGGCGACAATGCGACCAGCGGGCCTTTTAGGATATTTGCAAAAATCAGATCGTAGGGAGCGTGTGATTTTAGATCGGGGTGATCAAAACCGGCGGCTTCGACGCAGCGAACCTGGCCTGCCATATCATTGGCCTTCAGGTTGGCCTCGGCCACATCCACCGCGACCTGATCGATGTCACTGGCAATGATGTCACCGTCCCAGACCCGCGCGGCGGCCATCGCCAGAACCGCAGTACCACAGCCGATATCGGCCACTTTGGTCGCCTCAAAGCCATTGCTTAAAAGATAGTCCAGCGCCTTGAGGCAACCCAGCGTGGTACCGTGATGACCTGTCCCAAAGGCCATCGCGGCTTCGATCAACAGCGGAATGCGGCCCTCGGGCAGCTTGTCGGCGTCGTGGCTGCCATAGACAAAGAACCGCCCTGCCTCTACCGGGGCAAGCTCTCGCCGCACATGCGCTACCCAGTCGGTTTCGGGCAGTTCCGAAACGACAAACGGCTTGGCCTCAAACGCGGCGGCCAAAACGGCCAGAGCGGTTTCGTCGGGTGCTTCGGTGAAATAACCGCCGACCTCCCACAGGCCCGAACCGTCTTCGACCTCGAACACGCCGACGCCGGTAGGTTCCGGGTCAAGGCGTTCCATCGCTTCGCCCAGACCTTCGGCGGCTTTCTTGCCGGTCAGAGTGGTAAGCGCGGTGAATGTGGGCATAGGGGCCTCCGTGTATCAGTTGATACAGCGCCTAGGGCGCAGGCCCGCCAAGGTCAAGCTCTGGTGCTTATTCGGCCGGTGCCTGGGCGTATTTGGCCAGGATCGTCTCGTTGCCGGGTTCAGGGTGGCGCGGGATCAGCATCGAAAGCGCTAACGAGACCAGAGCCATTGCAGCCGCCAGGCCAAACACCGCGCCGGGAGACACCACCCACAACAGGCCCAGAAGCGCGGGCAGGAACACCGCCGCAATATGGTTGATCGTGAATGCGACTGCTGCCGTAGGAGCGATATCTGCCGGGTCGGCGATCTTCTGGAAGTAAGTCTTCAGAGCCAGCGCCAGTGCAAACAGCACGTGGTCGATCACATAAAGGATTGCAGCTAGCAGAACGCCCCAACCGAACCAGTAAATTCCGCCATAGGCCGCGAACACGATCGCCAGCCCGGTGTATTCAAAAATCAGCGTGCGGCGCTCGCCAAATTTGCCGACGGCTTTGCCCAGCAAGGGGGCCGCAGCCATATTGATCATCAGGTTGATCAGGTAGAGGCTGGTCAGCTCGTGCACTTCAAAGCCGAACTTTTCGACCATCATAAAGCCCGCGAAAACGACAAATATCTGTCGCCGCGCACCTGCCATGAATTGCAACGCATAATACAGCCAATAGCGTTTACGCAGGATCAGTTTTTTGGTCTGCGGCGTGGGCGCGTCGAATTGTGGGTATGCGAACAGGCAGAACAATGCCAGCAGGGCCGTCACCCCGCCTGCAGCCATGAAAACGAAGTTATAGGACAGATCAAACCGGTCCCAGGTCAGAACGATCAGGCCATAGACCACCGCCGTGGCCGCCGAACCCATGGCCACCAGCCAGCCCAGCACTTGCGGTGCGCGGTCCTTGGGCAACCATTGCAGCTGCAACGACTGGTTCACCGTTTCGTAATAGTGAAAGCCAATCGAGCTAAACAATGTCACGAACAGCAAACCGCCCAAGCTTGGGAACCACGCGGTCACCGCCGTCGCCAGGCCCAGCATCATCAGCGAGATCATCGCCAGCACCTGCTCGCGGATAAAGATGATCACCGCAATCACGCCGATGGCCAGAAAGCCCGGAATCTCACGCACAGTATGCAGCAGCCCGATATCGGCGCCGTCGAAATTCGCCACCTCGATAACGAAGTTATTCAACAGCGCGCTCCACGCGTTGAAGGCGATGGGCATCGTCAGCGCCATCACGAACAAGAGCGTGATGGGTCGACGCCAGAACGGCAGGCTCTGCGCCTCGGAAAGCGGCATAGGTTTCAACATGGGACCCCTCTACGCCCATTTCCCTGCCTTGGCGAGGGGCTTGATGCACAACTGACCTGCGCGAATGCAGAGTCAGTAAAAGCTCTGCGGGTCGATATCGACGGTCAGGCGGATGTCCCCTTTCAGACGCAGGGGTGCGATCCAGCGGGCGATGGCGTCTTGAATGGGTGCGCCCTTGGGGGCCTTGACCAGCAGGCGCACACGATGACGCCCCCGGATACGCGCAATGGGTGCAGGTGCCGGCCCAAACACCTGCGCACCGATATCGCGCAGCGGTACATCGTTTCGGGCCATGGCATTGCCGATGTCGAAAACCGGACCAACCTCTGGCCCAGACAGAACGATCCCCGCCATACGACCATAGGGCGGCACCCCAGCGACTTGCCGTCCGGCGGCCTCGGCTTTCCAGAAGCCTTCTTCGTCACCCGACAGAATGGCGCGGATCACGGGATGCTCAGGCTGGAACGTCTGCAACAGCGCCTGACCGGGCTTGTCCGCCCGCCCGGCACGCCCCGCAACCTGCCGCATCAATTGGAACGTCCGTTCGGCGGCACGCAGGTCGGCACCATGCAGGCTTAGGTCGGCGTCAATTACTCCCACCAAAGTCAGCTTTGGAAAGTTATGTCCTTTGGCCACCAGCTGAGTTCCAATGACGATATCCGCATCACCCTCAGCAATCTCTTCGATCTTGGCCTTTAAGGCGCGCGCCGAGCCGAACAAATCGGAACTGAGCATAGCGATGTTGGCCTCGGGAAAAGTCGCTTCGGCCTCTTCCGCCAGCCGTTCAATACCCGGCCCGACCGGGGCCAGCTTGCCCTCAACCTTGCAAGAAGGGCAGGCCTCGGGCATCGGTTTGCTCTCACCGCATTGGTGACACATCAGGCGTTTCAGAAACCGGTGCTCGACCATCCGCGCGTCGCAATGATCACAGGCAATCTGTTCGCCGCACGCCCGGCACAATGTCACCGGCGCATAGCCGCGGCGGTTGATGAACAGCAGCGACTGTTCGCCCCGTTCGATCCGCTGCCGCACAGCCTGCCGCAGAGACGGAGAAATCCACGTCCCCGGCTGCATCTGCTCGGCCCGCATGTCGATGGGCTTCATCTCGGGCAGAACCGCAGCGCCAAACCGAGCGGTCAGGTCAAGCCGGTCATACTTGCCCGCCTCTGCATTGGCCCAGCTCTCTAACGACGGCGTGGCACTGGCTAGAATCACCCGTGCCCCGCAAATGGCCGCGCGCAGCACCGCCATGTCACGGGCACTATAATGCACCCCGTCTTCTTGTTTATAGGACGTGTCGTGTTCTTCATCGACAACAACCAGACCAAGATCGCGGAACGGCAGGAACAGCGCCGACCGGGCACCCACAACCAATTGCGCATCCCCCTGTCCGACCATGCGCCAGACCCGACGGCGTTCGGTCATTGTGGCCCCCGAATGCCACTCGGCCGGGCGTGCACCGAACCGAGCCTCAACTCTGGTCAGAAACTCTGCTGTCAGAGCAATCTCGGGCAAAAGGACCAGAGCCTGCCGACCCATCCGCAGCGCTTCGGCCACCGCTTCCAAGTAAACCTCAGTCTTGCCCGAGCCGGTCACGCCTTTCAGCAGCGTGGTTCCATAGTCGCCGGTGCGCTGTCCGGCCTGCAATCTGGCAACCGCAGCCGCCTGATCCTCGGTCAGTTTTTTACCCGGCAGGTCCGGGTCCAGATACGGATAGGGTAGATCGCGCGGACTGTCCTCTTCCCGCACCGCACCCTGTTTCACCAGCCCTTTCACGACAGAAGACGTCACACCCGCCTGTTCTGCCAGCTCCTTCAGTGTAAACGCCAGCCCGCCATAATCCCGCAAAACCTCAAGAACACGGGTTCGGGCGTCGGTCATCCGGTCCGGCTCGCCACTTCCTAGACGGTATATCTTACGCATCGACGGCGGGTCACCCAGCCCCGGTGCGCGCGTCGCCAGCCGCAGCATCGCGGGCATAGGCGTCAGCGTGTAATCCGCCACGCGACCCAGAAACACTCGCATCTCCTCGCGCATCGGCGCGACCTCAAGCACCCGGATCACGGATCGCGCCTTGGCCAGATCGAAACCGCCCTGCCCCGCCCCCCAAACCACGCCCAACACCTTACGCGGGCCTAGTGGCACCTCGACAAACGCACCTAGAAAGCACCCACCCTCAGGCGCTTTGTAATCCAGCGTCCGGTCCAGAGGCTGTGTGGTCAGAACCGCCACCAGCTCACCTTGGTCGAAATACTCCTGAGCGCTCAACGCATATCCTCTGCAGGGGGTTTCAGCATGGGTCTCTTTGAGGTAAAGGCATCCGCGACCAAGGCCAACCCATCAAAGGACTGCCCTCATGAAATTCTTCGTAGATACAGCCGAGATCGAAGCCATTGCCGAACTGAACGATCTGGGCATGGTGGACGGCGTAACCACCAACCCTTCGCTGATCCTGAAATCAGGCCGCGATATTCTGGAAGTGACCAAGGAAATCTGTGACCTCGTCGATGGACCGGTATCCGCCGAAGTGGTTGCCACCAAAGCCGAAGACATGATCGCCGAAGGCCGCAAGCTGGCCAAGATTGCACCCAATATCGCGGTCAAAGTACCGCTGACCTGGGATGGCCTGAAAACCTGCAAAACGCTCAGCGACGAAGGCCAGATGGTCAACGTGACCCTCTGCTTTTCGACCAATCAGGCGATTCTCGCCGCCAAGGCAGGTGCGACTTTCATTTCACCCTTCATCGGTCGCCTGGACGACATCAACCTCGACGGCATGGACCTGATCGCGGATATCCGTCAGGTCTATGACAATTATGGGTTTGAAACCGAAATCCTCGCCGCTTCGATCCGTACCGTGAACCACGTCACCGACAGTGCCCGTATCGGGGCCGACGTGATCACCGCGCCGCCCGCCGTGATCAAGAAACTGGCCGATCACCCGCTGACTGACAAAGGCCTGGAAACTTTCCTGGCTGACTGGGCCAAGACCGGTCAGAAAATCCTGTAAACTTCGCGCACCCGCGCGGCGCCTTTGGGCGCCGCGCCTGGCCCAACTGCAAAACTGATCATCTGATCAGGGTGTTGCAGGCGGGAGCCTTTCTGACACATCCCCAAACGAATTCTACTTTTGCCTGTATTTTTCCCAAGGCAAATTCGGCATGCCGTGTTATAAGCCGCTCAACAAAAAAAGACCGGACGGGACATGAGCAGCAACACTAAACTCAAGGATACTCTCCGCGCCGCGATTCTGGCTGAACCGGACGCCGTGCTGGACGACAAGGATCTAATGCAGGCGTTGGTTTCTGCAAACGAACAGGCACGCGGTGACAACGTCGTCGATCTGCGTGGCATCGCGATGCAACGGCTCGAGGCACGGCTGGATCGCCTCGAAGACACCCACCGCTCGGTTATTGCGGCAGCTTATGAAAATCTGGCAGGCACCAATCAGGTGCACCGTGCCATTCTGCGCCTGTTGGAACCCGTCGATTTCGAAGATTTTCTGAACACACTCGGCAATGAAGTGGCCGATATCCTCCGCGTGGATCACATAACACTGGTTCTGGAAACAACGAACACGCAAGAAGACCCCGCCATCGAGAAGTTGGGCGGCGTTCTGACCGTGGTCGAACCCGGCGCAATCGACGCCTATCTCAGCCAGGACCGCGGCGGCCCCGCGCGCGAGGTCGTACTGCGTCAGATGCCAAGCCCAAGCCCCCGGATATTTGGCGCGGCGGCTAGCCAATTCCGCTCTGAGGCGTGCCTGAGGCTTAATTTCGGTGAAGGCCGCCTGCCGGGCATGATTGTCATGGGTGCCAGGGACGCAAACCATTTTACCCCGCAACTTGGCACCGATCTGCTGTCTTTCTTTGCCGGCGTATTCGAACGCTCGATGCGCCACTGGCTATCGTGAGCCTGATTTCCCCAGCCTGTCGCGATGCGCTGCAGCATTGGCTGGACAGTTTGGGGGCTTTGGCGGGACGATCTGAGAATACTCAGACTGCCTATCGCGGAGATGTCACTGAATTCCTTTCGTTCATGACCCTGCATCATAGTGAACGGCAAGGGCTGGCTGCACTGGCCCGGATCACCGTCTCTGACATGCGTGCCTGGATGGCCGAACAGCGCGCATCAGGTGTTGGCGCCCGGTCACTGGCGCGCAAACTCTCGGCTGTCAAAAGCTTCTATCGCTGGCTCTCTGAACGCGAAGATTTCGAACCAACCGCCGTCTTGTCGACCCGCGCGCCCAAATTCACCAAGAAACTCCCGCGTCCATTGGCTGAAGACGCCGCCCGCGCCGTGATTAAAACGGTCGAGCTGCAATCAACCAATGACTGGGTTTCGGCCCGCGATGTGGCCGTGGTCACGCTGCTTTACGGCTGCGGGCTACGCATATCCGAGGCGCTGTCCTTGACCGGTGCCGACGCGCCCTTGCCCGGAACTTTGCGCATCCTTGGCAAGGGCGACAAAGAACGGATCGTCCCAGTCCTGCCAGCCGCCCGCGCAGCCGTGGATCGCTATCTTCAGCTCTGCCCTCACCCGCAGACCAAAGACAAGGCGCTATTCCGCGGCGTGCGCGGCGGTGCGTTGAACCCACGTGCTATTCAGGGCGTAATGGCCAAGGCGCGGATGCAGCTTGGTTTGCCCGCAACGGCCACACCACACGCTCTGCGCCACAGCTTTGCCACGCATCTTCTGTCTGCTGGCGGCGATTTGCGCGCGATTCAGGAACTGCTGGGGCATGCCTCACTGTCCACAACCCAGACCTACACGGCCGTTGACACCGCACGGCTGATGGAGGTCTACAATCGCGCCCATCCCAAAGCCTGACCCCATATCGCCTCGTGACGCCTCACATTCACCCAATTCCGGCTTTTGGTTTGCATCTGCCGGACGCATCGTCCATGACACCTGCATGACACTCAGATTTAAAGCACTTTCCGTTCACCTGTTCACCGCAACCGGTGCCGTCTTTGCAATGCTGGCGATGCTGGCCGCCGTCGAGGAAAAATGGAGCCTGATGTATCTGTGGCTGGTGGTGTCTTTTATCGTGGATGGCATCGACGGCCCGCTGGCGCGTCACTACCACGTGAAAAAGAATGCGCCCGAGTTTGACGGGGTGCTGCTGGATCTGATCATCGACTATCTGACCTATGTGTTCATCCCGGCCTTTGCGTTGTTCAAATCCGGCTTGATGGACGGCTGGACAGGCTGGTTCGCGATTATTGTAATCACCTTTGCCAGCGCGATGTATTTCGCAGATACCCGAATGAAAACAAAAGATAATTCATTTTCCGGGTTTCCAGGGTGCTGGAATATGTTCGTGATCGTCGTCTTCGCGCTCGAACCCAGCTTTTGGGTTATTCTGCTGTTGGTGTCGCTGCTGTCGTTGGCGATGTTCCTGCCGCTGAAATTCATTCACCCCGTCCGGACCGAGCGTTGGCGCTCGATTTCGCTGCCAATGGCGCTGGCCTGGACTTTCTTTGCTGGCTGGGCTGCGTGGGTCGATTTCCATCCCGAAAGCTGGGCCCATTGGGGTCTGGTGATCACCAGCTTGTATCTGGTGTTCGCAGGGATTGCGCAGCAGGTGATCCCACAGCGCAAAAGCGCGGATTACAAGATTTCCTGAACCTCGAATTCGGTACCGTTATGGGTGAACATGTCGCCTTTCTGTAGGCCGACCATGGCCAGGTAGATCGGGCTTTGCGTTGAGATGCCCATATAGGTCTTGCCGTCCACCTCAAACCGAGTGGTCGAGACGCAGACGACAAACCGCCGATCATTGAACTTGACCACCGCGCCGGGCCGCACGGTGTCTGTGACACTGAAATCAGTGTTCTCGATCACGTCGATCTTGGCGTGATGCGCATGTACAGGGGCGTCAAATGCAGCCGCCAGATCAGCATTCTCGCGCGAGGCGGCTATGTCATCCTTGTCATGACCTTCCCGGTCATCCAGTTGAGAATCCTTCAGGAATGCGTCGTAATGTGCCTGCGCAGTCGCCAATTCCTGTTCTTCCAGTGACATCAGCCGGTCGATAATGGCCTTTTTACGGGCAGCAGGGTCGATTTGAGCTGTCATGCAATGCGATCCTTTGAATTCTCTGTTTGATACAAGTTGGGCCTCAACCAGCGGGATTGCAACTGAAATTCTTCTCTCAGATCAGCAGGCCCGCTGCCCGTTCGTGCCGGAGCAGAGCAACTTTGGTCTCGATCCCGCCATCACCGGAAAAGCCACCCAAGCCGCTCGCCGCCAGCACCCGGTGGCAAGGGATGATCACAGGGATCGGGTTCGCCCCACAGGCTTGCCCCACTGGCTGAGGCGGCTGCCCCAGCTCTTTTGCGATATCTCCATAAGTGCGGGTTTCGCCCAGCGGGATAGCAAACATCAGATCACAGACCTGTCGTTGAAACTCGGACCCTGCAACATGATATGGCAGGTCGAACTGTTCCAGTTCACCCTGATCATAGGCTCTTAACTGCGCGGCAGCCTCTTGCAGCAAGGATGTTTTTGGGCTGTTATCCCGACCGTTCCAGACAAGTCGCGTGATAGCCCCGTCGGTTTCTTCGACTCCAAGGCGGCCAAACTGAGTTTCAACGGCAATCATCGGCATAAGCGCAGCGTTTCAGATCGCCAAAGCCCGTGCAACCCGCAAAAGAAAAACCCCCGGTCGTTAAACCGGGGGTCTGATCTTAGCTCAGCGCCTCGTCGCAGCGTCCGCAGACGCTTTCGTGGGCGTGGCGCCCAACGTCGGGCAGGATTTTCCAGCACCGCTGACATTTCTCGCCGTCGGCTTTTTCGAACACGACCGCGACGCCTTCAATTTCCGGCACGCGGAATGCCTCGGCCGGAGCCGGGTCGCCGGTAACGGTCAATCCCGAGGTGATGCACATATCGTCCACGTCAAACGTCGCCAGCAAGTCACGAGTGTCGCCATCTTCGACATATACAATCGGAGCAGCCTCAAGACTGGAGCCAATCACCTTGTCCTGACGCTGGATCTCCAACGCGGCGGTTACTGCCCGGCGGACGCGGCGGACCTTGGCCATGTTGGCCTCCAGTTCAGCATCGCGCCAATCGGCGGGCGTATCGGGGAAATCCACCAGATGGACTGAGCTGTCGTCGCCCGGGAAACGCTCCAGCCAGACCTCTTCCATGGTAAAGACCAGAACCGGGGCCAGCCACGTGGTCAGGCGGTGGAACAGGATATCCAGCACTGTACGGGCCGAGCGGCGGCGCAGATTGTCGCCATCGCAATAGAGCGCATCCTTGCGGACGTCGAAGTAAAAGGACGACAAGTCAACCGTTGCAAAGGTAAACACGGCGCTGAACACGCCCTGGAAGTCGAAAGACGCATAGCCCTTGCGGACCTGCTCATCCAGATCGGCCAGACGGCTGAGGACCCAGCGTTCCAGACGCGGCATATCCTCCGGATCAACGCGGTCGGCCTCGGTGAAATCGGCCAGCGAACCCAACATGAACCGCATGGTGTTGCGCAGGCGGCGATAGCTGTCGGCGGTGCCTTTCAGGATTTCCGGCCCGATCCGCTGGTCGGCGGTATAATCGGTCTGGGCCACCCACAGGCGCAGGATGTCAGCGCCGTATTGCTTGACGACCTCTTCTGGCACGATGGTATTGCCCAACGACTTGGACATCTTGTTGCCCTTGGCGTCCAGCGTGAACCCGTGGGTCACCACGTTGCGGTAGGGCGCACGACCCTTGGTGCCGCAGGCCTGCAGCATTGACGAGTGGAACCAGCCGCGGTGCTGGTCGGTACCTTCCATGTAAACGTCGGCGATACCGTCCTCGGTCCCGTCTTCGCGGTCGCGCAGAACGAAAGCGTGGGTCGAGCCTGAATCGAACCACACATCCAGCACGTCGAACACCTGATCGTAGTCTTCCGGGTTGGCGATGCCGTCGAGGATCTTCTCTTTGAAGCCGTCGGTGTACCAGATATCGGCGCCGTCTTTCTCGAACGCTGCCTTGATGCGGGCGTTGAGGTCTTCGTTGCGCAGCAGGTAGTCCGCGTCGGTAGGCAGAGCCCCCTTCTTGGTGAAGCAGGTCAGCGGCACGCCCCACGCACGCTGACGCGACAGAACCCAGTCCGGCCGCGCTTCGATCATCGAATACAGACGGTTGCGACCGGTCTGCGGCGTCCATTTCACCAGTTCGTCGATGGACCGCAGGGCGCGCTCGCGGATGGTATCCCCCATCTCGCCCTTGCCATCGTTCAGCTTGCGATCGACGGAGGCAAACCACTGCGGCGTGTTGCGGTAGATGATCGGAGCCTTCGAGCGCCACGAATGCGGATAGCTGTGCTTGATCTTGCCGCGCGCCAGCAGACCGCCAACCTCGACCAGCTTGTCGATGACGGCCTTGTTCGCGTCACCTTCGCCGCCTTTGCGGGATAGGATGTACTTGCCGCCAAAGAACGGCAGATCAGCCCGGAACGAGCCGTCATCCATCACGTTGTAAGTGATGACCTTCTCGAGCATTCCCAGATCGCGGTACAGCTCGAATTCTTCCATGCCGTGAGACGGCGCACAGTGGACGAAACCGGTACCTTCGGTGTCGGTCACAAACTCCGCCGCGCGGAAGTCACGGATGTCGTCCCA
The DNA here is from genome assembly GCF_056539365.1 of Ruegeria sp. BB7. Lineage (NCBI taxonomy): Bacteria > Pseudomonadati > Pseudomonadota > Alphaproteobacteria > Rhodobacterales > Roseobacteraceae > Ruegeria > Ruegeria sp. BB7. Next base: position 113,667 of record NZ_JBQFUV010000003.1, on the reverse strand, counting down.
TTCACCGTTGCCGCCCTCGGCTCCGGCCAGCGGGTGAACCAGTCCAACGTCTGCCAGTTCATCCGTGGTCACGTCACGCACGCGAGTCCACTGGTCATCGTTTAAACGCGCACGGCCCAGAACATCAGCGGCCAAATTGTCTGCCAGCAGGAACTTGTCGCCGACACTGGCCCAGCATTCGTCCGGCGTGCCGGTGACTTCGTACAGTCCGTAGGAGATGTCCTTACCGTATACGACGGCTTTGTTCGACGGCATGGTCCACGGGGTCGTCGTCCAAATCACCACATAGGCATCTTCGAGGTCTGCGAGTTTGATCTTCGCTGCACTGTCAGGATCCCCACTGCCACCTCGCGGAGTCGGCTCGATCAACAATGCAGTTTCATCGAGTACGACCTTGAACTTCACCCAGATGGTGAAGCTTTCCTTGTCGTGATACTCGACCTCGGCCTCGGCCAGAGCGGTTTTCTCGATCGGCGACCACATCACGGGCTTCGAGCCCTGATAGAGCGTACCGTTCATCAGGAACTTCATGAATTCGTCGGCGATCACGGCCTCGGCGTGATAATCCATGGTGATGTAAGGATCAGGCCAATTGCCGGTGATCCCCAGACGCTTGAACTCTTCTCGTTGGATGTCGATCCAGCCCTCGGCGAATTTGCGGCATTCCTGACGGAAGTCTACGATGTTCACCTCGTCCTTGTTCTTGCCCTTCTTGCGGTACTGTTCCTCGATCTTCCATTCGATCGGCAGGCCGTGACAGTCCCATCCGGGCACATAGCGCGCGTCGAAACCCATCATCTGGTGGGAGCGCACGATCATGTCCTTGATGGTCTTGTTCAGGGCGTGGCCGATATGCAGGTGACCGTTCGCATATGGGGGGCCATCGTGCAGCGTAAAGGGCGCGCGACCCTCTTTTTCCCGCAGGCGGTCATAGACGCCGATGGTCTCCCACCTCTCCAGCCATGCGGGTTCGCGTTTCGGCAAGCCAGCGCGCATGGGGAATTCGGTTTTGGGCAGGTTCAGCGTGTCTTTGTAATCAGGTGTCTGGATCGTGTCGGCGCACATTGGGGGCGTCCTTTGGATGATCTGGTCGTACTAGGATCGAAGCGGTCGGTGCGAAGTCTCAAACACCTTTGCCCGGCGTCTCAGAGGGTCAGAGCGCCGGGGATATAATTCGAATAATGATGGCCAAATGGGCATGCATGGCCGCGCTTATAGGACGCCCGCGCCTATTGGTCCAGAGGTTCCGGATCCTGCGGCGAATGGCGCAGTGTGGCCCAACGGTTCAGCCATGCAAGACCCGCCAGAGCAAGACCCAATGCCAGCAGCGAGAACACCCGGATCAACCCGCCCAGACCGGCGATATCGATCAGGAAAACCTTGGCCACCGCCAGTCCGATCACCGCCAGCCCGGCCTTGCGCATCACGTCAGACCGGCGCGCTAACGACTGATAGAAAAGCACCGCCCCGATCACCAGTAAGGCCATGGTATAGCTATAAAGCTCGGGCTGGGTCACGCCGTTGCCCTCATACATACCGCCTGCACCTTGCCAGATATGACGGATCATCAAGCCCAGCCAGACCGCAGCCAACACGCCGCTCAACCCATAGCTTGCTCGCTTTAGCCACAGCGGGGACGCGTGGATGCGCCAGACCGAGAAGCCAATGACCAGTGTAGGCAGCAGGTAGGCGACCGCCAATGTGTTCAGCACCGGCGGACCCAAAACCGGCGGCGCGACAATATTGAGCAGCGGATTTGCATCGCTCAACGCTTGTGCCAGACGAAAAAGCCCGTGCGCGGCAAAGAACGCGGCCAAAACGTAACGCGCATAGTTCAGCTTTCCGCCCAGTTCAAACCGTTGAACCTGCGCGAAGGCCAGCAACAGCCAGATGATCGCCAGCAAACCCAGCCCCCAATGACTGTCGGTGGCGTTGCCTTCGCCAAAACTCTGCAGCCAGCGTTCCAGCAACAGAGACAGCAATATGCCCCCTGTCGCCCAGGCCGCGCTCTCCAGCAACAATGTTGCCACAGGCCGATCCAATGGCCTGACCAGCAGCCACCCCGCCAAAAACCCGACGGTAGCCGCGGCGTAAACCAGCGTCATTTCAACCACCGGAGCCGTGCTGGCCCAGTCCAGACCCGGGTCCAGAACCAGCCGCACCGTGACCGTGAACACCCCAGCCCAGATAAACCAGCTCATTGGAGGCAGGGTGAATTTGCGATCCAGTGCAGCAGCCACAACAATCATCACGACCAGAGCAATGGTTAATGCCGCCGAACTCAGAACGATCACGCAGGCAAAGGTCAGGCAGGACAGCGCAGACAGCGTGGCCAAAGCCGGGCGCATCCGGTTGTCGCCATCGACGCGTGCAAAGCGTTCGGCAAAGACGACCATCAGCACGCCCAGCGCAATGGCGTGCAGGGCCCACGGATACGCGCCGATGACCTGCGAAGGCTGCCAACCAACCTCAAGCGCGATCGCGAACACAGGCGCGAAAACCGCAGCCGCCGTGGCCCAGACCGCAGCATAGGATTGCGCACGCATTGATCGCCAAGCCGCCGTAATCGAAACCACCGCCCCCAGAACAGTCAGGATAGTAATGACCCACGGGTAATCTGCCTCGGGCGTCTCGGCATAGGTTTCAGCGAACTGACGCAGGACGGTACCATTGTCCCAGCCATGCATCAGAACAAACCAGATCAACCCAAGGGCTGGCAATGCGACCGCATCCTGCAACGCCTCGGCGCGCTGCCCCCACACCATCAACCCAAGCGTCAGACCAGACAGTAGTATGACGCCCAACCAGAACTCGCCCGAACTGTCTGCCCAATGAACCGACACTATCGCTGAACTGGCGGCCACTGCGCCAAAAGCAAGCCGTGTCGGGAATTCCGGCCAGGCACCTCCCTTTTTGCGCCAGACGACTGAAGAAATCATGGGCCCGGCATGATCAGGCCAGATACGCCGAACCGGGATGGCGATCGCGACCACGGCCAACGCGGTTACGCAGACCAAATACGCCGCCTCGGTCAAGGGTGAGGACAATACCAGCAGCAAGCAGGCGGAATAGGAGCCAATCAAGCTCAGGACCGAAATCCATGCCCAACGCCGCACCGTGTCGACCCCAAGCCCCAGAACGGCAATCACAAGGAAATAAGCATAAAGCCAGCTGGGGTTTTCCGAGGTTCCACCGACCACAAAGGGGGCGGAAAACGCCCCGATAAGTCCGATTGCCGCCAGCAACGGGCCATGGAACCAACCCAGCACCAACCCTATCAGTGCAATAAAGATCATTGCCATCAGCGCGAATTCGGGGCCGATCAGATCATAGAGCTGCCGAGCGGCCAGAATACCCCCGAACAGTGTGACCAGACCTGCCCCTGAGAACACCGACGGTAAATAGGCTGTGCTTGATGCTTCATCGTCACCAAATTTTCGCCGGATGACCTCTCCGGCACAGATCAGCGCGGCACCGAACAACAAAGCTGCGATCACACGTGCGGATGGAGGCAACAGGCCATTCTCAACGCCGTATTGCACCAAAAATATCCCGGCCAGAGCGAGGGACAGGGCCGAAACGGCGTAGAACCAGTTCTCACGCAGCCAAGCGGTCAAAGCAGTCAAGCGATCTGCTCGAAAGACTACAGCGGCTGGCGGCTTTTCTTCTGAAGGTTCCTTGGGCGTACCCCTCCTGACAACCCAAGGGTTCGCCTTTTCGGGCTTTTCCATAGGCTTGCGAGCCTCTGGCTTGGGCGGTTCTGCGCGAGGCTCTGGAACGGCTTCACCCAGCGAGAGAAGGTGCCGTTCTAGTTGTTCTACCCTGCGGCGTAGGCGGACCTGTCCGACCATAAGCACAACGATTGCCACCGGAATGGCCAATACGATCAATCCAACGAGAACAAGCAGGGATTCCAAGTGGGCCTCCGAGTGGTTTAAATGTCAGGCTACCCGAGGTACACAGTCTGTAACAGCCAGAATTCTCAATGGTTTTAGCGTCACGTCCCCAAAGGCTAAATCCAGACAATCGAAGGACGCGCGATCATCAGCCAAAGAATCATCAACACAGCCGCAAAGGCAGGGAACCCGCAGGCAAACCAGATACGATATATTCGGTGATACATAAGCGGCAGCGGTTCAGCATTGTCAGCAGCCTTCTGCGCCAGTTCACGCATTTGGACCTGTATCCAGACAACCGGCAACCAGAACAGCCCGGCCATCGCATAGAGTGCCAGCGAGGCCAAAAGCCACCCTTCGGTAAATGACCAGCCCAACCGCCACGCCAGAAGTCCCCCTGTAATGGGCTGAGCAACGACGGCCGTTGTTGTGAATACGAGATCGGCCAGAACGACTATGCCGGCGGTCTGCGCAATAAACCTGGCATCTCCTGTACGATGTGCCACCAGCATGAAAAACGCTATCCCGGCTCCGGTCCCCAGCAGGACGCAAGCTCCGATAACGTGCAACCATCGCAGGATAAGGTCCGGGTCCATCATCGTTTCTGCAGCATGGGCCAGGCAACAAGCGACAGCATCATCACCGGCAGGATTTTGGTGAGAGGGCCAAGAGGGTCCAGCCACAGGGCTGGAACGGCAAGGCTTGCCCCTATCAGATAAAATACCGCGACACAAAATTGAGCTATGCAAACACGCGCTGCCCACGGACGCCAGAGAATGGCAAGCCCCAGCAAGATATCCATAGCGGACCAGAACAGGACGCTCACCATCCCAAGGTTTGCGTCCCACCCGACATCTGTCAGAACCGCTGTAGCCTGAGACAGGCCAAATAGCCCGAATAGTCCGGAAAGCATCCAAAACAGGCTTAGAACCGCGACAACCAGTGGCGTCAAAAGGGACAAGCGTGCGCTTAACCTGTGTTCGCGAGAGCTGTTCAGGCTTGCGTAGACTTGGCGCAAGGGCGCCATAGATCGGCCAGTGGCTGCGCGATAGGGGTCGGGGTTTCCAACCACGCCCTTGGCCATGATGACCATCGCGTTACTTCGCAATGGCGAGCGCCAGCCCAAACGGCCTAGCGCATCCGCGCAGCGCGAGATCAGGTGCGTTCCCCAGACTGGCATATCCAACGTCAACCGCGCGCTCGGGAACCCCAGCCAGTGGCGTGTTTCTGATAAAACCTCGGACAATGGCGCAGGTTTGTCTTCGACCAGATCATAGGTTCCTTGCGGCAAGTCCCCGGCAATGGCCCCGATCACAGCCTCGCACACATCGGGCATGCCCACACATTGTACCGGTGCTTGTGGATGTGCGATGGGCTGCACAAAAGGCACCGCCGCCAGCATTCGCAGCAATGCCGTACCGCCATAGTCGGTCTGTCCGATGACCAACCCGGGCTTGAGAATCCAAAGCGGCGCACCACAGCCCCGCAACGCTTCATCTCCCGCTGCCTTTGTGCGCATAAAATCCGTCTCGGCACAAGAATCGGCACCAATGGCTGAAATCTGCACCACTGCGATTCCCATTTTTGCGCAGGCTTGCCCCAAAGCGGCGATCGCCGTGTGATGTACGGCTTCAAGATCATCAGCAGGACCATCCTGCAATGCCCCTGCGCAGTTCACGACACAGTCGATACCTGCCAGAGGGCCACTCCAATCCTCAGGCCGCAAGCAAGCGCGCAAGTCGCCTTGGATGTGCGCTGCATCCAGCAGAACCTGAGCCGCAGTTTCCTTGCTCCGCACAAAGGCCGCTACCTGCGCACCTTCTGCCCCAAGTGATCGGGCAACCGCAGACCCAATAAAGCCGTAAGCCCCTAAAACAAGAATATTTTTATTCGCTAGCCGCAATGGTCGAGCAATCATTTTAAGCTGTTTTCGTCAGCGTACCCCACCACTGAACCGAAACCAGCTTTTTGTAGCGCCCTGCGACAATCTCGGCCCCTATGGGTGAAAGAGAGATCCCACAAGATACGCAATCAGAGCAGCAGCACCGCCGATCACCAATGTCTCGCCGCCAGATCGCCACCACGGAGCCAGGGACCAGCGGCTTTTGAAGGCGCCTATGGCAAAGAAAACGCCCATGGTCATCCAGGCCGAAACCGCAAAGGCCTGATCAAGTGACAGCAAGAACGGCAGCAGCGGCACCATTCCTGCAATGAGAAAAGCCAAAAACGTTGCGGTTGCGGCCTTGATCGGATGGGGATCGACACTGCCCAGACCGTACTCACCTTCGATCATCAGGTTGATCCAGTTGTCATGATTTGCGGTGATGGCGTCGGTGGCCTCTTCAAGAACGCGGCCTGACAGTCCTTTCTGAGCCAATATCTCACGTACTTCGCTGCGCTCACCGTCCGGAAATTGGTGGATATGACGTTCCTCGATGGCGCGGATACGGCGGATATTATCCAGCTCGGCCTTGGTGCCCGAGTAATTCCCCGCCGCCATGGAAAACCCGTCGGCCAGCACATTGGCCAGCCCCAGCGCCACGATGATGAATGGGGACAATCCCGCCCCGGCTACCCCGGCTACAATGGCAAAGGTGGTGACTGACCCGTCGATGCCGCCATACACAATATCCCGCAAAACCCCGCGTCCGGGCGGTTCATTGATCCGCGCGACGATTTCCTGCTGGCTGTGTCCGTGGTCGGTCATGGCTGGCTCCGCCCTTGTTATGAAGGCCAGCAGACAAGACGGCTTTGCGTTAGGTCAAGTTTTCGAAAACAACCCACTGAGCGCTCGTTTGATCATCCCGCGGGTCGACGGCTTGTGCCGTTCGGAAAAGGGCAGCGGACGGCAGACCTCCATCGCGGCCACACCCACCCGCGCGCTGAGCGCGCCGTTCACCAGCCCCTCACCAAACCGGCGGGACAGCTTGCTGAGGACCGATCCGCCCAGAACAGGTTCCAGCAAATCGTCACCCACAGCCACGGCACCTGTTGCAACCAGATGCACGAACACCGCGCGGGTCAGGCGCCAACTGCCCAGAAAACCAGCCCTGCCGCCATAAATCTCGGCCACCCGGCGGATCATCCGCAATGAGGATGCAAGAGCCGTCGCCACATCTGCCAGCGCCAAAGGCACCAGCGCGGTCACGGTCGCCACCTGACGAGCCGCTGCCTCGACCTCTCGGCTGGCCGCAGCATCCAGAGGTGCCAGCAACTCATCCTCGGCCAAAGTCAGCAGGGTAGAGGCATCGAATTGTTCGTCCATCCGTTCAACCAGACGGTCGCGGCCCCATTGGGTTTCGTCCCGTCCATTGTAAAAGGCGACCAGGCGTTTGGTCACCGCGCGGGCCTGCTCTAGGTCACTCTCTGCCAAAGCAACGTCAGCAGCGCGGCGCATTCCGTCCACCCGGGACAGCCGCCCGATGGCTGCCAATTCCCGCACCGCGATGATCAGAGCAACGAGTACCAGCGCACCCATCAGGCCTGTTACGACCCAGCCCAAAACAGGTGCGCGCAAAAGCAGCGAAGTGACAAAATCCCACGCTGCGATTGACACCACGGCACCAATCACAGCCAGCGCCAAACCCCAGAACCACCGCGACAGGGCCGATGGCTTTCGGGCCGCCAGCCGAACCGCCGCCTGCATTGCCTGCCCCTGCGGCTGCTCAAGATCGGGCACCGGCGGGGCCTGTGCCACGTCTGCGGCGGGCTCCTCTGCGTCGAGATCAATCAGTACCGGACCTTTAGCCATCATCAGCCCTTTCCCGCAGCCAGACATATTTGATGTCAGGCAGATTTTCATCATTGTCAGCGCCATTACTGCGGGCAACTTCAACAAAGCCGTTGCGCTCATAAAACCGGCGCGCACCGTGGTTGGCCTGAAAGGCAAACAGGGTCAGTTCCACCCGATCAGATTTGGCGTGCTCCAACAGTCGTTGCCCGATCCCCTGCCCGCGTGATCCCAGCTTTAGGTACAGAGAATGGATTTCTGCTTCGTTCAAGGCCAAAAACCCGACTACATTTCCCTGAGCCTCGGCAACTGTGACCCAGCCCAGATCAATCATCCAGCCACAAAAAGCGATGGTCTGAGCACGGGAATGCAATTCGGGCATCCATTCGTTTTCACGAGCGAAACCATGCAAAATCTCTCCAGTTGCACCTGCATCCGTGGTGCGCGCGGGGCGGAGGGTTACGGTCACAGGCGGTCTCCGATCAGGAACTGAGCGGCACGGTCCAGCCGAATATGGGGTGGGCCATCGCCTGGGCGCAGGGTCAGATGAGCAGGTGCAAAAGCCATGCAACCGAAATCTTCACCTAGCCAGCTATTGGCCCCATCGCGCGCCGGACCAAGAAGTTGCGCCGGGTCTTCAGGCAAATCCCCAGGGTAGAACGCGGCCTGCTTGCCGTCCAGTAATGTGCCACGTACGCAGGGCAGCTCAACCCCGTTATGGATGCGTATCTCCTCGGTCGTTGCGCGTAACGCTGCCAGCGACAAAGCCGCCGTTTCGGCCCCGGCGAAACTGGCCCGGTCGCGGGCATCGCGGGTCAGGGCCTCCATGAAATGAGTCAGACGGTGGTGTTGCGTGTGGTGCAGGTGATCGGCCTTGGTGGCTGCGAACAGGATACGTTCGACCCGTTTACCCAACAGCAACTGGCTCAGCCACGCGTTGCGCCCGGGGCGGAAGGCCGAGAGGATATCGGCCATCGCGCGACGCATATCCTCGACCGCTTGCGGACCTTTGTGGATCGCGCCCAGCGCATCGACCAGAACCACTTGCCGGTCGATCCGGGCAAAATGGTCCCGAAAGAAAGGTTTGATTACTTGCGATTTGTACGCTTCGTACCGACGCGCCATTTCCCGGTGCAGACTGCGCCGGGGCGCATGGCCTTCCACCGGCAGCGGCGCAAAGGTCAGAACCGGAGACCCCGCCAGATCGCCCGGCAGCAGGAAGCGGCCCGGTGTGCAATCATAGAACCCTGCATCGCGCGCGTCGTTCAGATAATTGGCAAATGTTTTGGCCAGTGCCTGCGCGGTGGGTTCATCATGGGTCCCGGCAGGGTCAGCGGCCTTGGCTTGTTCAAGAAACGCCGCAGCCTCGGTACGTTTGGCGATCCGGTCCAGCGTCTCGGCTGACCAGACCTCATAGGTCTTGTCCAGTAAGGCCAGATCCAGCAGCCATTCACCCGGATAGTCCACAATATCCAGATGGATGGTGCGCGGCCCTTGCAGGCCTGAAAGCAACCCGGAAGGCCGCGCCTTGAAAGACAGGCGCAATTCCGACACCGCCCGGGTACTGTCGGGCCAATGCGGTTGTGGCCCGGTCAGCGCGGCTAGATGGTTTTCATAGTCAAACCGGGGCACAGTATCGTCGGGCTGCGGTTGCAGATAGACGGTGTTAATCCGCCCCTCTTGCTGAGCGACCAAACCAGGCATCCGCCCGCGATCCAGCAGGTTCGCAACCAAGGAGGTAATAAATACCGTCTTGCCCGACCGCGCCAACCCGGTGACACCCAGACGTATGACTGGCTCGAACAAGGTCTCGGATACGCGATCGCCCACGGTTTCTACGCCGCGCACCAGACTGTCTGCCAGAGATGAGATGACCAAACCGTCGCCTCGCTTTTTTCGTTTTGCTCAAGATAGGTAGAGGTAACCGCACTTGCCAGAGCTTTCCCGCTCTTGCCCCCTTTCGCACGGCGCGTTACCAGCAGCCCATGCCTAGATACGCGTTGAAAGTCGAATACCAGGGGGAACCGTTTGCCGGGTGGCAGCGGCAGAAGGAATTGCCATCCGTGCAGGGTGCGATCGAACAGGCCCTGTCGCGCATTCAACCGGGCGACCATACAATCGCCGCTGCGGGACGGACCGATGCAGGCGTACATGCGTTGGGTCAGGTGGCGCATTGCGATCTGGTCAAGGACTGGGACCCGTTCCGCCTGTCCGAAGCGCTGAATTATCACCTCAAACCGCAGCCAGTGGCCATCGTAAAAGCAGCGCAGGTGGACGACGACTGGCACGCCCGGTTTTCCGCGTTAGAGCGGCAGTATCTGTTTCGCATCCTGATGCGCCGGGCGCCTGCAACACATGACGCCGGTCAGGTCTGGCAGATCAATCATCAGTTGGACATCGACACCATGCAGGCAGGGGCGGATATGTTGATCGGGCGGCATGATTTCACCACCTTCCGGTCTTCGATATGTCAGGCGGCGAGCCCGCTCAAAACTCTGGATGAGCTGCGCGTTGAACAGGTTCAGGGCTTTTCCGGCCCAGAGGTGCATTTCCACGTTCGTGCCCGTTCTTTCCTGCACAATCAGGTGCGCAGTTTCGTTGGAACACTGGAACGCGTGGGGGCCGGTGCATGGACGCCCGAAGACGTGCGCGATGCGCTGGAAGCCACCGATCGCGCCGCCTGTGGGCCGGTTTGCCCACCACAGGGGCTGTATCTGGCGCGCGTTGGGTACCCTGAGCCGGTCTTCGACTAGATCGCGCGCATCAACAAGCCACTTGCGATTACCGCGATCATCAGGCCCGCCACCAACTCGATGGTCGGGGCCAGAACCGATGCAAACCGCGTGGCTGACGCCGACGCCAGCAATCCGCCGCGCAACCCGAACGAGGTCCATCCGACCAGAGTTGTGACCGTTGCTGTGCCCAGCGCCATCGCAAAAGCTCCGGCAATGCCGACCATCGCGATGCCCATCTGCCATGTGAGGATCAGAACGAACAGCGCCCCTGTGCAGGGTCGGGCGGCGATGCCAGCAATCAAAAGCATTGCCTCGCGCAAGCTGCCAACCTGCGCCACTTCCTCGGCTGTGGGACCATGGCGGTGGCCACAATCGGCGCAGACCTCGTGATCATGATGATGGTGATGATCATTGTCGTGGTGGTGATGCCCGGCTTTGCTGCGGTGCCTTCTGGCAAAGCTGCGCAGCGCCCGGAACACCAGCCACAAACCGATCGCAGCAATGGCGCCGTAACTGATAGGAGCCATGACCTGTTCGGTCGTGCCGACCAGGGTTTCCCGCGACATCTGAAACACCAGAACCCCGGCATAGACCAGAACAATGGCCGTGACCGCCTGCCCCAGGCTGGATAGCACACTGATCGCGGATAGCCGCCAGAACGCAACCTTTCGACCCAAACCGTAACCACCTATCAGCACCTTGCCGTGACCCGGGCCAACGGCGTGGAAAAAACCGTACGCAAAACAGACCGTCAGCAGGGTGGCAATGGCCTGCGGCTGTTCGGCCCGCGCCGCACGCAAGGCACGCGCGATCTGGTTCTGGAAATCACGCTGCTCACCCGCAGCCCAAGCTGCCAAACTGTCAAACCCGCCACTACCCCAGAACCACAGCAGCAGAGCGAAGGCGACGGTGACCGGAACAATCAGGTATTTGGACATGAAACGAAAATCTCGGTCGCAAAGCTTTCCCCGACCAGCGGGATATCATTTTCCTCCAGGTCGTAATCGGCGTCTAATGTCAGCAGAAAGGCTTGCATTTGCGCCAGTTGCCCATCGATATCCGGGTCAATCCGGGCAATCTGGCAAGACGCGGGGCCCGTTACCGTCACCGGGCGGGTCACCTCATAAGCCGTATAAAAGGTTTCGTCATAGGCTTTAGCGGTTAAAGCAGCGGCAGACACCGGATCACCTTCGACGGCGCGCAAATGAGATGACACGATACGCCCGTACTCGGTGGTGACTGCGGGCTCTAATGGACCAGAAAGGGTTACCGGTACACCATCCGAAAACACGACCAGATCGCCATTATACCCCTCAACCCATTGCGCGTCGAAGCCGGACAGGAACTGTTTTTCGCTTTCGGTCAGAATGCCATCGGCATCCTGATCCAATTTCATGTCTTCAAGCACCAGCAGCGAGTAAAACTCATCATAGGCCCAGGTGACACGAACATGGGTCAATTGGCCGGTCTCATCGACTATGAATTCCAATCCGGTGTCGATAAAGACATGCGGGTGCGTCATCGCCGGGATCGGCAAACAGCAAGTCACAATGGTAAATATCCAACGCATACGCGAAAGATAGGGCCTCTCCCCGCACGCGGCAATGCGTTTTGAAGGTGTCGTGCTGAAAAGCGCCAGAGATTAGGTTGGCGGAAACAGGATCAGCGTTTGTAGGGCCGTGCCAACCGGGCCTTCGGTGTCATACAGCACGGACTGAGACATCCCGATCCCCGAAGGTTGCCAATGGCATACCGACTCCGAAGCCACCCAATCCGAAACAGGCTCTCGGTGGATTTGAACGGTCAGGTCGGTGTTCATGAACCCCATCTCGGTCGTCGGCGCGTTCCACGAGATACCATTGCCGCAATCAGCCAGCGGGCAAAGCGCCTGTATCGGGGATTGATTTTCCCCGTCCAGCAGCTTTGGCGTACGCATCCAAACTGTCTTTGGACCGGCGCCCTGATTGCCCCCTTTGGGGTACAGTACTTCGGAATGATTTGCGAACCCAGGCAAATCGTGGCGCACCTCGCCAATTGGGAACGGCCCGGTCACCGCGTCTTTGAGATTGGGTGGAGCCACCGTCACATTCGGAACCGGGCCGAGATCACGGCGTGCCAGATGCATAGTCGTGGCCGTGGCGCAGAGCGTATCGTCAAGATCGTGCACCGTGACCCGCGTGGTCGCCAGCGTTTTGGTGTGCCTCGTCGTCTCGGCTGCCACACGCAAACCCGCCAGAGGTTGGGGCCGTAGCAAATCGACCGTCAGCCGGGTCAGCATCTTTTCCGGCCCGACCTCGGTTTCGGCCGCGCGTACGATCAGGCCACTGACCGGCCCCGCGTGGCAGTGATCAGCCGACCATGGTCCGCGTGCAGGATCGTTGCCGATAAAGGCGCCATCGTCGCGCAGATGAAAATAGGCCTGCTGGCTCAGGTCTTGTTTCCCGTTCATGGTCTGCCTCGTATACGTATTGGCACGTGGCCCGACGTCCGGGCTTTACCTTGCGCCAAAGAATGACTTAGCTGCGGGGAAAATGTCCAGTTCAGTGACGGGACGTTTTGCACACAATTTAAAGCACAAGGGGCGCGACATGGCCTTGTTGATCGAAACCGGGATGTCCGACTGGATAAGTGACAGCGATATCGCCCGCGACATTCAGCGGCTTCACCCTGAAGCTGATATTCGGACGCCGGATACATTGGGCAACCCCGACGAAATCACGATGCTTGCGGTTGTCGGATTGAAAGACGAGAACCTGAGACGCCTTCCCAATCTGAAACTGGTGCAAAAGCTGGGCGCCGGGGTCGAGACCATCGTCAGCAATCCCAACCTGCCCGATCACGTGCGCATCGCGCGGTTGAAGCCGGATGCGCCCGCGCAGGGTATCGCCGAGTGGTTCGTCGCATATGTCCTGCGCCATCAACGCCACATGGCATTTCACGAGGCGGCCCAGAGCCGCGCGGAATGGGCTCCAAAGGCGCCGATCTATTCGCCTGAGACTGTGGTTGGAGTGTTGGGGCTGGGCCATATCGGTGCGCGAAGTGCCAAAATGTTGCGTGCAGTTGGGTTTCAGGTCATGGGTTGGAGTCGTTCACCCAAGCAGATCGAGGGCGTTACCTGTCTGCACGGCGACGCCGCGCTGCCCGAGTTGCTGGGCCAATGCGACCATGTCTGTGCAATCCTGCCATCAACCCCGCAAACCGTTGGGATGTTTGATGCGCGGATACTGGCAGCCATGAAACCCGGAAGCCAGTTGCTGAACGCCGGTCGAGGCGACCTGATCGACGAGACCGCCCTGATTGCCGCCCTCAACAACGGTACGCCCGGCCACGCAGTTTTGGACGTGACCTCGACCGAGCCGCTGCCATCCGAAAGCCCGCTCTGGACACATCCGGGCGTGACGATCACGCCACATGTGTCTGGATGGCATCTGGGCGAAGCGCTGGCAGATGTTGGTGAAAACTTTCGAAGGTTGACCGCAGCAGAGCCCCTGCTGCACGAGGTCGACCGAACGCGCGGCTACTAGGTCAGGGCGTCAAGATCCAGTTGCCGCCTGCATCACGGCAGCGGCGAGTTCTGACCTCTCGGCTCTGTTCCGCTCCCTTGGGCTGAATAAAGTGCTGCAGGTGCACGCAATTGTCGCGCACATCGCGAACACGGATTGTGCCCTTTGATCCGGTTTCATCGTTCACCCACACGCTTTCTTCACCAACGCGGGGAACTGACCCCGCCAGCATCGCGTCCGAAGCCGCGCTCAGCACATTGAAATCCGCAGGTGACAGTCCCATTTCCGCGATGATTCGTGAAAGAGACTTGGCCTGAACTGCCGTAGCTGACCCCAAAACAACAATCGCCACCAATGTAGAAGAAATCCAGGCTTTCATGACCGCCTCGCCTTGCTGAAATAGATTTGACTTCAAGATTATACCGGCATCGAAGGCGGGCCAAGCCCTGTTCGGCAACAATCAAATTACATCGCAACTCGGCCTCTGGGACAGGCGGGCTGTGAGGATTCCGTTATTTGCTCTACAAGGACGTGAACCGCCGTATGCCCCTGTCGTTGGCTAAACGCTGACGATGATTCGCATTTTCCGGCGCGGGGCTTCACAGAAGCGCTTGAATCTGGTGAAATAACACCGGTTTTTTAGCACTGGAGATTGTTCAATGGTACTTCGTGGATCAATGCTGGCACTTGCAGCGGTAGTGGGCCTGACAGCCCTTGAGGCAACCCCGGTTGCCGCCAAAGAGGAAACCAAATCGGTCTTTGTCATGAGCCGTACCTGGGCCGTTACTCAGGTCTCGGACTCTCCGGTGGTATATCGCGCAACCCGTGACAACAACAATCTGAACCCGTTTGGCCCGCCGCCGCGCCTGCGCACCACTCAGGCCATAGCAGCAATTCAGGCGGCCACCGGGTGCAAGCCGATCAGGGCCAGCATGTATCAGAACATGTCAGGCCAGTTCTTCTCGCAGGTCAGCTGCAACTGACCCTGCGGCGAAACAGGCATTGAGGTGACCGCGACCCGCTGCCATAGCTTGCGCATGAAACTCGCGATTAACGGATTCGGCCGCATCGGCCGCACAATCCTGCGGCAACTGCTTGCGTTGCCGTGGGGCAAGGATATTGAGCTGGTGCTGATTAACGATATCGCACCGCTGGAAACCTGCGCCTATCTGTTCAAATACGACAGCACTTTTGGCCGTTACACTGGCAAAGTCGAGACCGGCGACACGGCTCTGATCGTTGACGGCCATTCCATCCCAATGACACATAGCCCGGATCTTTCCCGTGTCGATCTGACTGGTGTTGACGTTCTGATGGACTGCACCGGCGTTGCGCGGACCTCGGACGTGGCCAGTCAGGGGCTCGCGGCCGGGGCGGGCAAAGTCTTGATTTCTGGCCCCTCGCCCGCGACAGAAGTCACCATCGTACTGGGTGCCAATGAGGATCAGCTGGGCAACGCGCGGATCGTGTCAAACGCCTCGTGCACCACCAACGGGCTGGCCCCTCTGGTCAAGGTGCTGGACCGTATTGCGGGCATCACCTCGGCCCACATGACAACCATCCATTGCTATACGAACAGCCAGCCCATGGTTGACGCGCCACGCGGCGATCTGGCCCGGTCCCGCGCCGGGGCGCTGTCCATGGTCCCGACGACATCCAGCGCCACGCACCTGATTGACGAGGTCATGCCCCATCTCGCAGGCCGCATCTCGGGGGCGGCTGTACGTGTCCCCACCGCCAGCGTATCCGCGATTGACTTGGTCGCGACCCTTGATCGCGGAATATCGGCAACCGGGTTCGAGGCTGATTTTCGCGAAGCTGTCACCCAATCCCCCGTTTTGGGTTGGACCGATCACCCGCTGGTGTCATCGGATCTGCGCACCCGACCCGAATCCCTTGTGATCGCTGGCCCCGAGCTTCGGGTCACAGGCAGCAATCAGGTCCGAATATTCGGCTGGTATGACAATGAATGGGGCTTTTCTGCTCGGATGCTGGATGTTGCCCGATTGATGACGCAGCCCTGATCGAGAGAGAGGCGCTACGCGGGCACACTAGCCTTATTTTTGGCATCGCGTTCGAAAATCTCTTTCCCTGCGAGGGAACGGATGCTCTAACATCAATAAATCAACCGTCATTTTTATAAGACGGCGAAATTGATTTCGACTTGGGGCAGTTGGAGCCATTCGATGCGGGGAAGCAGGCCGCGGGCCTTTTTTTTGAAGTTTTGCCTTCTCGGCGCGATTGCTGTCGGTCCGACCTCTGTGGCGGCGCTGGAAACAACGTTGAACGCCCCAGGTGCCCCAAAAGACCTGGTCGAGCGTATTGAGGAAACCTCGTCAGTTGCAACTGCCGAGGACAGGGGCTTGGACACACCGCTGGAAATTCTGTCTGCCGCTCTTTCGGATTACCGCACAATCGTTCAGATTCTGTATGATGAGGGCTATTTCAGTCCCGTCGTCAGTATCAAGCTGGACGGACAAGAAGCGGCTGACATGAGCTCGCTCACCGTTCCCAACGCGATCAACCGCGCGGTTATCACGGTTAACACCGGGCCGACCTTCAAGTTTGGCACAGCCATTGTCGCCCCTCTTGCGCCGGACACTGCCCTGCCTGAGGAGTTCGCTCCGGGCAAGCTGGCCACAACGGGTGCCATCCAACAGGCGGCCTCGGCCGGGGTTCAGGGCTGGCGCGACGCTGGCCACGCCAAGGCTGCGGTCGAAGATCAACGGGTCATCGCACGGCACGCCCAGAACCGGTTGGACGCGCAGATCGACCTGGAACCGGGAAGGCGCCTGACCTTTGGCAAGATGGTCATCAAAGGCGACACCGATGTGCGCCATCGCTCGATCGAAAAGATTGCAGGCTTCCCATCAGGAGAGGTGTATTCCCCAGCCGAAATCCAAAAGGTTGGAACCCGGCTGCGTCGTACCGGTACATTCAGTGTCGTCTCTATCGAAGAACGTGAAACGCCTAACCCTGACGGCACGCTCGATTTCGATGCCACATTCGAAGACATGCCCAAGCGTCGTCTTACGCTCGGAGGCGAGATTGCTTCAAATGCTGGATTGGATCTGACCGCAACCTGGACACATCGCAACGTATTCCGCCGCGCCGAACGGCTAAGGTTCGAAGCCGCGCTGCGTAATATCGGTGGCACCGAAGATCTGGACGGTCGCATTGGCTTGCGACTGGACCAGCCCGATAGGCTGGGGCCGGATGACAACACCTTTTGGAGTGCGTTGCTGGAACGGCGCAACACCGACAATTACAACGTGACCATCGCGTCGCTGGCATATGGTGCGCGGCGCACATTTTCCGACCGGCTTTATGCCGAGGCCTCAGCCGGTTTTCAGTGGTCGGACGCGGATGATGCTTATGGCTCAGGGCGCAAGTTCCGATACTTTATCATCCCTACTCGATCAGAATGGGACCAACGGGACAGCAAGGTCAGCGCGACCCGCGGGTTTTATCTGGACGCACAAGCCATGCCTTTCGTTGGATTTTCGGGGACAGATAACGGCATACGGCTGTTTTTCGACGGCCGCGCCTACACCAGCCTGAACACGGGCGGTCGGATCGTCCTGGCGGGCCGCGCGCAGTTGGGGTCTGTGATCGGGCCTTCGGCAAGTGACGTAACGCCCGATTTCTTGTTCTTCTCGGGCGGCGCGGGCACTGTACGCGGGCAACCCTTCGAAAGCCTCGGCATCCCGGTCAACGGCGGAATCGCAGGGGGGAAATCCTTTGTCGGGTTGTCAGGTGAGGTTCGCGGAAAGATCACAGACACGATATCTCTTGTCGGGTT
Organism: Ruegeria sp. BB7; assembly: GCF_056539365.1. NCBI lineage: Bacteria > Pseudomonadati > Pseudomonadota > Alphaproteobacteria > Rhodobacterales > Roseobacteraceae > Ruegeria > Ruegeria sp. BB7. The sequence goes on along the minus strand of NZ_JBQFUV010000003.1, from coordinate 96,001 downwards.
TTATGACTTCGGTACGGTGGATACGTCGTCTTTCATCGGCAGTGGCGCAGAATATCATTCCGGCGCGGGCCTTGGGGTGCGGTATGATCTGGGGGGTTTCGGTCCCTTGCGACTTGACCTTGCCTTGCCGGTTCAAGGTGACACGGGCGACGGTTTGCAATTCTACATCGGGATCGGACAGGCGTTTTGATACGGCAATATTCATATCCGATTGTATCCACGGTGCTGTTCCTGACCGCACCGCCCGCCTTCGCGCAAGAGGATGATGGCGGCGGCAGTATGCTTGAGCGGTTCTTGCAGGACACGCTGTCGGGTGATGATCAGAACGTCACCGTCACTGGCCTGCAAGGGGCGCTGAGTGCACGCGCCACTATTGAAGAGATCACCATAGCAGATGATGAAGGCGTCTGGCTGACCATCAAGGATGCCGTTTTGGACTGGAATCGGCTGGCCCTGATCCGGGGACGATTTTCCGTTAATGCCCTGACTGCGCAAGAGATCGACATCGCACGCGCACCGGGTGCGACCACCTCGGATGCCCCACCGCCGTCTGCCGAAACACAACCCTTTCAACTGCCCGAACTGCCCGTCTCGATCGAGATTGGCGAAATCCAGATAGATGAGCTTTCGCTAGGCGAGCCTCTGATCGGTGTTGCGGCTGACCTTTCGGTGACAGGTAACCTGTCGCTGGCCGATGGTACGTTGGACACCAATCTGGACGTTACCCGATTGGATCGCACAGGTGACGAGATCACGCTAACCGCCGGTTTCCAGAATAACTCGCGCGAGATAAATCTGGATTTGCAGGTCACCGAAGCTGCGGGCGGCCTGATTTCAACCGCGCTGAACATCCCTGATAGCCCTCCGATCGGGTTCACAGCCAAGGGTGCGGGGCCGCTGACCGATTTCACCGCTGATATCGCACTGAGCAGCGATAACCAGCAGCGGGTCGACGGGCAGGTTCAGCTACGCGCCGCCGAAACCGGTGCGGCAGACGGCATCGCTTTCACTGCTGATCTGGGTGGCGACCTGACCCCCTTTATGGCCGAAGATCTTGACCCGTTCTTTGGCCCGAATACGCGCCTGTTCGTCGATGGCCAGACCAAGCCCGCAGGGGCGCTGGACATCCCCAAATTTGAGCTGACCACGCAAGCCCTAAACCTGAAAGGTGAGGTTCAATTGACCGAGGGCGGCAACTTGCAATTGGCAGCCCTGCAAGGTCGCATTACACCGCCAGACGGGCAGACGGTTGTACTCCCTGTAGCAGGCGGAGACACCTCGATCGAAGCGGCGCAGATTTCTGCTCTATTCAATCAAAAAAACGGCAACCTATGGCTTCTGAGTCTGACTGCCGATGCCTTTAAGTCACCGCAAGCGAATCTGGACACGGCTAGGATCACCGCGCAGGGTATTCTGGATCAAGGCGACAGGATCACCGTGCAAGGTGACCTGCAGGTTATTGCCGACGGCCTGGACTTGAATGATGAAGGGATAAATTCGGCTCTGGGTGACCGTATCACTCTGGATGGACAGTTCGACTACGGTAACGATCAATCTCTTAACCTATCCGGGTTCGAGCTAAGAGGGACCGATTATTCGCTGGCGCTGGACGCCTTAATCGACGGGCTGACCAGTGGTCTGACGGTCGACGGATCAGCTAGGCTTGAGGCGTCAGACCTAGCCCGGTTCTCAGAGGTAGCCAAGCTAGATCTGGGTGGGTCGGCTTTGGCACGGTTTGAAGGCAAAGGTTCTCCGCTGGAGGGCAGTTTTGACGGAAAGCTGGTTGTCGAAGGCCGCGATCTGGTCACAGGTCGCGATGATATCGACCCCATTATCAAGGGCGAGACCACGATAACCCTTGATGGCAGCCGCGGCAGCGACGGTATAACTATTCGTGAATTCGACCTGAACAGCGATGTCGCGCAGGCACAGGCTAGCGGCGACGTCACCACACCCGGTGGCAACCTGACGATCGACGGGCAGGCGAATGTGACAGCACCCGATCTGGCAGTTTTTTCCGGATTGGCAAAGCGCGACCTTGGTGGCGCTGTTCAAGCTGAGGTGCGCGGCAAAGGAACGGTGCAGACGTTGGAATTTGACGGCACCGCAAGCATCACCGGCCAAGATATCCAGACCGGGATGCCCGACATTGATCCCCTGCTGACCGGCAAGACCTTGGTTCAATGGGACGGTGCGCGCACCGCAGACCGGATCGAGATTCGTCAGGCAACAGTCGACAGCACTGCCGTAAACGCGCAGGTCGCCGCAACGGTGGACGATCCAACCGGCGAATTGGCCATTGACGGCAACGCCCGCGTGAACGCCCCTGATCTGTCGTTGTTCTCGGGCCTCGCCAAACGCGACCTAAGCGGCGCAGTCAACGCAACCGTTCAGGGCAATGGAAACCTTGCCAGCCGGATATTTGACATTCAGGGCAACCTGAGCGCCGATGACATTCAAACCGGCATCGAAATGGTCGACAAATTGATCCAAGGCCGGACGACCTTGCGGGTCGATGCGGCGAAGGGGGAAGACCTTGTAGATGTTCGAACCTTCCGATTGCGGGGCACAGCCTTGTCTGCCACCGCGTCGGGCAAACTGGATCGTGAGGCCGGAGGGCTGAACTTCACCGCTCAGCTTGACGACCTGTCTCGCGTCATTGCCTCAATGTCCGGGCCTCTCACGCTGGATGGCAATGTTGCCCCGACCGGGTCGGGGCTGGACGGGACGCTCAAGCTTAGCGGACCAGACAGTTCTTACGCGGCTCTGACCGGCGAGGTCACAACCGACGGCACGGCAGATTTGGATTTCGATGCAAAACTGAACAAGATCGAGCGTTTCGCACCTGAGTTCCCCGGCACCGTCGCTGTCACTGGCAACGCAAAACGCAGCAAGGGGGTCTGGACCATCGACGGTTCAGCCAATGGACCGGCTGAGATCAGCAGTACGATCGCGGGAACATTTGATGAAACCACAAGTGAAGCCGACCTGCAGGCACAGGGCGGGATCAACCTTGGCATTGCCAACATCTTTATCTCACCCAACAAGATCGAGGGAACGGCCCGACACAATCTGCGGCTCAAAGGGAAACCGGAACTCGGGTCGCTGAGTGGCAGCATTACCACTTCGGGTACATCTCTTGCCATCCCAGGGATCGGGCAGACCGTCACTGGCATCAGCGGGTCGGTAGAACTTGCTCAGAGCCGAGCCACAATTTCGCTGAATGGCGGCATGCGTGCAGGAGGGACATTTACCGTTTCTGGCCCCTTGGATCTGACACCTCCTCTCAACGCAAATATCGTCACGCGGCTTAATCAACTCGTGCTCACTGACAAACTGCTATACGAGACCACGCTAAACGGCGAAATTGCACTGACAGGCGCTTTGGCCGGAAACAGCGCAGTAGCTGGGCAGATCACGTTCGAAGAGACCAATATCAATCTGGCTGCCGCTGCCGGTGCCGTGGGCGCAGCACCCATCCCTGAAATTGAGCATATCAACGAAACTGCAGCCGGGTTCCAAACCCGCGAACGCGCGCGGCTGGTCGTTCAAGAGGACGCTGCCAAAAGCGATTCCCGCATCACACTGGATGTCAGTCTGCTGGCACCCAAAGCGGTCTTTGTGCGAGGCCGCGGTGTAAATGCCGAGCTGGGCGGACGTTTGTTTATTGGCGGCACAACAGCTTCGGTCGTTCCTTCCGGCCAGATCGAGCTGATCCGAGGTCATATCGACATTCTAGGTCGCAGACTGGCCCTGACCAAAGGACTTGTTACGCTGCAGGGTGATCTGAAGCCTTATATTGAGTTTGCTTCGTCAGCCAGTACATCCGATGGTACAGCCACGATCGAAATCGCCGGTCCGCTGGATGCACCCGCGGTAGATGTCTATTCTGACCCCGAGCGCCCCGCCGAAGAAGCATTGGCCATGCTGTTGTTCGGCAACCGTTTCTCGGAAATTTCACCCTTCATGATTGCACAAATGGCAGCATCTCTGGCACAGCTCAGCGGCGCCGGTGGCGACGCCACGAAGGGTATACGCGAGGCAACCGGCCTGGATACGATCGACGTCGGATCCGCTGAAGGTGGCGGCGGTGCGCTTGGGGCCGGCGCCTATCTTAGTGACAACCTTTACACCGACTTCACTGTAAACACCGAGGGCGATACCGAGGTGAACCTGAATCTGGACGTAACTGACAGTTTCACCGTCCGTGGCACCGTCGACGGGCGCGGGGAAACCGGTGTTGGGGTGTTTTTCGAACGCGATTACTGACCGCTACGGCGGATGCCAATAGGTTGCCCGATCTGCGGAGCAGGCTCCAAAATCTTGTGATCCTCGACCATACGGGCAAGCCGTGTTGCTGCCCAGTCAGAATAGGCCACAGACCGCCCTGTTTCGTGACTGACATTCATGAAAAGCGCTTCTTGCGTGGCGCAAACAGCATTGTCTTTTTCAGACAGCATCTGCGCAAAGTAATGACCGCGTTTCAGGTCTGAATCCAGCATCCGAAAGCGGAAATAGAACGGCTCGTCCGGCTGGACCTCACGCAGAAAATTCATGTGGGATTGCAGGACATACGGCCCCTGCTCCAGCGCCTTGACCTGCACCTCACCCAGCCCGAGGTGATCGACCATCAGCTTTTCCAGAGCCATGTCGAAGGCAACGCCGTAAAAGCCGACGTTCATGTGACAGTTATAGTCGACCCATTCCGGCAAGACTGAGAAGCCTCGGATTTCAACTGGGGCGTCATAAGGGCCGTCATGTCCGCTCAGGGGTTTATTCATCACTGTCCTCCTCAAAGATCGCGACAGCCCGCACAAAGCCTGCTGAGGCGCCTTTTATCTTGTACGGAAAACACGAGATTTCGAAACCGGTGGGCGGCAGATCTTCGAGATTGGTCAACTTTTCGATATGGCAATAGCCGATCTCCATCGAGGCGCGATGGCCTTCCCAGATGATCGACGCATCCTTGGTTTCGGCATATTCCTGAGCGGTCAGGGGAAAGGGTGCATCCCAGCTCCAGGCGTCTGTGCCGGTTACCCGCACACCGCGATTAGTCAGGTACAAGGTCGCCTCGCGTCCCATCCCGCAGCCCTTCATCAGATAGTCGGGCTGGCCGTACTGCGTGCCCGCCGACGTATTCACGATCACGATGTCAAGCGGTTGCAGATTGTGACCGATGCGCTTTAGCTCGGCCTCAACATCTGCAGCAGAGACCACATAGCCATCGTCGAAATGGCGGAAATCCAATTTGACACCGGGGTTCATGCACCATTCCAACGGCACCTCGTCGATGGTGATCGCCCGCTCGCCGTTATTCATCGTCGAGTGATGATGGTAGGGCGCATCCAGATGGGTGCCGTTATGTGTGGCGATCTGCAGCAGTTCTATTGCCCAACCCTCACCACCGGGCAGATCCTCTTTTTGCAATCCCGGAAAAAACGACATGACCTGTTCGGCGGTCTGGTCGTGGGTCATGTATTCAATCTTGGGCAGCATGATCGGTGGGTCCGACACGATGCCCATTTCCAAAGGAACAGAAAGATCGACGAAACGGCGAGGCATCGGCAACTCCATCATGAATAACGATGATAGGGTTGGCCGTGCATAAGCCGCTGTCAAGACGCGAAAAAGGCGACCTTTTGCAGGTCGCCTTACCCAATGTTCTTGGCTGGTTTGGCTATTCCGCCGCGACGGCGTCTTCGATCTTTTCGACCCGGATCGCCGAGAACTTGAACTCGGGAATCTTGCCATAGGGATCGATGGCCGAGTTGGTCAGGACGTTCGCCGCCGCCTCGACATAGGCAAACGGGATGAACACCATATCCTCGGCAATCGCCCGGTCGGCCCGCGCCATGATCTCGATCGAGCCGCGACGGGTGGTCAGACGGATCATCTCACCCGGTTCGATCCCCATCAGCTTGAGCGTGCGCGGGTTCAACGAACAGTTCGCTTCCGGCTCCACCGCGTCCAGAACGTTGGACCGGCGGGTCATCGACCCGGTGTGCCAATGCTCCAGCTGACGGCCGGTGGTGGCGATCATCGGGTATTCTTCGTCCGGTGCCTCATCCGGCGGAATGACGCTAGCCGGGGTGAACCGCGCCCGGCCGTCCGCACGCGGGAAGCCATCGCCGAACACGATCGCCTGCCCCGGATCAGTCTCTGACAGCGACGGGTAGGTGATCGTCTCGGTCTCCAGTCGCTCCCAAGTGATGTTGTTGAGCGAGTTCATCGTCAGCTTCATCTCGGCAAAGACCTGAGACACATCGGTGTAGTCCCAGTTCAAGCCGATCCGCTGCGCCAGTTCCACCGTGATCTTCCAATCCTCGCGCGCCTCACCCGGAGGCGTCACAGCGGGGCGCACCCGCTGCACCTGACGGTTGGTGTTCGACACCGTGCCGTTCTTTTCATACAGCGCTGAGGCCGGCAGGATGATGTCGGCATAGTTCGCCGTTTCGGTCAGGAAGATATCCTGCACGATCATCAGATCCAGCTTGGCCAGCGCGTCGCGTGCGTGGTTCACATCCGGGTCGGACATGGCCGGGTTCTCACCCATGATGTACATACCCTTGATGTTGCCCGCATACGCCTGATCGATGATCTCGGTGACGGTCAGACCCTTCTCATTCGAGAAATCGTCCGAATTCCAGACATCATTGAACTTGGCGCGAATGCCATCGTCCGTCACGGTCTGGTAGTCCGGCAGGAACATCGGGATCAGGCCCGCGTCAGATGCACCCTGCACGTTGTTCTGACCGCGCAGCGGGTGCAGACCCGCGCCCGGTTTACCAACGTTGCCGGTCATCAGCGCGAGGCTGATCAGGCAGCGAGAGTTATCAGTGCCGTGAATGTGCTGGCTGACGCCCATACCCCAGAAGATCAGGCCGGCCTTGGCCTGCGCAAAAGTGCGGGCGACGCGGCGCAGCTGATCCGGCTCAATACCGCAGATCGGCGCCATCGCCTCAGGCGTGAACTGGCGCAGGTGCTCTTTTTCGGCCTCCCAGTTCTCGGTCCAGCGGTGGATGTACTGACTGTCATACAGCTCTTCCTCAACGATCACATTCATGATCGCGTTGAGCATCGAGACATCCGCACCCGGACGGAACTGCAGCATTTCATCCGCAAACTTGCGCATACCGACGCCGCGCGGGTCCATCACGATCAGCTTGCCGCCGCGCTTGGCGAATTGCTTGAAGTAGGTCGCGGCAACGGGGTGGTTCTCGATCGGGTTCGAGCCGATGATGATCGCCACATCGGCGTTTTCGATCTCGTTGAAGGTCGCGGTCACAGCGCCGGAGCCGACGTTCTCGATCAGAGCAGCAACAGACGACGCGTGGCACAGACGGGTGCAGTGGTCGACGTTGTTGTGCTTGAAGCCCTGACGGATGAACTTCTGGAATAGATACGCTTCTTCGTTGGTGCATTTGGCCGAGCCAAAGCCTGCAACGCTGCGCGGATCTTCTTCGCGCAGTTCTTTCAGCTTGGAGGCGGCCAGATTCATCGCCTCTTCCCATGTCGCTTCGCGGAAATGTGTGTCCAAATTGCCGGGATCGACGTTCAGTCCCTTTTCAGGCGCGTCCTCACGACGGATCAGCGGCTTGGTCAGGCGGTGCGGGTGGTGGATGTAGTCGAATCCAAAGCGGCCTTTGACACACAGACGGCCTTCATTCGCGGGGCCGTTGATGCCCTCGACATACTTGACCTTGCCGTCCTTGACCTTCAGCGAGACTTTACAGCCCACGCCGCAGAACGGGCAGACGCTTTCGGTTTCGCTGTCGTAGTCCTTGCTGTCGCCGCGCTGGTGGTCATCCAACACGGTGGCAGGCATCAGGGCACCGGTCGGGCAGGCCTGAACGCATTCACCGCAAGCCACACAGGTTGAATCGCCCATCGGGTCGTTTTGGTCGAACACCACCTGCGCGGTGTGGCCACGACCAGCCATGCCGATCACATCATTCACCTGCACTTCACGGCAGGCGCGGACGCAAAGGTTGCAGTTGATGCAAGCGTCCAGATTGACGCGCATTGCAACGTGGCTGTCATCTAGCAGCGGGATCTTCTCGGCCTCTTTCGCCGGGAACCGGCTGTCGCTGACATCGTTCAGCTTAGCCATGTCCCAGAAATGGCTGGACGTGTCGTGGGCTTCCTCGGGCTGGTCGGCAACCAGCAGCTCCATAACCATGGCGCGTGACTTCTCGGCACGCTCGCTGTCGGTCTTGACGACCATACCGTCCGCTGCGGGACGGATGCACGAAGCGACCAGCGTGCGCTCGCCTTCCACCTCAACCATACAGGCGCGGCAGTTGCCATCGGGGCGATAGCCCGGCTGCGGCTTGTGGCACAGGTGCGGAATGGTGAACCCCTGTCCCTTCGCGGCTTCCCAGATGGTCCAGCCCTCGGGCACGGTGACATCTTCGCCGTTCAGGTTGAAGGTGACGGTCTTGTTTGGGCTTGCATCAAGCATGGCTCTGTCTCCCTCAGATTTCGTCAGCGAAATGTTTCATGACCAGACGGATCGGGTTCGGGGCCGCCTGGCCAAGACCGCAGATCGAGGCATCGCCCATCACCTGACACAGATCCTCGAGCAGATCGGTGTCCCACTTGTCGGCCTGCATCAGCTTCACCGCTTTTTCGCAGCCGGCACGGCAAGGCGTACACTGGCCGCAGCTTTCGTCTTCGAAGAAGCGCAGCATGTTCAATGCCGCGTCGCGCGCGGTATTCTGATCGGACAGAACCACCACAGCGGCAGAACCGATGAAGGTGCCATGCGGTTGCAGCGTGTCGAAGTCCAGAGGGATGTCATCCATCGACGCAGGCAACAGGCCCGAGGAGGGGCCACCGGGCTGATATGCCTTGAAGGTTTGGCCGTCGGCCATGCCACCAGCTGCCTCAATCACATCCAAAATGGTCGACCCTGCGGGCAGTAGGTAAACACCCGGCTTCGCCACACGGCCCGAGATCGAATAGCTGCGCAGACCCTTGCGGCCATTCTTTTCGGTGCTGTTGAGGCACTCAGGTCCCTCGCGGCAGACTTTGGTGACCCAGTACAGCGTCTCGACATTGTGCACCAAGGTCGGGCGGTTAAAGACCCCAACCTGCGCCACGAACGGAGGACGGTGACGCGGCAGGCCCTTCTTGCCTTCGATGGATTCAATCATCGCGGATTCTTCACCGCAGATATACGCACCGGCACCGCGGCGCAGGTCGATGTAACCCGGCTCAACAATCCCGGCGTTTTCCAGCGCGGCGATCTCACGGCGCAGGATTTCCAGAACCGCCGGGTATTCGTCGCGCATGTAGATAAAGCAGGTCTCGGCCTCGACGGCCCATGCGGCGATCAGCATACCCTCAAGGAAGACATGCGGCGTGCGCTCCAGGTAATAGCGGTCTTTGAACGTGCCGGGTTCGCCCTCGTCCCCGTTCACAGCCAGATAGCGCGGTCCTTCGTTCATGCGAACAAAGCCCCATTTCTTGCCGGATGGGAAGCCCGCGCCGCCCAGACCACGCAGGCCCGAGGACAGGACGTCTTTCTGCACCTTCTCCCAATCGCCGCCGTCACGCAGCTCTTTCAGCTTGGCGTAGCCGCCATTTACTTCATAGGCCGCAAAGGCTTCGTAGTCGGGCAGATGGGCGTGGGTGTCACCGGCGGCAATCGCGGCCTGCACCTTTTCTGGGGTCGCGTGGTCGATATGGTTATGACCAATCTCCAGCACCGGAGCGGTGTCACAACGACCCATGCACGGCGCGCGGACAACGCGCACCTCGGAGGGGTCCAGCCCATCTTCCAGCGCCTTTTGCAATTGCTGAGCACCGGCCATTTCACAGGACAGGGAATCACAGACCCGGATGGTCAACGCCGGAGGAGGCGTCTCGCCTTCTTTCACCACATCGAAATGAGCATAGAAGGTAGCGGTCTCATAGATCTCGGCCTGACCGATGCGCATCTCGACCGCCAGAGCGGCGATGTGGTCGGCGCTGATATGGCCGTGTTCGTCCTGAATCAAATGCAGGAATTCGATCAGCAGGTCGCGGCGGCGCGGGCGATCGCCCAGCAGGCGGTGAATCTCAGCCTGTGCCTCATCCGTGAACTGACGGCCTTTGGGCGTGTGCCGCCCTTTGCCTTTACCTGACTTCCAGACGCCTTTGGGTGCGCCTGATGGCTTGGTGTCTAATGGTGCCATGATGCCCTCCGATTAAGGCTCCGTGTCTCATCAGACTAACATATCGTCAAATCTCTTGTCGCAATCGTACGATAACGACAGCTTATCACCGCAAAGACGTCACCACAGCGCGCAAAGCTTCAACAGTCGGTAGTTCCGGATCGCGGCTCAGGGTCGCCAGACAAATCGGTTTACTGACAACGGGATCGACCAGGGGCAGCACCTTCGTCCCCTTCAAATCGCCCAGCGCACGGACCAGAACCCGAGGCACCACGGTAGCCGCCAACCCCTCACGCGCCATGACCATCGAGGCGGTGAATCCGCTGGTTTCGGCCACAACATCCGGATGCAGGCCCTGTTCGGCGAATATCCGATCCAGAATACGTCGATTCTGCATCTGCGGCTCCAGCAGGCTGAGTGGGAACTCGGCCACCCTCGCCCACGGAATCGACCCGGCTTCATCCGTCATATGCGACGGCACCAGCAGAACATAGGTTTCCTCATACAAAGGCTGCACCTGTCGCAGATCAGTACCGATACTGTCGCCATATGTGATGCCCGCATCCAGACTGCCCTCATCCAGCCGGTGCTGAATGGCCGTTGCCGACATGGTTTCGATCCGCGTGATGATACGGGGATGGGCGTCACGCAACCGTTTGATCAGGCGACCGGTAAAGGCAATTGCGGTCGGGATCACGCCCAGAATCAACGTCCCGGTAATCTCGCCCTTAGCGGCCAGAACCTGCTGTTCCAGCGCCTTGGTGTCATCGAGGATACGCCGCGCCCGCTGGACGATCATCTCGCCTTCTTCTGTCAGGCCCTGAAATCGGTTCGCACGGCGCACAATGGAAACACCCAACCGGTCCTCAAGATTGCGAATGCGCATCGAGAACGCAGGCTGCGAAATCCCGCATTCCTCGGCCGCTTTGGCAAAGTGGCGATGTCGCGCCAAGGCGCTGAGGAGTTGGAGGTCGCGGATTTCGATCATTTGAGGTCACTTCAATATGGCGAGGCAACCTCAACAATATAGTCTTTTGCAAAAAGAGAAAATTAGCAGTGTTAGATGTTCGCGCATTGGCTTTTCTGCCCACGATAGTCTTCCAAGAGCACACTCTTCTGCTAGGTCGAAATATGCTCAGTTAAGGATTATCAAATCTCTTATCGCATGGACTGCAAAGCATGAAACCGGTATCCGTGGGCGGCATTTGTCCGCTGAATGATACTTGCAACCACCTGCCCAAAGAGAAAATAATGCACCATCTGTACTGTATCTTGATTGGCATCTGTAGTTTGTTCTGGGCACCGCTCAGTGCGACGGCAGGCGTAGCACTACGAGATGCCTTCGATGCTTGTGAGGCCAGCGTGGTCCAAAACACGATTGCTCCTATGTTGGAGCTTGGCGAGGTTATCGGACAAAATGAACGCGGACAGCGGATCCGGATTGATACCGTTGCAGGAACACTTCTAGCCGATGTTTCTCCGACAAGGGATAATGTGGCTAGGTGCATATTGTGGGGCAAACACCCAACTCTAGAAGCTGAATTCACGAACGATTGGCAGGATTGGGCCGAATGGGGCGAAGTCGAAGAAGCAGCCCAAGCCTGGTATGATGTCAGTAAGAATGTTGCAGGGAACGTCGACTTAACGGACACTCGGCAACCAGGGTTTGTTGTAGCCCGATGCAACGTCCGTAAAGATGGCATCGTACTGGCAGTCCAACCTGTCAGAACTGGTGCAATACGACAGGTTTATCCCAAATTGGACCCACCTCCGAAACCACGAGTATTTTTCCAATTCAGCGTAATGAGAGCATTGCCAGGCAGATGTCAGGCTGCGGTTGAGGCGTTCTCAGACAGATAAGCAGGCTATTCTGCGCGCGCTTAATGCTCAGCATGAACTTGCCGTGTATTTAAGCCGCGAAATATTCTTTCAAATCCGAAAAAGGGATGGTTCACACTCACGTATTGAACAAGAAATGCATCACATCGCCATCCTTGACGATGTAGCCCTTGCCCTCAGCCCGCATCTTGCCCGCTTCTTTGGCTCCCTGCTCACCATTGGCCGCGATGTAGTCGTCGTAGGAGATGGTCTCGGCGCGGATGAAGCCCTTCTCAAAATCACCGTGGATCACACCTGCGGCCTGAGGGGCGGCGGTGCCGGTGCGGATGGTCCAGGCGCGGGCCTCTTTCGGGCCGACGGTGAAATAGGTTTCCAGTTTCAGCAGGTCGTAGCCTGCGCGGATCAAACGATCGAGGCCGGGTTCTTCCAGACCCATTTCCTCAAGGAACATCTGGGCTTCGTCTTCTTCCAGCAGGCTGATCTCTTCTTCGATCTTGGCGCTGATGATGACATGCGCATTGCCCTGCGCCGCAGCCATCTCGGCGACTTTTGCTGAGTATTCGTTGCCTTCGGCGGCTTCTTCCTCGGACACGTTGCAGACGTAGAGCACGGGCTTGGTAGTCAGCAGTTGCAGCATCTTCCAGGCCTTGGCGTCTTCGGCGGTGACCTCAACCAAACGCGCGGGTTTGCCGCTTTCCAGCATAGCCTGCGCCTCGGCTAGCAGACGGTCTTGCTGTTGCGCCTCTTTGTCGTTGCCTTTCAGCTTGCGCACCAGATTGGCGCGGCGCTTTTCGATGCTTTCCAGATCGGCCAGCATCAGCTCGGTCTCGATCGTGTCGGCATCGGCGACCGGATCGACGCGGCCGTCCACATGGGTCACGTCGCCGTCTTCGAAACAGCGCAGCACATGGGCGATGGCATCGGTCTCACGAATGTTGGCCAGAAACTGGTTGCCCAGCCCCTCGCCTTTTGAGGCGCCCTTTACCAGACCTGCGATATCCACAAAGGTCATCCGCGTCGGAATGATCTGTTTCGAGCTTGCAATCGCCGCCAGCTTGTCCAGCCGATCATCAGGTACAGCAACATCACCCACATTGGGTTCAATGGTGCAAAACGGGAAATTCGCCGCCTGCGCGGCTGCGGTTTTGGTCAACGCATTGAAGAGGGTCGACTTGCCCACATTCGGCAGACCCACGATTCCCATTTTAAAGCCCATGCTGGCCTCCTGAAGCGATACGACGGCGTCTTCTAGGCAGGTCCGGGGAAATGCGCAAGTCGGACGACAAAACGGTATGGAAAGTCCGAATTGCAACATCACGGAAAAGTTCACAACGTGTGAACTTGCCTGAATTGAAAACAGCCCCCTAAACTCACCACGTAGAATGTTGTGATCAAACAAATAGTGAAGACCTAAGATGAAATACGTTACTGCAGCCTTTGCGCTGCTTTGTGCCGCACAGGCCGCGCAGGCCCAGTCCGTAATCCTTGGCGCTGGATATTCAGATTTTTCCGACAGTGCAGCCGATGACGAAGCCGTTTTTGCGCTTGAATACCAACACCGCCCGTTTCACGAGGCCACTCGCTTTTCGGCAACCTGGGGCAGTGCCTTGTCAGTCGACACGGCAGGCAATGTTCATGTCGGTATCGGCCTCGTCGGATATTACACGTTTGCCGACCGCTGGTTCGTCGAAGGCAGTGTCATGCCAGGGTATTTCTCGGAAAGTGATGACTTGAACGATCTGGGCGGCGAATTCCAGATTCGCAGTTTGCTGGGCGTCGGTTACACGCTGGACAATGGCAACAGGATCTCAGTGGCAATCACTCATAAATCCAACGCCAGTACGCAGGATGACAACCCGGGCGTCAATTCAGCACTTCTAAGGTATCACTTCGCATTCTGATGCCTTTGCAGCAGGACCGGGATTGATTTTCGGGCAAAGTTTCTGCACATCAGGTCGAAACCTGAATGCAAGGACTGCAGATGACCCGTATCGACGCCAAGTTCGCCGCCCTTAAGGCCGAAGGGAAAAAGGCCTTTGTCGCTTATATCATGGCAGGCGACCCAGATTTCGACACCTCGCTTGAGGTCGTAAAGGGCCTGCCCGGTACCGGAGTCGATGTTATCGAACTGGGTTTGCCCTTCACCGACCCGATGGCGGATGGTCCGACCATTCAGGCCGCTGGTCAGCGCGCTCTTGATGGGGGGATGACCCTGCAAAGGACGTTGGACCTGGCCCGCGCCTTCCGCGAAACCGATGATACCACCCCCATTGTGTTGATGGGCTACTACAACCCGATCTACAGCCGTGGCGTTGATACCTTCTTGACCGACGCCAAAGAGGCCGGGATCGACGGCCTGATCGTAGTTGATCTGCCGCCGGAAGAAGATGAAGAGCTTTGCCTGCCAGCCCAGGCCGCAGGTCTTAACTTTATCCGACTGGCCACACCAACCACTGACGACAAACGCCTGCCCCGCGTCCTGCAAAATACGTCGGGCTTTGTTTATTACGTCTCGATCACGGGCATAACCGGCTCGGCCGAAGCACAGGCCACGAATGTCGGCCCTGAAGTGGCACGGATCAAAGCCGCAACCGACCTGCCCGTCATCGTCGGTTTTGGCATTAGCACGCCCGAGAAATCTCAAGCGATTGCAAGTGTTGCGGACGGTGCCGTAGTCGGTTCGGCCATCGTCAGCCAGATCGCCCAAGGCAAACCCGTGGCCGAGGTTCTGGATTTCGTGAAATCACTGGCCGACGGCGCGCATTCAGCCTGATCTTTCAGCCCTTCCTTAAGAAGCCACAGCAAGCCACCTGCCTGCTGTGGCTTTTTCATGCCTGCCCCCGATTGCTCCCTTGAAAATGCGCCTGTACAAATTCTTAACCACTTAAGAAAAGGCGTTGGCGCATGCCCGTGATCACCACTATCGAAGACCTGCGACGCATCTACGAACGCCGCGTGCCCCGGATGTTTTATGACTACGCCGAAAGCGGCAGCTGGACCGAGCAGACCTTTCGCGAAAACAGCTCGGATTTCTCGGATATCCGCCTGCGCCAAAGGGTTGCCGTGGACATGGCCGGGCGATCGACAGCCTCGCAAATGATCGGTGAAGATGTCGCAATGCCAGTCGCCCTGGCTCCGGTCGGACTGACAGGCATGCAACACGCGGATGGCGAGATGAAGGCCGCCAAAGCCGCTGAAGAGTTTGGTGTGCCCTTTACCCTGTCCACCATGTCGATCAATTCAATCGAAGATGTGGCCGAGCACACGACGAAACCTTTCTGGTTTCAGCTCTATACGATGAGGGATCAGGACTATGTCAGCCGCCTGATCCAACGCGCCAAGGATGCGAAATGTTCGGCTTTGGTGATCACACTTGACCTTCAGATCCTGGGCCAGCGCCATAAGGACCTCAAGAACGGCTTGTCAGCGCCGCCGAAACTGACGGCTAAAACCATCGCAAACCTGATGACCAAGTGGTCCTGGGGGATCGAGATGTTGGGCGCAAAACGGCGCGAGTTCGGAAATATCGTGGGTCATGTCGAAGGTATCTCAGACACTTCGTCCCTTGGCGCATGGACGGCTGAGCAATTCGACCCCAGCCTTGATTGGGTCAAGGTCGAAAAACTGATGGAACAATGGGGCGGCAAGGTCATCCTCAAGGGCATTCTGGACGCCGAAGACGCCAAAATGGCTGCAAAACTGGGCGCTGATGCCATTATCGTATCCAACCATGGCGGGCGGCAACTGGATGGGGCCCTCAGTTCCATTCGAATGCTACCTCAGATCATGGATGCCGTCGGCGACGACATAGAAGTCCACTTGGACAGTGGTATCCGCTCGGGTCAAGATGTTCTGAAGGCCCTCGCCTTAGGAGCCAAAGGTACATACATCGGCCGTGCGTTTGTCTATGGGCTGGGCGCGATGGGTCAGAAAGGTGTGACCACTACGCTAGAGGTGATCCAGAAAGAGCTCGACACGACCATCGCGCTTTGCGGCGAACGGAACATTGACGATCTGGGGCGGCATAACCTGCTGGTTCCTGAAGATTTCTGCGGGCGATGGCAAAGCTGAACCGCCGGAATTGGGGCTCTGCCCCCGCCGCCCTTGCCGGGCGACTCCCCCGAGATATTTCTGGCCAGATGAAGTTGCGGATCCTCTATTCATCTGGCTAAAAATATCTCGGAGCGCGAGGCAGAGCCTCGCAAAAAGACAAACCGTCAAAAACCCCTTTCCAAACACAGTGAATCAAGCTAAGGACGCGGCTTCACGCGGGTATACAGCCTTGGAGGATGCCCGCCCTAACATTGGAGAATTATCATGGCTGGAGAGATTCCTGATCTCGTAGCTCTGGAACGGACGGGGACAGGCAAGGGCGCCGCTCGTCAGGCACGCCGCGATGGCATGGTTCCGGGCATTGTTTTTGGTGGCGATAAAGAGCCGCTGCCGATCCAGATCCCGTTCAACGTCCTGTTCAAGCGTCTGAAAGCAGGCCGGTTCAAGTCGACCCTGTGGAACCTGAAGGTTGAAGGCCACGAAGACGTCCGCGTCATCTGCCGCGACGTTCAGCGTGACGTTGTCAAAGACCTGCCGACCCACCTGGACCTGATGCGCCTGCGTCGGACCACCAAGATCGCGCTGTTCATCCCCGTTGAGTTCATCAACGAGGACGAAGCACCCGGCATCAAAAAGGGCGGCGTTCTGACTGTAGTCCGTCCGGAAGTCGAACTGATGTGCACCGCCGGTGACATTCCTGAAAAGATCGTCGTTGACGTGACCGGAATGAACATCAACGACGTTGTCACCATTTCTTCGGTTGAGCTGCCCGCAGGCACCAAGCCGACCATCGACCGCGACTTCGTGATCGCGAACGTTTCGGCACCGACCGGTCTGTCGACCAGCGACGACGAAGAAGGTGAAGAAGTGGCAGCAGACGAAGTTGAAGTCGTCGGTCAGGAAGAAGCAGAAGAATAAATCCGGATCCAAATATTCGGATTTTGAAACGGGGCTCACTTTGAGCCCCGTTTTCTTTTTGCGTACCGGGCTGGAAAGTGAATGGCATTCCGTGCCATCAACCCCCTGCGCTGCACAAGGACGATACTATGAAACTGTTTGTCGGATTGGGTAACCCTGGGTCGAAATACGCCCACAACCGGCACAATATCGGCTTCATGGCCGTGGACCGGATTGCCGAAGACCGCAGTTTTGGCCCATGGAAATCCAAGTTTCAGGCCGAGATCGCCGAAGGTCGTCTGGGCAGCGAAAAGGTGCTGCTGGTCAAACCGCAAACCTTTATGAACCGCTCGGGTCAAACCGTGGGCGAGGCGATGCGCTTCTACAAGCTCGATTCGACCGACGTAACCGTCTTTCACGATGAATTGGACCTTGCCCCCGGTAAGGTCCGCGTCAAGGCGGGCGGAGGGCATGCCGGGCACAACGGACTGCGATCGATTCACGAACATATCAGCCCGGCCTATGATCGGGTGCGTTTGGGTATTGGCCATCCGGGCCGGAAGGAGATGGTCTCACCTTATGTCCTGGGTGACTTTGCCAAGGCAGATGCCGATTGGCTGGACGATGTGCTGCGAGGCGTAGCTGACGGTGCGGGGTATCTGGCCGATGGGGATAGTGGTAAGTTCATGAACGCGGTCGCCCTGCGCACCGCCCCGCCGCGATCGTCAAAATCACCTGCAAAGCCATCAAAGACGGCATCCAAGCCCGCCCTTGAGCCCGAGGTGGACGAACGCTCGGCCATGCAAAAGCTGCTGGACAAGTTCAGGTAGGACTAGTCACCTTGCCGCTACGTCCCGATTGCAGATTGGCGTTCGGCGCGCTCCAATGCGGCGGGGAAAAGGGAGGCAAACTATGAGAGCTGTGTTGAAATGGATGCTGCGTATCCTTTTGATGCTGGCGCTGGCCGCAGTTGTTGTTGGGTTCTGGAAACGCGAAGAGATTCAGCGCCTGATGGCCGTGAACTCATTGTTTTCCGAAGAAAAGATCGTTCATAACTTCTCTAACATGGACAAAGCTTTCTTGACGGTCAGCTTACCACGCGGGAATGGGCCAACTTGGGAATTGCCATACGGTCCCGGTTTTGAGCTGCCAGAGGGTACTGACAATTGGATCGAGGACCGCGTCGTGACCTCTCTGCTGGTCATGCAGGACGGGCAGATCCGGTTTGAAGAATACTATCTAGGCACTGGCCCCGATGATCGCCGAATTTCGTGGTCGGTCGCCAAAAGCTATCTCTCGGCCCTGTTCGGCATTCTGCTGACAGAAGGTGCGATCCAATCGTTGGACGACCCTGTGGTGAAATACGCGCCTGAATTGCAGGGTACGGCCTATGATGGCACCTCGATCCGTAATGTGCTGAATATGGCAAGCGGCGTCACCTTCGACGAGGATTACTTCGACCCCAAATCAGACATCAACCGGATGGGGCGCGTCATTGCCTTGGGTGGCGAGCTGGATGATTTCACGGCATCGCTGCAGGATAGCTTCGCAACACCGGGCGAAACTTGGCAATACGTGTCAATCGACACCCATGTGATCGGCATGGTGATACGCGGCGCCACCGGGCGCAGTGTGACAGAGTTGTTGACTGAGAAGATCATCCAGCCCTTGGGGCTTGAGTATGATGGCTATTATGTAACCGACGGTGCCGGGGTTGCCTTTGTGCTTGGTGGGCTGAACTTTACCACCCGCGACTTTGCCCGATTTGGTCAGATGATCCTGCAGAACGGCAGACACAATGGCGAACAGTTGGTGCCAGCGGACTGGATTGCCGAATCTGTTCTGCCCAGTGCCCCGACCGCGCCAGGTGAGATTGGCTATGGCTACCAGTGGTGGATACCCTTGGGCGCGCATGAAGGCGAGTTTCTGGCCCGTGGCGTTTACGGCCAATACCTCTATTTCGATCAGCCGCGCGGCGTTTTGATCGTGACGACCGGAGCAGATCGCAAGTTCCGCGATCCGGGCATCAACGAGGCTAACATAGAAATGTTCCGCAAGATCGCTCAAAGCCTGTAAGGTGGGCTCATGCAAAAACAAGACAGTATCAATGTGTTGGGCGGAGTACTCGCCCCCTGTTCAGGTGACCCGCTGACCGGATTCTTTCGGGACGGGGCCTGTAACACATGCCCCGAAGATCAGGGGAGTCACACAGTCTGCGCAGTCATGACTGCCGAGTTTCTGGCCTTTTCGAAATATGTCGGAAACGATCTCAGCACGCCGCGCCCCGAGTTCGACTTTCAGGGCTTGAAACCCGGTGACAGTTGGTGCCTGTGCGCCGGTCGGTTCTTGCAGGCCCATGACGAGGGTTGTGCGCCCAAAGTGCATCTTGAGGCCACTCATCAGCGGGCGCTGGATGTAGTGCCGTTGAACATTCTCACACAACACGCCGCCAATCAGGCCTGATTACCCGCATCACCCCGTTAGCAAACACAATACGACCCCCATCTGTCTCCAGATGAGGGCCGCCAAATTTTCGAAAATTGATGGTTTACTAGTCCGCCGAGCGGCCTTCGGTATCCGACATGTCAAAGTTCAGATATTTGGCCACGGTCTGAACGTCCTTGTCGCCCCGCCCGCACATGTTCATGCAGATCAGGTGATCCTTGGGCAGTTCAGGCGCGATCTTCATCACGTGTGCCAGCGCGTGGCTGGGTTCGAGCGCTGGGATGATGCCCTCGGTTGCGCAGCATAGTTGGAAAGCCTCCAGCGCTTCTTTGTCGGTGATCGAGACATAGTTTGCCCGACCAATATCGTTCAGCCAGGAATGTTCAGGACCGATACCGGGATAATCCAGACCGGCCGAGATCGAGTACCCTTCCAGAATCTGCCCATCATCATCCTGTAGCAGATAGGTGCGGTTGCCATGCAGCACGCCTGGACGGCCGCCGGTAAGCGAGGCGCAATGCTCCATCTTTTCGTTCACGCCCTTGCCGCCGGCCTCGACACCGATGATGTTGACCGACTTATCGTCGAGGAACGGGTAGAACAGGCCCATCGCATTCGAACCACCGCCAATGGCGGCAATGATGGTGTCGGGCAGACGGCCTTCGGCCTTCTGCATCTGTTCCTTGGCTTCCTTGCCAATGATCGACTGGAAATCGCGGACCATCGCCGGGTACGGATGCGGACCGGCCACGGTGCCGATGCAGTAGAACGTGTCGCGCACATTGGTCACCCAATCGCGCAACGCGTCGTTCATGGCGTCTTTCAACGTACCACGACCCGAGGTTACCGGAATAACTTCGGCCCCCAGCAGACGCATGCGGAACACGTTGGGTGCCTGACGCTGCACGTCATGCGCGCCCATATAGACCACACATTTCAGACCGAACTTGGCACAGACAGTCGCGGTTGCCACGCCGTGCTGCCCTGCCCCGGTTTCCGCAATGATCCGGGTCTTACCCATGCGCCGCGCCAGAATGATCTGACCCAACACGTTGTTGATCTTATGCGCGCCGGTGTGGTTCAGCTCGTCACGTTTCAGATAAATCTTCGCACCGCCCAGGTGCTCGGTCAGGCGTTCGGCAAAATACAACGGCGAGGGTCGGCCCACGTAGTTCGCCCACAGATCATCCATCTCAGCCCAGAAGGTTTGATCGTCCTTGGCCTTCTCATATTCCTCTTCCAACGACAGGATCAGGGGCATCAGCGTTTCGCTGACGAACCGTCCGCCAAAAATACCAAAGCGGCCCTGCTCGTCGGGGCCGGACATAAAGGAATTGAAAAGATCGTTGGCCATGGGTGTCTCCATCGTCGTACCCGTTGTTCATAGGAGGTGGCGACGGGATTTGCCATGGCAAAACGCACTAACCCGCTGCTTGATAATTCTGCTCCCAGACCTGCAGAGCCTGATCCCTGCTTGGTACGCCCAGACAGGGGAAATGATAGAAACCGTTCAGATCGGCCAGACGCTCTGCAGCCTGCATGAGCTGTCGATGCGGGCCGGAATAGGCAAAGGTCAGCATCGCCTCGGCGTCGTGCCAGACGCTCAGAGAGAAATACAATCCCTGATGCGAAAACACCACCGCGTGAAGGCACAAAGGATCACCGCGCGCCTGATTGAGTGCTTTGTGCGCCCGCCAGTGAAATTCCGGTGCGTAATACCAACGTTTCAAAGAAACCCCGCCAATCGCTGCCAGCATGACTGCATCCTCCCCTAACGGGGATACGCAGCCACCGCACGATCAGATCACCGGGTTGCGTTGATAAAGGATTGGATCAGATCGACGTCCTTGACCCCAGGGGCGCTTTCCACGCCCGACGACACATCAACCTGCCGAGCACCGGTCATGCGCATGGCCTCAGCCACGTTGTCAGGCGTCAACCCTCCGGCCAACATCCACGGACGCCGCCAGTATTTGCGCCCTGCCAGAAGGCGCCAGTCAAAAGCCAACCCGTTGCCGCCCGGCAGTTCCGAATTGCGTGGTGGCTTGGCATCTATCAGCAATTGGTCAGCAACTTCGGAATACAGATCAATCGCGGCAAGATCTTCGGCCTCGGCAACACCTACCGCTTTCATCACCGGCAGGCCGAACCGGTCGCGAACCTCAGCCACGCGTTCGGGGCTTTCCTTTCCGTGCAACTGCAACATGTCCAGCGGCACAGCGGCGGTGATACGGTCAAGATCTTCTTCTGACGCATTCACGGTCAGCGCGACTTTGGCGACCCCGGCAGGCACCAAATGAGCCAGATCGGCCGCAGCTTGGATTTCCAGATGTCGCGGTGACTTGGGAAAGAAAACGAACCCAACATAGCGCGCCCCGGCATCAACTGCCGCGCGCACGTGTTCCGGGGCGGTCAGGCCGCAGATTTTCACGCTGATTTCAGTAGACATGCCGCTTAGCTGGCCTCGTCCAGCAGGGCTAGAACCTCGTCCTGACCTTCGTTCTGCTTTTTCTTGAGCTTTTTGACCTCACGCTCAAGCTTGCGAACTTCGCTTGTTTTCGCCGAGGCATCCCGTCGGTGCTTGTGCTCGCGAAGCCATTCCCACAGAAAGCCAATGATCAGGCCCGCGATAACACCGCCCAGTACCACCACGAACAGCGGCAGTGATGTGCTCAGGTTAAAGCCCAAAAGCTCGGCAAAAGGTTCCGGCATCAGCGTCAACTGAACCGACTCACGATTGGCCAACGAGACGGAAATAAGCACGACCCCGAGGGTCGCCAGAAAAGCATATCGAATGTAGCGCATCATGCCCTAGGCTTTACCGTTCAAACGGTCCCTAAGCAACTTGCCAGTTTTGAAAAATGGCACACATTTCTCTTCAACCTGAACAGTTTCGCCGGTTCGAGGGTTACGACCGATGCGTGCATCGCGTTGTTTAACTGAAAATGCACCAAATCCGCGCAATTCCACCCGGTCACCGCGCGCCATGGCATCGGTCACCTCTTCGAACACAGTATTCACAATCCGCTCGACGTCACGCTGATAAAGATGCGGGTTCTCGTCGGCGATTTTCTGAATCAGTTCTGAACGGATCATGAGCGTTACCCTCCCAGGTGACCGGTTAGTCATCTCTATTTATTTGGACAGTATAGAAAAAAACGAGGTTCGGGGGAACGTCAACTCTGTGTGCAAAGCCCTAATTTTCCAACCATGTCACGCGATTTTTTGCTTGTGAGCACAGATTTGTAGCCAAATGCATGAACGAGAGGTGAATAAAGCCCAAAAATCGGAACATATTGATTCGCAACAAAAACGGCCCCGCGTATCAACGCGGGGCCGTAAATTCGGTTTAGGCTTGGGCCTGAGCTTAGTCGCCGGACTTCAGCGCTGCACCCAGGATATCGCCCAGCGATGCACCCGAGTCCGAAGAACCGTACTGTTCCACGGCCTCTTTCTCTTCGGCGATTTCGCGTGCCTTGATCGACAGGCCCAGACGGCGGGTCTTGCTGTCGACGTTGGTGACGCGAACGTCGACCTTGTCACCAACCGAGAAACGCTCGGGGCGCTGCTCGGCACGGTCACGCGACAGGTCGGAACGACGAATGAACGACTTCATGCCTTCGTACTCGACCTCGATGCCGCCATCTTCGATCGCGGTGACTTCAACGGTGATGACCGAGCCACGCTTCACGCCGCCCACGGCTTCGGCGAACTTGTCACCGCCCAGGGCTTTGATCGACAGCGAGATACGCTCTTTCTCAACGTCAACTTCCGAAACGACGGCCGAAACCATGTCGCCTTTGCGGTAGTTCTGGATCGCATCCTCGCCACGCTCGTCCCAGGACAGGTCGGACAGGTGAACCATACCGTCGATGTCGCCTTCGAGGCCAATAAACAGACCGAATTCGGTGATGTTCTTGACTTCGCCTTCGACCTCGGTGCCCTCGGGGTGTGTTTCTGCAAACACTTCCCATGGGTTGCGCTGAGTCTGCTTCAGGCCCAGAGACACACGACGCTTGGCGCCGTCGATTTCCAGAACCATGACGTCGACTTCCTGGCTGGTCGAAACGATCTTGCCGGGGTGGACGTTTTTCTTGGTCCAGGACATCTCGGAGACGTGCACCAGACCTTCGACACCGGCTTCCAGCTCGACGAACGCGCCGTAGTCGGTGATGTTGGTGACGCGACCCTGATGGACCGAGCCCAGCGGGTACTTGGCAGCAACCAGATCCCACGGATCTTCCTGCAGCTGCTTCATGCCCAGGCTGATTCGGTGGGTCTCTTTGTTGATCTTGATGACCTGAACCTTAATGGTTTCGCCGATCGTCAGGATCTCGGACGGGTGGTTCACACGACGCCACGCCATGTCGGTGACGTGCAGCAGGCCGTCAACGCCGCCCAGGTCAACAAATGCACCGTATTCGGTGATGTTTTTGACAACACCTTCGACGGTCTGACCTTCGGACAGGTTGCCGATAACTTCGGCACGCTGTTCGGCACGCGATTCTTCTAGGATTGCGCGGCGCGAAACAACGATGTTGCCGCGACGGCGGTCCATTTTCAGAATCTGGAACGGCTGCTTCAGACCCATCAGCGGGCCAGCGTCGCGCACGGGGCGAACGTCAACCTGCGAGCCGGGCAGGAACGCAACTGCACCACCCAGATCGACGGTGAAGCCGCCTTTGACGCGGCCAAAGATTGCGCCTTCGACGCGCTGGTCGTCGGCATATGCTTTTTCCAGACGGTCCCATGCCTCTTCACGGCGGGCCATCTCGCGCGAGATGACGGCTTCGCCACGGGCGTTTTCTGCGGCGCGCAGGTATACTTCTACCTCGTCACCAACAGCGATTTCAGGGGCTTCGCCGGGATTTGCGAATTCTTTCAGATCAACGCGGCCTTCCATTTTGTAGCCTACGTCGATGATGGCTTGGCCGGCTTCGATCGCCAGAACCTTACCTTTGACAACAGAACCCTCTTCGGGTGTGTCCATTTCGAAGCTTTCGTTCAGGAGGGCTTCGAATTCCTCCATGGATGCGTTAGCCATGTGGCGTTGTTTTCCTTTACATACGTTTTTGCTGGCCGAGCGGTTGTCTCCGCCGGTCTTGTTCAATGCCTTCACCGGGCGTGATCCGGGGCGCATCCGATTACACAAACACAAAGGGCCGAGGTAACCCGGCCCTGCTCAGATACGTCATCCGGACGTTAACCGCCCTTGTTCAGACAGCGCGCGTATAGGCGGATTCTGCGGCGTGTGCAAGGGTAAAGCCCATATTTCCAAGGCTTGATCGAATATTGTCGGCGCGATCACGTCACCTGTTCCCGCCCCACACACCGGCGTCCCGGCGCAACATAGCCATTTCCACCGAATCCAGACGAACAATCGCAGCCGATGGATCGTTCCCACCACCCGCGTTATTCCATATCTTCAAGGCCGAGATCGGGCTCCACGGCAAACAAGCTTGTGCCAACCATTTCCGTAATTGCGGGGGCAACGCGTCATAAGCCTGCATTGGCGGTTTCTGCCGCTTACGACGCCTGAGATTGCTTTGTAGGTTGCGACCGGACTTGCCTGTCGGATGCGGTCGTCGCTGGGCTCTGCTCGAAGTCATTCTTTTTGCGCTCCACTTGAAGTAATGTTATTACATGTTAAAAACATGAGCACAATACGGACTGCGGAACAAGAACCGAGCCAAGACTACCGATCTCACATTCCGTTGATAAAACTGCCCTTTGGTTGCGTGCTTTGCGTCAACACGGCACCTGTGGATTCATACATGCAAACCGGAGATGTCAGTTCATGGAAGAATTTAACCTGATCGTTGCACAGCAACCCCAGTGGATTCAGATATGGATGAATATTCTGAGCTTTTGCGCCTTTGTGTTGCCAGTTACTCTACTGATCTGGAAGAAAACACGTCTGACGGCAATCATCACGTTGCTGGGCAGTATACTGGCCGCAGCCGGGGTTCTGCTGATCTTCAACCAGCTTGGATATGTCCGACTGATGGGACTGGGCCATGCCGTATTCTGGACGCCGCTTGCCTATTACTTGTGGAGGCAGCAGGGCCGCGAAGACGTGCCTACGGCCCCTAAATGGATCATTCGCGCAGTGCTGCTAACCATCGCAATTTCACTCGCTTTCGACTATGCAGATGCTATCCGATATCTGCTGGGTGACCGAACGCCAGTACCTGCTCCAGCGTAAAACCCATTCACCCGCTTCAGATTTCCTCGCCTTTTTTCAACAGTTCCTCGATCAGCTCGCGCTGAAGATTACCGCTGTCGCCCCCGCCAAATTGCTGCGCGCCACCGGAATAGAGTGAACCATAAGTCTTGGCGATATTCACTGTTTGCGCCAAGCCCGAAATCAACTGATCCTTCTCCAGCGGCGATAACGGATGAATGAAGGCCGCCCACAGCATCCCGTTGGCAATCGCATAGCGCGCATCCAAGGCGCTGTCGAAATTGGCTTGCATCATGCGCTGCATGTCTTCTGCGGTCAGGCCCTCGGCGCTGCGGATGGGAACCATGGCACGCATCCGGTCAGCGTTGGTGTCGGTGATGACCAGCATCGGCACATCCGATACGGTCAGCTGAAAGCCGGGGCCACTGGGCTGCGCCTCAGGGTCGAGCGCAAATATGATCTTGCCCAAGCGCTCATAGTCCATCGGAGGCTCAGCTTCTGGCGTTTCCTGAGCCGCCAGCGCTCCGGCCAGAAAAATCAGCATTAAGGCTAGTCGGATCATGGCATCTCTCCTGAAGGCTACAAGCTAACCATAGGAAGCCGATCTCACACTGGCCAAACAAAGCTTAGTGAAGAGTGTTTCCCGTATCGCCGCAACTTTGAACGATCTGCAAAGTTTGCCGAGCTAACTGCGATAGCTCGTTCAAAACCACCCGCCTAAATATGTTTCAGCGGTTGGCAGCCCCGTCAGCCCATTCCTGAACATGAAAGGAAAACGCAATGAAATCTGTGATCCTGAGCGCTTTGATCGCCACCTTGCCCCTAGTCGCTGCACCTGCATTTGCAGCGGATGAAATCAACGTCTCGAACGGTATCTCGGCCGCGGGGGCGCCGCTGGCCGCACATGGCGTCGATCTTGTGGCGCTAGTCAATGACGGCAATCCGGTCGAAGGCTTTGCCACCCACTCTGCCACCTATGGCGGTGCGTCATACTACTTTACCAGCGTGGCGAACCGCGAGGCTTTTGAGGCCAACCCTGGTGCCTACCTGCCACAGCACGGCGGGTTCTGCTCGTTTGGCGTCTCGGTCGGAAAGAAGTTCGACGGTGACCCGGATCAGTATCTGGTTGCGGATGGCAAACTTTATCTGTTCCTGAATGCCGAAACACGCGCGGCGTTCTTAGAAGATCTGGCGACAACCGCAAAAACCGCCGACGATCAGTGGGCGAGCATCAAAAGCATCGCGGTCGGCGAGTTGTAACCCCCCTGCCCCGCGGTCTTAAAACGCTGCGGGGCGTTTCCGTTCGATAAGCGCCACGGCCTGAGCCAAGGCGTCTTGGATGCTCAGATCGGATGTATCCAGCAAAACAGCATCATCTGCAGGCTTCATCGGCGCCGTGCTACGTTCGGCATCCCGTGCATCGCGTTCGCGCACATCTGCCAGAACCTGATCACGTGTGATATCTGTGCCTTTTGCGCTCAACTCAAGATATCGACGTTCGGCGCGCACCTCGGCGCTGGCGGTGACAAATATCTTCACCTCGGCCTCAGGGCAGATCACCGTCCCAATATCGCGCCCATCCAGAACCGCGCCGCCGGAACGGCGAGCAAACGCGCGCTGAAAATCGACCAGAGCTGCGCGCACCTCAGGGATTACCGCAACTTTCGAGGCCGCTTGCGCAATGTCAGCAGTGCGCAGATCGCCCTGTTCCAACTCCTCGGCGCTCAACGCTTCGGCAGCGGCAATAGGGTCGGTTCCGTCCAAAGTCCGGCGACCAACAGCGCGGTACAACAGACCCGTGTCCAGATGCGCAAATCCGAAATGCGCCGCGACCCCTTTCGAAATCGTGCCTTTGCCAGCGGCTGCAGGACCGTCGATGGCAACGGTGAAACTCATGTGCGTTCGACCTTGGCACCCAGCGCCGCCATCAGCGGTTCGAAAATCGGGAAAGAGGTCGCGATCGGCCCGCCATCATCCACCGAAACCGGAGTTTTCGCACCCATGCCCATAACCATGAACGACATGGCAATGCGGTGATCCAAAAAGCTCTCACATGTTCCGCCGCCAGGGACGTTACCGATGCCCAGCCCGTCGACCGACCACCAGTCTTCACCTTCGTCGACGGTCACACCGTTGGCGCGCAACCCGCGCGCCATAGCATCGATCCGGTCACTTTCCTTGACGCGCAGCTCTTTCACACCGCCCATCATCGTCGTGCCGGTCGCATTCGCCGCAATCACGGAAAGAACCGGATATTCGTCAATCATCGAGGCCGCGCGTTCCGGCGGCACGTTGATGCCCTTCATATTAGGGGAGTATTTCGCGCGCAGATCAGCGACTGGTTCGCCGCCCTCTTCACGTTCGTTCTCATAGGTCAGATCGGCCCCCATCTCGCGCAGAGTGGTGAACAGCCCCGCACGCGTCGGGTTCAGGCCAATCCCCGGCACCAGCACGTCCGAGCCGGGCGTGATCAGCGCCGCACAAACAGGGAATGCCGCGCTGGACGGATCGCGCGGAACAGCGATGACCTGAGGTTTCAATTCGGGGCGACCGGTCAGAGTTATCACGCGGCCCTCATCAGTATCCTTAACGGTGATTTCCGCCCCAAAGCCCGCGAGCATCCGTTCGGAGTGATCGCGGGTGGC
Organism: Ruegeria sp. BB7; assembly: GCF_056539365.1. Classification (NCBI taxonomy): domain Bacteria; kingdom Pseudomonadati; phylum Pseudomonadota; class Alphaproteobacteria; order Rhodobacterales; family Roseobacteraceae; genus Ruegeria; species Ruegeria sp. BB7. The sequence goes on along the minus strand of NZ_JBQFUV010000003.1, from coordinate 67,781 downwards.
CTCTTTCTCAATCACTACAGTCTTGCCCGGCGCGTTCAGACCGGCCAGCAGTACGGCGGATTTAACCTGCGCCGACGGGACCGGCACTTCGTAACGGACCGGAACGGGTTCTGCCGCGCCTACGATGGTCATCGGCAAACGCCCGCCTGAGCGGCCAACGGACTGTGTGCCAAACAGCGCCAGTGGATCGGTCACGCGCGCCATCGGGCGTTTATTTAGGCTGGCATCACCGGTAAAGGTCGCGGTGATCGGACAGGTCGCCATCGCGCCCATGATAAGCCGTACACCGGTGCCCGAGTTACCACAGTCGATCACCTGATCTGGTTCGGCAAAACCGCCGACGCCCACACCATACACTGTCCATTCGCCACTACCGTGATCCGTGACTTCAGCCCCGAACGCGCGCATGGCCTTGGCCGTGTCCAGAACGTCCTCACCCTCCAACAGGCCGAAAATCTTGGTTTCTCCCACGGCCATAGCCCCCAAGATCAGCGACCGGTGCGAGATCGACTTGTCACCGGGCACCTCTGCCGTGCCAGTCAGCGGGCCGCAGGGATGCGAGGTCATCGGGATGGGCGTGCCGTGTCCGGACATGGGGGCTCCTGTTTTCGCTATCAGTTCAAGGCGGATTAGCGAATTGGGGCCGGTTGGTCCAGCGGCAATCAGTCTTTACGGCGGAAGGTCAGGTAATGGGGCGTGCGCCCTTCGCGCAGGGCTTTCTGCTCATACCGGGTGGAAATCCAGTCATCCCACGGCTCGCGCCAGTCTGCGGGGCGCTCGGCCAGCCATTCGAACCCAGCGCGCGGAACCTCTTCTAGCGTCTGGCGGACATAGTCGGGAATGTCAGTCGCCACGCGGAAGATTGACCCCGGCTTGAGCGCGCGGGCCAGTGGCTCAAGATGTTCCTGCGTCACAAAGCGGCGGCGATGGTGCCGCGTTTTGGGCCACGGATCAGGGTACAGCAAAAAGGCGCGTGCAATGCTGGCTTCAGGCAGCACGTCAAACAGGTCTCGCGCATCGCCGGGATGCACCGCTAAATTCTCGACCCCGGCCTTTCGGATCTTGCCCAGCAGCATGGCAACGCCGTTGATATACGGCTCGGCTCCGATGATGCCGATGTCAGGGTTGCTGGCGGCCTGGTGCACCAGATGTTCCCCTCCGCCAAAGCCGACCTCAAGCCAGACATCTTTGCCACCGAACAGCGCAGTAAGGTCCAGCGGATGACGTTCGGGGTTGGTCTCCCAATCCACGGCACCCGGCGACAGGGCGTCGAGATCTTCGTTCAGATACGTCTTCTGACTCTGCTTCAGGGCCTTGCCCTTGAAGCGGCCATAGAAGTTTCTGCGGGGGCGTTGTGGTGTCTGGGTGCTCATGGCGGAGCCCTTACTGCGCGGGTGGCAGTGTTGCAACCCCGGCGCGGCAACGAAAAAGCGCGCCGGTCTCGGCGCGCTTCGGGATGTTTCGGATCAGACTGCCGATTTCAATGCATCGGCCAAATCGGTGCGTTCCCAGCTAAAACCGCCGTCCGCATCCGGCTCGCGCCCAAAATGGCCATAGGCCGCAGTACGCTGATAGATCGGCTTGTTCAGCTGCAGATGCTCGCGAATCCCCCGCGGGGTCAGATCCATCACCTTGCCAACTGCGTTTTCGATTGCGGCATCCGCAACCTGACCAGTGCCGTGGGTATCAGCATAGATCGACAGTGGCTTGGACACGCCAATCGCATAACTCAATTGAATGGTGCAACGCTCGGCCATACCAGCCGCGACAACGTTCTTAGCCAGATAGCGCGCAGCATAAGCCGCAGAACGGTCTACCTTGGTCGGGTCTTTGCCGGAGAATGCACCGCCACCATGCGGGGCTGCACCGCCATAGGTGTCCACGATGATTTTACGTCCAGTCAGGCCCGCATCGCCGTCGGGGCCACCAATCACGAACTTTCCGGTCGGGTTGACGTGCCATTCGGTTTCAGCCGACAGCCATCCTTCGGGCAGGGTTTCCGCAATATAGGGCTCAACGATCCGGCGGATATCATCCGAGGTCAGCGACTCATCCAGATGTTGAGTTGACAACACGATCGAACTGACGCCAACCGGCTTTCCATCGCGATAGATCACCGACAATTGCGATTTGGCATCAGGGCCCAGCACGGGTTCGGTGCCGTTCTTACGCACCTCGGCCAAACGGCGCAGAATTGCATGGGAATACTGGATCGGGGCTGGCATCAGCGCAGGTGTCTCGGTTGTCGCGTAGCCGAACATGATGCCCTGGTCACCGGCGCCTTCGTCCTTGCTGCCGGATGCGTCAACACCTTGTGCAATATGAGCGGATTGCTCGTGCAGCAGGTTTGTCACCTCGACGGTTTCGTGGTGGAACTTATCCTGCTCATAGCCGATGTCCTTGATACAGGCGCGCGCAATCTCGTCGATGCGGCCCATATAGTCATGCAGTTTTTCCTGATCAGACAGACCTACTTCGCCACCAATCACCACACGGTCGGTCGTGGCAAAGGTTTCGCACGCCACGCGCGCTTCGGGTTCTTCATTCAGAAAAGCGTCAAGGACGGCATCGGAAATCCGGTCGCAAACCTTATCCGGGTGCCCTTCGGATACGGATTCCGAAGTGAAAGTATAGTTCTGTCGGGACATGAAAGTGCTCCATTAAGATTTCCCCATCACGCCAGGAAGCCGTTGTGACAGGCATTCGGGGGATACGCCGACCGAAACGCAGGGTCAATCGGTAATTAAGCGTTCTTTGGCCGGGTAAGACGCCAAAGCAGCCCAAATAGGACAGACAAAAGCACAAAAACAGGAAAATCACCGAGCTTGGAGTACACAGTCGGGGCCAGCGGCGCATGCAGCTTGGCGTCGATGAACCCGGCCTGCCCGAGGGGCAATGACTTGGCAATCCGTCCCAGCGGGTCGATCATCGCCGACACCCCTGTGTTGGCCGAGCGCATCATCGGCAGCCCCTGCTCAATTGCGCGCATCTGCGCCTGAACCAGATGCTGATATGGCCCTGACCTGGTTCCGAACCAAGCGTCATTGGTGATCTGCAAAAGGAAGTCCGCGCGCCCGGGCGCAGACAAAACATCCTGAGTAAACACGGCTTCATAGCAGATCAGCGGCAGCGCTTGGCCCAGCTCGCCCGCGTCCATCAGCGCAGCCCCCGGCCCCGCGCTAAACCCATGGCCTGCCGTGGTGGCCATGCCGTGAATACCGAATTTTGCCATCAGATTTCCGAACGGCACATATTCTCCGAACGGCGCAAGGTGATGCTTATCATACAGCCCTTCTTGCTGACCTTGCTGATCCAGATAGATCATAGAGTTGTAGATTCGCGGGCCGTCTCCCCGTTGAATACCAAGGAAAACAGGCGTGCCCTGCGCTGCATCCGCGATTACGTCCAGATAGGGCTGCGCGCTTCCCAACCATTCAGGGACCGAGGTTTCAGGCCATACGATCAGGTCTGGTCGTGGCTGTGCTGCAGTGAACTCAACCTGCCGGGCAAAAAACAGTGGCGCGTAGTTGCGATCCCATTTTTGATGTTGGGGCGCGTTGGGCTGGATCAGCCGAACCACATGGTCGGTCTCCGTTACGGCCGGGCGTGTCGTGCCATAACTTATCGCTAGAATGGCAGCACCAGCCGTCAAGCCAAGCGGAAACCCAAACCTACCGCGCTGCGTCAGGGCTGCACCCAGAGGCAACGTTGCCAAAAGTGTCAGCGCGCCCAGCCCATACGGGCCGGTTAAGGACAAAAGCTGCGCAACTGGAGTGTCGATCCAAACCTGCGCAATACCCGCCCAGGGAAACCCTGTCAGAACATAACCGCGAGCGATTTCCGCCAAAGATATGGTCACCGCCAGGAAAACCGCCTGCGCAACGACACTGCCGCCCGGTCGCCTTGCCAGCCAAAAGGCCAGCGCCCAGAACAAGGCCAACCCGCCTGCCATGAACACCAGAGCAAAAGGCGCCATCCACGCGTGACGCGCGGCGTCGACAAAAAACGGCTCGGTGATCCAGCTAAGGCCATGCGCGAAATATCCGGTGGCAAAAGCCCAACCAACCCAAGCTGCCCGACCCCGCGTTTCAGTCGACAGAAACAGTGGCGCCAACAGAACCAAGGCAACCAGGGTTGCGCCCCAAAGGCCAAACGGTGCCAGCCCAAACGCTGCCAGCGCACCCAGAAGGGCCGCCAGTGTAAACCTCAGCCCAAAAGGCCAACCCTGTGTAGGATTCATCCAACGAGATCCGGAAGCATGACACGCAATCGTTTGATTCTGCGCGGGTCCGCATCAATCACTTCGAACTCGGGGCCTTCAGGATGCAGAACAACTTCGCCCCGAGCAGGCACCCGGCCCGACAACATGAAAACCAGACCGCCCAGAGTGTCGATCTCTTCCTCGTCCACATCCTCGTGACTGGTCAAAGAACGACCGATCTCGGCCTCGAACTCCTCCAGCGGAACGCGAGCCTGCACGATGTAACAGCCGGATTTTTCCTGAACCCACAGCTGATCTTCATCCGCATCATGTTCATCAGCAATTTCACCGACGACCTGTTCGATCAAATCCTCAATCGTCACCAACCCGTCGACACCGCCATACTCGTCAATCACCAGCGCCATGTGACGGCGCTCGGTCTGCATCTTGGTCATCAGCACACCAATCGGCATCGAAGGTGGCACGAAAAGCAAAGTCCGCAGCATCGAGACAAGGTCAAACTCGGTGGACCCGCCATTGAACCCATGGGTCAGGGCGAAATCCTTGAGGTGAACAAACCCCAGCGGCGTATCCAGAGTACCCTCGTAAACCGGTATGCGCGACAGCCCGCTGTCGCGGAACACCTGCGCCAGTTCGTCTTTCGTAATTGTCGAAGGGACAGAAATGATCTCAGCAGTCGGAATCGCCACATCCTCGACGCGCATCCGTCGCAGGTTGATCATGCCACGAGGTTGCACCTTGTCGACCTCAAGCCCATTGGCCTCGTGAACCTCATTCTCGCTGGGTGGCGAGAACGCATCCACTATTCGAGAGAAAAATCCGGTTTTCTCATTTTCACCGCCGTTCTTCGGTTGCGCGCCTTGCGCCGCCCTAGAACTGCCGTCTGTATCGCCCATAGTCCTGTTCCAAATAATCGGCCGAAATGGCCCGTCTACACATTATATGGGTCATCAATACCCATTTTGCCAAGTATAGCGACCTCAACCGCCTCCATCAAAGTGGCGTCGGGGTCACGAATGTGATCATATCCCAGCAAATGCAACGTTCCGTGAATGATCAAATGCGTGACGTGATCATCCATGGATTTCCCAGCTTCTTCCGCCTCGCGGGCGCAGGTGTCGTAAGCAATCGCAATATCGCCCAGCGCGATTTCGCCGGTAAAGTCGGGTTCGGGCTCAACCGGAACCACCCCCGGCTGGTCGGCAGCCAGATCTTCGGCTGGCCAACTGAGCACGTTGGTCGGCGTGGTTTTTTCCCGAAACTCGGCATTCAGCTCGGCGATTCGCGCATCATCGCAGGCCAGCAGGCTGATCTCACACAGGTTAGCGTCCAGATCACAATGATCCAGAACCGCCTGAATAGCCCGCATCGCCAAGGGCTCAAGCCCCTGCCAGCGCGCATCTTCGATTGTCAGTTCAAGGTTCATGTCACCACGCCCAAAGCCTGCGGCCCCGGACGTTCACCCCGTCTCGCGACCCGAGTCGGCCTCATACGCTTCGATAATGGCGGCGACAAGCGGATGTCGCACCACATCCTTTGAAGTGAAATAATTGAAGCTGATATTCGGGATCGTCTTCAAGAGGCGTTCTGCATCCGCCAGACCCGATTGCACGCCGCGCGGCAGGTCGACCTGCGACCGGTCACCGGTGATCACCATGCGGCTTCCCTCGCCCAGACGGGTCAGAAACATCTTCATCTGCATGGTCGTGGCGTTCTGCGCCTCATCCAGCACCACAAAGGCATTGGCCAGCGTCCGACCGCGCATAAAGGCCAGCGGCGCAATTTCGATTCGCTTTTCCTCGATCAGCTTGGCAAGCTGTTTGCCGGGCAAAAAGTCGTTCAGCGCATCATAGAGAGGCTGCATATACGGATCGACCTTGTCCTTCATGTCGCCGGGCAGATAACCCAGCTTTTCACCAGCCTCGACCGCCGGACGGCTGAGGATAATCCTGTCTACATGCCCACCGATAAACATCGACACGCCTACGGCCACGGCCAGATAGGTCTTGCCAGTGCCCGCGGGACCGATCCCAAAGGCCAGTTCGTTGTTGAACAGTGACTGGACGTACGCCTTTTGCGCGTCGGTGCGCGGCTCAACCAGCTTTTTACGGGTTTTGATCTCGACCGTGCCGCCCTTGAACATCTCAAGCTGGTCACCATCGCGACTGCCGGTTCCCTGTTCCGATCCGCCCATCCGCAATTCGCGGTCCACGTCGGCCGCTTCGACGTCGCGGCCACCTTCCAAACGAGCGTAAAGGGCCTCTAACACCTCCATCGCCTGTTTTTGAGCGTCTTCATCGCCCATGACGACCAACTGGTTGCCACGCCGAACAATCTGGACGGACAACTTTTGTTCGATATCGGTCAGGTTGCGGTCATACTCGCCGCACAGATCAATCAACAACCGGTTGTCAGGGAATTCAACAAACGCCTCGCGTTGGGGCATGTCATCTTGCGGTGGGGTAAGGGCACCGATGGCCAATCCGTTCTCCTGTCTTGGCGTTTCACCCCGAGCGTAGACAACAAATCTTGGTGGGCGCAAGCCACAGATTCAAAATTTCATCAATGGATGGTAAAACCGCCGACGCCGGACACTCCCCCGCAGAAATCCGCGCCATCAAAATGTATAGTTCAATCCGAATCTCAGGCTGCGGTAACGAGGTGTGGATTTCGTCGAGAAACCATTGTCGAATTCGACTGTGCGCGAGTTGAATTGCACATATTCGTACTCTCCCGTGATCGACCAATCCTCATTCAAGCGGTGCTCCACACCGATACTGGCCGAATAACCGCCGCGTGTGTCATTTTCTTCAAAGGGTTGCACGGCGGCTCCCAAAGCCAGGCTGCTCGTCGTTTTGACATCGCCTTGCACATAGCCGAGGGAAATAAAATACAGGGTTGAACCGCTTTTGTTGGTTAGGCCGTTGCGAAACCGTATCGAAAGAACGTCCGAAACCTCGGACCCACCAGTCACCGTGACACCACCGATAACAGTCGAGACGTCATCATCAATCGTGCCGGTATCATATCCCAGCTCAATTCCGTAAACATAATCTCGCCCACCGACGGCAGGTAAAACACCGCGCCAGCCGCCCCGAATGCCGACGTAGCCACCTTTCAGGTCCAACTCACCAATTTCAAACAAATCCGCCGGGGTCCGAAGTCCGAATCGGTCCGAGCCGCCTGAGGCATGCCCCCCGCTAAGACCCAGATAAAAAGCGCTTACGTCACTGCCAAACCGTTTTGGGCTGATGACCGGGGGTTCGGTCACGCTCTGTTCCAGATTGCCTGCAACCGTTGCGCTGGAACAAAAGGAAAGTACCAGAGCCGCCGCAAAAGCAAGTTGACTGTTCGATCCAATGTAACGCGCCAGTAACTGCACTCGTAACCTCCATCGTGCCAGGCCGGAAATACGGTCAGCACACCCCTGAACCTTAAGGAACGTACAATTCCTGCGCCCGAAAACCTGAGCTTTCTCGGACCATATTTATCGATGATAAATCAAGGATTAATAATGGGGAAAATGTGGCCTAGGTTCTCAAAACAGCACGTTCCGGCAGGATCAGATCAATGCCCCGGCCAACGAGTTCGCCCCTGAATCCGTGATTAGAACCTCTCGCAAGTCACCCACCGCGACATTGGCATCGGTTACATGAACCGAATGTAAATACTCGGATTTTCCGACCATCTGACCCGGCAGGCGACCGGTTTTCTCGAACAATACACCGACCTTTCGGCCAACCATCGAATCCTGGATTTCCCTTTGATGTCGGGTAATTAACGCCTGCAGACGCTGAAGTCGGTCATCCGCCGCCGCAGAATCAACCTGCGGGCGTTCTGCCGCCGGGGTTCCCGGTCGTGTCGAGTATTTAAAGGAATAGGCGTAGCCGTATTTGACCTGTTCAACCAAATCCAGCGTGGCCTGAAAATCCTCCTCGGTTTCTTCAGGGAAACCAACGATGAAGTCGCCAGACATCACGATGTCGTGACGCGCAGCGCGGATACGCTCGATCAGCCGCAGATAACTTTCAGCGGTGTGGCTGCGGTTCATACGCTTGAGTATACGGTCTGATCCGGACTGAACCGGCAGATGCAGGTAAGGCATCAGCTTTTCGCAGGTCCCGTGCGCCTCGATCAAATCGTCGGCCATGTCATTGGGGTGCGAAGTCGTAAAACGGATACGCTCCAGCCCGTCGACCTTGTTCAACTCCCAGATCAGACCGGCCAGAGTCATATCTCCGTTCGCGCCTGCGCCATGATAGGCGTTGACGTTCTGCCCCAGCAAAGTGATCTCGCGCACGCCGCGTTCCACCAGGTCATGGGCTTCGCGGATAATGCGATCCGCCGGGCGACTGACCTCGGCACCGCGGGTATAGGGCACCACGCAGAAGGCACAGAATTTGTCGCAGCCTTCCTGCACGGTCAGAAATGCCGTCGGGCCACGCTTGGCCTTAGGGCGATTCTTCAGCTTTTCGAACTTGTCTTCTTCGGGAAAATCCGTGTCCAGCGCCTTGGCACCGGTGCGGGTCTTTGCCTCCATCTCGGGCAGGCGGTGATAGCTTTGCGGCCCCACGACCAGATCGACCAGAGGCTGACGACGCATGATCTCCTGGCCCTCGGCCTGCGCAACGCATCCTGCAACGCCGATCTTGAGGTCAGGCTTTTCCGCCTTCAGACCCTTGAAACGGCCAAGCTCGGAATAGACCTTTTCGGCGGCCTTTTCCCGAATATGGCACGTGTTCAGCAGAATCATATCCGCGTCATCGGGGCTTTGTGTTTCGACATAGCCCTGCCCACCCAGCGTCTCGGACATACGTTCGCTGTCATAGACGTTCATCTGGCAACCATAGGTTTTGATGTACAGCTTTTTGGGTTCTGACATGGGTATGGCCTTTGCATTCGCGGGATCGGCGTCATCTATACTCTACGAACGCCGCTTGCAATGCCGAGGCGGATACCCGATTTTGACCGCAGATTCCAGCCAAGTGGAACCGGACAGGCAATGCAATACGACTCTCTCGACGTTTTCCTGAGTTCAGGTAAATCCGCCCTGGCCAAAGGCCCGGTCGCACTGATCTTTGCCGAGGACACGGTCGAGATCGACAGCACCATCCGGCACCACCTGCATCTGGGGTTCAAATCCGTGATCGCCTTCATGCCGCAGGAATTCGCGCTGGACCCCGAGTTGTCCGAACGCATCCATCGCGTCACCCTGAACTGCGTGCCCAGCAAAGTGGTTTTCGACACTATCAACAAGATCATACAGGCTGCTCCGGGTCTCTGGATGTATTACTGTTACAACGCAGAGTACCTGTTCTTCCCGTTTTGCGAGACACGCTCCGTGAGCGAATTGCTGGCCTTCCACACCGAAGAGCGGCGTGACGCAATGCTGAGCCACGTGGTCGACCTGTATGCGGACGACCTGAACACCTATCCGAATGGCGTCGCCCCGGATCGCGCCATGCTGGACAGCACGGGATACTACGCCCACACCCGTCACAACGCCGAAGGTCATCCGATCGAGCGGCAGTTGGACATGTCCGGTGGTTTGCGCTGGCGGTTCGAGGATCACATCCCATACGAGCGCCGCCGCATTGACCGGATCGCCCTGTTCAAGTCCGGAAAGGGCCTGGAACTGCGGCCCGATCACACCTTTGATGAGCCGGAATACAACACCTATTCCTGCCCCTGGCACCACAACATGACCGCCGCCATATGTTCATTCCGGGCAGCCAAGGCGTTGAAAAGCAACGCCGGATCCACATTCGACATCCCGACATTCTGCTGGAGCAACTCGGTGCCGTTTCAATGGGCGTCCAGCCAATTGCTCGATCTGGGGCTGATCGAACCGGGCCAGTGGTTCTGATTCGATCCTAGCGCTGCAGCAACACAGGGAACCAGTCTTCGCGCAAACGCTGACCGGGCGTCATGTCATGGCCGGGGAATGGCGGGGACGTGCGGCCAGGACGCTCTACATACCTTGCGTCATCGCCCACCAGACGCAGCGAGAACGCCCGACGGCGGCTGTCAGAATGGTTACCGCGCGCGCCGTGCAGCGTGCGGTAGTTGAAGGCCACCGCGTCGCCCGGTTCCATCTCGAATTCCACGACTTTCATGCCCTCGGCATCCGGGTCCGGAACTGGAATGTACTGCCCCTCATCGGGAAAGAACCCCTCTTCCGAGACCCAGCGGGTCGGCAATACCTCTTTTTCCCAGCGATGCGATCCGGCCACACACCGCAGCGTTGCCTGTTTGACCGGGTCCAGCGGCGACCAGAAGCTGATCGTCTGATCTCCTTCGACAAAATAATATGGCCCGTCCTGGTGCCATGGGGTTGCCATCGACGTGCCCGGTTCTTTGACCAGAACGTGGTCATGGAACATTTGCACGATTTTTGACTGCATGAGGTCCGCTGCGACCTCGGCCGCCGGAGAGTTTTCGATCACATCCCGAAACTGGTCAATTCGCGACCAGTTGCAGTAATCGTCAAAGAACAGGCCAGTCTCACCTTGTTTTCTGTTTTCCGACGCGTACGGTCCTGGCTCGGCCATATTCGCGGCCACGCCGTCCCGCAGGGTCTCAACGTGATCGGCGAACAATCCCTTGATCAGGACAACGCCATCCTGCTGATAGGTTTCGATCATATCATGCGTGACCAAAGGGTGGATCATATTTGCCTCCGCGCCATGTGTTTGGGTGATCTGCACATGGGAAACCCCCTTGTTCAAGTCATAACTTTAAAAGATACACTTAACTTCATGTTATATATTTCACTGCGCCAGTATGAATATGTCTGCGCCATCGGGCGATACGGCAGCCTGTCCGCCGCTGCGCAGCACCTGAATGTTTCACAACCCGCCCTGTCCAACGCGCTGACGCGGGTCGAGGAGCAATTAGGCTATCCCCTCTTTGCCCGCAGGCGGGGTGCAGCAATGGCACTGACGCCACAGGGGCGCAGCTTTATCGAAGAAGCCGAAGCGCTGCTGGCCAAGGCTGCCCGGTTGGAAAATGCCGCTGAATCAGACGCGGGAAAGGCAAGGTTGCGGCTGGGCTGCTTTGTCGATCTGGCCCCGTTTATGCTCGCGCGCTCCCTTCGGCTTTTGCGCGCTGAGCTGCCGGATGTAGCAGTGTCCTACAGGGTCGACAATTTCGAAGGATTGATCTCGGGCCTGGTCGATGGCCGGATAGACATGGCGCTGACTTATGGGATGAGCATGGATGCGAGCTTTTGCAAGCAAACACTATTCAGCAGTTCGCCGCATGCCCTTGTGTCATCAGAGCACCTTCTGGCCAAGCAACCGCAGGTTTCGTTGCGGGATCTCGCTGACCACCCGCTTATCCTGTCAGAAGAGGGGCTGTCAGCCCAGCATGTGCTGGGCTTGTTCCGACGGATCGGGGAAAGCCCGACAGTCGCGCACCGGGCAGCCTCATTGGAAATTCAGCGCAGCCTTGCGGCGCATGGTGAAGGGATCGCGATCAGTTATGCCAACCCTCCCGCGAAAATCAGCTATGACGGAATACCATTGCTAAGCCTGCCCGTGTCCGACTCGTTTGCCGCTGAACCCGTGGTCTTGGCACGACATGGTACGGGGCCGACGGATGCACAAATTGCAGTCGCGGAAAACGCATTACTCAGTTTCAGGAATTGAAGTTACTTCTTCCGAAGGCGGATCACGACGTCAACCGACGCAATCTCGACCCCTTCGGGTGCGTCCGGCAGTCGTTGAATCACCAACTGGTCCGAAGGCGCGTCGCTTAGACGGCTCTCATCTTCCCAGAAGAAATGGGGATGATCATGCGTGTTGGTATCGAAATAGCTTTTCGAGCCGTCCACGGTGATTTCCTGAAGAACACCTGCTTCGCAGAATGCGCGCAAAGTATTGTAAACAGTCGCTAAAGAAACGGCATCACCGTTTTTCTTAGCCGATTCAAACAGGCTTTCAGCGGTCACATGCCGATGGCGGCCATCACCGACCAACAGCTCTGCCAAGGCCACGCGTTGACGCGTCGGGCGCAATCCTGCGTCGACCAACCAATTTGTGGCTATGCTATGGCTCTGAGGCGTCATGGAACCGATACCCGTTCGTTACTGACCTATATATAAGTGCCATGGCGGGGTAATTTCAAATGAAATTCATTCGCAAAGAATGCACTGAACACAACATGATGTGGGCGAGCGCTCTTGCAGGACCTTGCATACGGGTGCTAGGTGAGGCCAGATAAGACGAACGAACACTTGGCAGGAGAGGCGGCAGAATGGCCCAATTCCCGAGCAGCTTTGACAAGGACGATCTGCTGAAATGCGCCCGCGGCGAGTTATTCGGCCCCGGCAACGCGCAGCTACCTGCTCCGCCGATGCTGATGATGGATCGCATCACCGAGATTTCGGAAGATGGCGGCGCGCACGGCAAAGGCCATGTTCTTGCCGAATTCGATATCACCCCCGACCTGTGGTTCTTTGACTGTCACTTTCCCGGCAACCCGATCATGCCCGGCTGTCTGGGCCTTGATGGGCTTTGGCAGCTGACCGGTTTCAATTTGGGCTGGCGCGGCTGGCAAGGGCGCGGCATGGCTGTGGGCGTAGGTGAGGTCAAGCTGACCGGCATGGTGCGCCCGGACCGCAAGATGCTGACTTACAAAATTGATTTCAAAAAGGCGATCCAAACCCGCCGCCTGACCATGGGTGTGGCGGATGGAATCGTCGAAGCAGACGGCGAAATGATTTACGATGTCAAAGACATGAAAGTCGTTCTGTCCGAAGCCTGAGCCTGACTGGCCCGAAATAAGGAGCACGCACATGCGTCGAGTAGTTGTCACCGGTTTGGGGGTTGTCTCCTCCATCGGGAACAATGCCGAAGAGGTTTTGGCCTCACTCAAGGCTGGCAAGTCCGGCATCGAAGCCAACGAACAGATGGTTGAACATGGCTTTCGCAGTCAGATCGCCGGAACGCTCAAGATTGATGTGGCCGAGCATGTGGACAAGCGTACCCTGCGGTTTATGGGCCCCGGCGCGGCCTATGCCCATATCGCCATGGCCCAGGCTATTGCCGATTCCGGCCTGACCGAAGATCAGGTTGTGAACCCCCGCACCGGTCTGGTTGCCGGATCAGGCGGTCCGTCCACCAGCGCCATGCTGACAGCACATCAGACTGTGTTGAAAAATGGTGCGACCAAGCGGATCGGTCCTTTTGCAGTGCCAAAATGCATGTGTTCGACGATATCTGCGAACCTTGCGACGGCGTTCAAGATCAAGGGCATCAACTATTCGATCACCTCGGCCTGCTCGACTTCGCTGCATTGCATCGGCAACGCGGCAGAGCAGATTATGATGGGCAAGCAGGACGTGATGTTCGCCGGCGGCGGCGAGGAACTGGACTGGACCCTGTCCTGCCTGTTCGACGCGATGGGCGCGATGTCCTCGAAATACAATGACACGCCCGAGAAAGCCTCGCGCGCGTTTGATCAGGACCGCGACGGGTTCGTGATCTCAGGCGGCGGCGGTATCGTCGTGCTTGAGGATCTGGAGCACGCGCTGGCCCGTGGTGCCAAGATTTATGCCGAAGTAACCGGCTTTGCCGCCACCTCTGACGGGCATGACATGGTTGCCCCTTCCGGCGAAGGTGGCGAACGCGCGATGCGCCTGGCCTTGGCAACATTGCCCGAAGGCCGCAAAGTCGGCTACATCAACGCCCACGGCACTTCGACCCCGGTCGGTGATGTGGGAGAGGTCGAAGCCGTACGCCGCATTTTTGGCGAGGGCAACGTGCCGCCGATTTCATCGACCAAGTCGATGACAGGGCACGCTCAGGGCGCGGCCGGCGCGTTGGAAGCGATCTTTTGTCTGCTGATGCTGGACAATGACTTTATTACTCCGTCGATCAACGTCGACACACTTTCCGAAGGCATCATGCCCGGTGAAATTGCTACTCAAGTAGTTGAAAACGCAGGTCTGGACAGTGTCATGACCAACAGCTTCGGCTTTGGCGGCACAAACGGCTCCATGATTCTGTCAAAGTATAACGGGTGAAAATGATGTCGGATCTTCTTAAGGGCAAACGCGGCCTGATCATGGGCGTGGCGAATGACCGGTCGATTGCATGGGGCATTGCCAAGGCTATGCATGAGGCTGGCGCAGAACTGGCCTTCACCTATCAAGGTGAGGCATTCGGCAAACGGCTTGAGCCTTTGGCCCAGAGCCTAGGCAGCGATTTCATGGTGGACGCGGATGTCACCGACGACGCCTCGCTGGACCGCGCGTTCAACGAGCTGGGCGAACGCTGGCCAAGCATCGACTTCGTGGTTCACGCGATTGCCTATTCGGACAAATCCGAATTGACAGGCCGGTTCCTGAACACCACGCGTGCGAACTTCAAGCACTCCATGGATGTCTCGGCCTATTCCTTTATCGAGGTCGCGCGCCGTGCTTATCCGTTGATGAAGGAAAATGGCGGTTCACTGATCACGCTGACCTATCAGGGTTCAAACCGCGTCGTTCCGAACTACAACGTGATGGGCGTTGCCAAAGCTGCGTTGGAATCAGCTACGCGCTATTTGGCCAACGATCTGGGCCCGGATGGTATCCGCGTGAACGCAATTTCTCCCGGCCCTATGAAAACACTCGCCGGGGCAGCCATCGGCGGCGCGCGTAAAACATACAAATTCTGCGATCAGAATGCCCCGATGCGTTCGAACGCGACGCTGGAAGCGGTCGGTGGCACTGCTGTTTACCTGACTTCGGATGCCGGAGCCTGCACCACGGGCGAAATTATCAAGGTGGACGGCGGATTCCACGTCCTTGGAATGCCTCAACCCGATCACATGTGACCTGATCTTTCCCTGCCCGTGCCAAGATTTGACCATCTTTCACGGGCACGGATAGCTGCATGAGCAAAGCAGAACAAATCATTGCCAACAACACGCGGGTTTCACGAAGCAAACAGGGCTTTCTGGGTCAACGAGGCCGAATAGCCCTACTGACCCTGATCGCGCTGCTCATGCTGTTTGTGTACTTCACCCAGCCAGATGTGCGTGCAACATTTGCTTCTTGGGCCAGCCTGCTATCAGGCTGATCCAACATTCTGATCCAGAGCGGTCAGTTGATTGAGACAACTTCGATGTCGAAAATCAAATCCTGCCCCGCCAGCGGGTGGTTGGCGTCCAGAGTCACTGTGGCCTCATCCACCTCGACCACTGTCACGGGCAAAGCTTGCCCGTCGGGCGTCTGCATCTGTAGCTGCGTACCAAGGTCCAGCGGCACATCATCCGGGATACCCTCGCGCGGAATTTGTTGTCGCATTGCAGGGTTGATGGGGCCATAGGCGTCGACGCAAGCGATCTCAACGCGTTTTTTCTCACCCACCGTCAGGCCCGGCATCGCTGTATCAAGGCCGGGGATGATGTGACCTGAGCCAACTTCGAATTCCAGCGGATCGCGCCCTTCGGAGCTGTCAAACACATTGCCATCCAACAGCGTTCCTTTGTAGTGGATGCGAACCGTGTCGCCTTGTTTGATCTCGATCATGGGTGGCCTCCGGCCGTTAGGAAATTGAGCGCCCAAACCTAGGGGCTAACACGGTATTGTAAACCCTTTCCCCCCTTTTGCGGCTGCAACTCTTGTGCCAACCTGCACCCGACTAAGGGAGACGACCTGATGCCAATCACCACCTGCGTATTCGACGCCTATGGCACGCTGTTCGATGTGGCCGCTGCCGCGCGGCAGGCCGCAGCCGAACCCAGTTTCGAGAAGTTACAGCAGAAATGGCCGGAACTGGCCAATCACTGGCGACTAAAGCAGTTACAATACACCTGGTTGCGCGCAATCACCGATGCCCATGCTGACTTCTGGGATGTGACTCAGGACGGGTTGGACTGGGCGCTTGAGGCATCGGGGCTTGAAGGAAACCCGCAACTGCGCCAGCGCCTACTGGATCTGTATTGGGAGCTTCAGGCCTACCCGGAGGTCCCTCAAATGCTGGCTCACCTGAAGGCCGGAGGACTGAAGACCGCAATTCTATCCAACGGATCGCTTCCGATGCTGGATGGCGCTGTGCAATCGGCAGGAATTGGCGACGTGCTGGACGACGTGCTGTCGGTCGAAAGCGTTGGCGTCTTCAAACCGCATTCCAGCGTTTACGATCTGGTGCAACAGCGTTTCGGCGGCAACCGAGACGAGGTGTTATTTGTCAGCTCCAACGGCTGGGACGCAGCAGGCGCCAGCGGATACGGCTTTGTGACCGCGTGGGTTAATCGGGCTGGCGAGCCCATGGACCGCTTGCCATGGAAGCCCGCGCATGTACTGTCCGACCTGACGACGATCCCTCAACTGGCCGGACTTGAATGACTTTTTTCACCACCTCCGATGATAAGCGCATTTATTATACAGACTCCGGGTCTGGAATTCCTCTGCTGTGCCTTGCGGGGCTGACCCGTTGCAGCCGGGATTTCTCATACCTCGCGCCGCATGTCACCGATCTGCGGATGATCACGATGGATTACAGGGGGCGTGGAAAATCGGATCATGACCCTGACTACATGAACTACAACGTCCTTCGCGAATCCCACGACGTGATCGAATTGCTGGATTATCTCGGGCTGGACCGCGTGGTAGTTCTGGGCACTTCGCGCGGTGGTCTGATCGCTATGGCGCTGGCCGCCAGCCACCCTGATCGGTTGGCTGGCGTAATCCTGAATGATGTTGGCCCGGTGATCGAACCTGCGGGTATCGCCAAGATCATGGACTATGTCGGCAAACCTCCAATGTCGGCCACGTATGATGACGCAGCGCTGGCTATGCAAAACGCAATGCAGCATCAGTTCCCTGACGTGTCGTTAGAGCGGTGGCAGCAACAAGTGGAAATCCAGTACGAGCAAACCGATGCAGGTCTGGCGTTTCGTTATGATCCGGCCCTGCGCACGGCGCTGTTGGATCAGGCTGCGGCAGGCGCGACGCCGGATCTATGGATGTTCTTCGAATCCCTGCGGGACATTCCCACCGGCGTTATTCGCGGCGCGAACTCAGACGTTCTCGGCAAGGACACGCTGATCGAAATGCACAAACGCCACCCCGGCCTTATATCGGCAGAAATACCGGATCGCGGCCATGTGCCATTTCTGGACGAACCACAGTCACTGGACCTGATCCGCAAAGTATTGGACACCGCATGAGCACACTGGGCATGATCGAAGCCGCCGCCGAACGGCTGCGGGGCCACGTTCGGGAAACGCCGCTTCTGACCTCTC
Source organism: Ruegeria sp. BB7 (assembly GCF_056539365.1). NCBI lineage: Bacteria > Pseudomonadati > Pseudomonadota > Alphaproteobacteria > Rhodobacterales > Roseobacteraceae > Ruegeria > Ruegeria sp. BB7. The sequence continues at coordinate 50,320 of NZ_JBQFUV010000003.1, read as the reverse complement.
CATTTTTGGATGAGTTGGCAGGGCGGCGCGTGCTGGTGAAACCGGAATGCCTGCAACACACCGGCAGCTTCAAATTCCGAGGCGCGTGGTCTGCGATTTCCGCCCTTAACGAGGCAGACCGGAAACGCGGCGTGATCGCGTTTTCCTCGGGCAATCACGCACAAGGCGTGGCCTATGCCGCCGCGCAGCACGGGATTTCGTCGGTAATCGTAATGCCTTCGGACGCGCCCCAGTTGAAGATCAACAACACCCGCGCGCTGGGGGCCGAAGTAGTACTGTACGACCGCGCCAATGAAAGCCGGGAAGAGATCGGCGAAGCGCTGTCGACTGAACGTAGTCTGACCCTGATCCGCCCCTATGATGAGCCGCAGGTGATTGCCGGTCAGGGTACGGCGGGGCTGGAGATCGCCCGACAGGCCACTGCTTTGGAAGTGGCAAAGGCGGATGTTCTGGTCTGCTGCGGCGGCGGCGGGCTGACCTCGGGGATTGCATTGGCGCTTGAGGGCCACGCGCCCGGCCTGCGTGCCCGCCCATGTGAGCCCGAAGGCTTCGATGACGTCAAACGATCTCTGGCCACGGGCGAAATACAAAACAACAACGCCGCCTCGGGCAATATTTGCGACGCGATTCTGACACCGCAACCGGGGCAAATCACGTTTCCAATCCTGAAACGCCTATGTGGTCCGGGCTTGTCTGTTACCGAAGAAGAAGCGATGCGTGCTATGGCACTGGCATTTCTGCGTCTGAAAGTCGTGTTGGAGCCGGGCGGAGCGGTATCTCTGGCCTCGGCCCTATTCCGAAAAGATGAAATTGAAGGTGACGCGGTAATCGTTGTGGCGTCGGGGGGGAATGCAGATCCCGAAGTCTTTGGAAAAGCACTGGAATTCCTGACCTGACATAAATCAAGAGTTGGGCCATTTTGACACCGTAACGTTTGACCACAGGGGATTGAGTCATGCAGATTGCAGATTTTGGAGACGTGCAGCTACACTATCGCGTTGATGGTGACCCGAACGGCGCGCCGATTGTGTTTGCCAACTCACTTGGCACCGATCTGCGCTTATGGGATGCGATGCTGACCCACCTTCCCTCGGGCCTTCGGATTATCCGCTATGACAAGCGCGGGCATGGCCTTTCGTCGCAACCTCCTGCGCCCTATTCCATGGGTGCCCTGGTTCGCGATGCCGAAGCTCTGCTGGATTACCTGGAAGTACGGGATTGCGTCTTTGTCGGCCTGTCTATTGGCGGGTTGATCGCGCAGGGGCTGGCGGTAAAGCGCATGGATCAGGTCCGCGCGCTGGTCCTGTCCAATACCGCTGCGAAAATTGGCATCCCCTCAATCTGGCAAGATCGGATGGATGCGGTACGGCGGGGCGGTATCGAAGCGCTGGCCGACGCGACAATGGAGCGATGGTTCTCGAAAAAGTTCCAAGCTTCACCGGATCATCTTCTGTGGCGCAACATGATGGTGCGGCAGCCTGTTGACGGATATCTGGGCTGCTGCGCCGCCATCTCGGGCACGGATTTCTACACCCCGACCAGCGGTCTGCGCCTGCCCACATTGGGTATTGCAGGCAGCGAGGACGGCTCAACCCCGCCCGATCTTGTACGTGAAACGATCGAACTGATCCCCGGTTCCAAATTCGAACTGATGCGCAGGGCCGGTCATTTACCGTGTGTCGAGCAACCGGCAGAATATGCAGCCCTACTGCACGGTTTTCTGACCGAAATCGGACATATTTGAAGGAGCGGACCCGTGGCAGATTTTCTGTTGATTCATGGTTCCTGTCACGGCGCCTGGTGTTGGCGTGATCTGATCCCCGCGCTTCAGGCGTTGGGTCACTCGGCGCGCGCTGTAGATCTGCCCAGCCACGGCGCAGACCCGACACCCATAGCAAATGTCACTTTGGACGCCTGCCGCGATGCGGTTTTGTCGGCCTGCACACCTGAAACCATAGTGGTCGGTCATTCCTGGGGCGGCTACCCAACCAGCGCTGCCGCCGAGGCTGCCCCGAGCGCGATGCGCGCCCTGATCTATCTGTGCGCCTATGTTCCGCAGGACGGATTGTCGATGGTTGAGATGCGCAAGCGCGCACCCCGTCAACTGATCGTCGATGCGGTCGAAAAATCGACAGATGGCCTGTCGTATACGGTCAAACCCGATATGGTGCAGGACCTGTTTTACCACGACTGCCCCCCTGAAACCGTGCCTTACGCCTTTGCGCGGCTCTGCCCCCAGGCCATCGCTCCGCAGGACACTCCTCTGCCCCTGTCCGACAATTTCGCCCGTGTTCCCAAAGCCTATATCCGCGCGACAGATGACCATACGATCCCAACGGAGTACGAAGAACAGATGAGCCATGTTGCCCCTGAAGAATTGCGGGCGACGATTAAAAGCTCTCATTCTCCGTTCTTCGCGCAGCCTCGCCATCTGGCTGAAATTCTCGACGACTTGGAACAAAAATTACCGAAGGCATAACCCGACGTGACAGGCGCTTCACATGTGAACCAAGCGTGATAGGGTCCGGGTGAAACTCACGAACGGTTCCCATGCGCCTACCCTTTCTATTCGTTCTCGGAACAGTCATGATCGACGCGATGGGCATCGGTCTGGTTCTTCCCATCATGCCGGAATTGATTGTCGAGGTTCAGGGCGGCACGCTAGCCGACGCGGCAATCTGGGGCGGTGTTCTGAGCACCGCCTTTGCGGCTATGCAGTTCGTCTTTGGCCCGATCTTGGGCAATCTCTCAGATGCCTATGGAAGGCGCGCGGTTCTGCTGGTGTCACTGTTCGTCATGTCATTGGATTACGTGGTAATGGCAATTGCAGGCAGCATTTAGTTGCTGCTGGCCGGGCGCATTGTGGGCGGCATCACCGCCGCCACGCATGCCACGGCGGCGGCGTTCATGGCGGATGTTTCCAGACCCCACGAAAAAGCCGCGAATTTCGGCCTGCTTGGAGCGGCCTTCGGTGTGGGTTTCGTGCTGGGTCCGGTCATTGGAGGATTGCTAAGCGAATACGGCACCCGTGCGCCATTCTGGGCAGCGGCCGGCCTGTCGGCCTTGACCTGTCTGGCTGGCTTACTGGTCATGCCTGAAACTGTTACCGACAAAAACCGCCGGGCCTTCAGCCTGCGTCGCGCCAACCCAGTGAACTCACTGCTCGCCATTGCATCCCTTCCGGGCATCCGCCCGATGCTGTGGGTCTATTTCCTGTATTCGGTGTCGATCTACGTCTACCCCGCGATCTGGGCTTATTTCACCACCGAGCGTTTCGGCTGGTCTCCGCAAATGATCGGTTTGTCACTGGGTGTCTACGGGATTGGCATGGCCGCAGTGCAAGGCGGCCTGATCCGCCCAGCGACCCGATTTCTGGGTGAGCGGGTCACGATAATTTACGGCATGGGCTTTGAGGTCGCCAGCTTCTTGCTACTGGCCTTTTTAACCAACGGGTTCATCGCACGGATGCTGATCCCGATCACCGCGCTTGGGGCGGTTGTCACCCCTGCCCTTCAGGCTTTGACCTCACGCGCAACTCCGGATTCGCAACAAGGAGAGTTGCAGGGCGTTCTCACCTCACTCCACGCGCTTTCGATGGTGATCTCTCCGCTGGTGATGACCAGCGTGTTCGCTCAATTCATAAAACCCGATGCTGCTGTATACTTGCCGGGGGCACCTTTCCTTCTTGCTTTGGTATTAATGTGCATTGGCTTCGCCCTGTTTTTGCGATCGCGCCCTGTCGTGGCGTAACTACGACACCCTGATGACGGATTCCGTCTTGCGACATGCGTTTTCCCGCGCCACCGTGAACGAAAGGGAGTGAGGGACATATGCAAACCATCAAAGCCGCCGTTTGCCGGGCGTTCAATGAACCTCTGGTCATCGAAGATGTATTGCTTGCGCCGCCGGGCACGGGCGAAGTCGAGGTCACACTGGACGCGGTGGCGATCTGCCATTCCGACATTACCTTCGCCAGCGGCGCCTGGGGTGGGCATTTGCCGGCCGTCTACGGACATGAGGCCGCAGGGGTAATCACCGCAACCGGTGATGCTGTCGGGGGTTTTGATGTCGGCGACACAGTCGTCGTCACATTGATCCGCGCCTGCGGCTCTTGTCCATCCTGCGCGAGCGGGAAACCCACGATCTGCGAAACGCCTTACGACACTGTTAAGGGACCCTTACAAACAGCAGATGGTGGACCACTGGAGCAGGCGATGGCCTGCGGCGCCTTCGCGGAAAAGGTTGTCGTCACCCATCGGCAGATCGTGAAAATTCCGGAAACCATGCCGAAAGACGTGGCCAGCCTGCTGTCCTGCGGTGTGATCACCGGGGTCGGTGCTGCTGTGAATGCCGCAAAGTTGCGGCCCGGTCAGGATGTGGTTGTGATCGGTGCCGGGGGTGTCGGGCTGAACGCCATTCAGGGTGCTCGCCTTGCTGGCGCACGCCGGATCGTGGCGGTCGATATGACCGAAGAGAAACTGGAAATCGCCAAGGAGTTCGGAGCAACGCATGGCGTTTTGGCCAGCCTCGACCGACCTTGGAAGGCCGCGTTCAAGGCGCTTGGTGGGCGTGGCGCCGATGTGGTTCTGATCACCGTCGGCGCAATCCCGGCCTATGATCAGGCCCCGCGCTATCTGGGGCGGGGCGGCAAAGCAATTATGATCGGCATGCCGCATTCGGGTGATATGTCCAGGTACGAGCCGGTTGTATTGGCCGCGCTGGGGCAAGGCGTAGTCGGCTCAAAAATGGGGGATGTGGTCATTCAACGCGATATTCCGTGGATGATCGACCTGTATGAACAAGGGCGGCTAAAGCTGGACGAGCTGATCTCGGGCCGTTGGTCTCTGGATCAGATAAACGAGGCAATCGCGGACACCAAAACGGGATCTGCCAAACGCAACGTGATCCTGTTCAACAGAGACTGATGCCATCCAAAGCGGAGGACACCGGATGAAACTACAGGACCTCGACATCATCGTTACCGCCCCGCCCGCGCCAGGCTGGGGAGGACGCTATTGGATATTGGTCAAAGTCACCACAGACACCGGGCTCACCGGCTGGGGTGAATGCTATGCGTCGTCCGTCGGTCCCGAAGCGATGCGTCATGTCATCCGGGATGTGTTCGAACGGCATATGCTGGGCGAAAACCCCGAGAATATCGAACTGATGTTCCGCCGCGCCTATTCCAGTGGGTTCAGCCAACGCCCCGACCTGACCGTAATGGGGGCATTTTCGGGGCTAGAGATTGCCTGCTGGGACATTTTGGGCAAGGATCGCGACCGACCGGTCTATGCCCTGTTGGGCGGGTCGATGAACGAAAGCATTCGGGCCTATACCTATCTTTATCCCCTGCCTCACCATAACCTGACTGATTTCTGGACCTCTCCCGAGCAAGCCGGAGAATGCGCGGCGGAAATGGTGCGGCGTGGGTTCACGGCTGTGAAGTTCGACCCGGCAGGTCCCTATACAATCCGTGGCGGGCATATGCCCGCAATGTCGGATATCTCGATGTCCGTAGCTTTCTGCAAAGCGATCCGCGAGGCTGTCGGCGACAAGGCCGATCTGCTGTTTGGCACGCACGGTCAGTTCAATACCGCTGGCGCGATCCGGCTGGGACAGGCGCTGGAACCATACTCTCCGCTGTGGTTCGAAGAACCCACCCCCCCCGACATGATCGAGGACATGGCCCGCGTTGCCCGTAACGTGCGCATCCCCGTCGCAACCGGAGAACGTATGACCACCAAAGCCGAGTTCGGAGCCGTTCTGCGGGCAGGCGCTGCCGAGATACTACAACCCGCGCTGGGCCGCGCCGGCGGCATCTGGGAGATGAAGAAAGTCGCTGCCATGGCCGAGGTATTCAACGCGCAGATGGCCCCACACCTATATGCCGGGCCGATAGAATGGGCGGCCAATATCCATCTGGCAGCTTCGATTCCGAACCTGCTGTTGCTGGAAACCATCGAGACCTCCTTCCACGACCAACTGATCAAGGGATCGCTGCGTGTGGAAGAAGGCTTTGTACCCTCCCCGATCGCGCCCGGCCTGGGGATCGAGGTAGACGAAGACTTGGCCCGCGCGCACCCCTACACAGGGGACGGCCTGCACCTGCAAATGCAGGAGGAGCCTTGTGACTATGTGAATGGAAACGCTTTTCAGGGCGGCGCGCCAGTCACCGAGGGGTGACAAGCAATCCCAATTCGGGGCATATTGGGTCAACCACATTTCGAAACAGGCCGCGCGTGAGTACTACAGATACAGATACCAAGGGCGCACATCCTGAAAACCCCGCGGACATGAAGGAAAGCGCCGCGCGGGCCGCCGCATTTTTGAAAACGCTGGCACATGAAGGGCGCCTGATGATCCTCTGCCATCTGGGCGAAGGTGAGAAATCGGTCGGTCAGTTGGAGGAATTGCTGCAAATCCGTCAGGCTGCCGTGAGCCAGATGCTGGCCCGATTGCGGCAAGAACGGTTGGTCTCAACCCGTAGGGATGGCAAAACGATCTATTACTCACTGCAAGACGGCAATGTCGCGCAGGTCATTGGGCTGCTGTACGATTTGTTCTGCAAGCCCGAAACCTAGTTCGAGACGTAGCCTGCAATCACCTGCATCAGCTTGAACGCAGTCGCTGCGTCGTTCTCGACCACGGCCAGGAATTCTTCCTCGCCGATCCGCAGACAGGACAGCTCTGTCTCGGCAATCATACTCAGCGCACGAGGCTCCTTGCGGATCAGCCCCAGTTCTCCTACCAATGCACCGGGTCCGACTTTTGTGATCAACTGATCCGGGCCTTCCATTTGCGGAAGGTACAAACCCGCCTCACCTTCCAGCACCACATAAGCACCGTCGGTGGGTTGGTCGTCCTTCAGAAACACCACCTCGCCCGGTTTGGCGTCGAACCAGCGCGCACCAAAAGCCAGCAGGCGCAGCTGTCTGCGGTCGAGACCGGAAAACAGCGGTGTCTGCTCCAATGCGCGCAGCTTGCGCGCCAGATCTGCCGAGGCGGCGCTGTCCTCTTCCACAGTGGCTTGCCCTTCATCCGAAACCACCCGACCTTGCCGGATTTCAACAAACATGTCGAATACATCCGGGTTGTCGAACTGGTCGTTCAAATAGATGACCGTCGTGTCCGGTAGAAGCTCACGCAGGTTTTTGTAAACCGCGATCTTGGTCGCCATATCGTAACTGGCCAAGGCATTTTCCAGAATCAGAATATCCGGCTTCTTGATAGTTGCACGAGTAAAGGCCAGCGGTTCTGCAAAGATCGCAGGCAGATTCTGCCCCCCAATCGCAACCGGAACATCATAGATCAGTTCCACCACTAACGGACGCGCGCCGTGTTCGCCCAACACATCGACTATCAACTTGCGTGCCTCATCCGATCGGCCGCCGCCAATCTGGCTTACCTTGCCAAACAACGCATTCTCCAAGACGGTCAGGCCTGGCGCGAATTCCTCTTTATTCAGCGGAACAAAGACATCATGCAGCCGCTCCATCAACTTCTCAGAATGGCTGTGGCGCAGTTCGAGGATGCGGTTCTTAAGCTCATCGGTGAAGGCTGGCCCGATCTGCTCGGCTGAAATGACGAAGGGTACTGCCAGCAGATTGGCAAGTTGTTCGTCATCCAGTCCCGAGACACCCTCATTCCTTGTACGCTCGACCAGTTCCAGCGCAGCTTCATAGGTCTGCGCCTCTAACCCAAGCTTGCGGAACAGCGGGTGATCTGTCCCGTCGAGACCGAAGATTTGGCGCAGCATCTCAATCACGTCTCGGGTCAGTGAGACCAACGTTTCGTCCAGCCCCAACTCGCGCAACTGCCCAAGGAAGATAGTTTGACGCGCCAACAGCTCTTGTGTGACTGGCACCCGAGGCGTGGCGAACAACAGGTTTTCCACGACTGGCAAAGCCGAGTTGTAGGCACACCAGTCGAAGACGAGCGCCTGTTGTTCCAACCCGGCTTTTTGTACTGCTTGCTGTACCAGAGGGCGCAGTTCGATCAGTTTTCGCGCAAGATCAGGGTGATCGGCGGCGTTAAAAACCTGTTCGGCCCCGCGCTGGAACAAAGCCGCGCCCGACCCCATTCCGTCGATCAGATGCAGCCACCAGTCTCGCAGCTCTTTCGGGCTGTTCAACCCGGCCAGCGACGGGTCCAGCCAATCACCTTCAAATGGATCAGCGCTATTGCCAGCGCGTTGGGTTTCAGCAAAGTCGGGATCGTCAGTCTGCGTCGTCAACGGTTTCTGACGCATCGGCATCATGACGTTATCACCCAACGTACCCTTGAACATGACCGGGCGCGACGAGGCATAGCCGATGCGTGCGGCCACTACGCTCTGATGCAGAGCCGCCATGCTTTCACCCCCAATCTCAAGCCGACCTGCACTGGGCAGGATGTCGCGTGTCAGCAATTCGGCCACGGCGCGCCGGTCCTCTTCGCTGGGGGCCGCAATCCCGATGGTTTGCCCGCCTGAAAAGGTGAGGTTCAGGTCATCCAATACCTGGTTACCATCCATATCCCGGACAGAAACCCTGTCTAGAACAATGTCGCCATTCAGGCGGGGATTGGATTCAGGTTCGCCCTCGAACAGCTTTTCATCCGTCATTCCGGGTGGCGCAAAGCGTTCGATCACCACATCCCAGCGCAGCGACATATCCTGTGTTTGGTTGTAGTAGGTCAGCAGCTCTTTCCATGGCGAGCTCAGGTCTTTGTAGGCAGCCAATGCCGCAACCAGCGCACCCAGTGAGACCGAGCCCTGCAGAACCAGCAGACCCCCGACCAGATAGAACATGAAGGGCGTCAGTTGGGAGATGAAGTTATTGATAAACTTCATAAAGAACTTTTTCTGGTAGATCTCGAACCGAATACCAAACAGCCGCCCCAGCTGTTCCGAAATCATTGCGCGGCGATAACGCCAGCCACCGTTGGCCCGAAGGGTCGAGGCACCAGCAGCGTTCTCGCCGATCTGAGCCGCCAGCACCCGCACTTCCTGAATGCGCTTTTTGTTCAGCAAGTTGATTTGGCGTTGCAGTTTAGGGATCAGCCAGGCCTGCAACGGGATCAGCGCAACGGCCGCCAGACCGAACCACACGCTCTGCAGGAACAGAAAGGACAGGATGGTGATCATCTGCCCGGCCTGCAGCACCGGTTGGCTGATCGCATCGCCCATCAACCCGCCCATCGGTTCGCTTTCGGCGGTGATCATAGACACCATCTCGCCCTGGCTGACCCTCTCGAAATAGGGTTGCGGGAAACGCAGGGCGCGATTGATCAGCTGATAACGAAAACGGCGCAGCATTCGTTCGCTCAGCACACCTTTCATGGTGTTGATACGCATCTTCATCAGACCATGCGCCAGAACCGCCAGCAGAAATGCGCAGCAAAGAAGGATCAGAAAAGTGGTCTGAGACAGTTCATACCCAAGGACATCCACGACAGGGTTGGCCGCACCGATTGCGTCGTTGATGATACGCTTGGGCAATTCCAACGTAAGATACAGAAGCGGGAAAAGAGTGGACGTCACGGCCAGCAGGATTAACTGATCGCGTTTCGAGTATTTCCAAATGAACCGGAAAATTGAACGTTCTATTGAGTCTGCCCCCACTTTGGATCACCGATCCCATCTTGAAGAAAGTGTCGCACATCCAACACCCTAAAGTTACCGTAATCGTGGCTGATCACGCAAATGGTTTCCAATTTGAACATTATTCCGCCCTGTGTGAACTAGTTCATTTGCGCCACAACGGTTTAGCGCCTAAACTTTGATCGGACGATATCGGGAGGAACACTTTGACTGCCAATATAGGCGCGGTGTTTGTGATGCTCTGCTTATTGCAGATCAAACATATGTTTGCGGACTATTACCTTCAGACTCCCAAAATGCTGTCCGGTCGCGGTGAGTACCTCCACTGGGGCCGGACTCAGCACGCGGGCGTACACGCTATTGGTTCAATTATCGTCTTCGTGCTGTTTGGCACGCCTTGGTTATTCATTCTGATCATTGCTGTGCTGGAATGGATCGTCCATTTCAACATTGATTACTTCAAAGCCAGCTACTCCGACAAAAAGCAACTGGTGCCGTCGCAGGCGGCATTCTGGCGCGCAGCGGGGCTGGATCAGTGCATGCACAACCTGACCTATATCGCAATGGTTTGGGCTTGGGTTAAGTTCGCCACCTGAACCGCCGTCACCTCAGGCGACATGTTTAAGAAAAAATGGCCGATATGCAGCCAGCCATTGCCGATCCAGTGCATCAATTTCGGTTGCATCGAATCTGTCTGCAACTTCCCAATAGCGGCCTGAAGGAACACGGTAGCCCAGCTCTTTCTCCACCTGTAACAGCGTCGGCATGCTATCTGTGGCTGGTAGTTCACATGTTTCCAAATCATCGAGCGTGACGGATGGAAACAGCAACCTGCTTTCCCCTTGGGACAGCCGGACTACCCGACTGCTTTGCGTCGCCCCAAACAAAGCAAGGCGCGCGGATTTGGCCTCAAGCGATCGCAGAGAGATGTCAGCTCTCAAGGGATCTGCCATTCCGGTCCCGTAGAAATGCGTTCTCCCAGTGCGGGGATAAATCATATCGCACCCGAAAAATGCCAGTACTGCGGGGTTCAAAGCGGAGAGCGCCCAATAGCCCGCGGTAAAGGCCATCGTTCCCCCAGCATAAACAAAACCGCCAAATTTATTTTGTGCCGGAACGTAGTCCTGCGCGGTCACGATCCGCTGTTGTGGGCCGATACTGTCAGGATGGTTTTCCGCCGGGAAATCCTCGGGATGGATCAAAACGTCCCAATCTGGCCTGATGCGCCAAGCGTTATTGATGGCCACGATGTGTGAAAAGCGGCCGCGCGCCCAATCTTGCGCAGCAACCGCATCTGGGGCGCTGCCCAGTATCAGAACTCGATTCGTTGGATCGGCCATCCTGGGCCCCTCATTTGGTTCCCAGGAAAGTTAGAGCGATTTGGCCCGTAGGCTACCCCAGAACGGAGAAACTGCTTTCTTCATTGATCGGGCGTTTGCGGGAATAGAACCCGACATCAATCATGCGCTTGATGTACGGCAATTCGAACTGCAATGGCTGCGCGTCGTGATCGGAACCGCCTTCGCAATAGTCTATCAGGGCGGTCATCATCTTACCCGCGATCGGAGCGTTCTTATACTGGTTCCCGCTGGTACCGCAGGCCATATAGAACCCGGGCAAGCTGGATTTGTCATAGATCGGAATCCAGTCGGTCGAGGCGTCATATAAATCCACAACTCCGCGCGTTTTTGACGGGATGCCAAGGCTGGGCACCCGCTGTGCATAGCGCATCGCCTGCGTCGTCCACTGATCGGTGAAGTCGCGGTTATAATGCACGTCGTCCTCGCACCACTGATGCGGATCGCATTCCGGGTCTTCCGACCCGACCAGAATGTGATTGCCGTGCTCGGGGCGGCAATAGCAGGCGATATCGCTGTCTGATACGATGGTGCCGTCGTTTTCAAAGTCGAACCCTTCGGGCGCGGGGACGTGTACCACTTCCTGCCGCAGGGGGCGGGTTTCGATGGTCATGTCATCCAGTACGCCCGCCATCTTGTTGATGATGGCCGACCCGGGCCCGGCGACGTTCACCACCACCTTGGCGCGGATTTCCTCACCCGAATCCAGCTTGACCCCGGCTACGCGACCGCCCTCTGTCAGGATCTCGACCACTTCGGCCCCGGCCCGAACCTCGGCCCCATGCTGTTTGGCGGCATTAATCAGGTTCTGCGCCGAAAGCGCCGGGTCGGTGACATAGCCCGCCTGTGGCCAGAACACACCGCCTTGCATTTTGCGGCCATTGGGCTGGCCAAACTCGGGGTCATCCATGCGTTTCGGCGGTGTAAAGCTGTCCAGCGAATAAACTGGCAGGCGTTCGGTGATCTTCTCGGGTGACCACTCCTCGAACGGGCAGTCCAGATCGGCACTGTTCTTCATGTGCTTCTCAAGCATTCCGTTGGCGTCTGTCTTCATCACCAGACACCCTGTTTCGCGGAACTGCGCCAGATTGGCATCTGCAGGCAGGCTCAGATATTCGGCCCAATCGCGCCAATAGTGATACCCCTCCCACGCAAAAGCAGTGCCATCGAAGGTCGAGTAATGCATCCGGATGATCGCGCAAGACCCCGCGGTCGAGCCATGGCCAGCCTGAGAATTACGGTCCAGCGACAGGGTCTTCCACCCAGCCTTGGCCATCTCGAACGCGATGGCGGCGCCGATAACGCCGGTGCCGATGATGATTGCGTCTGGTTGGCTCATTCTGTGTCTCCTTCCCAATAGCGCTTTGAATAAGCATAGAATTCTTCGATTTCCTCAGGCTTCGGCTCGACGCCTGTAAAGACATAAAGGTAGTGGGGTGCCATCGACAACCGCACTTCCTTTGGCTCGTTCAGCTGGGCTAGATCATATCCGATCTGCATGTAGTACAGGACGCGGGCACGGGTTTCCGCCTCAACTTCGGCATAGCCATATCGTGCGAACATGGCGTGCAACGCCTCAAGCCGCCGGGCGTCCGACTGATCCAGCGCACGCCGTACCTTGCCCGACTTGCGCGCCCAGTCCCGCACGGCAAAATCCAGCGCCGTATCGAACAGGTCTGCGTTCACCACGCAGCGATGCACATTGCAGACCGCCGCTGTGATAGTGTCTGCCGGGGCCTCAGCTTGGGCGATCAATCCGGCTGTATTGGTGGCCTGCCAGCGGGAAAGCAAAGCGTCCAGCAGCTCCTGCCGAGACTTGAAGTACCAATAGAACGAGGATCGCGACACGGCCATCCGCTCGGCGAGGCTCAGCACCTTGATCTGGTCCACCCCATCCGAGATCAGCACATCCATCGCCACGTTCAGCCAGTCGTCACGTGTGACCTTGATGTTGCCGACCAGAGGTTCGGCTTCGGGGTCGTCCCTGTGCAAAATAGGTTTAGTGTTCATTCAACTCTCCGGTGGCGCACCGCCCTCGGCAGTTCGACGCGTGATAAAGTCCTGCAATGCACCCAGACGGTCACTGTCACTGGTGGGCAGTTTGAAGTCGTTCAGAATGCCTTTCCAAACGTCGGTCGCGCGGTGGTTGGCATCGACCGAGCCGCGCTCGGTCCAGGTGCCAAAATTGGCGTAGTCGTGGACGTGCGGTTGATAGAATTCGGTGTTGTAGCGTTCCATCGTCTGACTTGTGGCGAAGAAGTGCCCGCTGGGTTCAACCTCGCGCAGGGCGGTGTCATAACCGATTTCAGAGGTTCCCGCCTGAGCACCCGCGCAAAGCTCGGCGACCATGTTCAGCACCTCGGCGTCGCAGACCAGCTTTTCGAAGGACACGGTCAGCCCGCCTTCGAGCCAACCGGCCGAGTGAATGATCACGGTTGCCCCGGCCATCAGACAACCCCAAAGGCCGAACTGGTTCTCGTTCGCCGCCTGTACGTCGTTAATATTCGACGCAGACCCGGCCGCAGAACGCCAGGGCAATCCCAGATGCCGCGCCAGTTGCCCTGCCGCCAGCGACGCCTGAAAATGCGAGGGTGTCCCGAAGGCAGGTGCGCCTGACTTCATGTCTACATTGCTGGTGAATGTACCATAGCAAACCGGCGCGCCGGGTTTGGTAAGCTGCGTCAATGTCAACGCGGCCAATGCCTCGGCATGGGACAGCGTGATCGCGCCGGCCACGGTGATCGGTGCCATAGCCCCCATCAGGGTAAAGGGCGTGATAATCGACATCTGACCGTGGCGCGCAAAGTCGATCAGACCCTGCGCCATGGGTATGTCCAGCGTGCGCGGGCTGTTGGTGTTGATGATCGTGTAGCAATGCGCGTTACTGCGGAATTCTTCATCCGACAGGCCGCGCGCGGTGGACAGCATCTCAAAGCAATCCATCACCTGCGGCGTCCCGCGCGAGTAGAAGAACGGGAACTTGTCCGTCAGCTCGATCTGCGCCTGCGTCGTGAAATAGTGGCGCAGATGGGTCGGCACGTCCTGCGGCTCGACCTGCGGCGAGATCATCTGAAACACGTCGAAATGATGCGTGAGTTTCAGGAACTCCAGATAATCCTGCCCGGTCGCGGGGCGACGGCCACGCTCCAGATCGGTCGCATTCGGAGCCCCGGCCCCCGGCTGAAACACCAAACTTCCTAGTTCCAGAGTGAAATCCCGATGACGCGCGCCCGCACGGCAAGCGATCGACTTTGGGGCGGATGCAACAGCCGCGTCGACCATGTCGCGCCCGATGAAAACCCTCTCGGTGTCTTCATCCACGCGCGCGCCACCTGCAGCAAAAATCCGGCGGGCTTCGGGCAGCAGGACCTTCACCCCCAGTTCCTCAAGCGTCCGCAGGGATGTTTCATGCATGTCCGCGATCTGATCCGCCGAGAAAACCTCCATCTGCGGGAACGGGTTCTTCAGTTGGCGATAGTTCACATCGCGACTGGGCGGAGGAGCAGCGTCGGCCGCGCGCCCGCGTCGTCGCCGGCCGTGCTCTGACGTTTGTGAGATCACCATTAGCCCCTCATCGCCTTGCCTTGCGGATCATACGGCGACGGTTCAATCACCCGCGCGGGACGTTCAACCCCAACCACATGCACGGTAAGTTCCGTGCCCGGTTCGGCCTTATCCCGATTGACCAGAGCCATTGCCAGCGACTTACCCGTGTAGTGCCCGTAACCGCCCGAAGTGACAAAACCCACGCGCTCACCATCGGCCCAGATCGGCTCATACCCGCTGGCGTCCGCATCCAGCGCGTCCACCTCAATCGTCACCTGAACTTGCGCGGGGCCGTTGCCCTCTCGTTCGGCCAAGGCGGCGTCCTTGCCGACGAAATTCTTGTCCCAGTCGATCCAGCGATCCATCCCGGTCATGCCCGGAGTATAAAGCTGTGTGAATTCCGCCGACCAGATGCCAAAGCTCTTCTCCAAACGGGTCGAGAGCATCGCGTTAAAGCCACACTCAAGGATACCCTCGGCAGCCCCGGCCTCGAGCAGCATCCGCCGCAGCTTGATGTGATCACCATAGCGGCAGTTGATCTCAAAGCCCTTCTCGCCGGTCACTGACATGCGCGCCACGCGGGCGCGGACAAGACCGATATCGAAATCACCGCACCCCATGAATTTGAGGCCCGAGATGTCCTGTTCCGCCAGCTTCTCGACTACAGCCTGCGATTTCGGGCCGACCACGGCAAAACCGCAATATTCCTCGCCCAGATCACGGATATCGACGCCGTCTATCATGTGGTCGTCGAACCACCGCATGTGCCAGGCACGCAGGTAGTAGCTGCCCATGATCCACCACGTGCCATCGCCCCAGTTGAGCACAGTCAGATCGCCCTTGAGCCGCCCGTTCTCACCCAGCATCGGGGCCAGCTTGGCGCGGCCCGGCGCGGGCAGTTTCGAGGCCATCACCTTGTCCAGCCAAATCTCGGTGTTCGGACCAGTGACTTCGAACCGCGAGAAGCCCGAAATATCCAGCAGGCCCACGCCTTCGCGGATCACCTTGCATTCCTCGGCCACGATGTCGTGGGCGTTCGAGCGCTTGAGTGTCGGGGTTTCCTCAAACCCTTTCGGCGCGAAATAGAGCGGTACCTCCAAATCCCAGCTAACGCCCCATTTACACCCGGCTTCGGTCATTGCGTCATGGGCAGGGGCCATTTTCAGCGGACGCCCTGCGGGCAGTTGCTCGTTCGGATAGGTCATCACAAAACGGCGGGAATAGAACTGCCCTGTCGTCTCGCGGATGTACCTCTTGTTCTGCGCGAAATCCCCATACCGCGCCACGTCCATCGGCCATGCATCCGCCTCGGGCTCGCCATGGATCATCCACTCGGCCAGTGTCTTGCCGACACCACCACCCTGCAGGAAGCCCGCCATCACTGCACAGGCCGACCAGTATCCACGCTTGCCCGGCACCGGGCCGACCAGAGGGTTGCCATCGGGTGAGAATGTAAACGCGCCGTTGACCCACGTCTTGATGCCCACATTCTGGATCGAAGGATACCGCTCGAAGCCGAGCGTCAGTTCATTCTCAATCCGATCTAGCTGTTCCTGAAACAGCTCTTCGCCATAGTTCCACGGCGCGCCGTCCATGGCCCAGTGTTCGTGATCGACCTCGTAGATACCAACCAGAACGCCCTTCTGATCCTGCCGCATGTAGGTGAACCCTTCGAGGTCCACGGTCATCGGCATCTCGAAATCGGCCTCGGCCACTTCGGGCACCGTGTCGGTGATCAGATAATGGTGTTTCAGCGGAGAGACCGGCAGTTCAACGCCCGCCATACGGCCCACCTGCTTTGCCCAAAGACCCGCCGCGTTGACCACATGTTCGCATGTGATCGTTCCCCGGTCGGTCACCACTTGCCAGCCATCCGCAGTCTGGATCAGTTCCTCGACCTTAGTTTCCTCGTAGTATTCCGCGCCGCGTTTCTTGGCCGCCGTCGCATAGGCCTGCACCGTGCCCGTCGTATCGATATAGCCTTCGCGGTCTGCCCACATCGCACCCAGAACGCCGTCGGTCGACATGATCGGGCAGCGTTTCTGCGCCTCTTCCGGGGACAGTAATTCACAATCGTCAATACCAATGGACTGAAAGATGCGATAGTTTGCCTGCAGCCACTCCCAACGTTCCGGTGTACCCGCCAGTGTCAGACCGCCTGTCATGTGCAGACCGATGTTTTGACCGGATTCCTTCTCGATCTCGCTGAGCAGGTCGATGGTGTAGGCCTGCAGCGAAGCCATGTTCGGGTCGGCGTTCAGCGCATGGATACCGCCCGCCGCATGCCAGGACGAGCCCGACGCCAGCCGCCGCCGTTCGAGCATCACTACATCCGACCAACCGAACTTGGCCAGGTGATACAGAACCGAGGCACCAACAACGCCACCTCCGATGACCACAACGCGATACTGAGATTTCATCCTGCCCTCCCTACTTGGCTTGGACAGGACGCTAGCCCCACTGTTCACTTCTGTCTAGACATTTATGTACAGTTCTTCTCGCAGACACCCTGCGACCGAAATATTCGATTTAAAGCTGAGCGCTGGGCCGTGCTCCAACCTTTTCGAACCACGCAAGCGTGGCAGAGTTTCCCTGTGGAATCCGCTTCTTGATCACACGGGCAAAATCGACAAAGACATAAGCCGAAATATCGGCCAGCGTGAATTCTGCACAAGCGATGTAGGGGCTTTTCGCCAACCGAGTTTCCAGCAGATCAAAGAAATGCTCTACCCGCGCCGCGCCGCGCTGACCCAATTCGGGAATCTGAGCGTAATTGACCGGACCAGGAATCGCCCTGTCGGCAAAGGCGGGATGTGTGTTGCGCAATGTCTCGGCGATGGGTAATCCACCTTGCTGCTCGACAATACTGTTCCACATCAGAACCAGCCCCTTCTCATCGGGGGTACTCCCCATCAAAGGCGGTTCGGGAAAGCGAGCCTCAAGATACGCTGCAATGCCCAGGTTTTCGGTCAAAGCCACGCCCTCATCAGTGACCAACACTGGAAGCGTCGCGTTTGGATTGACGGCCTTAAATGCATCGCCTGATTGTTCGCCTTTGGCGATCGAAATCTCACGTGTCTCGATCTGCAGCCCCTTTTCCGCAATGAACATGCGGGCGCGACGCGGGTTCGGGGCCGTAGAGCAATCGTAGAACAACATCGTTAGGTGAACTTAACGGCGATAGACAAAACAGCGCCCCTCAACGGCACCGGGTGGGAGCGGCAGTTCGATTAACCCTTCGAAATACATCCTGTCGCTGGACACCATCAGCCCGCCCTCTGCCAGAAGCGGCTCGATTAGGGGCGAAACGAACCTGGCAAACGCGTCGTTCTTTTCGCGGTTATGCCCCCCCAGATCTGCGTGGATCAGACTGGCGGTCGCACCGAATCGATCCAAAGCGGCGGGCAGCGTCTCGCGCACGTCGCCCAGAATCACTCGATCTTCGGGCGGGGTCGAATCCGGGTGCGAGGCCACGGCGCGTTCGAAGACGTAGACCGAGCGGTTTTTAACGTATTGCACCATATGGTGATAAGTACGCCCGTTCCCCAGCCCCAATTCAAACACCGGCCCCGGCATTCCCTGTGTCTGGGCAATGGCGTAATCCAGACAGGCCCGCTGAGACACCATGCGGTCAATGAACAGATCCAGTCGGCTTTGGTCGTCGGGCACGGGGAAATCTCTCCTTGATATCAATCGGCTTATATAGTGGGGCCGACAGGGTCTTTGATGGCAAATCTTCAAGACTTTGTGTAGATAAAATGGAGACAGTTTCACGTTTCCGAGACATTTCGGACTAAGAACGGGTTTGACTAGCCTGCACCTAGCGCGCGAAACTGCGCCAAAAAACACGGGGGGTTGATTTAGCCAATGCCGCACCACGGCCTTACAGGTGGGACGCCTGCATGACAGCATTGTTGTCTGTCCGGGACCTGAGCATCGGTTTTGGTGCAGGAGAGTCCGTTGTCAAAGGCGTCAATTTCGACGTTGAAGCCGGCCAGACACTGGCGCTGGTGGGCGAGTCTGGCTCGGGCAAGACCATATCGTGCCGGGCGGCCTTGCGGATTCTACCGCGCACGGCACAGATTCGCAGCGGCACGATTATTCTGAATGATTCCAAGGGCACCGAGAAACTGACAGAGATCAGCGAGCGGCAAATGCGCGACATTCGCGGCAACCGTATCTCGATGATCTTTCAAGAGCCGATGCGGTCCCTGTCGCCCCTGCACAAAATCGGCAATCAGGTCAGTGAAGTTCTTTGGTTGCACCGAGGCGCATCCGAGGCGCAGGCCCGCAAAGAG
Organism: Ruegeria sp. BB7; assembly: GCF_056539365.1. NCBI lineage: Bacteria > Pseudomonadati > Pseudomonadota > Alphaproteobacteria > Rhodobacterales > Roseobacteraceae > Ruegeria > Ruegeria sp. BB7. The sequence continues at coordinate 31,538 of NZ_JBQFUV010000003.1, read as the reverse complement.
GTTCTGACCCAGTTTGAACGCGTGGGCTTTCCTGATCCTCAGCGCGCCTATGATTCCTACCCGTTTGAGTTGTCCGGCGGCATGCGCCAGCGTGCAATGATCGCGATGGCGATGGTGTCCAAGCCGGATTTGCTGATTGCAGATGAACCCACAACCGCGCTTGACGTAACGACGCAGGCGCAGGTGCTGGGACTGATCAAAGAGTTGCAGCGCGAAACCGGTATGGCGCTCATCCTTGTAACGCACGATCTGGGCGTGGTCGCCAATATGGCCGAGCAAGTCGTCGTCATGCACAAGGGCCGCGTCATGGAAGCTGGTGCCGCTGCCCCGATCCTGACCGCTCCTGCGCACCCCTACACCCAGCAACTGTTCGACGCGGCTCCTGAGATCCCCGACAAGGAAGCAGTTGGGATTCCGATGCCCGGCGAAGACCTGATTCTACAGATGAAGGGTGTGTCCAAAACTTACACCATGCGCTCCAGCAAGGGTTGGCAGGGTGAGCGTCTGATCCATGCCTGCCGTGGCGTGGACTTAAATCTTGCCCGCGGCAAGACGTTGGCCGTCGTCGGTGAAAGCGGCTCGGGCAAGACCACAGCCGCGCGCATTGCGCTGGGGGCCGAGCCACCCGACCCCGGCGGTGAAGTGTTGTTCCGGACCTCGGCGACCGAAGATCCGATTACCGTGCATCGCATGACCCGCGCGCAGCGCACTGCGTTTCAGCGCAAGGCACAGATGGTATTTCAGGACCCCTACAGCTCGCTCAGCCCCCGGATGCGCATTCAGGACGCCATGACCGAGCCGTTGGAGATTCACAATATCGGCAATGTGGCGGAACAACGGGACAAAGCAGCCGAGATGCTGCAGCGGGTCGGCCTGAATGCCGACATGCTGAAACGATATCCGCATGCCTTTTCAGGCGGTCAGCGACAGCGCCTGTCGATCGCGCGGGCAATGATGCTGGACCCTCAGCTAATCGTTTGTGACGAGCCGACCTCGGCCTTGGATGTCTCTGTTCAAGAACAGATTCTGACGCTTTTGGAAAACCTGCAGGACAGCCTGAACCTGTCCTATTTCTTTATCTCTCACGACCTTGCTGTTGTGGCGCGCATCGCCGACGAAGTAGCGGTGATGCGCCGCGGTCTGGTCGTTGAACAAGCCCCGCCCGAAACCCTTTTCTACAATCCCCGCCACCCTTACACTAAGGCGCTAATTGCCGCTCAGCCAGAACCTGACATCAACCGACCCATCGACCTGAAATTGGTTGCTTTGGGCGCAGGTTCGCCAGACAGTTGGGATGACGCCTTCCGATTTACCGACTCCGTGATACCTTCACTGGTAGAAATGGAGCCCGGCCATAAGGTACGATGCCATGTTTAAGACCACTCGCCCCCTGTTTCTGGCCGCTACGCTGGCTGCTGCATGGATGCTGCCCGCCACAGCAAACACGCCTACCCCTCAGGAAGGTGAATTCTGGTCCACCGAAGTGAATGCGGGCAACCTTCCCCCCATCGAAGAACGCCTTCCGACCGAGCCTTTGGTCGTCGATCTTGCTGCCAAAGGGCGTGAATTCGGCGCCCCCGGCGGGACGTTGCGCACCATGGTAACCCGGTCCAAGGACATTCGTCAGATGGTTGTCTATGGATATGCGCGGCTGGTTGGGTTCAACGAAAACTATGAAATCGTGCCGGACCTGTTGGAATCGTACGAAAGCGATGGCAACCGTAAATACACTCTGAACCTGCGCGAAGGCCACAAATGGTCGGACGGCTCGCCGTTCACTTCGGAAGATTTCCGATATTGGTGGGAGGATGTGGCGAATAACGAACTGCTCAGCCCCTCGGGTCCACCGGATTTCCTGATCGTCGATGGCAAGTTGCCGACAGTCTCCTTCCCTGACGAGACCACTGTCATTTTTGAGTGGGAAGACCCTAACCCCGACTTTCTACAGTCGCTGGCGCAGGCCCGCCCTCCCTTCATCTACCGCCCTGCGGCATTTCTAAAGCAATACCATGACAAATATGCTGACGCCGAGGAACTCGCCTTTCTGGTCGAAGATGCCCGCGTCAAAAGCTGGGCAGCGCTGCATAACAAGTTGGACAACCTGTACAAATACGACAACCACGAGCTACCCACGCTGCAGCCTTGGCTGAATGCCAGCTCGGGTAAGAAGATCCGGCACAATTTTGTGCGAAACCCCTATTACCACCGCATCGACAGCAAAGGCGTGCAGCTTCCCTATATTGACGTCGTCGAAATGGAGATCGTCGCTCCCGGCTTGGTGGCCGCCAAGGCCAACGCTGGTGAGACCGACCTGCAAGGGCGCGGGCTGGCGTTCCGCGATGCCTCAATCCTGAAAAAGGGTGAAGAGGTTGGGAACTATAAAACGCGGCTATGGAAAACCGGTGTCGCGTCGCAGATTGCGATATACCCGAATTTGAATTTTGCCGATGAAGGATGGCGCAAGGTTCTGCGCGATGTGCGTGTGCGCCGCGCCCTGTCGCTGGCCATTGATCGCCAGACAATCAATCAAGCGCTGTATTTCAAGCTTGCTCAACCGGGCGCGATGTCGGTTCTGCCTGCGTCCCCGTTCTATAGCGAAGAAAATGCGCAAGCGTGGGCGCAGTACGACGTCGATGCGGCCAATGCGTTGCTGGATGAAGCAGGCCTGACCGAACGTAATAAGAACGGCGTTCGACTGCTGCCTGACGGCCGGCCGATGGAACTAATCATCGAAACCGCCGGGGAACGGCAAGAGGTCGAGAACGCCCTTCAGATCGTTACCGATAACTGGCGTGATATCGGTGTAAATTTGGTGATGCGCCCCTTGGACCGGGACATCCTGCGCAACCGTGTTTTTGCCGGTAACACAATGGCGTCGGTCTGGTTTGGGTGGGATGACGGCATTCCGCAGGCTCACACTTCGCCAGCCTATCTGGCACCGACCGATCAGGTTTTTCTCGCCTGGCCCAAATGGGGTCAGCATTACCAGACCGGCGGAGATGTGGGCGAAGCCCCCGACATGCCAGAAGCCGAGCGCCTGATGCAATTAGCCTATGATTGGGAGGTCGCAACCAATGATGACGAGCGCAAGGCGATCTGGACCGAGATGCTGAACATCCATGCGGATCAACTGTACGCTATCGGCATCCTGAACGGCGCGCCGCAGCCCGTTGTGGTGTCGAACCGCCTGCGCAACGTACCCGAACAGGCCATGTGGGCATGGGAGCCCGGCGCACATTTCGGCATTCACCGGCCGGACGAATTCTTCTTCGCCGACTGATCAGGAGCAGCTAAATGGTTATGCTGCGCTATGCAGTCTATCGCTTTTTCACGATGCTGCTGACGCTGTTGGTGGTGTCGGTACTGATCTTTGTGATCATCAACCTGCCGCCCGGCGACTATCTCAGCAACCAGATTGCAGAACTACAGGCATCGGGCCAATCTGCAGGTGTGGCTAAGGCCGAGTTCCTGCGCACAGAATACGCACTGGACCGACCGATCTGGGAACAATACCTGATCTGGATGGGCTTCTGGCCCGGCCCGCACGGGTTCGAGGGTCTGATACAGGGCAACTACGGCTGGTCCTTCGAATTCGACCGCCCCGTGGCCGAGATTGTGGGTGACACGCTCTGGCTGACCGTTGTGGTCAATCTGGCCGCGATTCTGTTCGTCTACGCCGTTGCCCTGCCCCTGGGCGTCATCGCTGCGGCACGATCACGGACGTGGATCGACTATACTTCGGCCTTCGTCGGCTACCTCGGACTGGCCACCCCGAACTTTTTGCTGGCACTGATCCTGTTCTATTACGGCCACCGCTATTTCAACCTGCCTATCGGCGGCCTGATGGACCCCAGGTTCGAAGGTCTACCGATGAGCTGGGACAAGATGAAATCCATCCTCGTTCACCTGATCGTCCCGACCTTTGTCATCGGCACATCCGGTGCCTCTGCCATGATGCAGCGTCTGCGCGCCAATATGCTGGATGAGCTTGGCAAACCCTATGTAGAAACCGCCATCGCGAAGGGAATGGCGCCGTCACGGATGCTGACCAAGTACCCGCTCCGCGTGGCCTTTAACCCTTTTGTGGCCGATATCGGCAACCTGCTGCCATCGATGGTGTCCGGCTCGGTTCTGGTTTCGGTCGTTCTGGGCCTGCAGACCATCGGCCCGACCTTGCTGACGGCGCTGAAGACACAGGATCAGTTTCTGTCCGCCTTCATCTTGATGTTCGTGGCCCTGTTGACCCTGATCGGCACCATGATCTCTGACATTCTGCTGGTCATGCTCGACCCGCGTATCCGGTATGAGGGGCGTGAAGCATGACCCAACACCCCGATGGTCGCTTTGTCGACGACGCCCCCTTCGACCCGGACGCCGCGCTGCAACAGCTAGAGCGCGCCGATCTGGATGCGCCCAACTGGGTGCTGGTCTGGCGCAAATTCAGAACCCACAAGCTGGGCCTGATTTCGGGCATTTTCCTGCTGCTTTGCTATCTGATGCTGCCCTTCGCAGGCTTCATCGCACCCTACGGCCCCAATGAACGGAACGGAGAGCACCTCTATGCTCCGCCACAAAGCGTGAATTGGTTCTATGAGGGGAAATTCATCGGCCCACATGTTTTCCCCATCATTGCAGAGGCCGATCTTGAGACCTTCCAATGGAAGTTCGTCCCCGACCTGGAAGACCCCCGCCCGATCAAGTTCTTTTGCGAAGGCTCCGAATACAAACTGGCGGGTCTGATCAAATCCGACACCCATTTGTTCTGCGCCCCAGAAGGGGCCACTCTGTTCCTGTGGGGGTCGGATCGTCTGGGCCGCGATGTGTTCAGCCGCATCCTCTACGGCGCGCAATTGTCTCTGACAGTGGGTCTGATCGGCATTTCAGTATCCTTCTTCCTTGGCATCATATTTGGTTCGATGGCCGGGTATTTCGGCGGCAAGATCGACTGGGTCATTAACCGGGTGATCGAAATCCTCCGATCATTACCGGAACTGCCGCTCTGGCTGGCGCTTTCCGCTGCGGTGCCATCGAACTGGAGCCCCGTCGCGGTGTTCTTCATCATCTCGATCATCCTCGGCATCCTCGATTGGCCGGGTCTGGCCCGTTCCGTGCGCGCCAAGTTCCTGTCGCTGCGTGAAGAGGAATATGTGCGTGCAGCCGAAATGATGGGCGCAAGTTCCGGAAGGGTGATCCGCAAACACCTGTTGCCCAACTTCATGTCGCACCTGATCGCATCGGCCACCCTGTCGATCCCGGCTATGATCCTTGGGGAAACCGCGCTCAGCTTCCTTGGCCTGGGCCTGCGGGCTCCTGCGGTGAGTTGGGGCGTGATGCTGAACGATGCGCAGAACCTCGCTTCGATCGAGATTTATCCGTGGACGGCAATTCCGATGCTCCCGATCATCGTCGTGGTGCTGGCCTTCAACTTCCTAGGTGATGGTCTGCGCGACAGCCTCGATCCTTATCAGCAATGACCCTGATTTCCGCCCTTCCCGCCTCGGACAGCTATAAATCCAGCGGCAAGGGTTCACGGCCTAGCGCCTTTGCCGTGTCAGAACTGGCGACTGCCAGCTTTGGCGCGGTGGGTCAGGAACTGGCCCGTCTGGTGGCCGCGTTGAATCTGGCCCCCAAACTACCAGAGGTATCGGTCGATCACCGGCTGGCCTCGCTCTGGTACGGATTTTCTTTCAAACCAAAAGGGTGGCAGATGCCCAGCCTTTGGGATGCCATCGCCGGCGACTATCAGGCGTCCGACGGCTGGATCAGGTTGCATACCAACCTGCCGCACCATAGGGCGGCGGCACCGAAGGTTTTGGGTGCCAAGGCCGACCGGGACGCCGTCGCTCAGGCTCTCAAGACGTGGTCCATCGCCGACCTGGAAACCGCCATCGTGGCCGAGGGCGGTGTTGCCGCAGCAATGCGCAGCCGCTCGGAATGGCTCGACCATCCTCAGGGGCGGGCCGTGTCGCGCGATCCTCTGATCGGCTGGCACAGCCCAAGGCGCGTCACCTTGCGGGACCGCCCCGAGGCGACGGCGCAGCGTCCATTGGCAGGTTTACGCGTTCTCGACCTCACCCGCATTCTGGCCGGGCCGGTCTCAACCCGGACACTGGCCGGCTTCGGGGCCGAGGTTCTGCGAATTGACCCCCTCGGGTGGGATGAGCCGGGCGTTATCCCCGACATCTCATTGGGCAAGCATTGTGCCTATCTGAACTTGAAATCCCCGGGCGGTCTGATGACATTGCAAGCGCTTCTGTCACAGTCTGATGTCTTCGTCCACGGCTACCGCCCCGGTGCTCTGGATGCGCTTGGCCTGACCAAGCTCAAACGGGATGAACTGGCGCCTAACCGGATTGAGGTCACCTTGAACGCATATGGCTGGCAAGGTCCCTGGTCGGCCAGACGCGGCTTTGACAGCCTCGTACAGATGAGTGCTGGTATCGCGGATGCCGGTCGTGCATGGGCCAAGGCTGACACACCCACGCCACTTCCTGTACAGGCACTGGATCACGCAACAGGCTATCTGATGGCCGCCGCCGTATTGTCAGTTATGGCCGAGGCAGCGTCTGGAAACTCCATCATGCTTGCCCAGTTGTCACTGGCCCGTACCGCGGAACTGCTGGCCGCCTTGGCCAAATCAGAGACGGACCAAAAGATTACCGACGCAACCACTGCCGACTATACGCAACAGATAGAAACGTCAGGTTGGGGAGAAGGCCACCGCCTAAAACCGGCCCTGACAGTCGGCTCTGCCAAAATGTCCTGGTCCTTGCCTGCCGCGAAACTGGGCACGGCTCAACCGGCCTGGCCATCGCTGTCCACCTGAACCGACCACCGCGCGGAACGCGCGGCCTGGCCCAACGCTTTGGGTGGCGTCTCGCCAGAGACGCCAGCAAAAAGGGGCGGGAGCTGCACCTATCGGTCGTCGCCCCCGCCGGGGCCAATATCATCCAGATAATCCTCGTCAATCGCTGCCTGAACTGCGCCGGTCACGGCCTCGCGCTGCTTTGGTGTCAGTTCCTCGGGCTCTTTGCCCTCGGCCAACCGCACGGTCACTTCGCGGTGGGCGAACTTGATACCTTCTCGCGCGAATAGCTCACGGATTTCCTGGTAGACCTTCTTGCGCACCAGCCACTGATCCCCCGGTTTGGTCATGAACTTAACTCGGATGATCATCGCAGAATCCTGCATTTCGATCACGCCCTGCGATTTCAACGGTTGGATGAAGTTCTCACCGATCACCGGATCGCTCAGCAATTGCTGGCCAAGTTTCTTGATCAGCTTTCGCACTTTCTCGACATCGGTGTCATAGGTCACACGCAACGGGAGTTTCATGATCACCCAATCGCGGGAATAGTTGGTCAGCACCTTGATCTCGCCAAAGGGGATCGTGTTCAGTGCCCCGAGATGGTGCCGCAATTGGAAGGAACGAACCGAAATCTTTTCGACAGTCCCCTTCACGTCACCGATGTCAATGTATTCCCCTTTGCGGAAAGCGTCGTCCATCAGGAAGAACGCCCCGGAAAAGATGTCGCGCACCAGTGTCTGCGAGCCGAAACCAACAGCAAGACCTACCACACCAGCGCCAGCGAACAGCGGGCTGACGTTGATACCCAACTCCATCAACACGATCAGAACAATGGTGACTACAACAACGGCCAGAATCGCCCCGCGGAACAGGGGAAGCAACGTGGCCAGACGGCTTTGCCCGCCTTCACCGCCCTCATCACCCAATTCGGCCTCTTCGCTGCCATCGTCGACCTCTTCGGCAATTTTCGAGTCGATCCAAATGCGGAAAAAATTGAACAGGATATATCCGATAAACAGGATGATCATCACATCCAGCGCCCGGTCAATTGGCAGGTCTTCGCTCCAACTGGTTTCGGGGTTCCAGATCACCACCAGCGCATATAGGCCAACGACAAAGGCCAGAATACCCGCAACGCGACGGGCCAGATCCTCGTATGTCAGGATCGAATGTTGGCGCATTTCTGCCTCGGGTGTCTCGGTGGGCTCTTCGACCTCTTCCTCAACCGCCGCGTTCAGGTCCTCCATCTGACGATTGCGGTCGAAATACCGCTCCAACAGGTAGTTCATCGCCCCATAAGCCACGACCACCGACATGAATATCAAATAACTGCTGGCCACGATCGGCAGCGAGTTCTCATTCTCCAGCACCAGATCAACCGCCAGTTTGAACCAGCTGAAGACGATATACACGATCAGCACGGGCGCCCAGGCGAATGAGATGAAACGCGAGATCCAAGAAACCTGATCCGGTGCCCGCCCCCCGCGGATGGCGTTGGAAATGGCGCGGGCGTTGAACAGGATCATCAGCACATTGCCCAATGCACCGAACATGGTCAGGCTGCCATAGACCATCGCATAGACGTTGTAGTTCAAGCCGAAATCGGCAACCCAAGTCGAAAACAGAACGACCGATATATCATAGGTCGCAAGCGCAGAGGCCCAGAAATACAGAATTTTCGCGTCCCTGTCAGAAAAGGGCGGCAGACGATATTGGCTGAGGTATGGCGACAACACCATGCGCCACAGGTCGGACACCGTGCGCGACAGGAAAAAGGCGGTGAAAATCGCCGTCACCGTGAACTGGATCGAGATATTTTCAGCCTCGCCAAAGAACAGGTACCCAACGATAAGGGCCATGAGCATCGCAAAAATCGTAGCTCCGACGCCCATAAAAAATCGGAACACCAAAAACGGCATCTTTTCCCGATAGCCCTGCGGGTTTTCCTTGGACCGCGCCACGACAAGCTTTTTGGCCATACGCTTGCCGTATATCTCGGTCGACAACCAGCGCCCCAACAAAAGGAACAGGATGTTCCAGAACAGCACCTCGACATAGGTCTGGATTCGTCCGTCAGGGCTGGTCTGACGTAATATGTACTGAACTTCGAATATCGAATAGGGCAAGGCTTGCAGGCGCGATTCCATCGATGCGCGGAAATCCGAAAACTTCTCTTGCGCCTTCATGAGCTGTGAACCGTCCGCCATTGGATCGTGCGGTCCTGCATCCGCAGCACCGGTCTGACTGCCCGAGGACACAACCTGTCCGGTGCTGTCGATGACGATCACGCTGGCACCGGCTTCGGTCGCAGCTTTGATCGCGGCGGCTAGATCTCCTTCCTGGGCTGAATCAGCCTCAGTATCGGAACCCGTGTTGTATCCAGGGATAAATGGCGTCTGCGCCGCTGCTGCGGTGACGAAGACCGCTGCGAATGCCCACAAAACCAGGGCAATTCCAGCTATGAGTTTGAATTTCATCGAACAGCCTATCCAATTCGCAAGTTGCACAGCAGGGTACAGAAGCGCCTGAGTATATTCAAATATTCAGCCTTTCGCGTCCTGAGATCGTGTCATTTCGTGTTCACGCTGCAAGGGGTGCGACAAGAGTGTTTCCAACCTTGAAAAAACTGAATATGACCGATGCTGTAATATGGGTGGAATAGTAAGATCAACGTCAGGCACAGTGGGTGACGCCCCCCGGGCGCACCAGATGTTGCCATTTCGCCATGTTTGACGAATTTGCACAATCTTGACACCCCCTTTGGCAAGCGGCACCAAAGATAATACGGTAACGGGATAAACGCGCGGATTTGGACACAGAAACACGACAGGCGAAGGCATGAGCCTAGGAATACAAAATACCATAACCGGCCGCGCGCCGCGCATTCTGTTCTACAGCCACGATACATTCGGATTGGGGCATCTGCGCCGGTCGCGGGCCTTGGCTGCGGCCATTACACAGGCCAACCCAGAAGCCTCGGCCTTGATCCTGACGGGATCGCCCGTAGCTGGCAGGTTTACCTTTCCACGCCGGGTCGATCACGTGCGCCTGCCAGGCGTAACCAAACGCGCCGATGGCTCTTACGCGGCGCGGACCATCGGCATGGGAATCGAAGAGGTGACCGAACTGCGTGCCGGTCTGATCCAGACCGCCGTTCAGCAATTCGATCCCGATATGCTGGTCGTCGACAAAGAGCCAACCGGCTTTCGCGGAGAGCTTTTCCCGACGCTGGAACACCTGTTGCATTCGCAACGCACCAAACTGGTTCTGGGCTTGCGCGACGTGCTGGACGAGCCCGAAGTTCTAGCCGCTGAATGGGAGCGCAAGGAAGCGCTGACAGCAACCGAACGGTTCTACCACGAAATCTGGGTCTATGGTCTGCGCTCGATCTACGACCCGACCAAGGGCCTGCCGCTCAGCCACGCAGCACAATCGCGTATTCACTGGACCGGATATCTGCGCCGCGATCTGGGTCCAGTGGGCGAGCCTCCGGAACAGCCTTATATCCTGATCACACCTGGCGGCGGCGGCGATGGCAAGGCGATGGTGAACCTTGTCCTGTCGGCCTATGAGAAAGATCCGACACTATCACCCCGCGCGGTGCTGGTATATGGCCCCTTCCTGTCCGGCGAGCTGCGCGAGGAATTCGAAACCCGCGTTGCTGCATTGAATGGACGAGTGACCGCCGTTGGATTCGAATCCCAAATCGAAACGTTGTTTGCCGGGGCTGCCGGCGTCGTCTGCATGGGCGGTTACAACACGTTTTGCGAGGTGCTCTCGTTCGACAAACGCGCCGTCATAGTGCCGCGCACGACACCACGGCTGGAGCAGTGGATCCGCGCCTCGCAGGCCGAGGATCTGGGGCTTGTCCGAATGCTCGACGAAACCCGTGACGGCCTGACACCGGATGCAATGATTGAGGCGATACGCAACCTGCCGCAGCAGCCGTTGCCATCGCAGGCCATTCAAGACGGGCTTTTGGACGGGCTGGACTACGTCACCGATCGCGTGGACGCATTGCTGAACCGGGAACAGGAACGGGCCACCGGATGACGACAGCTCAGCCGAAACTGGCGGTGCTGGTCAAAGGATGGCCGCGCCTGTCCGAGACGTTTATCGCCCAAGAACTAGTCGCCCTGCAAGAAGCCGGGCACAGTTTTGACATCTGGTCTCTACGCCATCCAACAGATGTAAAGCGCCACCCACTGCACGACCGCTTTCAGGGTCAGGTGCATTACCTGCCCGAATATCTGTATCAGGAACCGCAACGCGTCTGGGCCGCACGGCATGCAGCGCAGGCGTTGCCGGGTTATGCCGAAGCTTACCGGATCTGGCGCGCCGACTTGCGCCGTGATCCGACCCATAACCGCATCCGCCGGTTCGGTCAGGCTTGCGTTCTGGCCGCAGAACTTCCCGACGTGACGCAGGTGATGTACGCGCATTTCATGCATACGCCGTCCTCGGTCGCGCGCTATGCCGCGATCATGCGCGGCCTGCCTTGGAGCTTTTCTGCACATGCCAAGGACATTTGGACCTCGCCCGTATGGGAAAAGGTCGAAAAGCTTCAAGCCAGCACGCACGGCGCGGCGTTCGGTGCAACATGCACTGCTTTCGGGGCCGAGCATCTGCGCAGCTTGGCAGATGACCCATCTCGGGTTGATCTGATCTACCACGGGTTAGACCTTGGTCGCTTTCCTGCCCCGCCTAACCGTGCCTTACGCGCACCGGACGGACCTTTTCACATGCTGTCTGTTGGGCGTCTGGTCGAGAAAAAGGGCTTTGACCGATTGATCGATGCTTTCGCACGACTGCCGAAAACGCTCGATTGGCACTGGGCGCATATTGGTGGCGGGTCGCTAGGTGATGCGTTGAAAAACCAGGCTGAGGCCGCTGGCCTATCGCACCGGATTACATGGAAAGGTGCCTGCGACCAGCCCGAAGTCATCGCGGCCATGCGCGCGGCCGACCTGTTCGTACTTCCCAGCCGTATTGCCGAGGACGGAGACCGTGACGGACTGCCGAACGTTCTGATGGAGGCCGCGTCTCAGTTGCTGCCGATTCTGTCGACGCCGGTTTCTGCCATCCCCGAATTCATTGAAACCGGCACGCATGGGGTCCTGTCCGATGACGCCCCCGGCGCTTTGGCCACTGCCATTAGCCGACTTGCCGCAGCGCCGGATCAGACCGCATCGATGGCCTCGGCCGCTTATGACCGACTGATTACCGAATTTCGCATGGACCCGGGCATCGCACGCCTGTCCGAGCGGTTGCGCGCGTTGGGTTCGGACACAGAGTGATGGCGAGGGTCGCGTTTTACACCCCGATGAAAGCCCCGGACAATCCGGTGCCATCTGGCGATCGGGAAATGGCCCGCAACTTGATGCAGGCGATTTCAGCGCAGGGCGATGCGGTCGACCTGGTGTCTCGACTGCGCGTGTATGACAAGACAGGGGACGCCCAGGTGCAGGCAGCACTGCGTACAGAGGCCGCGGCAGAGGCCCAGCGTCTGATTGCCGAACTGCCATCGAAAACTGCCCTCTGGGTGACTTATCACAACTATTACAAAGCGCCCGATCTATTGGGACCGACTGTGTGTAAGGCCCGGAACATCCCTTATGTCCAATTGGAAAGCACCCGAGCAACAAGCCGTTTGAATGGCCCTTGGGCCGGGTTTGCGCAGGCCGCTCATGAGGCCTGCGACGCGGCTCAGGTGATCTTTTACCACACCGCCAACGATCTGATCACTTTGGAACGGGAACGGTTCGGAGACCAACGGCTTGTAGAGCTTCCCCCGTTTCTGCCGCTGACAGACTTGCCGTCTGCTTCCTCATCAGAAGGTCCAATGCTGACGGTCGGAATGATGCGGCATGGCGACAAATTGGCCTCTTACACCTTACTCGCCGACGCGTTGGCCCAACTGGATGGCGATTGGACGTTGGATATCGCAGGTGATGGTCCGGCGCGAGCTGATGTCGAGGCACTAATGGCCCCTTTCGGAGCCAAAGTCCGCTTTCTGGGCCAATGCGACCGCAACACGTTGCAGGCACTTTATGGTGCGGCCTCTTTGTTGGTGTGGCCCGGTGTGAATGAAGCTTACGGGATGATCTATCTGGAAGCCCAAGCCAGCGGCCTGCCCGTAGTTGCCCAAGACCGGCCAGGCGTGCGGGACGTTCTGGCCCCATCGGATTACCCGTCGGTCGATGATGGCGCTGAAGGTCTGGCTGCCAGATTGCGTACCCTGCTGCAAGATCGCACCCTTCGGCTGGCAATCGGGGCGAAGGCCCGCGCCCATGTGGCGGAACGTCACCTGCTGCCTGCTGCAACCGACAGGTTCTGGCAAGCTGTGCGACCATTGGTGGAGGCCACTCGATGACCCAATTGGCTCTGCTGCGACATGGGCACACTCATTGGAACCGCGCAGGACGAATTCAGGGGCGTAGCGATATTCCCTTGGATGATCAGGCCCGAACAGAACTTTCAGCTACGCGCCTGCCCGAACCGTGGGAGAGCGCGGACCTTTGGTCCAGCCCTCTGTTGCGCGCCAGTGAAACGGCGCGTCTGGTTGCCGGGCGAGAGCCGCAGACCAAGAGCGCGTTGACCGAGATGAACTGGGGCGATTGGGAAGGCCTGCGCGGAGTGGACCTTATTGCCGATCCGGACAGCGGCTATCGGCATATTGAAGACTGGAGCTGGAATTTCCGCCCGCCAAACGGTGAAAGCCCAGCCGAGGTTTGGAACCGACTGAAACCCTGGCTGGACGGATTGAAAAGCGACACGGTCGCCGTCTGCCATATCGGTATTATGCGCGTCATTCTAGCACGCGCCTGGGGGTGGGATTTCGACGGCCCTGCGCCCTTTAAGATCAAGCGCAACCGACTTTATATCGTTGATATGACAACGCTTACTCCTCTGCCGGAGCCTATCCGCCTAATCAAAACCGGGGCATCCCAATGAAGGTGATGATCGTTGTCACTCATTTACTGGGTACGGGCCATCTCAGCCGTGCGCTGACACTGGGCCGGGCATTTGTTCACAACGACCACGAGACTTTTGTCGTCTCGGGTGGGATGCCAGCACCCCAATTGGACAGTGCGGGCATAACGGTGCTGGGCTTGCCGCCTCTCCGCTCGGACGGCACCGATTTCACAACGCTTTTAAGCCAAAGCGGTGAGGTCGCGGATGCAGATTACCTGAAGGCGCGTGAGACGGCTTTGGTCGAAGCCATTCAGAGCTTTGCGCCGGACATTCTGATCACAGAGCTGTTTCCCTTTGGCCGCCGATCACTGGCGGCCGAATTCAACGCGGCTTTGGAGGCAGCACAAACCCTGCCACGTCCACCGATTATTCTGGGTTCGATCCGAGACATTCTGGCGCCGCCTTCCAAACCCTCAAAAGCGGAACGTACGGCGGAGATTATCGAGCAATACTACGACGGCATCCTCGTTCATTCGGATCAAAGCGTTGTTCCCCTAGACATCAGTTGGCCAGTTACAAACCACTTACGACAGCGTTTGCTCTATACGGGTTTTGTAGCGCCCGAAGCCCCGGTGCCTCATGGTGATTTGGTGGGTAAGGACGAAATTCTTGTCAGCGCTGGTGGTGGATCGGTAGGTCAACCGATCTTTCACGCGGCCATCGAGGCCGCCAGAAAGATGCCCAACAGGCGCTGGCGCTTGTTGGTCGGCGGGCAGGATGCGCGGATGCGTATTGACCAATTAAATAAGCTCATCGGTGATGCCCCGGTGACATTGGAACCTGTGCGCCCCGATTTCCGCCAGATGCTACCGCTTGCTGCGGCCTCGGTCAGTATGTGCGGCTACAACACCGCACTGGATATTTTGCAGTCAGGGACACCCGCAGTTTTCATTCCATTTGACGATGGCAAGGAAGTTGAGCAGAGCTTGCGCGGGCAGAGCTTATCCAACTTGCCTGCCATCGACGTGCTGCCCAGCAAGGAACTTAACGGAGACGTTCTGGCGCGCGCCGTTGATGCAGTCATGTCCAGCGGCCCGCGCCCGGTTCCCACACAGGGCTTTGACGGAGCCGCCCGAACGGTTGAGATAGCAGTGAAACTTAGAGGGCAGGCATGACAATGGATTGGCGCCCTCTGGATACTGAATTGAACGCTTGGATGGCCGAAGGGCTAACCCTTCCTGTCTGGTGGCGTGACGACGATGCAGTTTCTGCGACACCGCAACTTGAGACATTGGCAGAGCTTTCACAGGTTTTAGGTGTACCGGTGCACCTTGCAGTCATTCCCCGCGATGCCAATGAATCGCTGATCGATCACGTCGCGCACCACGCAACACTTATTCCCGTGGTACATGGCTGGGCGCATGAAAACCACGCACTGCCGGACGAGAAGAAATCCGAGTTTCGCCTGCACCGCCCGATGAACGATATTCTTGACGATGCACGGGCCGGGCTTAAGCGGCTGCAATCTCAGTTCGAAAACAGGCTCTGCCCGATGTTTGTCCCACCGTGGAACCGTATCGCACCCGAGGTGGTGCAGGAGCTGCCGGGTTTGGGCTATCGCATTATTTCAACCGCGACACCGCGCAAGGTCAGAAATCCGGCGCCCGGTCTGGAGCAGATCAACACCCATCTGGACCCGATCGACTGGCGTGGCACACGAGGGCTGATCATTGCGGACAGGTTGATTGCTCAAACTGCCAACCTGCTGCGCGAACGACGCGAAGGACGCACCGACAACGCCGAACCTTTCGGCGTCTTGACCCATCATCTGGTCCATGATCAGGACATCTGGACCTTTACCGAGGCATTGCTGCGCCGCCTTCTGAACGGCCCCGGCTTTGCTTGGGTCGCACCAACAGAACCAACCGGAGAACCTGAATGAGCCGACTGGATTCCATGCTACGCCGCCTGACGGCGCAACGCGACGGGCTGAACTGGGCCGTCGCGCAGATCAGCGATATGGAAGGCGATGTTCTGGATATGGGATTGGGCAATGGCCGCACCTACGACCACCTGCGGGAAATCCTGTCCAACCGGCGCATATGGGTGATGGACCGGGTGCTGCAGTGCCACCCGTCCAGCACCCCTCCGGCTGAGGACTTTCTGCAGGGCGAAGCGGAACCCATGCTGGAAAAACTGGCCGCTGGTGGCACAAGCATCGCGCTGGCCCATTACGATTTCGGGCGCGGTATCAAGGAAGAGGACGTTGCCGAAGCCTCACGCCTCAGCCCTCTGATCAAGCAGGTGATGCGACCCGGAGGGTTGCTGATTTCGGGTCAGCCTCTGGTTGGGTTCGAACAGATAAGCGGCCCGGACACCATCGCGCCAGACCGTTACCTGTTCTACCGGGCCTGATCAGGCCACACGCCGCCCGCGCGACCAGACGCCGTTCAGCGCGGGCGCACCTTCGCGCAGACGGAACCGGATCACATCCGCGCGAGCACCGGCACGCAATTCACCTCGGTCCTGCAATCCGACAACTTGTGCGGGGGCCTGCGTTACAGTGCGCAAACCCCTAGCCATATCTCGCCACTCCTCTCCAAGTCGCACGGCTGACAGCAGCAACGCCGCAGGGACATAGTCCGAGGACAGAATGTCGAGATGGCCCAGTTCGGCCAGTTCCTGCGCGGCCACGTTGCCGGAATGCGATCCGCCGCGGATCACGTTGGGCGCCCCCATCATGACCTTGATACCGTGGTTATGGCAGGTCCGGGCGGCTTCAACCGTGGTTGGAAACTCGGCCAGTTTGATACCGTGACCTGCCGACACCGCGACCTGTTCAGCCGTGGTATCATCATGGCTGGCCAGCATCGCGCCAAATCGCTTAGCGGCTTTCACTGTTTCAATTTCATGCCGGTCACCATTAC
Source organism: Ruegeria sp. BB7 (assembly GCF_056539365.1). Classification (NCBI taxonomy): domain Bacteria; kingdom Pseudomonadati; phylum Pseudomonadota; class Alphaproteobacteria; order Rhodobacterales; family Roseobacteraceae; genus Ruegeria; species Ruegeria sp. BB7. The sequence continues at coordinate 14,888 of NZ_JBQFUV010000003.1, read as the reverse complement.
GCTCGCGCAGCTTTTTGAGGTGCGCCACATGCTGCAGGTACTCGTCATCATTCATGCCGTGCTTGCCTTTCATGTAGGCCTCCAGCTGCGCCATATTCCGAAATTGCCGCTGCCCGGGCGTGTGATCCATCAACGAAACCAGACCAACGCGATCCTCAGTGCTGAATTCGTCCAGCTCATCCACTAGCGTCTCCGAGCACACTTCGGCCCGCAGGTGCAGAAAGTGGCTGATCTTCAGGGCATCCTGTTCACGCAACTGCCACAGCTCACGCGACAAATCGCGAGCGTACCTTTTGTAGCGCTGGCCGCTAGGGATCGAGCCAATGCGCATCGCGTCGAACACGGTGGTGATCCCGGTGCTGGCCAGTTCTGCATCATGAGCCAAAATCGCCGCAGCGTGGGGCCAATCAACCTTGGGGCGCGGCTGGATGTGGCGCTCAAGGTTATCCGTGTGCAATTCGACCAGACCGGGGCTGACGTAATCACCCCCGCAATCGACCGCGCCTGCTGGAACCGTCGGGCCGGTGTCAACCTCGGCAATGGTCTCTCCAACAATGCGGACGCTGCCGGTCACCGTCTCATTCGGAAGAACAAGCGTGGCATTGGCAAGGATCGTTTCTTCTGTCATCTGAACTTCACACGATTTGAGCTATTGGCAAGGCCACACATAGGAGGCCACTGTGACATTCACGCGATACGCGATCTATTTTGCGCCACCCGCAGACGCGGAATGGACGAAATTCACCACCAACTGGCTGGGCTGGGACATGGAGGCGGGTAGGACCTGCGACCATCCAGTGGTCGACGGCGTGGACGTAGCAGCCGTGACCGATGTGCCGCGAAAATATGGGCTGCATGCAACGATGAAGCCGCCCTTCCGCCTGCACGAAGGGCAAACGATTGAGGCATTGTCCGAGGCCTGCACGCGGCTTGCGGCCACGCAGCCCGCCGTCACGCTGGGCGGGTTGCAGATTGCACGCCTGGGTCGTTTTCTGGCCTTGCGCCCAGTAGGAGATGAAACCGCTTTGAACACCCTGGCCGCAGCCTGCGTGCGCGATCTTGACGGCTTTCGCGCCCCTGCGCCACTGGCCGAGCTGGACCGTCGTCGCGCCAACGGGCTGTCGGCGGAACAGGACGCCAACCTTGTGCAATGGGGCTATCCATATGTGATTGGGTCCTTTCGGTTTCACATTACCCTCAGCGGCAAGCTGGACAAACCCACGCTGGTGGCGACTCAGGACGCGCTGCAAGCGCAACTGGCACCCCTGCTGCCCACCCCGTTTCAAATCAAAGATCTGGCTCTGGTGGGTGAGGCTGCGGATGGCCGGTTTCACCTGATCCATCGCTACGCCCTCTCCGGCTGAAGCTGCGTAAGGATTGCGTTGATCGTGGCGTCCAGCGGTCCCGAGTTGTCGATCTCGATCACTCGGGTCAACCCGTCAGGCAGAGGGGCCTTGGCGCGGGCCAGACGTCGCGCCTGTTCGGTCGCATTCTCTCGCGCACGAGCCGACAAGCGCCGTGCCAGAATATCCGGATCCGCAATCAGTGAAATCACGATCAAATCACCAAACTCTTCCTGCGCGTGCATCAGAACCGAACGGGACAAATTCACCAATACCGCATCCGCTTGTTGCCTGAGGTCTTCGATACGCTTGGGCACCCCGTAGAACAGATCATGGGCGAGCCAGTGCAGGGCAAAGGCACCCTCGGCAACCAACTGCCGAAAACGCTCAGCAGATACCCGGTCGAAATCTTCACCCTCTTCCCCCTCGGGCCGTGTGATCACCCGGCGCACCCGATGAATACCGGGCGAAGACGCTGCGAGCGCTTCCATCACACTGTCCTTGCCAACGCCGGAAGGGCCAACAACTGCGATGACTGGCGCAAGGGTCATGCCTCCACTCCGGGGGTGAATTCCGACACGTTGATCTCACGGTCGCAGACCCGTTCGAGCGCGCCGACGTCGTGGAAGATACCCACGATCGCAGTCCCGCGCGTCTTGGCCTCTTCGATCAGCGACAAGACAGTCTCGCGGTTCTGCGCATCCAGCGAGGCCGTAGGCTCATCAAGCAGCACCGCCGGATACTCATGCGCAAAGCCACGGGCGATATTCACCCGTTGCTGCTCCCCCCCGGAAAAGGTCGTCGGGCTGAGCCTCCATAGACGCTCAGGGATATTGAGCCGCGCCAACAAGGACGCCGCCTTGTCCAGTGCCTCAGTCTTGTCGCATCCAGCGGCCAACAACGGTTCGGCCACCACCTCCAGCGTAGGAACACGCGGCACGACGCGCAGGAACTGACTTACATAGCCTAAAGTCTCGCGTCGCAGCGCCAGAATCTCGCGCGGCTCGGCCTGTGCCACATCCAGACCGGCGACCAAAACCTGACCCGAGGCCGCTAGGTAGTTTCCGTAGATTACGCGCATCAGGGTGGACTTACCTGCCCCCGATGCCCCGGTCAGGGCCACACATTCACCGGGCGCAACCTTCAGCGATGCCCCTTCCATCACCGGGATCACTGCACTGCCCTGATTGTGCAGGGTAAAGCTCTTGTTGACGTCTCTAAGCTCAATCATCGCACTTCATCTTTTCAAAAATACTCAAACCTGCAGAACGCTGGACACAAGCAACTGCGTGTAGGCATGTTGCGGATCGTCCAGCACCTGATCAGTCAGACCAGCCTCAACCACATGACCGCTTTTCATCACTATCAGCCGATCCGCCAACAGGCGCACCACGGCCAGGTCATGAGTAACGATAATGGCGCTCAAGCCCATTTCACGTACCAACCCGCGAAGCAGGTCCAGTAGCCGTGCCTGAACTGATACATCCAGCCCTCCAGTCGGTTCGTCCATGAACACCAGCCGAGGTCCCGTGACCAGATTGCGCGCGATTTGCAGGCGCTGTTGCATTCCACCGGAGAAAGCTGTGGGACGATCATCCACCCTGCCTTCTTCGATCTCGACGCGGTCCAGCCAGTCGATCGCTTTGTTACGGATGCCGCCATAGTGGCGGTCGCCCACAGCCATCAGGCGCTCACCAATATTCCCGCCCGCGCTCACTGACATACGCAGCCCATCTCGGGCGTGCTGGTGGACAAAAGCCCAATCGGTGCGCCCCAGCATCCGACGTTCCGGTTCGGGCATAGTCACCGTATCCATCGGCCCACCAGCTCGGGTGTCAAAGACAACCTGACCCGCATCAGGCTCCAGATGCCCCGCCATACAATTCAGCAGGGTCGACTTGCCCGACCCGCTTTCTCCGACGATCCCCATCACCTCACCGGGGTAGAGATCGAAGCTTACATCCGTGCAGCCGATCCGCGCACCATAGCGTTTCTCGATACCTTTGACTTGCAACAGCGGTGTCATGCCGCGCCCTCCTCGGCCAATCGGCCCGCATGGCCCGCCGTGCGGCGGGACCGGCAGTAATCGGTATCCGAACAGACAAACATCCGTTTGCCCGCGTCATCCATGATCACCTCGTCCAGATAGCTGTCCTCGGCCCCACATAGGTCGCAGGGGTGTTCGGCCTTTGTGGCCTCGAACGGGTAATCCTCGAAGTCGAGGCTCACCACTTTCGTATGCGGCGGCACTGCATAAATCCGCTGCTCACGCCCCGCCCCAAATAACTGGATCGCTTCCATTTCCAATTTGGGGTTGTCGAATTTCGGGATCGGGGATGGGTCCATCACATAGCGCCCCGACACTTTCACCGGATAGGCGTACGACGTCGAAATCGCACCGTGCTGGCTGATATCCTCGTACAGCTTCACGTGCATAAGCCCATATTCCTCGAGGCTATGCATCTTGCGCGTCTCGGTCTCGCGCGGTTCCAGAAAGCGCAGAGGTTCAGGGATCGGCACCTGATAGACGAGTATCTGATCTTCGCTCAGCTTTGCCTCGGGGATGCGGTGACGGGTCTGGATGACCGTTGCCTTTTCGGTTTCCTCGGTCGTTTCAACACCTGCGGTGTTCTCAAAGAATTTGCGGATCGAGACTGCGTTCGTCGTGTCATCCGCGCCCTGATCAATCACTTTGAATGTATCTTCCGGTGTCAGCGTCGCGGCCGAAACCTGCACTCCGCCTGTGCCCCAGCCATAAGGCATCGGCATCTCGCGGCTGGCGAAAGGCACCTGATAACCGGGCACAGCCAAACCTTTAAGAATGGCCCGACGAATCATTCGCTTGGTCTGTTCGTCTAAATATGCAAAGTTGTACTCAGACATAGAAATACCCGTTATTGTAATGTGAACTAGGTAAGGGTTTTGAATGAGTACCGAGATCTGGGTTGTCGCAATCGCAATGCTCATCCTCGTGGCGATGTCCGCCAGACTTATCTCCATTTTCATTAAGCTTCGCCGAGGGGAGTACGACTCTACGGCGCGGCAGAGAGCAAACCGCAATACGACAGAATCGGACGGCGTCGGCGCGCGCACGGACTATCTCGAAGGCGACTGAACTCATTCCGCAGCCTCCTTTGGCGCAATCCGCTCCTCGGCTTCGCGGCGCAGCTTGCGGACAAGTTCCAGCTCAGACTGGAAATCCACGTAATGTGGCAGTTTGATGTGCTCGAGAAATCCGGTGGCCTGGATGTTGTCCGCGTGGCTGAGAACAAATTCTTCATCCTGCGCGGGGGCACCCAGATTGTCCTCGCCCAGTTCCTTCCAGCGCAGCGCGCGGTCAACCAGCGCCATGGCGATGGACTTCCGTTCTGATTGGCCGAAAACCAGACCATAGCCGCGCGTGAACTGCGGCGGTTCGGTCTTGGAGCCCGTGAACTGGTTCACCGTTTCGCATTCGGTCAGCTCAACCTCGCCGATATCGATCGCGAAGCCCAGTTCAGGGATGCCCATCTCAACCGCAACCTTGCCGATGCGCAACTCGCCAACAAAGGCATGGTTGCGGGCATAGCCACGCTGAGTCGAATATGCCATGCCCAGAACAAAACCCTCATCCCCACGCGTCAGCGATTGCAAACGCAAGGGCCGACCGGCCGGAAACTCCATCGGTTCACGGGTCAGGTCACCCGGAATGGCGTCGCTGACCGGTTCGTCCTGAATAATGTCTTCACCTTGCAGAAACTCGGTTATGTGTGGTGTCGGCTCTGTCCGAGGTTGGCCTTCGGGTGCATCGGGAACCTCTCCTTCAGCCGCAAGTTTGAAATCCAGCAATCGGTGCGTGTAGTCGAAGGTCGGCCCCAGAACCTGCCCACCTGGCGCATCCTTGAAGGTGGCCGAGATGCGGCGGTCACAGGTCATCTGACCCGTTTCCACCGGGTTCGAATAACCGAACCGCGGTAAAGTCGTGCGATAGGCGCGGATCAGAAAAATCGCTTCGATCAGATCACCACGCGCCTGTTTGATCGCCAATGCCGCCAGATCGGGATCGAACAAGGACCCTTCGGCCATCACCCGGTTTACAGCCAGGCTCAACTGTTCGCGGATTTGCGCGATGCTCAACTCGGCAATGTCGGTCGATCCGCGTCGTTCTTCGGCCAGCCAGGCATGAGCGTTCTCGATGGCCTTTTCACCGCCTTTTACAGCAACGTACATGGCCTAGCCCTCCAACTTAATCTGCGTGCTGCGCGGCAGGGCCGCGATTTTGTCCTCGCAGGTGAAGAAAAAATCACACCCCAGCGGATAGAGCGCCGCGTTGCGCTGAAACCGCGGGACATCCGGCAATGAGAGAAAAGCCGTGCCCTTGATCCCCGGTCCGGACAGCGCAGCGCCCGCCTGTTGCAGCTTGGTGCATTCAACGATCAAGGTCGCCGACCGGTCGGGATATTCAGCCGCGCCAATGCGGTACTGATCCAAGGGACCAAGATCTTGCCAGGTTCCGACTGCAAAATCCGCCTCGGTCGCGTCCGACAGAAGAGCCCCGGTGTGAAAGGCCAGCCACTGTCGCACTGCGTCCGTATTGGCTTTGCCAGCCAAATGCACCTTGGTCTCTGGGTCACAGAGCGTCAGCAACAACGTTCCAGCCGCCACTGACAAGGGGGCCGGCGGCACACTACCGGCGACCGTGCGGATCTGACCTGGACGGGCCATAACTGTCATGGCAGCACGAAAGGCGTGGGCCGCATCGACTGGTGCGTTCTGGAAACCGCCAGAGAATCGGGTTTGGGCGCTCATTAGTCCTCTCCCCGAACCATTGTGAAGAATTCGACCTTGGTGGCCGCTGCCTTGGCCGCCCGCGCCGTCTTGGATGCCTGCATCTGCTGGCTGAGCGGCGCGATAATCTGCGCTCGGACCTCTGTGGCGGCTTCGGTTTGCATCAAGGCATCAATCAGCGCCGCAACTTCAGCCTTACCCTTGGAGCGCCCCTGCACATAGCCATGCCCCACTGTGCCGTCCTGCAATACCAGCGAACACCGCGTGACCGTCATTTCACCCAGATTGAACGGCGTGCCAGTGCCACCAGTCCGTCCACGGACCATCACACCACCCACCTCTGGATTGCGAAGCCAGTCAAATCTGGGGGGCGTTTCGAATTCGCCCCACAACGTCATAAGAGCCTCTTCCGGGGCTCGGGCCAGTAAGCCCATCCACTCCTTGCGCGCGGTCTGCGCAATGTTCCGTTGATCCGCCATCAAAACCTCTTGGCCGGGTTGTCCATGTGAACTATACAACTAGACAAATGTTACACCTCAAGGGAATGACTCGCAATCGCGGGTGTGTGAAAGTTTGATGACATGAGCAAAACCCCGATCTGGAAAAGCATCGCGCTGAGCCTCACCTCGGACATAGCCGAAGGGCGATTTCGCACTGGCGATCGGCTGCCGACCGAGGCACAGCTAGCGGCGCAGCACGGGGTCAACCGGCACACGGTCCGGCGCGCCTTGTCAGAGATGGCAGAACAAGGGTTAGTGCACTCAAGGCGCGGCGCAGGAGTATTCGTGGCCACGCAGCCAACCGACTATCCGATCGGCAAGCGGGTCCGGTACCACAAAAGCATCTCGGCCAGTGGCAAGATACCGGGCAAGACGATCCTGTCCCTGACAACGCGCGCGGCAGATGAAGCTGAGGCAGACGCACTGCAGATTGCTCAGGGCGATGCGGTGCACGTCTATGACGGGCTGTCGCTTGCTGATGGGCAGCCCATTGCCCTGTTTCAAAGCATTTTCCCAGCAGGTCGCCTGCCCAATATCCTCGAAGCGCTACAAGATACGAATTCTGTCACCAAGGCGCTGCACCGCTGTGGCGTCACCGACTATACGCGTACCTCAACTCGGTTGACGGCAAGGGCTGCAACGGCAACACAGGCGCTGCATCTACGGTTACCTCAGGGTGCGCCCGTGCTGTTCTCGGCAGGTATCAACGCCAATCTGGAGGGGTTACCCGTTGAATACGGGCGCACTGTTTTCGCCGGAGAGCGCGTTACCTTGACCGTGAATGACGAATAGGCAGCGTGGGTTTTCCGCCTGTCTTCGACTTCCTACCGGAGGTCTCATCCCGTTGGGCGTAGCAGATGCTCCCGCAAGTGCGGGAGCCTTCACACTGCCGAGGCGACGGTCAACTCGTACTTTTCGAGAAAAGCCTCAGCGCTCAATGTCCGAAAATCGGGTAACGCTGAGCGCAGACGCTGGTTGTCCCAATCCCACCATTCCAAGGCCAGCATCCGCGCGGTAATCACTTCGGAGAAACGACGGCGGATAGGTTGAGCCGTAACGCCACCGACAATGGTGTAAGGGGGAACATCCTTGGTAACTACCGCTCCAGTCGCGACAATGGCTCCGTGCCCAATCGTCACTTCGGGTTTGATAATTGCCGCATGCCCAATCCACGTGTCATGCCCGATTTTCGCTGTGCGGCTGGCGCGATGTGCGAACCAATCCGGATCATTCTGTGCGTCATCCCAATAGTCGGCCGAGCGGTACAGGAAATGGTGTAAAGACGCCTTCTCCAAAGGATGATCGGTCGCCCCGATCCGGGTGAAACTGGCAATATTGGCAAACTTTCCAATCTCGGCATTGGCAATATCGCAGGTCCGATCGCAATAGGAGTAATCGCCCCAGACCGAATTGGCGATGCGACTGCCTGCTCCAATCTCTACATACTCCCCAAAGCTGCTGCCAGTGATCTGGCAATCGGAATGTATGAACGGCTGGTCCGGACGAAGGCGTGCCATTGTTTTTATCCTTTTTCGCCACTCAGGGCAGTAAAAGCGGTTTTGCTTTGGGATCGCGTAGCTTTCTCTGTTTTCTCGTCTCACCGCGGATCAGGCGCTTGCGTAGCCAACCCGAGAACCAGTCCATCAGCATCACCATGAGAATGATCAGGACAATGTAATACGCGACCTCTTCCCAGTCCTTCTGCGTGATGATCGCCTGCGTTAACAGCAGACCGATCCCTCCGCCCGTGATCGCGCCAATCACGGTGGCGCTGCGCGTGTTGGATTCGAGGAAATAGAGCAATTGGCTCAACAGCACCGGCGTCACTTGCGGGATCACGCCAAAGCGGTATCGTTGCGGCGCGTTGGCACCTGTCGATTGCACCCCTTCGATCTGCTTCTGGTCCACATTCTCCAACGCTTCCGAGAAAATCTTGCCGAATGTGCCAGTATCCGTAACCAGAATGGCCAATGCCCCGGTCAGCGGGCCAGGGCCGAAAGCACGGGCTAGAACCACGGTCCAGATCAACGCGTCCACCCCCCGAACAAAGTCGAACACGCGACGGGTCGCAAAACGTACGGATTTCATTGGGTTAAAATTACGCGTCGCCATGAAGGCCAGCGGCAGGGCCACCATGGCCGCCCCCAAGGTGCCGAGAAACGCCATCAGGATAGTTTCAAAGATCGCCCAAGCCACATCCTGATGCCGCCACATCTTATTGGTCCAGAAATCTTTCAGTATTGCACCGCCCTCACCTTGCGCCGCGCGCCCAACCAATTCAGGGAAGGATTTGCCATAATAGGGGCTATCGAGCGTGAACCAGAACAGCTCCCACCCGGTGAAATATCGGAACACTTCAGACCGGTTGCGGGTCACGGTCAGGCGACCAGCATCCGTGGTGATCGCCAATCTGTTCTTGGAGACGTTGATCCAGTCCGGAGCCTCGTCTGTCGGCAATTGCGCCTGCACACCAGCTGAGCGGGATGGGGTTGCCCTTACGACGCCATAGCCCGGTATGTCATACTCAATCGTTTCCGGCCCAAAACGCACGACGTGACCATCTTCCAAATCAATCACTGTGGTCTCGCCCAGCAACACCCAATCGGGCGCTTTGCCTTCGGAGTACCGTCCCTTACGCTCACCTTCGATGGCCGCAGACACTTCGCCCGAGCGGTTATCGCGCGTGATATGGGTTTTGTAGCTGTAGCTATCCGATACCAGCGTCTTGCCGTTTTCCCAATTCGCACGAGCAGCCAACCCCGGCACATCGAAGGCAAAGAACACGTAAATTAAGTAGACCAGAACCATTGCAGGCAGGCCAAAGTTCACCACCCGCTTGCGACTGAACAGGCGGTCCGCCTCTGCCTTTAGCTCAGCGGTGGTCAGATTAGTTGCAAAGGTACTCATGCCGAGGCTCCTTTTTCCGAACCGTGAGCCAGACGGTCGCGAAGGTAGCCTGAGATCTGATCGACGATGACGATTGTGACGAACAACAAAATGAAAATGGCAGCCGCTTCGTCATAACGCCCCTGCCCCCAGGACATCGCGTTGCGCAGCTCATAGCCCAGACCTCCGGCACCTACGAAACCCAGGATGGCCGAGGCGCGGATATTGATCTCGAACCGCAGTAAGGCGTAGCTGACATAGTTCGGTCCGACCTGTGGGATTACGCCCAGATACATGCGTTGCGACCAGTTGGCGCCGACCGACTGCAACCCCTCGACCGGCTTTAGCGACGCGTTTTCGTTGACCTCAGAGAACAGCTTGCCCAACGCGCCAGCCGTGTGGATTGCAATGGCGATCATCGCAGGTACAGGGCCACCACCCAGAATGAATATCAGGACCAAGGCGATGACGATTTCCGGGATCGCTCGGAAGATGTCCGAGATACGTCGAAACAGCGGGATCAGTGTGGGCCAGTAGGCCATGCCGCGCGTCGACATCAGCGATAGGAACATCCCAACAATTGTACCGGCCAGCGTCGCGGCGGCAGCGATATTCAATGTCTCAATCAGCGCCGGAAAGAACTCAAAAAGGTTTTCAGGCATCTCGGCGATCTTTTCCCACGCCTCCGACAGAACCTCAGCCGGGTAGTCAAATATCCTGTGCCAGCCCTCGATGAAGCTGCCCGCATTGCGGCTGTCGGCCGTGCGGAAACCTGCGGCCATCATGGCCACGAACAGGATCAGAAGGATGCCACCATAGACCCTCTTGCGACGTGCCATCGCGGTATAGTCGTCGCGGATCTGATCGACGATCGAGGGCCCAGCAGTCAGGTCTGTCATGGAATGCTCCTGAGTGGAAAAATGGGGCCCGGTTTGGCACCGGACCCCGATCTTTGGATATGCGCGCTTAGTTGGACTTCAGCTTGCGTGCTTCGATGATGACTTCGTAGGCGCCATGCGTGATCGGCTCGAACGCCTTGGCTTCACCTGCGGCTACGCCATAAAAGCAGTCGCGGTCTTTTTCATGCAGACCAGCCATCAAGGCAGTCATTTTCTCTTTGACGTCGGCTGGCAGCCCTGTGCGCAGTACAACCGGACCTTCCGGGATCGGCTTCGACTTCCAGATTTCGACCATGTCGTTCATGTCGACAAGACCGGCATCAACAGCGCGGCGCAGGGCACCCGAGTTATAGCCGTCTTCCCAGTTGCCCAGACCATCGGCCCAGGTCACGCCGCCATCAACATCACCATTTTTCACGGCAACGATTGTCTGTTCGTGGCCGCCGGTGAACTTCACTTCACCAAAATAGTCGCCCGACTCCATGGTCGCGCCAGTCGCCACGGGAATTTCGATCGACGGGATCAGGTAACCCGAGGTCGAGTTCGGGTCGCCGAAACCAAATGCCTTGCCCTTCATGTCGTCCAGCGAAGTGATACCACTGTCCTTGCGGGCAAAACCGACCGAGTAGTAGCCATAGCCACCATCAACATTCACCTTAACCAGAACCGGCTCAACCGCTTCTGGGTCGGACAGGTAAGTCTTCGCATAGCCCGAAGCACCCAGCCACGCCATGTCAATGGTACCGCCCAGCAGGCCCTGGATCACGCCATTATAATCGGCAGGTGCGAATAGCTTGGTTTCTACGCCCAGCGCCTCTTCGGTGTATTCACGCAGGCATTCATTGTTGTTCAGGCGGTCCTGAGCGTTCTCACCGCCCAGAATACCAATGCGGAACTCGCTGATTTCCTCAGCCATGGCCGGCGCAACCAGCGCCGTGGTCGCCGCAAAGGCAGCAATCAGTTTTTTCATCTGTCTCTCTCCAGTTTGATTGCCCCGGCCTTTCATCGGACCGGGCGATGAAAGGGGGTTAGTGGCTCAGATGGTGGCTTCCGCTTCCATCAGGGCCTTCTGGGTGGCATCCAGAGTTTCGATCTCGGTCGATGTCGCCTCTTCCGAGAAGCTGGCATCGGCACCGTAGATTTCACGGGCAACGCCGGTGGTCAGCTGTTCGGGAAGTCCATCAAAGACGATACGCCCGTCGCGCATGCCGACCACACGGTCGCAGTACCGGCGTGCGGTGTCCAGCGTGTGCAGGTTGGCGATGACGGTGCGGCCGTCCTCTTCATGAATACGGCGCAGCGCCTGCATCACCACCTGTGCGTTCATCGGGTCAAGCGAGGCGATGGGCTCATCCGCCAGAATGATCCTGGGGTCTTGCATCAGGGCGCGCGCAATGGCGACCCGCTGCTGCTGGCCGCCCGACAGGGCCTCGGCCCGCTTGGGCGCGTGTTCCGCAATGCCCAGACGGTCCAGAATGTCGATGGCGCGGTGAATTTCATTCATCGGGAACAGGTTGAACATGGTCGCCAGGGTCGAGTGGCGGTTCAGCGTGCCGTGCAGCACGTTCGAGACCACATCCAGGCGTGGCACCAGATTGAACTGTTGGAAGATCATCGCGCAATCGGCCTGCCACACGCGTTTGTCGCGACCTTTCAACTGGGTCACATTACGCCCTTCGAACAGGATCCGACCTTCGCTGGAATCTGTCAGGCGGTTGATCATCCGCAGCAAGGTCGACTTGCCCGCGCCCGACCGACCGATAATCCCGATCATGCAAGGTTTGTCCACATCCAGCGTCGCCGCGTCCACAGCTACATTTTCACCAAAGCGTTTGGTCAGTTTCTCGATCCGCAGCACGTGCCACCCCCAGTTCATGTTGGCGATCAGCTACAGACGCTGCTCAACGACTATGTGTCAGGGCGGTGAAAGTTTTGTAACGGCGCGAGAGCCACAGGGGCTATCCATTGCGGCGGCACGCAGGTATATGCGACCGCGACTCTCCAGCTTTTACGAGGCCACCATGAGCTTTGACCGTACCATCAAGATCGCTCCGTCGATCCTGTCCGCCGATTTCGCCAATTTCGGCGCCGAGATCCAAGCCATTGAAGCCCAGGGCGCTGACTGGGTCCATGTGGACGTAATGGACGGCCATTTTGTGCCGAACCTGACCTTCGGCCCCCCGGCGGTGAAGGCGTTCCGCCCGCATGTGAAGACGGTGATGGACGTTCACCTGATGATCACGCCGGTTGATCCCTACATTCAGGCCTATGCCGATGCAGGTGCCGATATCCTGACCGCCCATGTCGAGGCCGGACCTCACACCCACCGCACCCTGCAGGCCATCCGCGCGGCGGGCATGAAAGCCGGTGTTGCTCTGAACCCCGGCACGCCTGCCGAGGCGGTCGAGCATCTGCTGGATCTGACCGATCTGGTCTGCGTCATGACCGTGAACCCTGGCTTTGGCGGCCAGAAGTTCATCGACATGACCAACAAGATTCGCAAGCTGCGTGACATGATCGGTGACCGCCCGGTGCATATCGAGATTGACGGTGGTGTTGACCCGAAAACCGCGCCTTTGGTTGCCGCAGCGGGGGCCGACGTGCTGGTCGCAGGGTCGGCTGTCTTCAAGGGCGGTTCAGTGGATCAACCCGAGGTATACGGTGAGAACATCCGGGCCGTTCGAGCAGCGGCTGAGGCAAGCGTGTCCTGACCCTGAGCTTGTCTTACGTCTCAAACACGCATCGCTAACCCTAATCGAACCCAAAAGGCGGAAATCACCCCGCCTTGACGTTCTTATTGATAACTCCCGCGTATCAACGGGGTTGGAGGAGATTGGCAAGGGGGATACCAAACTTAGTTTTCAGCGCTCGCCTCTGGAAAAGGGAAGTCTTTCACTGAATGCCAATCTTCGCCTGCAATCTTGTATTGCAGTTCATAGACACCGGGCCCTTTAAACTTCACTCTTTCATTATTGAAGACTAAGGCCGCAGCAATAGTCGCCCCCTCAGGCGGCGAATCCACAGAGTTTTCTTCCCTTATTCGATGCATCGGTTGAAAACTCATATCCACTTCTATTGGTGTATCGCCGTTGTCGGGACATATTAGTCGGAACCAAACTTCCTCCAAATCCACAATTTCAGATTCCACGTAAAACGCGATGCGTGGAATTTCAGTTTCTTGCTCGACAGACAGCTCTGGACCGATCATTCCAGCACCGATTAAAATGGCTCTCCCGTTAGCTTCTCTACGTACTTCTTCGCACAGAACAGCAGATAAGAATTTAATGCTTGGCATTGGTCATACCTGATGAAACCCAACCTGATGCTCCGTGCGAACGGCCAGTTGAAATAACGGCGCGGCTTTTTACCTCCGCTACCGAAGTATCTACGTTGGGCGCGGCTAGCAGAATAAACTGTTGCTCACCCTTCGATTTAAGTTGGCCGTTTTCTCCCATTTCTTCATGACAACGCAAAACATCAGCAACATACTCATTCATGGATTTACCATGTGAACGTGCACAAACTGCAAGTTGACGATGCAATTCTGGTGCGACACGCACATTGAATTGCCCTTTGAAAGGTGAATCAGGCTCAATGCCCCGCTCCGCGCAATCCTCCAGATAGTCATCAACAGCTTCTTCAAAAGCCGTTCTAAGCTCCGACGGAGTACTCGCTTCATAAGTAACTAGGTCTTTGATGAAGAGAAGTTTGCCATGCAGAACATTGTCTTGAACCTCCACGTCTGTGGATCCCAAGTATCCCTTGTATTTCATATCGCTCATATCAGACCCGCTTCTTCCAGCAGTTTACAGACACTTTTAACGGCATAGTGCTTCATTGTGGGTTGAGGATGTGGTTCGTGGAGCCGAATTTGTGGCAGCCCGTTTCCTCTAAAACACTTTCGAGAACCTCGCCCCTCATATTCCTCGTATCCGAGTTGGGAAAGAAGCCTTTTCATTTCCGTCCACTTAAAGTCCTTTGGTCGCGTCTTGAGACGCTTCACAAGCTTTTCGTGTGATGACATCTCAGTTCGCCGTGTAACTATAATTAGTTACTGAACCCTCAAAGTCCAAATTGCAAATAAAAAGTGCGTTCGGTTTATACACCTTTGTGTAACATCCCGTGTGCTGAAGCATCCAATGTAATCCTTTGACTCTGAACCACTATATCTTGATCCAAGGTAGTCGGAGTATTCGAGCATGAGCAGCAGAGTGTCAAGGAAACACTTCTAGAATAAGTTGCATGTACGCGAGCGACGTTTTTTGATTCGACAAACATCAAATCTACTTTGCTTGTCCATTGTAGGAAAAAGGCCGCCCCTTTGTGGGACGGCCTTCTTTAGTTCAACGGTGTGCCGGGCTGAAGCCCGGCCTACCGTGATTATTCAATAATTTTCGAGACAACGCCGGCGCCGACGGTGCGGCCGCCTTCGCGGATCGCGAAGCGCAGGCCGTTTTCCATCGCGATCGGCGCGATCAGCTCAACGCCGAACG
>NZ_JBQFUV010000002.1:0-552957 GCF_056539365.1 Ruegeria sp. BB7 | reverse complement strand
TCCGGGTTTCTTTCTCATCTCCACTCCTTGGCGGTTACGATGAGCCAGAAACCCTCTCTTATCAAATCGACCTAAACTGTCCCATTGGTGCTGACGTCAGACAGGTCGAAGAAATTTGGTTAACAGTATCTTGTTCCAGATCGACTAGTTCTAGCGGGAGTTCATCTACGACTTCGCCATCATCTTCCCTACCGAACACTATCCACCCGCCACCATGATTAGACAGTGCACAGATTTCTTGGGCCAGTTTCGCCTTACCCTTGTTTGAAGAAAGGTCGAGCGTCCTTTTGAACTCCAATTCGAGATTTTCTTCTCTTACTAGAATTACCGCCTCGAAATCTGCATCTGACATCGTAACGCTTGTCATTAGTGTATTGCCTTGGTTCCTTAATCACTTCTGGTTGACAGATCCTGCCGCAAAGATGCTAAACTATTCCAAATTTCATGGATCTACAGGTCAACATACTAAATAAAAATGGTCACAAACATTATTCAGCAACCTGACGTATATAATGGCGCTCGCGACAGGATTCGAACCTGTGACCTTCGCCTTCGGAGGGCGACACTCTATCCAGCTGAGCTACGCGAGCACGAGGGCGTTAGTATCACGTTGCAGGTCAATGACAAGCCGTTTCTGCGCGTCTCGCTCGTTGAAAAGTAATATGCGGCTCAGCCGCCATAGCGGCAAGCTTGGAGACGACAAAGCTCTTATTGAAAGATCAAGAAGATCAAAAGCCCAGCTAGTCGCAGCTTTGAATAGGGTGTTCGTTCAGACACCCAAAGTTGCGCTAAAATTTCAGGTTGGCCAGAAAGTAGGGTTATACTTTTTGACGAGATTTTGCGGAACAGTGTGCAGTGGGGACACCTGAGGGTGTCTTATTGTGCAATTTTAGACACCCCTTAAACACCCAAAATAGCGCCCCGCACCGCTGATTTTATTTTTATTTTCAAGAAGTTAGTAGCTATCTAGGTCACTCAGGCGCTTTATGCACTAATGACCTTCGGAGGGCAGCGCTCTATCCAGCTGAGCTACAGGTGCCTTGGCCGTTAGCTATCCTTGATCCGATCCGGGTGCAACTGGAAATCCACCCGCACGGGACAGGTTTCACGCAAACAAATCATGCGCCAGTTCAAGGGCATCGACCAGCGTATCGACCTCATCTTTGGTGTTGTAGAGACCAAAACTGGCGCGGCAAGTTGCTGTCACCCCAAAGAAATCCATCAGTGGCCCAGCACAGTGATGACCGGCCCGCACGGCGACACCCTTCTTATCTAAAATCGTCGATACATCATGCGCGTGCCCTGCCCCATCCAGTGTAAAGCTGAAAATCGCAGCCTTATCCGGGCGCGTGCCCTGAACCTGTAACCAGTTCAGGCCAGTCAGGCGTTGCATGGCATAGTCGCGCAAACCTGCTTCGTGGGCGGCGATGTTTTCCATCCCCAAACCCATCATATAATCCAGCGCAACACCCAACCCGATGGTCTGCACAATACCCGGAGTACCGGCCTCGAACTTCATCGGCGGGTCATTATAGATAATCTGATCTTTGGTGACCTCTTTGATCATATCACCACCACCGATGAACGGGCGCATTTCGGCCATGCGGTCGGCCTTGATGTAGATTGCCCCCGAGCCGGACGGGCCATACAGTTTATGCCCGGTAATTGCGTAGAAATCGCAGCCGATATCCTGAACATTCACCGGCATGTGCACAGCCCCTTGGCTACCATCGACCAGCACCGGGACACCTTTGGCATGTGCGCCTTCAGTAATCGCTTTGACGTCAACCACGGTTCCCAGAACGTTCGAACACTGGGTCACGGCTACCAGCTTGGTCTTTGGACCAATGGCGTCAATCACAGCCTGCGGGTCCAAGCCACCATCTGCACCCACATCAACCCACTTCAAGACAACACCCTGACGTTCGCGTAGAAAGTGCCACGGCACGATGTTGGCGTGGTGCTCCATGACGCTGAGGACGATTTCATCCCCCGCTTGCAGGCGCGGCATCGCCCAACCGTAGGCTACCAGATTGATCCCCTCGGTCGTGCCCGAGTTTAGGACGATTTCATCCTCATCCGCTGCACCAAGGAATTTGGCAATTGTGCCGCGGACGGCTTCGTATTTTTCGGTCGCAAGGTTGGAAAGATAATGCAGGCCGCGGTGAACGTTTGAATACTCTTCTGCATAAGCCCGTGTTACCGCATCGATAACCACCTGAGGTTTCTGAGCCGACGCACCATTGTCTAGGTAGGTCAACGGCTTACCATTCACTTCTCGCGATAGAATCGGAAAGTCAGCGCGGATTTTTTCTACGTCGAACATGGTCTTTTTTTCCCTATACCGGGGTGCTGGGCGTCAATGCGAGGATGATGGGTACAGCAACCACGGCAGACAACAACAAGACCCCGACCGATTTCCAGAGCGTCCCGAATTTATGCGCTTCATTAAGGAAATGGAGTGTGACGTAAAGGCTTACTATTGCTGTGGCGAACAAAAACAGCACCATCACAAACGGAATTGCAATGGCCAGCACTAGCGTAATGAACATTGCAGTGATCTGCAGGAACTGCAGCCAGATCGTCAGCGTCATAATCTCGCTGAACGTTGCGCTTCCCCCCAGCAGGCGACCTACCACCAGGAATGCCGTGACACTGAACATCATCAAGACCCCAGAACGGATCAGGCTGATGAAAATAGGTTCTGGCGGAGCAACCTCGAGACCTTCCGGTACAGGCAGTAAATTCTCGAACCCGAACTGAACCAAGCCATTTAACACCACAGCCAGACAAAAGCCGAGCCACAAAGCTTCGCGCCCGAGGCGCATGGCCAGCAACTCACGCGCGGCGCTTGCTGGATTGATCAGGGTCAGAACCGCGAGGTTGCCCAACATCGTGATATTCATTCCGCTCGCCCTTGCGTTTGTTTAAGGCCAGCCAGCCAGAACCAGATAAATACCCCTAGCCAGATTAACCCAACAAAGGTCAACGCCGGGCCTGGACCGATAAACCCCGCGACCAGACCGTTCAACAGCACCAGAGGTGTCGACGACAGCAAAGCCCAAAACAGCGCAAGACGTGCGCCGTAGGCTGAACCGCGACCGCCCGCAAGACGAGCCGCTCCATAAGACACAAAGGCCAGCATATAAAAGAATAGCGGCAGTATGATAACGGTACCCAACAAGGCGCCGCCCATAAGCATGTTCAGCTCAAGCCCCTCAAGATGCGCCCGACGCGCAAGGCTGGGAAGCTGCGCGACAAATGCAACCACGCAGAATCCCATGACGAAGATCAGCGCCCGATCTTCCCGTTCACCCAGGTCCAAAAGCCGACGCACCACCCGCCCCGGCCCCCGGTAGGTGGCCACGATATCAGATGTCAGAGGCATCAGCTGCGCCGCGCCAGCCAGCCTTCCAGACGGGTCACGATCTCTTCGGCCAGTTCCTTGTCTTCGATCTCATCCACCGCTTCGGCCAAAAAGGCCAGTGTCAGCATGTTGGTGGCATCCTTGTGGGGAACACCACGCGACCGAAGGTAGAACAAAGCCGTTTCGTCAATCGCACCCGAGGTCGAGCCGTGAGAACAGGCAACGTCATCGGCATAGATCTCAAGTTCCGGTTTCGCCAGGAACTGGCTGTCATCGTCCAGCAACAGGGACTGGCTGATCTGATACCCGTCGGTTTTCTGCGCGCCTTCTTTCACAAGGATCTTGCCCTGAAACACGCCCGTTGCGCCGTTACGCAGCACCTTCTTGAATACCTGACGGCTTTCGCAATTCACAGCGTCATGGGTGATGAATACGGTATCGTCATGATGGAAATCACCGTCGCCAACGCACGCACCAGCCACATGTGCCACCGCATTGTCACCGGTCAGTTCGACAACCTGTTCATTGCGGGTCAGAACGCCATTTGCAGTTAGCGTGAACGACTTATAGGTGGATTCTTCACCCAGACGAGTGAACATATGGGTCACCGCCCGACGTTCGTGATCGCGGCCTTGCGCGCGTACATGGTGCAGTGTGCCGTTGTCAGCAATGTCAATCTCCATGCACTTGTTAAAACGCGAGGCGGCCGGGCCAATCTCAAGTACGGTCACTTCGGCACCGGATTCCACGCGAACAATATGGTGCAGCATCGCGTCCGACGCTTCTGAGGCGTGACGATACATCAGGCAGATCGGCTTGGAGGGCTTGCCGGATACGTGGATAGCCACACCGTCTTTGGCATAAGCCGTGTTAAGCGCAGCCAGAGGGCGTTGCACCGGAACCTGACCACGCGCTTCCAGCTTGCCGTACAGCTCTTTCGCCCAGTGGATGTCCTTGTGGCAGATGTCTTCAATCCGGTCGATCGTCACACCTTCGAGGGTCAGATCATCAGATTCTTCAGGGCTAAAGACACCATCGACAAAGACAATCTTCAAATTGTCCATGTCCTCGAAAATCAACGATTCACCAGCGTCAAAAACAACAGCGTGTGGCGCTTCCGCCGAGATCAGCGTATCGGGGCGCGTATATTTCCAGTATTCATCGCGCCGTCCGGGTAGACCCATTTCGCGTACACGGACCAGCGCATCCTCGCGCGCGGCGCGGGTACATCCGCACATTTCGGGCAACGACATGCTTGCCAGCCGTTCCTCGGTTGCGGTCTGTTTTGCTTGCGGCAAAGCCATCAGTTCACCTCGGCCAGAATGTCGGCGTAACCATTATGTTCAACTTCCAGAGCCAGCTCAGGACCGCCGGTCTTTACAATTCGACCATTCGCCATGATGTGGACGACATCAGGTTTGATGTGATCCAACAGGCGTTGGTAGTGGGTGATCACAAGGAAACCCCGCCCTTCGTCCCGCAGCGCATTAACACCTTCGGCAACCAGCTTCATTGCATCCACATCAAGGCCCGAGTCAGTCTCGTCAAGAATGCACATTTTGGGTTCCAGCATCGCCATCTGCAGGATTTCGTTGCGCTTCTTCTCGCCGCCCGAGAAACCGACGTTGACCGGACGCTTCAACATATCCGCGTCGATCTTCAGCGATTTCGCCTTTTCGCGAACGAGTTTCAGGAAGTCAGCAGCCGACAGTTCCTCTTCCCCGCGCGCTTTGCGTTGCGCGTTCACAGCGGTCCGCAGGAAGGTCATGTTGCCCACGCCTGGGATTTCGACCGGGTATTGGAACGCGAGAAAGACACCTGCTGCGGCGCGCTCTTCCGGCTCCATCTCCAGCAGGTCTTCGCCGCCCAGTGTGGCCGAGCCGTCAGTCACCTCGTAACCATCGCGGCCCGACAGAACATAGCTAAGCGTAGACTTACCCGATCCGTTCGGCCCCATGATCGCGTGCACCTTACCGGCCTCAACCGTCAGGTCCACACCTTTCAGGATCTGCTTGTCTTCTTCTTCAAGTTGTACGTGCAGGTTCTTGATTTCCAGCATGTTTTGTCCTTTTGCGTATCGCAAGGGGCGCCCCGGCCCCGATAAATTCCTATCCCAGCCCTTTGCGGATCAGACGTGCGGCAACCCACCCAAGGATTGCCCCGATGCCGACCGCCCGGACCGGGTTGATGAAGTCCATGTAGAAGATGTTGACGTAGGCCACCCCAAGCAGGCCGCCCAAAACCGGCAGTGCATATCCAAGCCAGGTCAGCACATCATCCTTTTGGATGCCTTTCCGGGGTGTCCGCGCCATCAGCCAACAGAGCCTTCCAGTGAAATTGCCACCAGTTGCTGTGCCTCCATGGCAAACTCCATCGGCAGCGCCTGCAGCACGTCCTTGCAGAAGCCATTAACAACCAGCGCCACGGCTTCTTCCTCATCCATTCCGCGCTGACGGCAATAGAACAGCTGATCGTCGTCCACTTTGGACGTCGTCGCCTCGTGTTCAACACGTGAAGAGTTGTTCTTGACCTCGATATACGGAACCGTGTGCGCCCCGCATTTATCGCCGATCAGCAAGCTATCACACTGGGTGTAGTTCCGGCTGTTCTTGGCTTTCGGGTGCATCGAAACCAGACCGCGATAAGTGTTCTGTGCCTTACCTGCACTGATGCCCTTGGACACGATGCGCGACTTGGTGTTTTTGCCCAGATGAACCATCTTGGTGCCAGTGTCGGCCTGCTGATAGTTGTTGGTGATGGCGATCGAATAGAATTCGCCCTGGCTTTCGTCCCCGCGTAGGATGCAGGACGGGTATTTCCAGGTCACGGCCGAGCCAGTTTCCACCTGCGTCCACATCACTTTGGACCGATCACCCCGGCAATCGGCGCGTTTGGTCACAAAGTTGTAGATACCGCCCTTGCCTTCTTCATCTCCGGGGAACCAGTTTTGAACGGTCGAGTATTTCACCTCGGCGTCTTCCTCGACGATAATCTCGACCACGGCAGCATGCAATTGCGCCGTATCCCGCTGGGGCGCAGTGCAGCCTTCCAGATAGGACACGTACGAGCCCTTGTCGGCGATGATCAGCGTGCGTTCGAACTGACCAGTGTTTTCCGCATTGATACGGAAATAGGTGCTCAGCTCCATCGGGCAGCGTACGCCCGGCGGGATGTACACAAAGGACCCATCCGAGAACACGGCCGAGTTCAGCGTGGCGTAGAAGTTGTCTGACACAGGAACCACGGTGCCCAAGTACTTTTTCACCAGTTCAGGGTGATCCTTGATCGCTTCGGAGATCGAGCAGAAGATCACGCCATGTTTTGCCAGTTCGTCCTTGAACGTCGTACCCACCGACACCGAGTCAAATACAGCATCCACAGCGACCTTGCGGCCTTCAGCGGGCATATCCTCGGCACCTTCGACGCCTGCCAGAATCATCTGTTCTTTCAACGGGATGCCCAGCTTTTCGTATGTAGCCAAAAGCTTGGGGTCGACCTCGTCCAGCGATTTCGGTTTATCCTCCATCGATTTTGGACGGGCGTAATAATACTGGTCCTGAAAGTCGATCTCAGGGTAGTTGACCATCGCCCAGGAGGGCTCATCCATCTTGGTCCAGCGCTCAAAGGCCGACAGACGCCATTCGGTCATCCACTCGGGCTCTTCGTTTTTCTCAGAGATCAAACGGACGATATCCGGATTCACACCCTTGGGCGCATATTCCATTTCGATATCGGTGTCCCAGCCGTATTTATAGGTGCCAACCTCGCGCACCGCATCCACGGTTTCCTGATCGACGCCTTCTTTTACCTGGGTCTGGTCCAAAGCGGCCATATCCTTCACTCCGTCAGATCACGCGGCACGCGCGCGATGCTTTTTCTCTTTTTCAAGCCACGTTTCAGCAAAACGCAGCACGTCTTCTTCCGTGGTTAAAGGTCCCAGCGAAACTCGGATAGCGCTGGCTGCTGTAACCTCGTCAAATCCCATTGCGGTAAGAACCGCGCTGGCACGAACCTTGCCGCTGGAACAGGCCGAGCCCGCACTGACCGCAAATCCCGCCAGATCCATCTGCATCACCTGTGTTTCACCCTTCCAGCCCGGAGTAGCAAAACACGATGTGTTGGGCAGGCGGCCCTGATCTTTCCCGACAAAAATAGTAGATTTTGAACCAGCCTCAAGAGCCTTTTCTAGAATATTTCTAAAATCTACAACCTGCTCCCACACACCATTGGCCAGATCCCTTGCAGCAGCCTCAGCTGCGGCCCCGAAACCCGCTATTCCAATGACATTTTCCGTGCCGGACCTGCGACCCATTTCCTGACCGCCGCCTTTAATCTGAGCAGGCAAGTCTGTACCGCGTTTCATCACGACAGCGCCCACACCTTTGGGACCACCCAACTTATGGGCAGAGATCAATGCCATCTGTGCACCCATCCAGTTGAATGCCACCGGAAGTTTGCCAAATGCTTGAGTCGCATCAGTCACAGCCAGACCCTCGGGCAAGGATTGAATGATCCCGGTTTCCGAGTTTGCCAACTGTAAGGTCGATTTTGCGGGATCATGAAGTTTAACGCGACCTGAAAGATCCGTCGCTAAATCTTCGGTTGTCCAAGACCTTACAGCATCATGCTCAACAGCGGACCCATGCAGATCACGCCCTGCAAGCGTCACCGCGGCCCCTTCGGTCGAGCCCGATGTGAACACGATATCCGCCCCATCTGCTCCAAAAGCAGTGGCGATTTGTGCACGAGCACGCTCAATCAAAGCTTTGGCTGCGCGCCCTTCTGCATGCACCGAGGACGGATTGCCGCACACCTCCATTGCCGCGACCATCGCCTCTCGGGCTTCGGCTCGCAACGGAGTGGTCGCGTTGTGATCCAGATAAACACGAGTCATGGATTCACCTTTTCGTGAACGCCAAACCATTCAAGGCAATCAGAAACTCGTTGCATCGACCTATTCATCCACAACAGCAAACAAATTCGGAACTGCAGGGCATGGCGCCAAATCATTCTTGATAACATCCGACAACCGGGTCTGATGCAGGAAAACGTAGACATGGGCGCTAAGCCCCTCCCAAAGACGGTTGGTCAACGACTGCGCCCGACTGCCCGAGGACGCACCAGACGCACCTGCCCCTTTCTTCAGAGCATCAACAGTTTCATCTACGGCTGAAAGAATCTCGACCACACGGATATCTGAGGCTGGCCGAGCCAAACGATAGCCCCCACCCGGCCCCCGCACCGAGGATACAAGTTCAGCCCGACGCAATTTCACGAATAACTGTTCCAAATAAGGAAGAGAGATGTCCTGGCGTTCGGATATTTCGCCCAATGTCACAAGGGTGTCCTGAGGTTGAAGGGCGATATCTGCCAGTGCAACCATCGCATAACGACCTTTGGTCGAGAGCTTCATTGTCGTCCCCTTGTGGCTGAACCCGCGCGAAAACATTGACGCCGCCGCTGCCAGTGCGTATCTCCGACTGGCAGCGCCTTGCGCAAAGCATTACAATTAGAACCGTTCTAAGGTGCCTGACGATAATCGTCAAGTATATCACGGCACCCGGAAGAAAAAGACAGGACCAAAGCACACATGCCCGAGGTGATTTTTCCCGGACCCGAAGGCCGCCTGGAAGGCCGCTACCACCCGCAAAAGGAAAAAGACGCACCGATCGCCATCGTGCTTCACCCGCATCCTCAATTTGGCGGGACCATGAACAACAAGGTGGTCTACAACCTGCACTATGCGTTTTATAATATGGGCTTCACCGTGTTACGGTTCAACTTCCGTGGCGTCGGACGCAGTCAAGGCGAATACGATCAGGGTGTGGGTGAGCTGAGCGATGCAGCATCGGCGCTGGATTACCTGCAGTCTATGAATAACAATTCGAAACACTGCTGGGTCGCGGGGTTCTCGTTTGGAGCCTGGATTGGAATGCAGCTTCTGATGCGTCGCCCGGAAATCACCGGGTTTATCAGTGTCTCACCGCCCGCAAACATGTACGACTTCTCGTTCCTGGCGCCCTGCCCGTCATCGGGCTTGATCATCAACGGATCAGCCGACCGTGTGGCGCCTCCGGCGGACACCGTCTCATTGGTGAACAAGCTGCATGAGCAAAAGGGAATCACCATCACTCACAACGAGGTTGAAGGTGCCGACCACTTCTTCCAGGAACGCCACATGGACACGCTGATCACGGATGTCAGCGACTATGTGAAACGCCGCCTGACAGAGAACACGCGCTGATGTCAGACACCATCACCTCCCTCGCCGCTAAACTGGCCGAGGACACGATGAAAGTGATGGATGAAACCGGCGATGATCGTTTCTTTGTCGAGGTGGGTGAAGTACTGGGCGCGTCTTCCCAAACCTTGGAAGAGGCGTTCCTGACGGAAATTCGGGTGCGTTTGGCCGAACGGAAAGCGCGCAAGTTTGTGATTCAAAAACTCGCTGACCACCGTTCAAAACTTAAGGCGATTGAAAAACAATGACTGAAAGACTGTCCGCGCAAATTGAGTTTCTGAAATGCGCGGACAGGCTAAAGTCAGTCAATCGCGCTAACTTCCTACTGAACCAGTCTCGACCAGAAAACGCCGCCGAACACAGCTGGCAATTGGCCTTGTGGGCTTTGGTGATGCAGCCTTTGGCCGGTGAGCCGGTAGACATCAACCGTGTCATCCGGATGTTGTTGCTTCATGATCTGGTCGAGATCATTGTCGGCGATCACCCGATCCATTTGCAAACGGACTGGCAGGCCGTTGAACGTTCCGAGCAAGCAGCCGCAGCCGAACTGTTTGGGCTTTTACCTGATGATCAGGCAACGGAATGCCTTGCTCTCTGGCAAGAATTTGAATCGGACGAAACGCCCGACGCGAAATTCGCCAAATACCTCGACCGTTGTCAGCCTATGTTTCAGGTTCTGAGCGCCCCTAATTCGATGGAAGAACACCGCAAGATCGTTCGGGAAAATCTGAACACGGGTCGCGCGGCGTATCTGAAAACCGAATTTCCGCTGGCTTTTGACGCGGCACGCAGCCTGCTGGAAGGTATCCCTCTTGCTTCAAATCCATTCTCGGACCGCCTGCCCTTTGTGACCGAGAGTGACGCATTGAAGTCTGTCTACCGCGCCTCACGGCTTTTAAACGATGAGCGGTTCGAGAATTCAGCCGAGCATTCATGGCACATCATGCTATACGCATGGATTTTGTCCGAGCACTCCTTCCCCGATGTTTCAATCGACCGGGTTCTGAAAATGCTATTGCTTCACGATGTCGTTGAGATCGACGCCGGCGACCACCCCATTCACGGGCAGGTCAATCACGCGGCCCAAGAAGCCGAGGAAAAGGCCGCTGCGAAAAGGTTATTCGGCCTTCTACCTGAGGACCAGAATGCTGAATTCCACGATTTATGGCGTGAGTTTGAAGCCGCCGAAAGTCCCGACGCCAAATTTGCCAAGGCAATTGACCGTTTTCAGGCGCCAGTGGGAAATTTGGCAACGGGCGGCGGCTCTTGGAAAGATTACAACGTTACTTATACACAGATTGAACAACGTGTCGGTACTCCGGTTCAACGGGGCGCTCCGGGTTTGTGGGCTTGGCTTCAGCCCCAATTGAATAATTATTTCGCGGCGACAGCCAACATCTAGATAAAGAAAAAGAGGCACAAAGGCCTCTTTTTCCCGTGTTTCGGCGGGCGCACAAACCTGAAAACTCTCTACCCGTTCAACAAACTCGGCTACATTTTGTCGACGGACCCCCTCGTCAGCAAACCACCCAGGCACCTCAGTCATTGCCGAAACGCATACCGCATTATCTTGTCGATTCTGCGCCAGCTTTTTTTTACAAAAACCGTTAAAATCCAATTGTTTTTAACAGTAGCTTCAACCAAAGAACAGTAAGGTTATCCATACTTACCCAAAAAGTCAGAACATCGATCCTACGACGCCCTCTACGGGAGTAACCCGATTTTTCTTGCCCGGCCTGCAGGTTTCGTGCTCAACCGCAGAAAACAAGTATCGGGAACGTTCTATGCCCAAAGCTTATTTGATCTTATTGCTGGCGGTCGTTGCCGAGACCATCGGCACAACCTCTTTGCAAGCCAGCCAGCAGTTCAGTCGCTTTTGGCCGTCCGTTTTGGTCGTAATTGGCTATGGCATTTCCTTCTACTGTCTCGGGCTGACACTGAAATACATGTCCGTCGGCATTGTGTATGCAATCTGGTCGGGGCTCGGCATCGTACTGATTGCTATCATCGGGTATATCGTTTTTGGGCAAAGGTTGGACTGGCCTGCCGTCATCGGATTGGGGATGATCTTGGTCGGAATCCTGATCATTCACCTATTTTCCAAGACTGCCGGGCACTGACCGCCTGTTAGGGCTGGTCTATTTGGTCAAACCGCGTTATGCGCGCGGCAACTTCCCGTTCAAAGGCTGACCTCTCATGGACCTGCGCAATATCGCAATCATCGCTCACGTTGACCACGGCAAAACGACCCTGGTGGATGAGCTGCTCAAACAATCCGGCGCGTTCCGGGAAAATCAGGCCGTGGCCGAGCGCGCCATGGATAGTAACGACCTTGAGCGCGAGCGCGGGATCACCATCCTGGCCAAAGCAACCTCGGTCGAATGGAATGGCACGCGCATCAACATCGTCGATACCCCCGGTCACGCCGATTTCGGCGGTGAGGTCGAGCGGATTCTCAGCATGGTTGACGGTGTTGTCCTGCTGGTCGATGCCGCCGAAGGCCCGATGCCTCAGACCAAGTTCGTGACCTCCAAGGCGCTGGCGCTGGGCCTGCGCCCAATTGTTGTTCTGAACAAGGTCGACAAACCCGATGCAGAACCGGACCGTGCATTGGACGAGTGTTTCGACCTATTCGCCAATCTCGGTGCGGATGATGACCAGCTGGACTTTCCAGCCATGTATGCCTCGGGCCGCTCGGGCTGGGCCGATATGGAGCTGGACGGGCCGCGCAAGGACCTGACCGCTTTGTTTGACCTGATCGTCGACCACGTCCCTGCGCCGAAACAGGCCGAGAAAAAGAACGAACCCTTCCGCATGCTGGCCACCACACTTGGTAGCGACCCGTTCATCGGTCGCATCCTGACCGGTCGCGTGGAAAGCGGTACGTTGAAAGCTGGCGACAGCCTCAAGGCCCTGAGCCGTGATGGCAAGTTGATCGAAAACTTCCGGGCCTCAAAAATTCTGGCGTTCCGCGGGCTGGCACAACAGCCCATCGACGTGGCCGAGGCTGGGGACATCGTGACTATCGCCGGTATGAGCAAGGCGACAGTGGCAGATTCACTGGTCTCTCCGCAGGTGGACGAAGCTCTGCCCGCGCAGCCGATCGATCCTCCCACCATCACCGTGACTTTTGGCATTAACGATTCCCCTCTGGCTGGTCGTGACGGGAAGAAAGTGCAGTCTCGTGTCATTCGCGATCGCCTGATGAAAGAAGCCGAATCTAACGTCGCTATTCGCATCACCGACACCCCCGGCGGTGAGGCCTTTGAGGTTGCAGGTCGCGGCGAACTGCAAATGGGTGTTCTGATCGAAAACATGCGTCGTGAGGGATTCGAACTCAGCATCTCGCGCCCGCAGGTTCTGTTCCGCGAGGAAGACGGCCAGCGTTTGGAGCCCGTCGAAGAAGTCACCATCGATGTGGATGACGAATACTCAGGCGCGGTAATCGAAAAAGTCACCGGCGCGCGCAAAGGTGAATTGGTCGAGATGCGTCCGGCCGGAGTAGGAAAAACCCGGATCATCGCGCACGTTCCGTCCCGTGGGCTGATCGGCTACCATGGAGAATTCCTGACCGATACCCGCGGAACCGGTGTTCTGAACCGCGTGTTTCACGGCTGGGCCGCGCACAAGGGCCAGATCCCAGGGCGACGTGCGGGCGTCTTGATCTCGATGGAAAACGGTCAGGCCGTTGCATATGCTCTTTGGAACCTCGAAGAGCGTGGCCGCATGTTTGTCGGCCCGCAGACTGACGTTTATCAAGGCATGGTGATCGGTGAGCATTCTCGTGACAACGATCTGGAGGTTAACCCCCTTAAAGGTAAGAAGCTGACCAATGTCCGCGCAAGCGGGTCGGACGATGCGGTTCGTTTGACGCCTCACATTCAGTTCTCTTTGGAAGAAGCGATTGCCTATATCGACGACGACGAACTGGTCGAAGTAACTCCGAGCGCGATCCGCCTTCGCAAACGCTTTTTGGACCCACATGAGCGCAAGCGTATGGCGAAATCAGCATAAGCTGTAAAATGCATTGTTGATATGTATGCAACAATGCCACACTTATGACGAATTTGACCCAAGTCTCGAAAGGTCAATTTTTGCAAAGCCCGCCCACTCGGCGGGCTTTCTCTTTGGTATTAAACGATTTTTTTTAAATTCTAAAAAACCTATATATTAACATAAGATAAACACCCCTTGAAATTGTGGCTAGAAACGAATGATATTGTGGTTGAATTAAGGCACCAATGTTGTACGCAATCGAGTAGAGCGAACAGTAAGTACAACAGCGTTTGTAACGAGTATCGAAGGAGTGGCGCTATGCGCGTAAAATCCCATCTTTTGTCTTTTGTTTTTATTTCAGCAACTTTTCCTTTTGTTACCGCAGGCACAGCCCAGGCAGAGAGATGTAACATAAAAACCGCGCGCCAATCTGTGGCGACGGACACTCTGTGCGAATGTACCGTCGTGGACACACGGATGCTGCGCTATATCCAACGCCGGTCTGATTTCGAAGATATTCTGTCCCGTACACTTGAATCCTGCCCTGCATTCGCGGCCGTCCTGACGGATTTCCCAACCGCAACCATCACCTCATCCAACTCGGATGACAACGGTAACGATGGAAACGGTGGAAACAACGGCGGCGGTGGCGGCGGCGGTAATAACGACGACGATAATAACGACGACGATAACAACGACGACGATAACAACGACGACGATAATAACGACGACGATAATAACGACGACGATAATAACGACGACGATAATAACGACGACGATAATAACGACGACGATAATAACGACGACGATAATAACGACGATAACGACGATAACGACGATAACGACGATAACGACGATAACGACGATAACGACGATAACGACGATAACGACGATAACGATGATAACGACGATAACGACGATAACGACGATAAAGGCAAAGGCAAAGGCAAAGGCAAAAACCGTTCAGGACATTCTGACGACACCAATCCGGGTGGCCAAACCAATAACCAGGACGGCACCGATAATCCTGGTGGAACAAAGGGTGGCAAAAAGGGCGGCAAGAAGAAATAATACAACAGTGGCGGGGCTGAGTTGATTGGCATTGCCATCCAAGCAGCTTTACCTGCCCGGTTGTATATGCCCAATCCGGCCCAGTGGAACTGAACAACAAAAAAAGGGCGACCACCAATGTGTCGCCCTTTTGGTTTGCCAGCGCTCAATAAACGGGGGGCTGTTTACGGGCTTTAACTGCTGCGATAAACACCCACCCAACTGCTGGGTTTACTTGGATTTTGCATTCGCAGGAATAAATAACGCGTTGCCGACCAAGGTTTGATTTGATTGGTCAGATTGTCCAAAACCAAATCACCTGCCGCAGATCGGTACACAAGGACGGCATGCGAGTTACGCTTAGTGTCCAAGACCGTTGCAATAAGCAATTTGCTCGGATCGACACCAGCTCTAATCAGGTCCCGTTTCTTCAACAACGCAAAATCTTCGCAATCGCCACCGCGCGATGTCGGCAATGCCCATCTTTCTGCCGTCCGATACTGCGAACGATCCGTAACCGAGCGAGTCGTTGCATTCACTTGACGATTAACTCGCTGAATTATTCGCATTTCCTGTTGGTAAGACATGGCCGCCGATGTCTTGGTTGAACAAGCCCAGCTGTATTGGCGACACAACTGCTTTGCACCCGATGGCGGCGGCGACGCGACAGCACTTTTGATAAAACGCCCCTCGCTAGCATTAGCGGCTGAAACAACACTCAATGAACCCAACGCCAACCCCGAGACAACGACCAGTCGCCCCATAGTTGAGGCCAACCGTCCAAAACCGGCTCTGAAATCAGTGCTCGTGGGTTTCATATCAGTTCCTCGATCCAATTTTCCTTGTGCGCTTTTGGGTAAATCAGACCGTAGTACGATCCCGTAAATTATCGGTAACCGACGCCCTCAGCGCAATCTGAGGCGAGATTGGAAACGAAAAGAGGCAGAATTCCGTCAGTCATTATGGCCATTTAAGGCAAAAAATGAGAGGGCAAAGCCATAATCTTGGGGCACATCTACGAATGCAGTCCCATGAAACGACCGTAAGCCACTGATAAAAAAGGCAGCAAGTAAACTGCAAAAAACCGGACAACTTGCTAAGTTGCCCGGTTTTCAATATCGGCTAAATTTCGCTTATTACTATTACAATCGTTAGTAATTGAACTGTAAGCGTTATTCGGTGATCTCAACGACCAACAACTCACGCTCGCTGGCACCACGTGCGTGATCCAGTGCCTGTTGGTATTCAGGAGAATTGTAACATTCCACAGCGGCCTCAACCGAAGGAAAACGGGCCACTACATTCCGGGGTCGGTCCCTACCTTCAAGTTGTACATAACGACCAGCACGGGCAATGAATTTACCGCCGTGCTTTGCAATCGCAGGGCCCGCCAATTCAGCGTATTTCCCATAAGCTTCAGCGTCAGTGACTGACACATGAGCGATCCAGAGTGCGGACATCTTACCCTCCCAATACGTTTTCCGCAGCCTTGATGGCCGCATCTGAATTCGAAGCATCACGGCCACCGCCCTGCGCCATGTCAGGGCGTCCACCGCCGCCTTTTCCGCCCAGTTCAGATACGGCGGCCCGAACCAGATCAACAGCAGAAACTTTATCTGTCAGGTCAGAGGTCACACCAGCCGCGACAGCGGCCTTACCACCCGCATCAGCAATCAGCAGCACTGCGCCCGAGCCCAACCGGGATTTATGTTCATCAATCAACGCAGGAAGATCCTTGCCTGACACTCCGGTCAAAGCCTGAGCAAGGAAGAGAACACCGTTTACATCCCGCGCTTCGGCACCGCCCTGCCCTGAGCCACCAGCCATGGCCAGATCACGGCGAAGTTGGGCAACTTCGTTCTGCAAAGCCTTGCGTTCGTCCAGCAAAGCCTTGACCCTGCTGACAACGTCATCAGGTTGGGCCTTCAGCTCGGCCGCAATTTGACCCAAACGCTGGTCTTGGGCTGACAGATGTCGAAACGCCTCATCCCCGGTCAGAGCCTCAATCCGTCGCACGCCAGCGCTACTGGCACTGTCGCCCAACACGACGAAGGTACCGATATCGCCTGTTTGCTTAACATGAGTGCCACCACACAGTTCGATAGACCAAGTTTCGCCGTCGTGGCCCTTGCCAGTTGGCGCTTTGCCCATCGAGACGACACGCACTTCGTCACCATATTTTTCCCCAAACAGCGCCTGAGCACCCAGTTCCCGAGCATCGTCGGGCGTCATGATACGCGTTTCGACGCTCGAGTTCTGGCGGATGAACTCGTTCACCTCACGCTCAACTTTTTGGATTTCCTCGGGGCTCAGCGCCTTGGAGTGGCTGAAATCGAACCGCAGCCGGTCTGGGGCATTCAACGACCCACGCTGTGCAACGTGATCGCCAAGCATTTCGCGCAATGCTTCGTGCAACAGGTGCGTTGCCGAATGGTTTGCCCTGATACCGCTGCGGCGGGCGTGATCGACTTCAAGTTCAACCGCGTCACCTTTTGACAACGTACCTTGGTTAATCGTCACTCGATGCGCATAAATCTTGCCTTCGGCAAACTTGCGCGTGTCTTCAACCTGCGCAACATCTTGCATGTTCTCAAGTCGGCGGATCTCACCTGTGTCCCCAACCTGACCGCCAGCTTCACCGTAGAAAGGCGTCTGATTGACGACGACCCAACCAGAATCGCCGTTTTCGATCTTGTCAACCAAAGCGCCATCCACGACCAACGCGGCCACCTGCCCTTCGGCTTTCTCTGTATCGTAGCCCAGGAAATCGGTTGCTCCGGCACTGTCGAGCACGTCGAACCAAACCGCCTGATCCGCGGCCTCGCCTGAACCAGCCCAAGCAGCACGGGCCTTGGCCTTTTGTTCAGCCATCGCCTCATCAAAACCATCAGTGTCTACAGTCCGGCCCTTTTCACGCAGTGCATCCTGCGTCAGATCCAGCGGGAAACCGTAGGTGTCATATAGTTTGAACGCTGCATCACCAGGCAAGGCTGCGCCTTCTGGCAGGCCAGCGACCTCATCATCCAACAGTTTCAGTCCGCGATCCAAAGTCTGCTTAAAACGAGTTTCTTCCAGCAGAAGCGTTTCTTCGATCAACGCCTGTGCCTGGCCAAGTTCGGAATACTGCGCGCCCATCAATTGCACCAGCGACGGCACCAGACGGTGCATCACCGGATCCTTGGCACCCAGAAGATGGGCATGACGCATCGCGCGACGCATGATGCGACGCAGAACATAGCCGCGCCCATCATTTGACGGCATTACCCCATCCGCAATCAGGAATGAGGTCGAGCGCAAATGGTCCGCGATCACCCGATGATGAACGTTCTGATCGCCATATGGGTCTACACCGGTCGCATCCGCCGACGCCTCGATCAGCGTCTTGAACAGGTCCGTGTCATAGTTGTCATGGCTGCCCTGTAGCAGAGCCCCTATCCGTTCCAGACCCATACCGGTGTCGATCGACTGCATGTCGAGTTCGACCATCGACCCGTCTTCGAACTGCTCGTTCTGCATGAAAACGATATTCCAGATTTCAATGAAACGATCACCATCTTCCTCGGCCGAACCCGGAGGGCCGCCCCAGATGTGATCGCCATGATCATAGAAAATCTCGGTGCACGGACCGCACGGGCCAGTCGGTCCCATCTGCCAGAAATTGTCATTTGTGGCGATGCGAATGATCCGATCTTCCGGCACGCCGACCTTTTTCCAGATCTCGAACGCCTCATCGTCGGTGTGATAAACCGTCGTCAGTAGACGGCTCTTGTCGATTCCGAATTCTTTGGTGATCAACTCCCAGGCGAAGGGGATCGCATCATGCTTGAAGTAGTCGCCGAACGAGAAATTCCCAAGCATTTCAAAGAATGTATGGTGCCGCGCAGTATAACCGACATTGTCCAAATCGTTGTGCTTACCACCTGCACGCACACATTTCTGTGCTGTTGTCGCGCGCTGATAATCGCGGGTTTCCACTCCAGTAAACAGGTTTTTGAACTGCACCATGCCCGAGTTCACAAACATGAGCGTAGGGTCATTGCGCGGGACCAGAGGGCTGGACGGCACCACTTCGTGCCCCTGTTTGGCAAAGTAGTTCAGGAAAGTTGAGCGGATATCGTTCAGCGTGGGCATAAGGCTCTCTCAGCGCGCAATCATAATGTGTCGAAAAGGGTTTATCTCTGTCCCTGAGGATAGTCCACAACATTGGAGCGAGGAACGAAACAAGGCGGCCCTTGGGACCGCCCTGTTCGCGTCATTTCATGAGGACCTTAGGCTTCGAGGATATCGTCATCCTCAGCCGCGCCGGGTGGCATGTCGAATTCCAACCCATGTGCGGCGCGGATTTTATCTTCGATCTCTAGGGCCGCACGACTGTTGTCACGCAGATATTGCTTGGCATTCTCACGCCCCTGCCCGATCCGCTCATCACCGTAGCTGAACCACGAACCCGACTTCTCGACCACACCGGCCTTGACGCCCAGATCCAGCAGCTCACCCATCTTTGAAATGCCTTCGCCGTACATGATGTCGAACTCCACCTGCTTGAACGGCGGCGCCACCTTGTTCTTGACGACCTTAACGCGAGTCTGGTTACCGACCACCTCGTCACGGTCCTTGATCGCACCGATACGGCGGATGTCCAGACGGACCGAGCTGTAGAATTTCAGCGCGTTACCACCGGTTGTGGTTTCCGGGCTGCCGAACATCACGCCGATCTTCATCCGAATCTGGTTGATGAAAATCACCATGCAGTTTGAGCGGCTGATCGAACCCGTCAGCTTTCGCATCGCCTGACTCATCAGGCGAGCCTGCACGCCAACATTGCTGTCGCCCATGTCACCCTCAAGCTCGGACTTCGGCGTCAGTGCCGCCACCGAGTCGACCACGACCATGTTCACCGCGCCGGATCGCACCAACGTATCGGTAATCTCAAGGGCCTGTTCGCCCGTATCGGGCTGTGAGATCAGCAACTCATCCAGATCAACGCCCAGCTTGCGCGCATATTGCGGGTCCAGTGCGTGCTCAGCATCCACAAACGCACATACACCGCCGCGCTTTTGCTGCTCAGCAATACAATGCAGGGTCAGGGTCGTTTTACCTGAACTTTCCGGTCCATAAATCTCAACGATCCGACCCATCGGCAGGCCGCCAATTCCCAGCGCGATATCCAACCCCAGAGAACCGGTCGAGCTTGCGTCGATGTCCTGCTTGGCGTTCTCGCCCAGCTTCATGATCGAGCCTTTGCCGAATTGCCGTTCGATCTGTGCCAACGCGCTGTCGAGCGCTTTTTGCTTGTCTGCGTTTTTCTTGTCGCTCATTGTCAGAAGATCCGCCATTGTCCTGTCGCTTCCCTTTTGTCACACCCTTGAACGGGCGGCAATCGCTGCTTTGTTCGCCTCTTGTTCCTTATGGGACCAAAAAGAGAACATTTCAACTAAAACTTACGGAACTTACTCTTGGGCAATTGTGTTAAAGAGTCGTTTACGCCAATCTGCGATCCTAACGAAGATCGGCAAAGGGCAAATAAATGCTTGTTTTCTATAAAGAACGCCTTGCGTTTCTGGCTGTTCCCAAAACAGGCAGCACAGCATATCATTCCGCTCTGCACGACCGTGCCGATTTTGTGGTGACCGGCCCGCCAGAGTTAAAACACGCGCCGGTTCGGCGTTATGACCGATTTTTTCAAAACGTTTTTCGTAAAATGTATGATACCGAGATGGAGATCATGGCTGTGGTGCGCGAACCAATCGACTGGCTGGGCAGTTGGTATCGCTTTCGCGGTCGCGACGACCGCATCGGGCACCCACACTCAACCCGAGACATGAGTTTTGAGGAATTCGTTCAAGCCTATATGCAAAACCCCCGCCCTGAATACGCTAACGTCGGCAGCCAAAGCCAATTTTTTCGCACGCGAAGCAACGGATTTGGTGCAAGCCATATCTTCAAGTATGAAAATCAGGACAAGATCCTGAACTTTCTACAGGACCGTTTGAACATGCAAATCGAACTGTCCCA
This sequence comes from Ruegeria sp. BB7, assembly GCF_056539365.1. Taxonomy (NCBI): domain Bacteria; kingdom Pseudomonadati; phylum Pseudomonadota; class Alphaproteobacteria; order Rhodobacterales; family Roseobacteraceae; genus Ruegeria; species Ruegeria sp. BB7. The sequence goes on along the minus strand of NZ_JBQFUV010000002.1, from coordinate 532,288 downwards.
GGAAAATGTCTCCCCCCGACGAGAAACTCATCTGACGCCAGAAACCGAACAAAAATTCCGCAGGCGACACGCAGACGAATTCATCTGTCATGAAGCGGCAATTTAATTGAGTTGTTGAAACACCGCTTCAGTCAGTTGATTCAGTGAGAATGGTTTGGGCAGGAAGGTTGAGTTTGCTATCTCCGGCCCGGAATCGCCAAACGCACCTTCGGTATAACCGGACATGAATATAACCCGCACATCCGGGCGCGTCTTCATTGCTTTGCGCACCCAGGTTGGGCCGTCCATACCAGGCATGACGACATCCGTTACAAAGGCGTCGACACTCAGAGAACCGTCCTCGAGCAAGCGCAGGGCTTCTTCGGCGGAGTCCGCTTCAAGCACGGTATACCCTTTGAGACGAAGCGCGCGCGTTGCAAAAGCGCGTACCGGGGCCTCGTCCTCGACCAACAGGACAACCCCTTCGCCTTGACGTGTGCCTTGAACAGTGGTGGCAGGCGCCGCCACAGACGAGACAGCCTGAGGTTCAGACGAAACCGGCAGATAGACAATGAATTCCGTACCATGCCCTTGAAGACTATCAACAAAAATGAAACCGCCTGTCTGTTTGATGATCCCGTAAACAGTCGACAACCCAAGCCCGGTTCCTTCACCAGTTCGTTTGGTCGTGTAAAATGGCTCAAACACTTTTTGCAGTTTGTCTGCCGGAATTCCAATTCCGCTGTCACTCACCTTTACCGTAACATATTCCCCTGATTTAACGGTCACGCGATCACGCCTTAAGGGTTCGCTCAACACGACCACTTCGGTCTCGATCCGTACCTCACCACCATCTGGCATTGCATCCCGAGCGTTTACGACAAGGTTCATAAGTACTTGTTCCAGCTGTCGCTTGTCCGCTCGCACCGGCTTTAACACGGGATCATGACTTAGAATAAGGCGGACTTTCTCACCAACCAGACGATTCAATAGGTGGATCAGATCTGAAATCGTATCGCGCAGGTCCAGAACCTCGGGTTGTAGGGTTTGTTTTCGCGAAAATGCCAACAACTGCCCGACCAGGGCGGCTGCCCGATTGGCATTCTGGTTGATTTGAACCAAATCCCCATAATCCGGGTCATTCTGATCGTGCCTGAGCAACAATAAATCGCAATGGCCGGAAATAGCCGTTAGTAAATTGTTGAAATCATGAGCAACACCACCTGCCAATTGCCCAACAGCCTGCATCTTCTGACCCTGAACAAACTGGGCCTCAAGTGTCTTGAGTTCGGTCGCATCATTCAACACTGCGATCAAACGAACCTGGCCGTTGTTCACTACACGGTTCAAAGTGACCTGAACAAATACTTCTTTGTCCTGACGCGCGAGGCGTAGGAATTCCGAACGCATCGCGGGTTCGCGCGCGGCCGTGCTGGAAAGCCAATCAAGGATCGGATAACCCAACCCATGCATGATTTGGGCGATATTGGTTTTTTCAGGTTCGAACTCACCGATAAGCTTCGTGGCAAGCCGGTTTGCCTCCAGAATACTTCCATCCGCTGAAAGGCATATTATCGGCACGGGCAAATCAGCAAACGACGCCGCGCTACTGGTTTGCTTTTTTCCCTCAATCGGAAAAACCACAAGATCACGAACGGTTCCAGACCGACTGATCTCACAAACAGCTGCGGAAACAGGACCGCTTACCGTTTGAACCTGAAAAATGCCATCTTGCACAGGTATCTCATCGGGGAATACCTGATGCAGCCTTTCCGGCCCCCGCCCAATTAATCGAGCAGCGGCCCCATTCACGCGCAGAAGGTTTCCATTTCGACCTACACTAAATACCGGGACGTCGACTTCATCCCATTGGCCCGTTGAATCCAGGTGAAACCGCCAGCAGAACCATCCTCTACCTACATCAAATACTGAAACCGGAATCGTAGAAGCCAAGGTTACAATGTCTTCCCGTGCCCTTCCGTAAATTTCTGCCTTGGACTGCAAGCGTAAAAGAACTGCCGGAGGATTGGCGAACATTGACCTTAAACATTGCTCCAGCCGCCCACCGGGGAAAGCATGAACTTGCGCCCGCGCCTCGGAATTGGCGACCAAGATATCGCCTTGAGCGTTCGCAACAACGCTTGGGCACACGTCCTGCTCCGAGAAAACAGCCATTGTCTTGATTGCTTGCCGTGAAAGGTATTCAGCGATTTTGCCCCGTAGTAACACCAGAAAGGCGGTTGCCAGAAACGAAACCCCGGCCACTACAAACCCGGTGTGCCAAACCTCTGGCAGAAATCCCAAAACCGGCGATAAGCTCAACAATGCTCCCATCAAGATTAGAAACAAAAGCCGAAGGCCAGATGGTGATTTTTGCAAAGAAGGATCAGAAAGTACTTCTGTCGTGTCAGTCATAAACAACTCAAGTCGAGGGGCTTTGACGTACTCAGCCCAACCAAGGTTAATACCCGATTAACAAAATTCAGATATTCGCCTTAAAGTTGCTATGCGCTGACGCACTATCGCGTCAAGTGTGCAGCAAAGAAACCGTCTGTGCCGTGTGAAACAAGCCACGTTTTGCGTAAGCATTCCGACCAATCGGTGTTGGCTTGCAGGAACCTATCGACAACGCAGCCATTCTCATCGTCGAGTATGGAACAGGTGGCATAGGCCAAAACACCGCCAGAAGCAGTCAGTGACGTCAACTTGTCTAAAATCCCAAACTGGATTTCACTCAGTTCCTGCAAGCGGTTTTCAGTCAGCGCCCACTTGCCGGCTGGCGCACGCCTCCATGAACCGCTACCAGAACATGGAGCATCCACAAGGATCACATCATAAGGCGCCTGCCCAGCAAGTTCAGCAGTCGACAGAAGCGTTACTCGTGCACCTGCACGTTCAGCTCGTGCTGGCAGATCGCGCATTCGGGCTGAATTCACGTCATGGGCAAACACATCAACCCCCTGGTGTGCGGCAAGTGCCAGAGATTTCCCCCCACCACCCGCGCAATAATCCAACACACGCATTCCCGGCTTAAGGTCTAGTGCTGCCACCACAGCTTGGCTGGCGGCATCCTGAAGTTCTACCAAGCCTTCCGTATAGGCTTTGCTCTGCGCAATTTTGCGAGCGCCCTCCGTGACTTCCAGCGCTGTGTCGCAGGTCGGGTGCACAACCGCTTTAATTCCTTCGGCGTCCAAAGCAGCGATGGCACCGGCCATGTCAGTCTTGATCAGGTTGACTCGCAGATGAACCGGAGCCCGATGTCGCAATGCTCCGGCCACCTCAACCGCCTGCCCACCCAGCGACGACTGAAAGCGTGGCCAAAGCCACTCGGGGATGTCATATTGCTCAGCTTCGGTCACAAAATCCCGCGCGGCCTCATCTGCAGCCAAAATTGCAGGCGCATGACGATCGCCCGTAAACAAGCCGTCCAATTCCTCCCCAGATGCCCGCACCGCACCAATCATCAAACCGCGCCCGGTCTGGGCCCCTCCAAGCGCGGCAAAAGACCGTTTACACCGCAATGCATCGAACACGTGATCGCGCACGGCAGCCCGATCCTTTGACCCGGCAAACCGGCTGCGGCGGGCCCAGTTTGTCAGAGCCTTCTCAACTGGCTTACCCGCCAGAATCTCGTCAAGGATTTCTATTGATGCCTGAACGCGCGCGGCGGGTATCATGCCAAGATCCGATTCTGGCTAAGAGGCTTTGGAAAACGTAAAACGGCGCCCCGATTTGGGCGCCGCCACAGTTTGGCCGGTCGGTCACATGATCCGGTAGTTCGGGCTTTCACGTGTGATCTGAACGTCATGCACGTTTAGATTATTAAGCTGAAGCGCTTTGATTTTACACATATTTTTTCCTCATTTGCTTCAGCTTGCATCAGTGAATCAGCAGGTTGTGCTTTCGTTGCTGCATCAGTTGATGTCAAAGCTATCCTTGTGTGCGGCTGGATAGCAGGCCACCAATGCTCATTCAAGGCGTCTGCAACCTCAAGGATCGGCCCGAGCTTCCGTGTTTTATACACCATGGACATCGGGCTACCCAAAATCTTTTCACGCTCCTGCCGCGAAATATTGAAATGTCCCATAACTGACGAGATAGCGGCGCTCGATACCCATTCGTCAAGCCTGTCTGCCAGGGTGCGACGGATCGAATACCAATTGACCTTGGACGATCCTGAATTGCCGATACCGGATCGAGCAACGAGCCTTTGAATGACTTGTGTGTAGTTTCTACTTTGGATTGCCTTCTTTCCGCCAACCTCAAGAAGATACCCAGACTTTGACGCACCAATAAGGCGATCAAGAATACTATGCATGGGACTGGAAATCGGCGCGATTGGCTTCCGTTTGTTTGTTTGAACACCGGCACCAAGAAGGTCGATAACCCCGAGATCCATATTAATCTGATCCACTTGCAGGTTGCCAATGTGACTGATCCGAGCGCCAGTTCCAATCTCCAGAAGGAGGAGATCCAGAATGTGCGGGCGACTGCAAGCATCGATCAAAGCACCAATTTCCTTTACGGAGACATAGCGCCCCTTAGGATCGCGTTCGTCGGGCGCGGTAGTTCCATGAATGTCCGGAAGCCTTGGTGCCGGATAGCGCGACAATCCAGATGAGTAGGCGTTATCTACGCAAGCGTGCGCGGTTTGAACGATGTCCTGTATTGTGTTTGGATGAAGAGGAGTATCCCCTATCCCGCCCTTCACCTTCCCTTTCTTACGGCTGTATCTATGACCGCGAAGGAATTTGACGAATTCTGTAAGTGCAGGTCCCATCTCAGACATGCGAGACGACCAAAGAAAAGGCCGATAGTAGAGATCCAGCCGGTTCTTCAAGAGATTGAACCGTGCAGGGCTTAGCTTGGAGCGCTTTTGCTGCTCGTACGAAAGCCAAACCTCACCAAAGGTAGGATCGAGGCCGGAAGTGGCTGCAATCGGTTCAGTGGGCTCAGCAATGACGCGGATAAGCTCTTTAGCCTGACTTTCAGCCTCTAAGAGATTTCCAGCATCCAAACGTTAGCTCTCTGTTTTCTTTAGAAATCTGTTCCACCATCTGAGATAAAGCGCGCCCCTATTTTCGCAGATAGGGTAGCGCCCAATTTTCTTCACAACCTGCATCAGTATATCCTTTTTGATAAGGAAGTACTGATTCATCAGTCGTATGAGGTCAAGCAGAACTCTTTGATTTTTAACTGATCTATGCCCAGCCCTGCGGTATTTTGTCGAACTTGGTTGAACTGGCAAGTTTGCAACCGTGGCATCTTCGACGTATCGAAGCAGGGCTGAGCGACTGTAACGGACCAGTCGGCCGTCTTTGTAGAACGGGACTTTACGTGAAGATCGGCGACGCCTCAGAGTATACAGAGACACGCGCAGAAATTCTGCGGCCTCTTTTTCTGTCATGATCTCGTGTGCGCTCATTGATGACTTTTAGGGTTTCTGTATTGCGTTACAAGAACGCGCCAGAAAACTTTTTGAAAAATACACAGTGCAATGAGTGAGCGAACTACCAAAAAGCGCTGTAGCGAATGAATGTAACTGTGCAGTTTTTCAAACAGCCGTAGGCTGTCCGAGCAGAGGGGTTCGGGGAGAGTGCGGAACGTCCTCCTTGCTTCCGGAGGAGCCCTCGGCGGAGCGAACGGCAAGTGGAAGAAGCGTAGCCGATGCCATTTGCTTAGTGAGTAATCAATCGTCACCGAAGGCGACGGTTGGGACCTATCTCCTGTTCAGAGCAAAACAAACAGGAGGCAGGAAATGGATTTTCCGGTAGTTCTAAGATTTCAATCAATGCACCCCAATGACCTCGGTAGGTTCGAGATGCATGGCAATCGAACCGGCGGAGATTTGTCCCACATCGACGAAACCAAGACAGACCAAAACCAAGTCTATGTCGGAAGCGAAACATGGATTGAAGATTTGCGCGAAGAGATCGAAGATGCAAAGCGCAAGAACCTTACAAGCGAGGTTGTGGCCCTGGAAGCGAAGAAGCGGAAGAAGGATGCTGCCAAGCGCAAAGAAGAGGGGCTAAAGGAGCCGTGGAAGCACTCAAACGGAGGGCCGCTAAGGGAAGCCATCCTGTCAGCGAACGCTGAGTTCTTTAAGGACCCGGTGAAAGTAGCCATGTTTGAGAGAGAAGGCCCTGCCTTCTTCGATCACTTCTTTCCTGGGCAAGTGCGCTGCCTTCGCTTGGACCGGGACGAACAGGCATTGCATTTTCATGCAATCATTGTTCCTTGGACTGAAAAAACATCCGCGAGGCGCGGAACTCAAAAGCTCATTGAGCCAAGCTCCCACCCACTCCTGAGGGCGTATGAGAACGCCCAAGACGCCGCTGGCGAGTGGTTTGGAGGGATCGGGCTGAAACGGGGAAAAGAGAAATCCAACCGTAAACACAAGGCCCCGGTTGAATATCGCAAGGAGGTTTCTGAAGCATACGAACGGGGAATTGAGGCGCTCGAAGAAGATGAAGTAAAGCTCTCATCAAAAAGGAAAAACTTGTATTTGGCGAGAACGGGCCAAAAGACAAGCAAAGCCAAAAACAACTGGCCAAAGAAATTTCACCGGCATACCCGAAGCTGATGAAGATTGCGAAGTCGATACAAAAAATGAAAGACGATGCAACGAAAGTGATAAAAGACAAAGCGAAGAAACTGTTGGAATTCGAAAGACTATTGACGCAGAAAGAACGTGAACTGGGCAAACGGGAAAAGAATCTTGATCGTCAAGCGCGGATCATAGCCGCGGCTCGAAAGCAAAACGGTAAACCCGAAATTCCAGACCTTACACGTATCATCAAGCGAAATTCACAAAAAAGAGAAAACGATACGGCAAGATGAATTCAGTAAATTCGCCAGGCGCAATCAAGAATGCTATCCTGCCATGCGCGGCATACGCAAAATAGATCGACAATTGTCCTTGAACCGGACATAAGATCACAAATGCAGAGGTCGCCAAAACACACCCACGCAATACTGCTGGCCGTTACCGAGTGTCTGCCAGTGCTTTGGCCTTTTCGTACTCGTCCAGCAAAGGCTGTATCATTTTCGGATCATAAATCACCTTTTCCAGCCACCGTCGGAGCGGAAAGGTCTCGCCTTCGGCGATCATGGCCGCAAGGCTTTCAAGAATTTCCGATTCTTGGTCGAATTGTTCAAGCGCGGCGTTGCCAGCGGCCTGATAGGCCATCATATGTGGACCGAACGGCCCGCCGAGGTCCAGATTCTCCTGTATCGTGTCCAGGCTCTCGCGATAGTTTCCGGCGTGGAATAACGAAACACCCAGCATATTTCTGTAGGGCCGCCGGATACTTAGGGGGTCGAGGCTTAGCGACCGTTTCAGCGGCGTGATTGCCAGATCCGGTTTCCCGGCATACAAAAAAAACATTCCCAGATAGCCATGCGCTAGGCTGGAACTCGGTTCCTGCTCGACCGCACGTTCACCGAAATCAATCGCAGGTTGCGGATTTCCCATCAAGATTTCAAGAATGCCCAACGTCAACAGCGCACGAACACTCGCCGTGTCCATTTCCAGCGCGATTTCAGCATTTTGCCTGATTAAGTCACGCGTTTCATCAGTATTTGAGGCCAGCCCAAACCAGGTTCGGTGCGCTTCCGCGAACGCCAGACCCGCATAACCGTGCGGGGTGTTCGGCTCCAACCGCACAACACGCTGCAGCAATGTGTGTGCGGCGTCGAACCTCGACGGGTCGCTTGGTGGGTGAATGATGTCCAGTGCCTGCTGATACAGAATTCTGGCATCCCGACGTGTCCAGCGCGCATCCTCTATTCTGGAAGTCAGTTCGGGGAATAATTCGATGGAGAAAGTAGAGCTAATCTCGCGCGAAATCTCTGTCTGAGTGTCGAAGCGATCCTTGGTTTTATAGTCGAACCGCTTGGCCCAGATTTCGCCCCGGCTTTCCGTATCGACCAGACCAATGTTGAGCCGATATCCATCCGCCATCGTCTGCAGGCTGCCCCTTAAAACATGGGTCGCACCCAGATTGCGCCCCTCGTCGATCAGATCAACGACTCCGTTGGACAGTTCGGCTGTCGACGCAAACGAGATCACGCGCAAGCCCTGCACCCGTGCCAGATCTGTTGTGATATCCTCGGCAATGCCGCGGGCCGCCACGGATGTAACAGCGCTGTTGCCCAACGGATTGAACGGCATCACGGCAACGACAGGTAAATCTCCCCAAAGGTCATTGTCCGTGGTCGCCTGATCGGTAGACAGGCTTTCAGTTTCGAAACTTTGGAACAGCATGAAAGCTGTCACGCCCACCAACAGCGTCAACAAAAGCAACACGACCCAGTTCGGAGCCCGCAAGCCGGTTCTGCCGCGCTTGCCTGTCCGATCTGGCTTATCGGAAGGCGCCGAAGTTACATCCCGAAATTCGAACGACGGAACATATGACCCTTTGGGAATGGTAATCACCAAAGGATCATTGTTTCCGTCCGTCAGGTAATAGTGTTCCATCTCGCGCCGCAAACGGCGCGCTTCCAGGCGTACAACCGGGTCTGAAGTCGCGTCGAAATCCTCGGATCGGCCCAGAACGGAAACGCCAATCGAATAGCCCTTCAGCCGGTCAGCGTGCCCGGCCAGTGTTTCATCGACGATGTATTTGAGGAACGCGCGTCGGCGATCATTCGCACCAAACTGAGAACTCTCAAACATACGGTCGAGCTGTTCGTCTATGGCCGCCTGTTCCAGAGGCGGCGCTGACTTCCGCTCGGATAACTGACTTTCCATCGCAGTATCTGTCGGCTGTGTTTGTTCCATCCAAACTAACCTAACGATACCCGGGTTTTTCGGACTACGTCCAGTATTACATTCATACAAAAGAATTTTTAAGGTTCAGAACACGTTCAGAACATGTTCGTTACCCCAGTCCACAGACCTCGGATGTTAATCTGGTGTCTCCATGGGGTGCCCCAGCAGACATACCGTGGAGACAGAATCTCACGGATGGCCAACGGCCTTTGACGGGAGGGGAGCAAGTGGAAAACTTTCTTGCTGCCGGATGTTCCGAATTGGTGAAACAATCGCCCAAAGATGAATTCACAATCGTGTCTTTGTCGCGGAGTGATCCAAAGTTTCAGGCGATTTGCCGTGACTTCGGCGAGGCAGTGACCGCGTTCCACAGCTTTCAAGCTAAGGGAGAAACCGGGCGAGCCCGAGCGGTCGAATACAAACAGATCTGCGAGGATCTGAAGCTCGAACTGATGGAATACGTAAGCTTGGTCAAGGTCAGATCCAAGGCACAAGGTCACCACTAATGCGGCACGACGTTCGCTCGAACAGGCAGCTTGCCCGACGCCGTGACCTGAATTCCAACACGCAAGGAGACGGGAATGATTAAACGAACCTGCCAGACGCTATTCTTTGTATGTCCAATGGTTCTGGGCCTTATGTCCACCGCTCAGGCACAGGACGGTGATGGCCAGGAGTGCAAGGCGTTGTTTGTGCAAAATGCCGGTTCTGTGTCGATGACCGCTGACACGATAACGATGACAGATGTCAGCCCCATCGTCACATTCTTCTGTGATAGGCCGGTGCGATATGCAGGCGTCCAGAGCATACGGGGCTTTCTGGACATGGTGTCCGAAGGTGACGACAGCTTTGCCGTGGACCCGCCCAACGCCTTACTGACCATCGTTGCGGATGGTGAACCGCCTGTTGATGTGGTCGTGGAGTTGTCGCAGCGGCCACTGAACGACAAGGGAACGATGACCTATCCCGGCGTCAAGGTCATCAAGGGTGACATTCCACAAGCCACAGGCCCGGGGACGTTGTTCATCGACCATTTCGGCCGACCAATGTCGCCGGGATCGGTGGCAGGCGTGCATCGCCGACATGACCGCCGCGAGGTTCGCCACTGTGCCGCCGACAACCCCGATAACCCGAACGATCTTTGCAACTGCGGGCCCGGCCTCGTTTGCAACTGAGACAAGATAAATGATGGAGGAGAATATGTTTTATTGCATTGGTAGAAGATTTCACAATTTGGCATTTGCCTGCACAACCTTGGCAATGTCTTTTGGCGTCGCCGCAGCTTATGCCGAAAACCTGCCGACCGGCCGGACCGCCACGCAGATCAGCGACGAAGAGTATCCGGCCAGCTATTTCCCGAATACGGAAATCCTGGGGACAGATGAAATGCGGATTACCGCTTTGGGAACAGGTATGCCAAACCAAACCAAGGCTGCGGTGTCCATTTCGTTTCTTGTCGAGCTTGGCAACGGCGATGTGTTCCTGTTCGACATCGGAATGGGCTCGATGGGCAACCTGTTCTCGCTGCGTCCGGATTTCTCACAGATCGACAAAGTTTTTATCAGTCACCTGCACGTCGATCACGTTGGAGACTTTATGGCACTGCACGTCGGCAGTTGGCTGTCCGGCAGGTATACGCCCCTGAGAATCCACGGCCCCACCGGATCGACTCCGGAATTGGGTACCAAGGCCTTCGTGGAAAATATGAAGAAAGCCTATGCCTGGGATCTTGAAGGTCGCACAGGCGCATTGCCAGACGATGGCGGAAAGATCGAAGTGACCGAATTCGATTATATGCAGGAAAATGAGATCGTTTATCAGGAAAACGGCGTGACGATACGGTCTTGGCCAGCCATTCATCTTCTGGATGGATCGGTGAGTTATTCACTGGAATGGAATGGGCTGAAATATGTCTTCGGCGGCGATACCTATCCCAATAATTGGTACGTGAAATACGCCAAAGGTGCAGATATCGCATCGCATGAAGCCTTCCTGCCACCGAAAGCACTGGCACCATATTTCGGTTGGAGCCTTGGCCAAGCGACATACGTATCCACGCGCGTTCACACCGAGCCTGCGGCCTTTGGCAAAGTCATGGCCGAAGTCCAGCCTCGTCACGCGGTGGGTTATCATTCTGTGCTTTCACCGGAGAATTACCAAGCAATCCTCGAGGGAATTCGCACAACCTATGACGGTGACCTGACATTGATGCGCGATTTGACTGTCATCAACGTGACCAAGGACAAAATCGTGGTGCGCGAAGCATCAGTGGACGAATACGCGCTGCCCCCATCGGTGACAGAGGCCTATAATGACGCGCCTCGGTCCAAGGAACATAAACCCTCTGACAAGATTTTGGCCGGGAAATGGAAGGGTTACACCCCGCCGAAGATGCCGGATGACAAATAGTCCGTACTTGGAGGGCGCGTCTCTGCCGGGCGCGCCTGCAAACCCAAGTATCGCAGGTCGATGCGTCTCTGTCCGACTGAGTGAGGGAAAGTGTTTCAAGGAAAGAACGGATTTATGACAGCTCTTGCCAAATCCCTTTTATCCAAACCGGCTCGATCAGGCATATTGGCGTCGGTTGCTCTTACCGCTCTGGCATCGAGCCCCGCTGCAGCAGATGACTCGGAACTGGCCAAGCAATTGTCGAACCCGCTGGCGTCGCTGATCTCGGTTCCGTTCCAGTTCAATTACGACACCGGTTACGGTAGCGAAGATGGCAATCAGACAACTCTGAACATTCAACCTGTCATACCCTTTTCCCTGAACGATAATCTGAACCTGATCACGCGGACGATCATTCCTTACAAATGGCAGAACGATGTTTCCGGCAAGTCCGGGAGCAACCAGGGTTTCGGCGATTCAACGGTAAGCCTTTGGTTCAGCCCAACTAAGTCGTCGTTTACATGGGGCGTCGGACCCATCTTCTATTTGCCGACATCCAGTAACCGTGAACTGGGCGTGGGCGAATGGGGTGGCGGGATCACTGGTGTCATACTGGTTCAGGAGGGGCCATGGACCATCGGCGGGTTGGGCAACCATATCTGGTCTTTCGAAAGCAGCGACATCAATTCAACTTACCTTCAGCCCTTTCTGGCGCACACCACCAAGGACGCTTTGACTTACACGGTGAATTCCGAATCCACCTATGACTGGACCACGGACGAGTGGACCGCGCCGGTGAACCTCATGATTTCTAAGCTGGTCAGGTTTGGAGAACAGCGCGTATCGCTGCAGGCGGGCGCGCGCTACTACCTGGTTTCTCCGGACTCCGGCCCCGATGGTTGGGGAGCTCGGCTGTCTGCGACACTTGTGTATCCGCGATGATTGCAGGGGGGCGTTGTACCGTTTTTGACCAATGACGAGATTATCGCAACATATCAAGTGCTTACTGACGGCACTCGCGGTTTCCATCCTTGCAACCGCCGTCAAGGGTGATGTGATCCCGTACAGCGGGGCAGAAGTCGCCAAAAATATCGCTGTGTTCCGAATTGAAGACGAGGGCATTCGTCTGCAACTGGAAATCTACCCCGAGGATTTGGAGGTTTTCGAACACGCCTTTCAGTTGAAGCTCACAACGGGACCCCTCGCGACACGGGCCAAGTTTCATCAGTCACCCGGTGAGAATCCGGAAAGCATTGTGGTCGCTCGCGCTGACGGGAAGCCGCTGCCGTTTGACGTGATACGTATGGAGCACCGACAGAGAATTGACCGGGCCTCGCCTTTTGCCGGAAAGATCGACCCCCTCACCGGAAGGCCAATCCCCGGCCCACCAGAAAACCCAGAGGTCATATATCTTGAGGTGTTCTATAGTTTTGAGGGTGCGCGACCTGAGACTTTGATCATTCGCCCTCCCTATGCCGATGATGGATCGCGCGCAGCAGCAATTGGCTTTATGGTTCTCGACCGCTCGGTCCCTGTCACGCGCTTCAGCTTTCTGAACAAAGACACGCGACTGACTATCAACTGGCCCGATCCCTGGTTTACGGCATTCGGAAACCCAAATCTCAATCGACCTGCACAAAGTGGCACCACCTCATATCTTTACGTGGCGCCGCGTGAGATTCGTCACGAAGTACTCATCCGGGTTCGAGAACTCTCTTCGTGGATTGACCAGGAATTTATGACCGGTGACAGGCTGGAACCTGCGCTTCAATCGCAGATAATGTCCGCTGCTCTGGAAGAGTTCAAAGACCGCAATCCACTGAGTATCTCCGGTGAGACTGCCGCGTCTGCTTCGGCTCGTGGAGCATTTCTGACGTTAGGAGAAAGAGGGTTTCAAGTGGTTGAAGGCGCTCCGACGCTGATAGCCGATACGACGTTCGTCGGCTTGATACTGACTTATCCGATCTCGGAACTGCCGACCACAGCGTCAATCAACTGGGACATGTTTGATGATACGATCCAAAAAGTTCCGATAACGCTGACGGACATTGCTGGCCCTTTCTTCGCGTGGGCATCACCTGACGAACCAGTTGTCACATGGACCAATCATCTGAAACGATACGACAATCCCGACGTCGCACCGGTTCAAGCGGCGGGACTCTTTGTTGTACCGTTGTGGACAGTGCTGGCTGTTGTCGTTTCGGCTGGCGCGGGCGTAGTTGCGTTCCGATCATCCGGGAAACTGATACGGATTGGCTGTGTGGCGCTTTCTGCGATGTCTCTTTTCACCAGCATCGCCTTTTCAGGGAAACACGCAATTTCGGTCCTGAGCCCGATCTCCGGCAAATCCGATACTCAGATTGCGACGGGCGCAATATCCCGTCTTCTGACCAATACATATGTAGCCGCTCTCGAAGTATTTCCCGAAGAGCGGAAACTGGCGCTTGCACCGATCGTCATCGACACATCGCTCGATGATGTGGCTGCTGAGTTGGAAACCAGCTTGACGATCCGAGTGCCCGGCGGCGGACGCGCGCAAATCGTCGACGTCACGGATGTCGCTATTGTCGAAGGCGACATGACCCGCAGAGGACAGTTCGAAGGTGTCGTGCAGTGGCGCGTCAACGCGCAGGCCGGGCATTGGGGTCATGATCACCGTCGGCGCGTGGAGTATCGCGCCCGGGTAGAGCTCCAGCCTAACAGAGGAAACTGGGCTCTCTCCGCCATCACAGTGCTGGAGGCACGTTCACCAGATGTCTGATCGTATGCGAAAAATCCTTCTGATTTGTATAACCGCCTTTCTGATCGTCTCAGCGGTCGCAAGCCAGGCGCATTTCCTTCTGAACCTCAATGTGCGGGTTTTTCATGTTGAACACACAGATGACGGGCTCCGCATCTTTCTACGCGTGCCGATGCCATATCTTGTCGCGGACAAGACCGGTGAACCAGTTGAGGGCGACCTTCCGTCCGCCGCACCGTTTACGACCAATGCTTTTGAGAATGGCCGTGTGGTTCACTTTGTCGATCCCGCCGAAATCGCGGTAGACCCGCTTGGGCTCGGCTATATCGCTGAGATTGGTACGGTCTTAGAGTCTTGGAAAACACATGTTCCCGGCAATGTTGAATCTGTTGCGCTTCATCTTGTGGGCCAAGAGCCCGGCTTTGCAACTTTGAATGAAGCCAAACAAGCTGTATCTCAAGGCTCAACCCTGCAGGCCAATCCGCCTGCCTATGTCGGCGACGTGGTTGTGGACATTGTAATACACTACCAATTCGGGCAGGCACCTTCCGCCTACGCTCTTTCAAGCCTGCTGGACCCCGGTTTGCCGGATCAGGAAATGACCGCGAACCTCATCCTGGATTACGGTGCCGGGGATCCATTGATTTTTCGAACACGGGGGTTGATGAAGGACCCGATCGAGGTCTCCCGCTCCAGAATAGCAGGGATCGCAACTTTTGTCTGGGAGGGCGTGCGCCACATTCTGGAGGGCATCGACCATGTCCTGTTTGTTGTTTGCCTCGTCATCGGAGCGCACGGATTGCATGCGCTTTTATGGCGGGTCACCGGCTTTACGGTTGGTCACAGCGTCACCTTGTCGCTTGGCTTCTTTGGCTACGTGCCATCGGGCGCATGGTTTGTCCCATTCGTGGAAACGGGCATTGCTCTGTCCATAATCTATGCGGCTTTTCTGGCAGTGTTGGAGGGCCGCTCAGAGACCAGTTCCAACAGAAAGGTTTTTGTCATAACAGTATTGATGGGCCTCCTTCACGGTCTCGGCTTCAGTTTCGTTTTGCACGAAATTCTGCAGGTAACGTCTCCGAATATCTGGCAGAGCCTATTGGCCTTCAACGTCGGCGTTGAAGTTGGTCAACTTGCAATTGTCCTGGTCACCTGGCCGCTGCTGTCCCTTTTCACCAAGCTTGGTCCAACCCCGGAGATGTCGTTGAGAGTAACGATAGCAATTGGGTGCGGAACGGTTGCGAGCTGGTGGACTTTTGTACGCGGAAAAGACTTTCTGGAGATGCTGCTAAGCTAAATTTAAGACACCGACGCGGAGCGGGAACACTATCCGAAGTTAGTAATATACTCATCTTCTCACGGTCAGCGCTGCATTGAAAGCGACCAATACGAAAGCAGGTAGAAGTCAAAACTGCGATCCTCACCAAAAGTGACTATGCGTTTGCCTGAGCAAGGAATGTGCTGTCCACAACAATGTCAGGCCCAGGAATACTGCAGTGCAGCGATTTCGGAAATCGTGAACGGCGGGTAAGGGCCGTACTAACCATAACCAATGGCGGCAATACGTGGTTCGCGCCCGTTCTTGCGTCGCGCAGAATCGGTCAAGATTGGCTCGAAACGGACATTGAGTTCCGAGTCTCGCCATCGTTCACCTGTACCACTTACTGTAAATGGCTGGCCCACAGGGCTGTTTTCTACACTACAGGTGAACGCCTGGGCAGTCCGGTATTACAAGCGAAGTAGAACTCGTCTTTCGGGTCGGGGAAGAGCCAAGTAATCGGTCCAACTAAGACGGGAGGGCCGACTTCCTTGCTTTCCGCTTCCTGGTTGATAACCTCCCGACGGTCTTTGATCTGGCGGAACTTGTCGAGTTCTCGATCCGCCGGACGCCCCAGAAGCTCCTCAACCTTTTCCCAAATCATTTCATCATCATCGGTCAGTTCGGCAGTTTCCAGGATTTCAAGCCGTTGAATACGATTGGTTTTTTTGAGCATCTCAAACCAGTCATTTGGGGGTATTGTGATCCCGATCCGATCAAGATCACCCATGAATTCAGTATCACAATCAGCGACTTCTTCGTCGGAGATTTCATCAACCCCAACAAGTTTCTTGAATCCACGAGACCACTGAAGCTGCTGTTTCCCGTAGAAGGCTTTGCAATATTCAACGAAGAGAGCACCAGCCTGCTTTTCACCATTGTGTGTATAGTCAGAAAGAAGAGCCCATGGTGTGTGGCCTGTCGCATAATTTGTGCCGTCCGATTTATACTGAGAAAGGGTCACTTCTTGCGCAATGCCCCAGTCTTCAGAGCCCTTCTCATTATTTCCGAACTTGGAGATGTATTTTGCAGCTTTCTCGACTCCATCGACAGAATAGGCGAGGCCGTTGCCATCGAGGCCAAATGCGCGAAGACAGGATAGCCAATTCTGCTTCATGCTGAGATACTTAGCTGCCTCCTTCTGTGTCGTTTTCAAGAACACAAGAATATGAAAGTGCGGGTGCCACTGATCAGCCCCACTTGTGTGGTCCAATTTGATTGTTAGTGCATGACTGGCCTTTGGTCCATCTGAACGATGGCTTCCGGGGCCGGTGGTTTATATCCCAGAGCACTGTGCGGGCGTTTAGTGTTGTAGTGTTTCCTCCATTCTTCGATCAAAATCTGCGCTTCTCTTAGACTTTAGAAGACTTCTCCATTCAGGAACTCATCTCTGAACCGCGCATTGAAACTTTCACAGTAACCGTTCTCCCATGGGCTGCCTGGCTCGATGTATGCGGTCTTTGCTCCAACTGCATTGATCCAGTCTGCACCGCCACGGCAATGAACTCAGGGCCAATGTCGGAGCGAATGTAGCTTGGCACACCGCGCATGATGAACAGGTCACTCAGAACGTCGATGACATCGCCGGAGTTCAGCTTTCGGTCCACGCGGATCGCCAAGCACTCCCGGCTGTACTCATCGATAACGTTGAGCGTGCGGAACGCCTTTCCGTCATCCGTTCGACAATGCACGAAGTCATAACTCCAAACGTGGTTTCGATGCTCCGGCCGCAGCCGAATACACGACCCATCATTCAACCAGAGCCGTCCCCTCTTTGGTTGTTTCATTGGCACTTTCAGCCCCTCCCGACGCCAAAGCCTTTCGACGCGCTTGTCATTTACCTGCCAGCCCGCATCTCTCAGCAAAGCCGCGATCCGGCGATAACCGTAGCGGCCTTACTGGCGGGCCAATTCTATCACGTCCGCTACGAGACGATTTTCGTCTTCTCATGCACGTGGCTGATATCGTTGTGTCGAGCGATGCTGCCCCAGTACCCGGCAGCTTCGACGTTCCGATACCTTTATCTCGCTTCTGATTAGGTCGATACAGGCACGGCGACGGGCGGGGCTCAGTAATAATGGGATGGTCCGCCCTTTCCGGAGAGCGACCATACAGGTCATCCTCTCCTCGAAACAAATTTGGAGGAAAGGACCATGCCAGAGTTTGCAGTCGTCGGGATCGATCTCGGCAAGAACGTATTTCACGTTGTCGCCATGGATGTGCGTGGAAACATCGTCAAGCGGCGCAAGTACACAAGGCCACAAGGCCACAACTGTACGCCTTGTTTCGATCTCTGCCACCTTGTTTGGTCGGCATGGAAGCCTGTGCCAGTGCCCACTACATCGGTCGTACGCTGACAGAAATGGGTCATGACGCGCGTCTGATGCCAGCGCAGTACGTGAAGCCATATCTCAGAACTCAGAAGAACGACTTCCTCGATGCTGAAGCAATCTGCGAGGCTGTTCAACGACCGACAATGCGGTTCGTTCCGATCAAGACACGAGAGCAACTGGAATTGCAGGCTGTTCATCGTGTGAGGGATCGCCTTGTTGGTCGCCGTACTGCCGTTAGCAACCAAATTCGCGGCCTGTTGGTTGAACATGGGATCACCATGCACCAAGGACGTGGTGGATTGCGCGGTGTTGTTCTGGAGCTTTTGGCCGAAGAGAATCTGGCGCTTTCGCCAGCCATGAGGACGCTGATCTCAGGTCTTTGGGCGGAATGGGTGTCAACAGATGCAGCTGTTCGTAATCTCACTCAGGAATTAGAACATCTCGCTAAGAAAGATCCGGCATGCCAACGCCTGATGACAGTTCCGGGTGTCGGACCGTTGGTCGCCACAGCCATGATTGCAGCTGTCGCAGACGGGTCAGCTTTCAAAAGAGGGCGGGACTTTGCAGCTTGGCTCGGGTTAGTGCCACGACAGATGTCAACCGGAGGCAAGACCAGATTGGGCGGCATCACCAAACGCGGAAACACTTACCTGCGCCGAATGTTCATCCATGGCGCGCGAAGCTTCAAATTGAACGGAAACCGTTCGACGCATCGGATCGGTGGCTGGCTCGATGATCTCGAACAAAGAACACATAAGAATGTTGCCACCGTCGCGTTAGCAAACAAGCTTGCGAGAATTGCCTGGTCAGTACTGGCCAATGAAAAAGAATACAGATCGCTTCAGGCCTAAGCGTACTCCTGAGGCTCAAGAATGATGTGCGATGTGAGAGGAGATGGCGCTGCAACAATCCGCCACCCATAGATGCTGAAGTGGGAAACTGGCCAGTTCTGGCCGAGCTAGTATCAAGCAATATGCGGCAGCGGATACCCATCAAGGCCCGGAGCTCAGCGCTCCACACGGAGGCCGGATACATTGACGCAACGGTTCAGCGCATCAAAATCTGAGATTGCATATCACGGGCGGACCATACATTTCACTTTGCGGCTTCCGTCAGGATCAGCTTGTCCAGGGTAAGGTCCGAGACGGCCTTTCGAAGACGCTCATTCTCTTTTTGAAGGCGCTTGAGTTCCTTCAATTGATCCGTACCCATTCCGCCGTACTTTTTCTTCCAGCGATAATAGGTCTGTTCAACAACACCAATCTGCCGGATTGCATCCAGACGGGACATGCCTTGCCCCATCAATATCTCAACCTGTCGCAACTTCGAGACAATCTCTTCCGGCTTCGGTCGCTTGTTCGCCATGTGGTTCCTCCGTTTTCTTAACCATAACGGCGGACCACTTCAGAGGGGGAGGATCAACCGGACGTCCACTCGCCGGTACCACCACCGAGGCGGAAACCTCGGTGGCTTCAAACTCCCGCAGAAAAGCGTCAAGATCCTGTTCGGTCGCGGCCTCAATAGAAAAAGAGTCGCTGTATTTTCCGTTACTGATATCGGTAATTCTTCCTGAATTGACCGATCTGTCCGGGCGATTGAAGAAGAACTGAATATCTTTATTCTTCATTCCCGTCGCAACATCGCTTTGATCAGAGCAATCTCTCTGTCAGATATCGACCGTCTTGCCATAGCTCGTATCTTGATAACTGCATCGCCTTTCAGCGACGATAATTCCTCTTTTTCGCGAAGGATCAGTGAACCAAATCTGCATCAGTTACTCATCGCCACTATCTTAAAACGCATCAGTTTGCATCAGTTTTTCTGAGTTGTTCTTGGTGTGTTCACGACGCCTTCTGGCAATCAACTGATGCACGATCACCCGTGCATCAGCAATAACTCACTGATTATGAAAGTCTATAGTTTGGGCTCTCACGTGTAATCTGCACGTCATGCACATGACTTTCTTTCAGGCCAGCGCCAGTGATTTTGACGAAGTTGCAGTTCTTACGCATTTCCTCAACCGTCGCGCAACCGGTATAACCCATCGCCGCGCGCAGGCCGCCAACCAATTGGTGCACAACCGCGCCGGCCGAACCTTTGTAGGGCACCTGCCCCTCAATTCCTTCTGGGACCAGCTTATCGTTTGCGGCATCCTTCTGGAAATACCGATCCGCCGAACCGCGCGCCATTGCACCCAAGCTGCCCATACCACGATAGGATTTGAACGAACGACCCTGATACAGGATCACCTCACCCGGGCTTTCATCAGTTCCAGCAATCATCGAACCAACCATGGCACAGGACGCGCCCGCAGCGATTGCTTTGGCGAAATCTCCAGAGAACTTGATCCCACCATCGGCGATTACCGGTACATCACCTGCTGCTGATGCACAGTCCATGATCGCCGTCAGCTGAGGCACCCCAACACCAGCGACCATTCGCGTGGTGCAGATCGATCCCGGCCCGATGCCGACCTTGATCGCGTCGGCACCTGCGTCGATCAACGCTTTGGTTGCGTCACCTGTGGCGACGTTACCAGCAATGATCTGGACCTCATTCGACAGAGTTTTGGCCCGTTTCACCGCATCCAGAACACCTTGTGAGTGGCCATGCGCTGTATCGACCACGATGATGTCTACGCCGGAATCCACCAGTTGCTCGGACCGTTCAAAGCCTGCATCCCCAACCGAGGTTGCCGCCGCAACACGCAGACGGCCCAGTCGGTCTTTGCAGGCGGTGGGATTTAGCACAGCCTGTTCAGTGTCTTTCAAAGTCAACAAACCGGTCAACTTGCCCGCTTCGTCTACTACCAACAGCTTTTCAATCCGACGAGCCCTCATCAGGCTTTTAGCTTCTTCCAGGTCGGCAGGTTCTTGCAGCATCGCAAGGTTGTCCGAAGTCATCATCGCCTTGATCGGCGTATCATCCGAGGTGGCAAAGCGCATATCGCGGTTGGTTACGATGCCCACAACACGGCCTTCCTCGTCCACGACCGGGAAACCGGTAAAGTTATATCGCTGCACTAATGCCTGCGCATCTGCCAACGTCTGATCAGCGCGTAGTGTGACTGGGTTGTAAACAATGCCCGATTCGAACCGTTTGACCCTACGCACCTCTCGGGCCTGTTCCTCAACCGAGAGGTTCTTGTGGATCACACCAATGCCGCCAGCCTGCGCCATTGCAATAGCCATGCGGGCTTCGGTCACCGTGTCCATCGCCGAGCTAAGCAGCGGAATGTTCATGGTGATCTGACGGGTCACGCGCGTGGTCGTGTCCGCCGTCGCAGGCAGCACCGTCGATGCCCCCGGAACCAAGAGTACGTCGTCAAAGGTGAGTGCCTCACGAATCTGCATCTGCTAACCTCATGCAAAAGCCCGTTTGGCGGTGACCCTATTACATGGATTCAAGTCAAGGGAAAGCCCCTGACTTAAACTAGTTTTCACCCGCGGGCCGCCACCGCGGCAAAAAACGACGCTCCTTATCCAAAACGTGCCGCGGAATGCCCTTTCCCTTTGCGCACAAACTCATATCTTGCCCGGCATACGCGCGAATACGAAAAGGCAGGCCAGTTATGACCACCGACCCTCTTGTCATCTTTACCCCCTCGGGCAAACGTGGGCATTTTCCCGTTGGAACCCCGGTTCTGACTGCAGCCCGACAGTTGGGCGTTGATCTGGACTCGGTCTGTGGCGGGCGTGGAATTTGTTCCAAGTGTCAGATCACCCCAAGTTATGGTGAGTTTCCCAAGCACGGCGTTACCGTGTCCGAAAACGCGCTGAGCGAATGGAACGCGGTCGAACAGCGATATGACGACAAGCGCGGGCTGAAGCCGGGCCGCCGACTGGGCTGTCAGGCCACGGTTCAGGGTGACATAGTCATAGACGTACCACCCGAAAGCCAAGTGCACCGTCAGGTCGTCCGCAAGGCTGCCGCCGCACGCGCCATCACAATGGATCCGGCAACGCGTCTGTATTTTGTGGTGGTGGAAGAGCCCGACATGCATTCACCAACTGGCGATCTGGAAAGGCTCGAACGCGCGCTGCGCCAGCAATGGAATATCGACGCCGTCACTGCCGATCTTTCGCTGATGTCCAAGCTGCAACCGGTTCTGCGCAAGGGTAAATGGGAGGTCACGGTAGCCGTTCACAAGGGCCACAAGGATTCCATCGCGCGCATCGTCGAGATTTGGCCCGGCCTGCATGAAAACGGGTTATATGGTTTGGCCATTGACCTCGGTTCAACCACCATTGCGGCACACCTCACTGATCTGGAGACCGGTGAGGTCAAGGCCTCGTCGGGCCTGATGAACCCGCAAATCCGCTTTGGCGAAGACCTGATGAGCCGCGTTTCATACTCGATGATGAACCCCGGCGGCGATCAAGAGATGACAAAAGCCGTGCGTGAGGCAATCAATGACCTGACGACCTCGATCGCTGATGAGGCCGGGATTGACGCGGATTTGATCGTCGAAACCGTGTTTGTCTGTAACCCGGTCATGCACCATCTATTGCTGGGTCTGGATCCGGTTGAGCTGGGTCAGGCCCCGTTTGCTTTGGCTACGTCCGAGAGCATCTCTCTACCCGCGCGCGAGATGGACCTGACCAAGATGAATCCGCGCGCGCAGGTCTACATCCTGCCCTGTATCGCAGGCCATGTTGGGGCCGACTGTGCGGCAGTTGCCCTGTCGGAAGAGCCGGGCAAGTCCGAAGACCTTGTTCTGATCGTCGACGTTGGGACAAACGCCGAAATCCTGCTGGGCGATGCTAGCCGGGTTCTGGCTTGCTCCTCACCTACTGGTCCAGCTTTCGAAGGGGCGCAGATCAGCTCCGGTCAACGCGCCGCACCAGGTGCAATCGAACGGATTGAGATTGACCCGACCACAAAGGAACCCCGTTTTCGGGTCATTGGGTCCGAAAAGTGGTCCGACGAAGAAGGCTTTGATCAGGACATTGCAACAACGGGCATCACCGGCATCTGCGGATCCGGCATTATCGAGGCGGTCGCCGAAATGCGCATCGCGGGCCTGCTGGACGAAAGCGGGCTGATCGGGTCGGCCGAACAGACCGGCACAGCCCGTTGCATACCCGAAGGACGCACCCACGCCTATCTGATCCACGATGCCAGCGCCGAAGGAGGCCCGCGCATCACCGTTACGCAGGGCGACATCCGCGCCATCCAACTTGCCAAATCCGCGCTCTATGCGGGTGCCCGGCTGCTGATGGATGAGATGGAGGTCGACAAGGTTGATCGCGTCGTTCTGGCCGGTGCGTTCGGCGCACATATCTCGACCAAACACGCGATGGTTCTGGGCATGATCCCGGACGCGCCGCTGGATAAGGTCTCAAGCGCGGGCAACGCTGCCGGGACAGGCGCGCGTATCGCCCTGTGCAACATCGCGGCACGATCTGAAATTGAGCGTGTTGTGCGTGAAATCACCAAGGTCGAAACCGCAATCGAGCCCAAGTTCCAAGACCATTTTGTCGCCGCCAATGCGATCCCCCACAAAACCGACCCATTTCCGGAACTGGCTCAGGTTGTCACCCTGCCCGCGCCATCGTTCAACACTGGCGGAGAGACTGAAAACGCTGGTGGTCGCCGTCGCCGTCGCCGGGGGTAAAAATCCAAGAAAGCAATGCCGACGCTCTGGCTAGGGCGTCGGCATTTAAGGAACTGAAACTGGAAACCAACAGATTTTCAGAGGTGAGGCAATCTTTCTGATCGGAACTTTTCCGAAATAAAGACCGCATCGCCGAACCGACGCTGTCCGTTAGCGAAATGCCGACCCGGAAAAATATTATAAAGCGAATAGTTTTGCCGATCTAAAGCATTCCACAGGTCCAGCAGAAGCGGGCAATTTTCATAGTGCGGCGTCGCGAACCATTCAAACATGATCATATCAACACGCTGCTCTGAAAGCATTTTCTCAGCGCCCTTGAATATGTTCAGTTCTGACCCCTGCGCGTCGATCTTCATGCAGCTAATTTGGGAAATACCGTTTTGCCCGCAAAACGCATCCACAGTATTCAGCTTGACGCGGATCGAGGTATCCACTTCCGCTTCGGGGTGCTGCTCTAGGGTCGTCGTGTTTGACGACAGCAAGGACGAGGTGCCAAGCGCCTTGCCCACGAAGAACTCAGCCTCGCCCGGTTCGTCGCTAAGCGCCTCTTCAACAACGGTGACTGTATCGAATGCCGAGAACCTTTCGGCCACATATGCGGCCTGACCAGGCAGTGGTTCGAACAAGTAACAAGGGTGATCGGGAAATACCCGGATCAAGTGCCGGGCGATCGTCCCGCGGTTTACGCCGATATCAAAAACCACCCCGTCAGGATTAGCCACCGCCGAAAGGCGCGCCAGCGCCCCCACAGGCCCGCCTTCTTTAACCAAAACTCTAGCGCGCCGAGTAAGTTCTTTTTTCATGCTCATGATCCGTTGGAGCGGGTAGCGGGAATCGAACCCGCGCGTTCAGCTTGGGAAGCTGACAGGCTACCATTACATCATACCCGCCGCGTAGCGTTGGATAACACCCCACTTTGATCGTTCGCAAGCACCTTTCGTTTGGGTGCAACAATCACTCGGTCCGGGCGCGTAGGCTGTCGATTAGAGATTGATCAACGTCCAAAACTTCGCAGGCTGCATCCAATGTACGCTTATCCAAATGCTGCGGATTCAGGTCAATTCCTTCGGAAAACGTATCAACAATTGCCTGCATAGCATTGATTCTCGCGTATTTCTTGTTGTTAGCCGGAATCACATGCCATGGCGCGACATCTGTTGAGGTCCGCGCCAGCATCTCATCCACGGCGACTTCAGCCTCGGACCAACGCTCGCGATTGCGAAAGTCTTCGTAAGTCAACTTCCACCGCTTCATCGGGTTCTGAAGACGCTCAGTGAAACGCTCCATCTGCTCTTCCTGAGAGATGTGGAAAAACAGTTTCACGATCTTTGTACCGTCATCCACCACCATACGTTCAAAATCGTTGATCTCACGATATGCTGCCCTCCAGCGCTCTTCTGGGGTGAACTTCTCAATCCGCTCGACCAGAACACGCCCGTACCAGCTGCGGTCAAAGGCCGAGATTGCGCCTTGAGGCGGTAATCTTTCCCAAAAGCGAAGCAAGTAGTGTCGGTTTAGATAGTAGTTCCTCGGCGCTCCGATCGGCCACACTTTGAAGCTTCGCGGGTCCAGTGCCTGGCTGATACGCCGGATTGTGCCACCCTTGCCTGCCGCATCCCAGCCTTCGAACACAAGTACACCTTTGACCCCGTGAAACAGATACGCTTGTTGGATCAATGCCAGCTGCGCCTGCAATTCAGCCATTTTTTTGAAATACGCCTGCTTTCCAAGTTTTCTGCTAAGATCTGCTTCCGCTAGTCTTGGTGGTTGATGCCGTTTCATTCCGCGCTGGTCCTTCGTCATCTGGTCCAGATAGTCTGACCTACGGCGCCTATTTCGGCATTGATCAGTATCAACACGAAAAAGGCCGGGCGTCTTGCCCGGCCTCACTACGTTTTTCAATTCACGGATCAAGCGCGGCGGCGACGGCCACCTCCTCGACGGCCACCGGCAGCACCAGCCTCATCCGGCGATTTGTTGAACTTGATCCACTCACCGCCATGCGCGTCGTTGTTGGTCAGCAGGTTAGCGGCGCGGATAGCCTCCATTTCCTTACCGGCACGCGGCTTGGTCGAACCCAGACCGAACATCTGAACGAATGCCTCATCATCCATGCCGTCGGGCAGAATGATGCCGGCAGCAGTCACTTGCTCTTTCTTCTCAGCGATCTTCTTCTGCGTCACAGGCAGCGCAACCGGGTTCATGATAGCCGAAGTCATGCCAGCACCCATTGCCATCGGCAGGAACGCGTTGTTGATGCCGTGACGGTTCGGCAGACCGAACGAGACGTTTGACGCACCGCAGGTGGTGTTCACGCCCAGTTCCTCGCGCAGACGACGAACCAGAGCAAACACCTGTTGGCCAGCGGTTGCCATCGCACCGATCGGCATAACCAGTGGGTCAACAACAATGTCATGCGCAGGGATGCCAAAGTCGGCAGCGCGCTCAACGATCTTCTTGGCGACATCAAAACGCACATCGGGGTCTTCCGAGATCCCGGTGTCATCGTTAGAGATCGCAACAACCGGCACGTTGTATTTCTTGACCAACGGCAGAACCAGTTCCAGGCGCTCTTCCTCGCCAGTGACCGAGTTCAGCAACGGACGACCTTCGGCCGCCTCAAGACCGGCTTCAAGCGCACCCGGAACCGACGAGTCGATGCACAACGGTACTTCGACCAGCCCCTGCACCAGTTCAACAATCTTGCGCATCAAGGGCGGCTCGGTCTCGTTCGGGTTCGGGTTCGAGTTGTAGACAACGCCTGCATTGATATCCAGAACGGTTGCGCCCGCCATAACTTGCGCCAGCGCGTCTTTCTCGACAGTCGAGAAATCGCCTGCTTCCAGCTCGGCGGCCAGCTTCTTGCGGCCGGTCGGGTTGATCCGCTCACCGATCACACAGAACGGTTCGTCAAAGCCCAGGACGGCTGTTTTTGTTTTTGATTCTACGACTGTACGGGTCATGTCCGATCCTTAGGAGTTTGCGGGCTTTGCCGAAGCGCCACCGTTATTGATCGCCCAGTTGGCATTGGTCTTAATGCCGCCAAGCGGGAAGAAGTGCACGTTGGTGATGTTGAAGTCCGGGTTGGACGCCTTGTGGCTGGCCAGTTCGGTGATCACATCGTTTGGCTCATAGGGCAATAGCAGCTTGGACACATCCATCGCACGCTTCTGAAGAACCTTCAGCGAGGGGCCCACGCCGCACGCGATGGCGAACTTGATCAGCGTCTGCAGTTTTGCCGGGCCAGCGATGCCGATATGAACCGGCAGATCAATACCCGCCTCTTTCAGGTTGTCGGCCCAAGCAATGATTGGCTTGGCGTCGAAAGCAAACTGGGTTGCCAGAGCCATTTCCACATCGGTGGTTTCCGAGAACTTCTGTTTCCAGCGCAGCGCGTCGTCCACGTTTTTGGTCGAACCGTCCGGGTCAATGTCTTTGTTGCCCTCGGGGTGACCCGCCACGTGCAGGCGTTTGAAACCCGCCTTGTCGAACAGACCGGTTTCCAGCAACTGCATCGAGCTGTGGAAATCTCCATGCGGTTTTTCAACACCACCAGCCAGCAGAAGCGCCTGATCAACACCAGCTTCGCCCTGGTACATCGAGATCCAGTTTTCCAGGGTCGCCGCATCCTTGATGATCCGCGCCGGGAAGTGCGGCATGACCGGATAGCCTTCCGCCGCGATGCGTTTGGCTGTTTTGACCATATCCTCGATCGGGGTGCCTTCGATGTGGGCGATGTAGACGCGCGTGCCTTCAGGCAGCAGCGCCCGGAAATCCTCGACCTTTTCAGCAGTGCGTGGCATCACCTCGATCGAATAGCCTTGCAAAAAGGCTTCGACGGTCGGGTTCACCGGGGCCTTCTCGGCCGCATCACGTTTCTTAAAGTTCAGCAAAGCCATTCCGGCCTCCCATATAGATCAGGGCTCATGCCCAACCGTCATTGGCGATCAGCGCTTTGATGCGGTCCTGATCGTATTCCGTTTCCAAACGCGTGGCCTCGGCCTCGGCAATCTCGGACGGGTCGCCCTCGACTGCAAAGGGATCAGCCTTGCGCCATTCAGCCAGGTAGGCATCACTGTCCTTGGCATTCACCTTCATGGCAGCACGGTCGATGGCTTGCTCGAACCGCTCCTCCAACTGCCGCTTGGCGCCGCGACGGCCTTTGCCGACGATGACCTGAGCGGGAATGTCGCGCCAGTAAACGATGGTGACGTCAGGCATTGCCGTTGATTCCTCCTAACCAGATGGGTCGGTTCTAAACTTCTATATGGGGCAAGGTCGGTCGATTTTCGACACACGGCGTATTTCAAACGACCTTTTGCCCAGGATGGGATACGGGTCTTGTAACGAAAATGCACGCATGTGCGCATATCAAAATACTCATCACTTTAATGAGCGTCTTGCACGATGGAATAGGCCGACCTATGGTCGGGGTAACTCGAAAATCGGAGGGCGTTAAATATGGCGCCCAAGCGTCCCAAAGGTGCGGGCGCGTTCCCGAAGGCGGTCGAAAGCCCCGCGCCAGCAAGACCCGATCCGGATGCACTCTATGCAGCACTGGATTTGGGGACAAATAGCTGTCGCATGTTGATAGCCCAGCCCAAGGGCAGCGGGTTCCATGTGGTGGACAGTTTTTCCAAATCCGTGCAGCTTGGCGCGGGTTTGGAGCGGACCGGACGATTGTCTCGGTCTTCTATGGCACGCACCATTCAGGCGCTGCGAATCTGCCAGCAAAAGCTGAAACGCAATAAGGTCAAACGGATGCGGCTGGTCGCGACCGAAGCCTGCAGACGCGCCAAGAACTCGCGTGACTTCATTCGGCAGGTTAAGCGCGAAACCGGACTGACGCTTGAGATCATCCAGCCCGAGGAAGAGGCGCGCTTGGCCGTCATCTCGTGCGCGCCGCTGGTGTCGACCAAGACCGAACAATTGTTGGTCGTGGATATCGGTGGCGGTTCGACTGAGTTGGTATGGATCGACATCTCATCGGTGCCGCGTCGGGACCGTCCGGCGGCGATCATGCGCCTGCATCACGGGTTTCATACAGCCGACAGCCCTTTTCCGACAGCCAAAGTGGTGGACTGGATCAGTGTCCCGCTGGGTGTGGCGACACTGCGGGACCAGTTCAACGATGTTGAGGACGACTCAGCTCGCTTTGCTCTGATGAGTTGGTTCTTCGAAGAGAACCTAGCCGATTTCGCCCCCTACAAAGACGAACAGGCCCGCGAAGGATTTCAGATCGTCGGCACCAGCGGAACGGTCACTACGGTGGCCGCCTCACATCTGGGGCTGAAACGCTATGACCGAACGAAGGTGGATGGTCTGCGTATGACCAGCGATCAGATTGACAAAGTCATACGAGGATACTTAGAACTCGGCCCACTGGGGCGGCGGCGAGATCCGCGTATCGGCGATGACCGGCAGGCCCTGATCATGTCCGGCTCGGCCATTTTGCAGGCATTGCTTCGCTGCTGGCCCACCGACCGCCTTTCCGTGGCGGACCGTGGGCTGCGCGAAGGTTTGCTTTATGCACAAATGAGTGCGGACGGCGTATTGGAAGACGGACCGTTCTGATGGCGAAGACACCAAGTGGCAAAAACAACTCGGGCCGTGGACAACGCGACCTGAAAGTTAAGGTCAAGACAGCGCGCGGGCGCAAACTCAGCTCAACCCGTTGGCTTGAGCGGCAGTTGAACGATCCTTATGTCAAGCGCGCGCAAGCCGAGGGCTATCGTGGGCGCGCGGCATATAAAATTCTCGAACTGGACGACAAGTTCCGGTTCCTGGTTCCCGGTGCGCGCGTGGTTGATTTGGGCTGCGCGCCGGGTGGCTGGCTGCAGGTAGCCGTCAAACGCGTCAATGCGCTGGGCGAGCGATCAGGCAAACGGATTGGAACCGTTCTGGGCGTCGATCTGCAAGAGGTTGAACCGGTCGCAGGTGCCGAGGCACATGTGCTGGACTTCATGGAAGATGATGCCGACGAAAAGGTCAAAACATGGCTCGGCGGCAAGGCGGATGTGGTGATGTCGGATATGGCAGCGGCCTCGTCCGGGCATAAGCAAACCGATCACCTGCGGATCATGGCGCTGTGCGAAACAGCGACTTACTTTGCTTTTGACGTTCTGGAAGAAGGTGGCACATTTGTTGCCAAGGTTCTGGCCGGAGGAGCCGAGGGCGATTTGCAAAAACTTCTGAAGCAGAAGTTTGAAAAGGTGGCGAATGTGAAACCACCCGCATCACGTTCGGACAGTTCCGAGAAATTCGTGGTCGCGACCGGGTTCCGAGGCTGACTTAATCGTCCAGCCAACTGCGGTCTCCGGCCAAGAATTGTTCGCGCAGTGACGCGGCAGCGTCACGCTGCAACTCCAACGCTTCGTCGCGATTAATAAACTGCGGTTTTCTGGCCTGTAATTCCGCGATCCTCTGATTCAGGGAAACCGGATTTTGTAGCTGCGATGTGTGGACTGGTTTGTCAGACATGAAACACCTTTAAGGCTGGCGAAGATTTCACCCATCCCAGTCGTTAATCGATGAATTTGCCCGTTTCATGGCGCAAACCGGGCCACGCAATGCCGATCTATGGGGACAGTTGGGACTTTAACTGCAGCAAGCCAGGATCTTCCGGCAACATTGCCAGCCCTTCTTTCAGCGCCTCTAGCGCTGCCTCTGGCCCTCGATTTATCTGTGCCAGTTGTACCAGCATCGGCCAGGCTTCGACGCGCTGCGGGTCCAGAGTTACGACCTCTCGGAATGCGCGTTCGGCGGCCGGAGCGTTGCGGAATGTCAAAGCCATCCCGCCCAGAACAAGGTGAGTTTCCGGAAAATCGAGACGGTTGGCGATTGCATCCTGCCATTCGCCCATGCTCTGCCCGACGCGCGCCTGTTGATCCGAAGTCAGGGATTGGCTCGGGACGTTCAGGAACTCTTTGGCCGCTGAAATTCGCACGTTGCGCATTGGGTCCGAGAGTAGCGGTTCCAGCCTTTGAACCCGATCCGTCAAGGTTGCCTGACGTTGCAACGGAGCTGCATTGGCACGCACCAGAGGGTCTGGATCTGACAATAGGGGTGTGGTTTTTGACGCTATTTCCCCCGTTGCATAGGGTTGAAGCAGGTAGGCCGCAGTTGCGCGCACGATACCTGCTGTTTCCGCGTCACTCGCAATTGCCAGTAAGTCATCCGGCGCCCCGGCCTGTCCGGTCATAGCTGCTTGAAACACTGCTCCGAAATGTGGACCACGATGAGTGGTTTCAGGGAACCAAACTTCGATCTGACTTGCCGCCCAAGCCTGATCCTTCGTCTGATGACAATCGGTACAGGCATCTTCGCCCAGCCCCAGGTCGGGACGCGGTATGCGGAAACTGTGGTCGCGCCGCCCGTCTACGCCCATATAGACACGTTCGATCATGTGACAGGATGTACACTGCGCCCCTTCGCTGTCTTCCGGGTGATGATGATGTGTGGGCGTATTATAGTCCTTTGCCGTCAAGGTCGGAAAATCAGGATTGCCAGCCGGAGAATGGCATTGGGTACAGACCCCGTTTCCTTCCGCCCTCAACTCTGCACTGTGTGGGTTATGGCAATTCATGCAACCCACGCCTCGCCCGTACATCTTGGACTGTAAGAACGAGCCGTAAACGTAAACCTCATCCAATATCTGGCCATCCGGGTGGTAAAGACCGGGGCGTAGCACCGCCATATTGTAGGCGTCGTGATAGGGTGTTCCCGGGATCGGGTTTCCGTCGCCATGTGCTTCGCGTCTGGAATGGCAACCGGCACATTGCTGGATTTCCTCCTCAACCCGGCCCCTGCCCCAATTCAAGGTGAATCCAAATTCGCCCAGATCGGCAGAAAGACTTTGGCCCCGCGTCCATTCGATATGCGCAGATCCGGGGCCGTGGCAGGCCTCACATCCGACCCCGATCTCGGCCTGAGCCGAGTCATAGCTTCGGGTCAGCGCATCATAGTTCTTTTCAAACCTGGTGGCGTGACATTCCGCACAACGGGCGTTCCAGTTTTTGTAAGGACCAGTCCAGTGCAACCCGTCATCCGGTGGCAGGTCTTGATCGGGATAAAGATGAAACCATCGCTGGTTTTCCGTGTCCCAGACGACATCAAAACTCTGCAATCGGCCGGGCTCAGTTTCGAACAGATATTGCTGTAACGGCTCGATCCCGACGACTGAATGCACGTCATAGAGCGTTTCAACCCCGTCCTTCTCGGTCACACGGGCCTGCAGCAGATCGTCGGTATGTACGAATTCCACGGACATACCGTCATGATCAAACCGCACACCGTCGAAATCCGCTTTGACGTGACCTTCGTCAACTTGGGTCCAGGCCAGAGCGTGATGGGACGCGGCCCATTCCTTTGCCTCATCCGCGTGACACTCAACGCATTGGTCAGACCCGACATAATTCGGGGTTTCAGCGAATACGCCTAAAGGTACAAACAGACTGAAAAAGAGCGCAACCAGCCTCACACCGCTGGCCCATCGGTTTCATCCTGCAAATCCATCAGCGCACCGTTGTATTCGGCCCCGAGGATCAGAATAGCTGCGCACAGATACAGGAAGATCAACGCGGCCATCGCTCCTGCCAGACCTGCGTAAGTTGCGCTGTAAGAAGCGAATTGCGCGATATAGACAGAAAACCCCCACCCTCCTGCGCCCAACAGCGCCAGCGTCAGCACCACGCCCGGGAGGATTTGTTTTAACTTGTGTCGCCCTGTTGGCAGGACCAGATGCGCCAAAACCACGACACCGACGGGAACGGCGACAGTGAAAGTCCAACGCAGGCGATCTACTGACAACCAGTCCGAGACATTCACATCGGTTTTTTCGGATACAAGCTGCGTATAAACCGGCAAGACAACTTCGACCGCTGCGATACCCAGAATGGCAATGCCTCCGGTGATCACCAATCCCAAACACAGCAAACGTGTCTTCCAGAAAGGCCAGCTATCGCGATCATGATACGCTTGGTTCATCGCCGCACGAACCGCCATCACACCGTTCGAAGCAAAAAACACGGCCAGCAAACCACCCAGAGTAATCACACCTGAGCCTGACTGGGCCAATACCGAACGTAGTTCAGCCACGATGGGCTCGGCAACATCCTGAGGCCATGCGCCAAAAATCAAATCGATCAGCTCGTTTGTCACGTAATCCTGCGAGAGAGACCCCGCGAGAGCAACGGTAAACAAAACAAAAGGGAATAACGCCATCATCAGAGACATAGCGACGTGGCTGCTCATAACAAAACCGTTCTTTGAACTGAATCTCGTCACGGCAAGCACAAGTGCCTGAACCGGTCGGCCAAAATAGGGAATCACACGCGTTATCATGGCGAAACCCTAACCCGCCTTCTCTGTCCGCTGAACCGCCAAATCGCTCTACTGTGCAGATAAACCCCGGCAAACAATTGGGCGCATTGCATAATCCGCACTTGCTGTGCAGGATCAGCTATACGCGCGACGCGCAGTTCCTGACACAGGCCAACCTATGAAACTGGACAATGACACCATCGCAGAACCCTTAAAGCTTAGGCTTTCCGTTGTGCGGGACATTTCGATTGTCGCGACACTTGTCGTGCTGGGACTATATGCTGGCTCCGCGTTTCTGATCCCGCTGACGATGGCCCTGCTGATCAACGTCCTGATCATCGCGCTAAGCGACAGGATCATTACACTGACCCGCGCGCCCGTTTGGTTGGCCAATATCGCAGGTGTAACTGTCGTTTTAGCCGGTCTTTTTGTCATCATGTATATTCTAGGAAGTCAGGCGACCCAGTTTGCCAGAACGATCGGCACCTACGAAGACCAGTTCGACGACACGGTGAACCGGGTCACTGGTTTAGTGGGTAACGACGTGACCAAATTTATTCGCGACAACCTGATCAACATCGATATGTCTTACGTTGCGCGTGTTCTGCTTGGCAGTGCTACGTCCTTGCTGAACCAGTTCTTTCTGATCAGCCTCTATGTCGCCTTCCTCATGGCCGAGCGGCTGGCCTTTCGCAAAAAGATCCAGTTGGCTGCAGGTGATCCCAAAGCTGGTATTGAATTTGCGGCCATTCTAGATGCCATCACGTTCAGCCTGCAACGGTACGTCGGGGTAAAAACGCTGATCAGTTTGATAACCGCTGGTATCAGTTACTCGGTCTTCAAAGTGCTGGGTTTGGAGTTTGCTGAAACCTGGGCGGTTCTGACCTTTGCCCTGAATTTCATACCATCGATCGGATCGATAATCGCGGTGATTTTCCCATCGATGATTGCACTTGTTCAATTCGAAAGCATTGGGCCGTTCCTCGTCATCATCCTTGGCTGCGGGACCATCCAATTCCTGATTGGCAACTTCCTGGACCCTGCTTTTTTGGGCCGATCTCTTAATATGTCGACTTTTTTGGTCATTCTGGCCCTGATGTTCTGGACGACAATCTGGGGCCTTATCGGAGCTTTCCTGAGCGTCCCATTGACCGTTTGCATCCTGATCGTATTCAGCCATATCCCGGCCCTTCGCCCCGTCGCGATCCTGATGTCTCTGGATGGTCGACTGGGGGACGATCAGGATACAGATTAAAGATCTGCGCCAAAGGTGAAGAGTTCAGTCCACACTGTATATTTATATTTTTATATATGTTAAGAGCTTCGCCATCGAACTTTCGGTTATTTTTATTTGAGGTTCCCGTATAACGCGAATAATAATTTGGGGATCAGCGGTTTACGACGGTGCAAAATCACCGTTCCTGCTTTGAAAGCGGCCTCTAATGGCCTGTATTTTTAGGAGCTTTCTATGTTACCACCTGACTCTAGCATACCAAAATGGATATCTAAACTTGCGGCCGCCACTTTCGCCGCTTGTCTTGCAATCCCCGCCTGGGCGCAGGATCAGAAACCCAATATCCTTGTCATTTGGGGCGATGATATCGGTCAGTCCAACATCTCGGCCTATACGATGGGCCTTATGGGCTACAGGACCCCAAATATCGACCGAGTAGCCAATGAAGGCATGATCTTTACGGACTATTACGGCGAGCAATCCTGTACTGCGGGGCGGTCCTCATACATCATGGGACAGTCTGTATTCCGAACCGGTTTGTCCAAAGTGGGCCTGCCCGGTGCAAAAGAAGGTATGCAGATCGAAGACCCCACAATCGCGGGGCTGCTGAAAGACCACGGCTACGTCACCGGTCAATTTGGCAAAAACCATCTTGGCGATCGGGATGAACATCTTCCGACAAACCATGGTTTTGATGAGTTTTTCGGGAATCTATATCACTTAAATGCTGAAGAAGAACCCGAGCATGAAGATTACCCGGGCGATGCTATTTTACCGGATGGGCGTACCTTCCGCGAAGCATATGGCCCGCGCGGTGTTATTCACTCAACCGCAGGCGGCCCGATCGAGGACACCGGCCCCCTGACCCGCAAACGCATGGAAACAGTGGATCAGGAAACGCTTGAGGCGGC
This sequence comes from Ruegeria sp. BB7, assembly GCF_056539365.1. Lineage (NCBI taxonomy): Bacteria > Pseudomonadati > Pseudomonadota > Alphaproteobacteria > Rhodobacterales > Roseobacteraceae > Ruegeria > Ruegeria sp. BB7. The sequence goes on along the minus strand of NZ_JBQFUV010000002.1, from coordinate 497,674 downwards.
GATTGAATTTATCCGCGAGGCCAACCAGAATGGTACACCCTTCTATGTCTGGTGGAACGGCACCCGGATGCATTTCCGCACCCATGTCAAAGATGAGATGCGCGCACAAGCCAATGAGATCATCGGTGATCCTGCCGATGAATACACTGCTGGCATGATCGAACATGACATACAGGTGGGTGAACTTCTTGATCTGCTGGATGAACTGGGCATCGCTGACAATACAATTGTCCATTACTCAACCGATAACGGCCCCCATTACAACACCTGGCCCGACGCCGCTTCGACCCCGTTCTGGGGCGAGAAGAATACCAATTGGGAAGGCGGTTGGCGAGTGCCTTCAATGGTGCGCTGGCCCGGCAAGATCGAGGCCGGTTCAGTAATGAATGAAATCGTTCATCATATGGATTGGCTGCCGACCTATCTGGCCGTCGCCGGTGATCCCGAGATCAAAGATAAGCTGATGGCAGGATATTCCTCGCCTGCGATGGACCGCGACTACAAGGTTCACCTGGATGGCTACAACATTCTGCCATTGCTGACGGGTGAAACTACAGAAAGCCCACGTCGCGAGATCTTCTATTTCACCGATGACGGCGACCTGTCTGCGCTGCGCTTTGATGATTGGAAGCTGATCTTTCTTGAGCAGAAAGCTTGGTCGACCTTGCGCGCATGGATGGAGCCGTTCACCGAACTGCGCGTACCAATCATCGTGAATTTGCGCCGTGACCCGTACGAACGTGGCTATCGCACGTCAAATACCTATTACGACTGGATACTTGATCGTGCTTATTTCCTAGTGCCCGCTCAACAATATGTTGGGAATTTCTTGACCACCTTCCAAGAATTTCCACCACGCCAGAAGGCGGCCAGTTTCAGCCTGGACCAGGTCATGCAGAAGCTGTCCACGCCGTCCGCGCACTAGCTGATAAGACCGGAGGTCGCTATTCCCAGCGGCCTCTGCCATTTCAAATCAGGATATTTGGACATGCTGCGCATCATTCTCGCCCTGTTCTTTTTGGCGGCCCCGTTGCTGGCCGTAGCCGATCCATTGCCAAGCTGGAAAGACACCGAAACCCGTGACCGTATCATTGCGTTTGTTGAGATGGTGACAGACCCGGAAAGCGTGGATTACGTCACTCCGGCGGCGCGTGTCGCCGTGTTTGACAACGATGGAACCCTCTGGGCTGAACAGCCTGTGTATTTTCAGCTGACCTTCGCAATGGAACGCCTCGCGGAACTGGCTAAGGCCGACCCGTCGATCTTGATTACTCCGACGTTAGAGGCCGCTGCAAATGGAGATTTAAATGCCTTGGTCGAGGGTGGTCACGACGCCCTGATCGAGGTATTGGACGCCACCCATTCCGGCATCAGCGTGGAAGAATTCAAAGCGATAGCTGCCGATTGGCTGAACACTGCCCGGCATCCGGCTACTGATCTGCCATATGATCAGATGACTTATCAGCCGATGGTCGAGTTGCTGCGTTTTCTCAGGGACGAGGGGTTCAGAACCTATATCGTGTCAGGCGGTGGTCTGCACTTTATGCGCGTTTTCGCAGAAGACGCCTATGGCATTCCGCCTGAGCAGGTTTTGGGTACATACTCGGCCGCAACCTACGAAAATTCCAACGGTGCACCAGCCATCATCAAGGCACCCGGCATTGCCTTTATTGACGACAAGGAAGGCAAACCAATCAATATCGAACGCACAATTGGAAGACGGCCGATTCTGTCAGTGGGAAACTCTGACGGCGATTTTGCCATGCTCGAATGGACAACCGCCGGGCATGGGCCGCGCCTTGGTGTTTTGATCCACCACACCGATGCCGAACGCGAATGGGCTTATGACCGCGAAAGCCACATTGGCAAATTGGTCGACGGGTTGGACAAAGGGCCGGATCTGGGCTGGATCATCGTAGATATGGCGCAAGACTGGGATCGCATCTACACTGGGGGCGAATAAACACTCAGAGACTGATAACCCCATGTGGACATTACTTGTTTCCGCGGCCGTCTTTTTTCTCTACGCGACGGCATTGGTCTTTGCGATCCGGGCCGCACAGACCGCGCGCACACCACAGGGCGCGGTTGGATGGGTGGTGTTTCTGATCTCAGCACCGATGTTCGGGGTGCCGATGTATCTGTTTCTCGGGCACCATCGATTTCGGGGTTATCGCATCGCCCGCAAGCACAGTGAGCGGGTCGTGGAGGGCATCAAGAGTTTCGCGGATTTTTCAAAGCCCGATCTTGAAAAGATGTCCATAAACCCCCGCCCCTTTGAAGCCCTTGCGCATCTGCCTGTGTCACGCGGCAACGGGGCCGAATTGCTGATCGATGGCGAGGCAACTTTCGACTCCATATTCGAGGCAATAGACACCGCGCAAAGCTATATCCTGATCCAGTTCTACATTGTCCGCGACGACTCGCTGGGCAAGAAATTGCAGTCCAAACTAATTGAGGCCGCGCAACGCGGTGTTTCTGTCCGCTTCATGACCGATGCTGTAGGAAGTTATGGCTTGCCAACAGCTTATCTTGAGACCTTACGAGGCGCGGGCGTCGTGATTGCCAACCCACGCGACCGGCGCGGTCCTCAGCACCGCTTTCAGCTTAATTACCGCAATCACCGCAAGACTGTGATCATTGATGGTGAGACCGGATTTATCGGTGGCCACAATGTAGGTGTCGAATATCTGGGTCAGAGCAGCCATTTCGGCCACTGGCGCGACACTCATTTGAAAATGACTGGTCATATCGTCCGGCAATTACAGTTGATCTTTGTAGAAGACTGGCACTGGGCGCATGAAGAAGATCTGATCGACCAATTAAACTGGGCCGGATCGGAATCCGAACAAGACATGAACGCGCTGCTGGTTGCGACCGGACCTGGGGATGACACCGAAACCGGCGCGATGATGTTCTTCTCGGCAATTACGGCAGCTAAGGAGCGGATTTGGATCGCATCGCCCTACTTCGTGCCGGATATCGACGTCATGACCGCCTTGCAAAACGCGGCCCTGCGAGGTGTGGATGTGCGTATTCTGGTGCCGGACGTGATCGATCACCGGCTGCCCTGGCTGGCCGCCTATGCCTATTTCGATGAAATCCGGGACTGCGGCGCACGGATTTTTCGCTATACTAACGGCTTTATGCATCAAAAGGCGTTTGTGGTCGATGACACTCTGGCCGCCGTGGGTACGACCAATCTGGATAACCGCTCATTCCGGCTGAATTTCGAAGCGATGGCGCTGTTTTTTGATCCACGTGCGACCGAAGCCTTGGAAAAAATGCTGAACACAGATTTCGACTGCAGCTATGAGCTGACTCGAAACCTGTCCGAACAACCGCCCTACATCCGCTTTGGCTCACCTCTGGCGCGGCTGTTCGCCCCGATCCTCTAAGAGATCAGCTCTTCCTTGAAGACTTGCGTCATCAGCGCCACCATGAACGCCGTAGACAATCCAAACGCCAGCAAGCCGGTGACCGAGGCGAAGGCCCCAAAAATTCGCAAATCCTCGCCCAGAACGATATCGCCGTAGCCCAGTGTCGTGAAGGTCACCAACGAGAAATACAGCGCCGTATTCCAGTCGGTCAGAACATCACCAAACACCCAGACAATAGCCCATAGCCAGACTTGGAATGTGTGAATGGCCACAATAAAGCTAAGGGCCAGACAGATCGGTGCAGCAATCGTAAAGAACCTTTTGGCGTTTTCCAGTCGCAGGGTCAGTTCCCGCACCAACTGTGTGCACCACGTCAGCAGGATAATCTCGAACAGAAAGCAGATGCCCAGATAGATACTGCCCCAAATGATCTGGTTTGCCAAAGTCATAGATTTCATATCCCTTTCCGGAGAAGCCCTGCCACAATGGCCGCTTAGCAGGCATAGGACAAGGCTGCGACCAATGGAAAAGAATGCGCGTTGGTGCTGGACTCTGGCGGGCGGCGTTGCACATTGTGGAAGGCACTGTCCAAGGAAAACTGTATGTTGCTGAACATCGACAAGGTCCAGAAATCCTATCCCGGTGGACGCCCGGTTCTTCGGGATGTGTCGTTGACACTGGATGACGGGCAGACTCTGGCCTTGACCGGGGAAAGCGGCAGCGGCAAAAGCACACTTTTAAACCTCACCGCCGCACTGGACAGCTTTGACGGGGGTGAGATCACGCTGGATGGCATCGCTCTGTCACCACTGGATGACGCCGGCCGGGCAGCTATGCGGCGGCACAGCGTGTCGTTGGTATTTCAGCAGTTCAATCTGATCCCATCGCTTACCGTTGGACAGAACCTGTCATTCCACGCTCGACTGGCAGACCGAGAGGATGTCGATTGGACCGCTCGGCTGGCCGAGCGGCTCGGCCTGTCCGATTTGCTATCTCGCTACCCCGAGAGCTTATCCGGAGGCCAACAGCAGCGCGTTGCCATCGGTCGCGCAATGGCGCCTCGACCCAAACTGCTGCTTGCGGATGAGCCGACCGGAAATCTGGATGAAACCGCCAGTGCCAATGTGCTGGATCTGATGCTTTCTCTGGTTGCCGAGACCGGGGCTGCACTGCTGCTTGTCACCCATTCGCAAGACATCGCGGCCCGGCTTGACCGGCACGGGCATCTCTCTGGTGGTCACATCACATGAGCCGAACGGTCATACAGGCGTTGGTGTCGCATTGGCGGCGTCACTGGCTGCAACTGGCGACCCTGTTGATTGGCATCGCGCTGGCGACGGGTTTGTGGTCGGCGGTGCAGGCTATCAACACCGAGGCGCGGACCAGCTATCAACGGGCTAGCGATCAGTTAGCGTTGGGTTTGTTTGATGAACTGCGTGACCCGACTGGCCCGACCTCGCTTGACCGGTACGTCGCGCTGCGTCGTTCCGGCTGGCAGGTGGCGGCAGTGCTGGAGGGGCCTTTGCGGATCTCCGGTCGAACTGTGCAGGTGATGGGCGTCGATATGATCGCCTATCCCGCCCTGCCCGCCATGACGCAGATGGAGCAAAGCGACACGCCCCCTGATCCGGCCGATGTGCTGACAGCCCCCGGGCACCTGCTGGCCAAACCTGATTTGGCTGCGTTACTGAAGGCGCACCCCAATCTGCCTCCGATCTTGGAATCGGACGCAGTCCCGCCCGACCTGATCCTGACTGACATCGGTGTTGCCGAGGTTCTTCTGGACAAGCCCGGACAAATCTCGCGACTGATCATCTTACCGGACCAACCGCGTGATGTGCCCCCGCTCTCTGAGATCACGCCGGAGCTGCAGCGGATCGAAGCATCAACCCAACTAAACGCTGAACGGTTGACGGACAGTTTTCACCTGAACCTGACGGCCTTTGGCCTGCTGTCCTTTGCGGTGGGTCTGTTCATCGTTCACGGAACCGTCGGTCTGGCGATGGCCCAACGGCGCGCAATGATCCGTTCCATGCGCGCGCTGGGCGTTTCGATGCGCCGTCTGGTTTGGACCATCACTGCCGAACTAGCCCTGCTGGCGCTCATCGGTGGAACACTTGGGCTGATCCTTGGCTTCTTTCTGGCCGGAGCACTTCTACCCGATGTCGCCGCAACTTTGCGAGGGCTGTACGGCGCTCCGGTAGATGGGCAGATAAATTTACAGCCACAATGGGCATTGGCCGGACTGGCGATGGCCTTGGCCGGCACTTTGCTGGCCAGTGGTCAGGCCCTGTATCGTTTGTCTCGTATGCCATTGCTGACCGGAGCAGGCTTACAAGCTTGGCGCGTGTCAGGCTCTAATCACCTGACCACAGGCCTGATCGGAATTGGCTTGATCGTAGGCGGCTTTGCCGTTGGCCATACCATCGACAGCCTCGTCGCCGGATTTGCCATGGTCGGCGGCGTTCTGACCGGTTCGGCATTGATCTTGCCTTACTTGTTGTCCTTTGCCCTTTCGACATTTCAACATCGGGCCAAGGGGCCTTTGGCTCAATGGATCTGGGCCGATATGCAAGCGCAACTGCCGGGCTTGTCTCTGGCGCTGATGGCGCTTTTACTGGCGCTGGCCGCGAATATCGGCGTTGGCACCATGGTGTCGAGCTTTCGTCTGACCTTTGTTGGATGGCTGGATCAACGCTTGACGTCCGAGCTGTATGTGACCGCAACGGACAACCAACAGGGCCAGCAGATCGCAGAGTGGTTGGACCCGCAAGTCGATGCGGTTTTGCCAATCCGCAGCGTTGAATTGACCCACGAAACCGGCCCACTATTCCTGTATGGAGTTGTAGATCATCAGGCCTATCGCGATCACTGGCCGTTGATCGCCTCGTCGGAAGGCGTTTGGGATCGGGTGTTGGCGGGTGAAGCGATATTGGTTAACGAACAGTTCGCCCGTCGCGGAAACCTGTGGCCAGGGGATGAGGTAACCCTGAGAGAAGGTCATACGTTGACTATATCGGGCGTCTATTCAGACTATGGCAACCCGACCGGTCAGGCGATCGTCTCGATGCCGCAATTAGACCGGATCGCGCCCGGTGCCGATACGCGCCGATTTGGCATACGCTTGTCCCCAACGGCTGCCACCGAAATGGCCCAGGCATTGCGCGACCGGTTTGGCCTGCCCCGTCAGGCTGTTGTGCAACAGGTGGCCATGAAAGCACAGTCGCTCGCGATCTTTGACAAGACCTTTGTGGTCACTTCGGCGCTGAACGTCCTGACATTGGGGGTCGCTGGCTTTGCCATTCTGACCAGCCTGTTGACGTTGTGGACCCAGCGCCTGCCACAGATCGCGCCGGTTTGGGCGCTTGGCCTGACACGGGCTCAGCTTGCGCGGCTGGAAATGCTTCGTAGCGTTTTGTTGGCAGCGCTGACCGCTGTTCTGGCCTTGCCTTTGGGGCTGGTTCTGGCTTGGGCGCTACTCGCCGTGATCAATGTACAAGCCTTTGGCTGGCGTTTACCGATGTTCCTTTTCCCGATGGACTGGGCCTATCTGTTTCTCCTGACCTTGCTCGCCGCTTTGGTTGCCGCAACCTTGCCTGCGCTGAGGCTATTGCGTCTACCACCTGCTGATTTGTTAAGGGTGTTTGCCAATGAACGTTAAAGCCTGGCTCTTTGTCCTACTCATGCTTTTGCCCGCGACAATACACGCACAAGGCTATGCAAATCTGGGCGGCTCTGCTGAAGGGTTTGAAATCCCTCAACCCGGCCATAAATTCGAATTTCCACGGGATCACGGGCCGCATCCCGCCTTTCGGATCGAGTGGTGGTATCTGACCGCCAATCTGACCGGCGAGGATGAACGTGACTATGGCATCCAGTGGACGCTGTTCCGATCAGCCCTGAAACCATCCGAGGTCGAAGGTTGGCAAAGCCCGCAGCTGTGGATGGGACATGCGGCCATAACCACACCGGAAACGCACTACTTTGCCGAGCGCCTGTCGCGCGGGGGAATCGGACAAGCTGGTGCGAAAGCTGAACCTTTTGAGGCCTGGATTGACGAGTGGTACATGCGCGGACCAAACCCCAGCGCCTTGTCTTTGTCCGCCAGCGGTGTCGAGTTCGCCTATAACCTAACATTAAACGCGCAAGGTCCGTTTGTTTTTCACGGAGACGACGGATATTCGGTCAAATCCGCTGATGGGCAGGCCAGCTATTACTATTCCCAACCTTTCTATGAGGTCGACGGCGTGTTGCAATTGCCCGATGGCGACGTCGCAGTCACCGGTCAAGGCTGGCTGGACCGCGAGTGGTCTTCGCAACCTTTGGCAGCCGATCAAAGCGGATGGGACTGGTTCTCACTCAGCTTTGACAGTGGGGACAAGCTGATGGCCTTTCGCCTGCGCGGAGAACGCAGAGATTTCACGGCCGCCACATGGATCAGCGCGGATGGAACCGCAGCGCCACTACCGGACGGTTCGACTAGCTTTTCGCCTTTGTACACAGCAGAAGTAGCCGGGCGAGATGTGCCTGTGCAATGGCGCGTGTCTCTGCCAGACAAGAATTTGGATATTGAGGTATCAGCCATCACACCTGACGCGTGGATGGCCACAAGGTTTGAATATTGGGAAGGTCCCGTGAAGGTATCCGGCAGCCACACGGGCCGCGGATACCTTGAGATGACGGGCTACTGATCCTAACGCACGACGTAGACGGACACAGTGGAATGCCGGACAACCCGTGCGGCATTCGGGCCAAGCAGGTAATCCTTGAGGTCCGGCTTATGAGCACCAATCACGATAAGATCGCTGTTGGCGCTTTCAGCCGTTTTCAGAATTTCCTGATACGCAGTACCAGTTGCAACGACGTGACGAATTTTTTCGTTCCGTTCGGCGCCCAAAGTCGTATTGCAAAGTTCAGTCAGTTTAGACTGCGCCTCTTCTAACGCTTTTTCGTGGAAGTCCGGCTCGAAAAAGCCGGACACCCAACTTTCACCGAAATCCGGTAGTACGGTTACCACGTCCAACTGTGCGTCGTCCTGAGCCGCCAAAGCGGCAGCCGTTTTCAACACATTCACATCCAGATCGCCGTTGCTGATGTCTAAAGCACATAGAACAGAGTTGGTCATGCGGGCACCTCTTGTCTGGCGGCACGGCCGCGTTGCAGAAAGGCGATCAGACCCAGCAGGATCATCGCGGGGATATAAATCAGTTGCTTGGGAGGCTGGCTGGTCGGCAGGCTGACCGAAGTCAGACGCACGGCCTCATCCCCGTAATAGTCGAAATTTCCAAGCTTATCTGCCACCGGCGTGCCGAATAGGGGTTCCTCCAACTTGACCAGACCGTCTTCGGGGAACAGCAACAGGCCCATCGCCTCGACTCGTGCCTCTCCGCCTTCTTCATTGCCAACTGCCACAACTACAGTGGTATCGGTCATTTTCGAAGTGACAAAATTTGGCCCGCTTACAACCAAGCGCACTTCTGTTCCTGGTGGTGTTTGACCCATCGTCTCAACGAAGGCCGAAGGTTCAACAGACGAATAAGGCGGCGCAACGCGATCCATAAAGAAATCCGGCCGGAACAGCGCAAAGGCCACGAAGATCAGAGCAACACTTTCGTAGATACGGCTGTGGGTCAGGAAATACCCCATTGTGCCCGCCGTGAAGACGAGAATGGCTATCGTGGCGAATATCGCGACGGTTATCCCCTCGATCCATGTCACGTCGATCAGCAGCAGATCGGTGTTGAAGATGAACACAAACGGAAGTGCCACCGTACGCAAGCTATAGAAGAACGCGGTGAAACCGGTCTTGATCGCATCACCGCCCGATACCGCGGCGGCTGCAAAACTTGCCAATCCAACCGGAGGCGTCACGTCCGCCATGATCCCAAAATAGAACACGAACAGGTGCACAGCGATCAGCGGCACGATCAGGCCGCTCTGAGCACCCAGCTCGACCACCACACCGGCCATAAGAGAGCTTACCACGATATAGTTCGCCGTGGTTGGCAGACCCATGCCCAATATTAGGCTGAGAATGCCGACCATGATCAGCATCAGGATCAAATTACCGCCGGACAGGAACTCGACCAGATCAGCCATCACCTGCCCTACACCGGTCAGCGTAACAGTGCCCACGATAACCCCCGCCGTGGCCGTGGCCAGCGCGATCCCGATCATGTTGCGCGCACCGTCGATCATGCCTTGCCACAGATCCGCCACCCCGTCGATAAAGCTGTTGTGCAGATTACTCTGCCCACGGAACAGCGCCTTGAGCGGTTTTTGAGTCAACAGGATCACGAACAGAAGCGCAGTCGCCCAAAAGGCTGAAAGACCCGGGGATTTCTGTTCGATCATCAGGAAATACACCAGAACGATGATCGGCAGCAGGTAATGCAACCCGGCTTTGTAGATGTCCGCGATGACGGGCAGCGTGACCTCTTTGGCATTCGGATCGTCCGGTTCAAGATCGGGCACCTGAGCAGCCAGATACAGAAGGCCCACATAGACCGCACAGACAATCAGACTAAGGATAAGCCCCGCTGACGACGGTGCCCAGCTGGACACCGCATCAACCGGGAATTGCGAGCCATAGCAAAGTCCCGCGAATACGATGAAGAAAGACAGCATCCCCACAACCGTCCGCGCCAGATGTACGTCGCGATCGCCCAACGTGGGCATGTTCCGCTTAACAGCTTCCAAATGCACGATATATACCAGCGCGATGTACGAGATCGCGGCGGGAAGGAAGGCGTGGGTGATCACCTCAACATAAGAAATGCCCACATATTCCACCATCAAGAAGGCTGCAGCGCCCATAACCGGAGGCATGATCTGCCCGTTGACAGATGAGGCGACCTCGACCGATCCAGCCTGTTCGCTGGAAAATCCTACGCGCTTCATCAGCGGAATGGTGAAGGTACCTGTTGTCACAACGTTCGCGATGGACGAGCCCGAGATCAGACCGGTTGCCGCCGATCCTACAACCGCCGCCTTGGCGGGACCGCCGCGCAAGTGGCCGAGGGCACCAAAGGCCATCTTGATAAAATAGTTCCCTGCCCCGGCCTTATCCAGCAAAGCACCAAACAGAACGAACAGGAAGACGAATTTCGTGGACACACCCAAGGCGATGCCGAACACGCCCTCGGAGGTAATCCACATATGGCTCATGGCCTTTTTCAGACTGGCACCTTTCCAGCGGATAACCTCGGGCACCCACTCGGATGAGCCGAAGAATACATAAGCCAGAAAGATTGTCGCAATAATCGCCATCGCCGGGCCAAGCGCACGGCGCGCGGCCTCGAAAAGCAGGATCAAGCCGCCAAGGGCGACCCACTTGTCCATATCGTCCGCCAGACCGCCTGCATCGACGATCTTGTTGTAGAAGAAATACCCGTAAAGCGCGACAAACGCGCCCAAAAGACCCATGATCCAGTCTTGAACAGGGATGTAATTACGTGGGCTGGATTTCAGCGCCGGGTAGGCAGCGAAGGCCAGAAACATCGCAAAGGCCAGATGGAACTGGCGCGAATTGTTTACAACGCTACCGGGCAGCACATAGTTGGCCAGCGGTGAGGCTAGTACAACCTGGAAAATCGACCAGATCGCCGCCACAACGGCCAGAAAAATCCCGACATTACCGACCGGATTGCGCCCGCCCGCATCGGACGAGGCCACAAGCTCCTGCAGCTCTTCTTCGGATAGCGGACGATTGGATTGTGTGTCGGAACTCATAAAACGTCTCCCCGTCGCGGCCTTTTCCGGCCTTCTAATTCACCCGTTTTGCATGGGTTTTGGTCGCAGAGTGCCCGCCTGGGCACCCTGCATCAGGTCTGGCTTATTGAATCCAGCCTTTTTCCTTATAGTACTTTTCGGCACCCGGATGCAGCGGAGCCGACAGGCCGTCCGCGATCATCTCTTCGGGCTTGAGGTTGGCAAAAGCTGGGTGCAGCTTTTTGAAGTCGTCGAAGTTTTCGAAGACCGAGCTGACAACCGCATAAACCGCATCTTCCGATACATCTGCCGAGGTCACAAAGGTTGCGCCCACACCGAAGGTCGCGGTGTCACCGTCCGAACCGCGATACATACCACCTGGGATGGTCGCGGTGCGATAGAACGAGTTGTCGCCCACCAGCTTGTCAACCGCTTCGCCGCTGACGTTCACCAGAACCGAGTCACACGCAGTGGTCGCTTCTTGAATCGAACCCGACGGGTGACCCACGGTGTAAACCATCGCGTCGATTTGGTTGTCGCACAGCGCAGCCGATTGTTCCGCCGCCTTCAGCTCGGTCGCCAGTTCGAAATCATCGGTGGTCCACCCCATTTCGCCCAACAGCACCTCCATGGTGCCGCGCTGACCGGAACCGGGGTTGCCGATGTTGACGCGCTTGCCTTTCAGGTCTTCGAAGTTCGCGATGCCGGAATCAGCACGGGCCACTACGGTGAACGGCTCAGGGTGTACAGAGAACACGGCGCGCAGGCCTTCGAAGGGGCCAGCCTCTTCGAATTTCGAGCTGCCGTTATACGCGTGGTACTGCCAGTCTGACTGCGCCACACCGAATTCCAGCTCACCTTCGCGGATGGTGTTGATGTTGTAGACAGAACCGCCGGTTGATTCGACCGAGCAGCGCACGCCGTGCTCTTTACGGCCTTTATTGACCAGACGGCAGATTGCGCCGCCAGTCGGATAATAAACACCGGTCACACCGCCTGTGCCAATGGTGATGAATTCTTCCGCATACGCTGCCGGAGCCATGAGGGCCGCGGTGACGACCGCGCCGAGGCTGAGCTTGCTGCTGTTTTTCATTTTTGAGAACTCCCAACTCTTATTGTGGATGGGAAACCGATCAGCTGCCCCACCCAAGGGGCATTGCCGGTACGGCAAACGGACCCGCTTTACAGGTCAAGCATCTGAATTTTAAAAGTCTCCCAACATATTCGACGTTTCATTCAGACACTCTACTTGTCAACCCCCGGACATGGCAGAACCTTCCAGAGCCGCAAATCTGAGGGGTATTTGGGAAATTTCCCCCTGAAATCTGAATAATCGACCCTCTGGCTATCCAAACAAAGCTTTTGAAACTCCGCCCGACGCTAACTAATGTTATCTCAAAATGTGAATGTCTCAGGTAAGTGCCGAACTGCAAAAGAATTATTTTGCGATCCAATATAGGTGATCATTGATGAAACCTGCTTCTCCAAGCCCTTTGCTACTTATCGCCTTGGCTATCAGCGCCGCAATTGCGGCCTGGGGCATTGCCGACCCACAGGGCCTAGGGCGCCTCGCCTCATCGGCAGTGGCCACGCAATTCAACAGTCGTGGCTGGTTCATTATGCTCGAAGTCAGCGGTTTGTTGTTAGTCTCCCTATATCTGGCGCTGTCCCGTTATGGTGACATTCGCCTTGGACCCGACGGCGCCAAACCAGAATTTTCAACCCCGGCCTGGATTGCAATGTTGTTTGCAGCAGGGATGGGAGTTGGATTGTTGTTTTACGGCGCAGCAGAACCCCTGACCCATTTCGAAGTGCTTCGCCAATACAGTTCCGATCCAGTGGCTGCCAGTCATGCCCTGTTTGTGACCTACTTGAACTGGGGCTTCCACGCATGGGCCATTTACGCAATCGTTGGGCTGGTCATCGCTTACTTTGCCTATCGCCGCCAGCGTACATTACTACTGAGCGCTCCTTTGACCGATACCCTGGGCGAAGCGCGCTGGACCAAAGCATTGGGCTGGATTTTCGACCTGCTTTCCATTGTTGCCATTGCCGTGGGGTTGGCTGGGTCCATGGCGATGGGCGTATTCCAGATTCAAACCGGATTGGCCGGGCTGATAGGCATCGACTCGCCGGGTGTTCTGACTCTGCCAGTATTTGCGCTGCTATGTATTGCCTACATCATCCCCTTGCGCCGCGACCTTGGCGAAGGGATGTCGCAGCTATCAAACATAGCCATGCTGATTGCTGTGGGGATGATGGTTTATCTTCTGATCCTTGGCCCCACTTCGTTCCTGATGGACGGTATCGTTTCAGGGTTTGGACGCTATCTGTTCGGCGTATTGCCTGCAGGATTTTCAACTGCCGAGTTCTTTGATGAGCTTCTAATCGACTGGTTTCACGGCTGGACGCTGAACTACATGATCTGGTGGCTGGCATGGTCGCCCTTCGTGGGAATTTTCATCGCACGGATTTCACGCGGGCGGACAATCCGGGAGTTTCTGATCGGCGTTATCGTTGCCCCCACTCTGTTCTCGATCCTATGGTTCGGTATTTTCGGAGGGCTAGGATTTTTCGATGTGCTGCGCCAGGAGGGTACTCTGTCCGCCGTCAACGCAGAGAATTTGGACGCAACCACCTTTGCCTTGCTGAAAAAATTCCCGCTGGGTGGTATCACGCAAACCGCAACAATTCTGGCCGCATTCCTGTTTGTCGTGACCAGCGTCGTCAGCGCCGGTTTCACCCTTGCAATGATCGGCAGCGGAGGAGACGATAATCCTTCGCCGCGCGTTCGCACCATCTGGGGCGTCATACTGGGCGCTTTGGGCCTGGCGATGATTCTGGTCGGCGATATCTCATTGGTCAGGTCGATCATCGCACTTTCTGCCATGGCCTTCGTCTTTATCGTACCAGTCCTAGTGGTTTGCCTTTTCAAAAGCCTGTCACGGGAGGACCGGACATGAGCGGCCAATTCATCGACACAATGCTGAACCTCAGCGTATTCGCCTATATCGGCTTCTTGATCTGGCTGAGCTTGCGGCGTGATCCGTAACCATGCCACGTTTTCACGTCATTGTCTGAGGTGGTGCCCAAGGAGAGACTCGAACTCTCACGCCCGTGAAGGCGGGGGATTTTGAATCCCCTGCGTCTACCATTCCGCCACTTGGGCCACGAACACTGAATTAGCGCCCATCATCGGGAAGGTCCAGAGGCAAAAACCAACCCAAATCCACTTTGTTTTCACAGCAGTGCTTGACGCCCTTCTGGGTGCATGGTTTGGCTGGCCCTACGGCAAATCAGGATTTTAGCACCGAATGTTGCGATCGCTCTATGACTGGACCATCCGTCTGGCTGAACACCCGCATGCCCTGTGGGCTCTGGCTGTTGTGGCCTTTGTTGAAAGCTCGTTCTTCCCGATTCCACCTGATGTCTTGATGATTCCTATGATCCTTGCCCGTCCGTCACGCGCCTGGCTTATTGCAACAGTTGCTCTGGTCGCTTCCGTGCTTGGTGGCCTGTTGGGTTATGCCATCGGTGCGTTTTTCTATGAAAGCATTGGGCAGCCGATTCTGGAGTCCATGGGCAAGGCGCATGCGATGGAGGAGTTCAACACCCGCTTCAACGACTTCGGCTTCTGGGCCGTACTGGGCGCTGGCGTAACCCCCTTCCCCTACAAGGTCATAACCATCATGTCCGGCTGGACCGGAATGCCGTTGGGTACTTTTATCGCCACTTCTATTCTAGCACGCGCCCTTCGGTTTTTCCTTGTGGCTGGCCTGCTTTGGAAGTTTGGTGAGCCTATCCGTGACTTCATCGAAAAACGGTTGGGCCTGATGTTCACCTTGTTCATCATCCTGCTGTTTGGCGGTTTTCTAGTGGTGAAATACCTATGATACGAAAAAACACTCTGGTCTTGATTGCTGCTGGTGGTTCTGCGGCCATGCTACTTGGCGCGTGGGGTTTCCAGCACCTTGGTGGAATGGCTCCTTGCAAAATGTGCATCTGGCAGCGCTACCCGCACGGTGCGGCCGTTGTGATTGGCGCATTGGCGCTGGTTTTGCCGCGAGTGAACCTATTGCCATTGCTTGGTGCGCTAGCCGCGCTGACAACGGCAGTCATCGGTGTATTCCACGCCGGGGTCGAGTTGAAATGGTGGGAAGGCCCTACCAGCTGCACCTCGGGAGATATTGGCGGCCTGTCAACGCAAGAGTTGATGGACCAGATCATGTCTGCCCCGCTTGTGCGCTGCGATGAAATCCCGTGGGAGATGTTTGGCTTGTCCATGGCCGGATGGAACGCCGTAATTTCGGGCGGTCTGATGCTGGTCTGGCTCGCCGCGTGGCGGGTGGGTCGTTAAAGCTCGTCCAACTCTGCATCCCAGTACAGAAAGTCGATCCAACTGTCATGAAGGTGGTTGGGCGGAAACTTACGACCAATATTCCGCAACGCCTCGGCATCTGGTTGGCGCGGCGGTTTGCGCAATGTCATCCGAGCCTGCCGCAGTGATTTTGAGCCCTTACGCAGGTTGCACGGGCTACAGGCCGCCACCACGTTCTGCCAGCTTGTAACACCACCCGCAGCGCGGGGAACCACATGGTCAAAGGTAAGATCACCTTTGCTGCCGCAGTACTGACAGCGGAATTCGTCCCTTAGAAATAAATTAAAGCGCGTGAAGGCCACGCGCTTTCTAGGTTTTACATAATCTTTGAGGACAACAACCGAGGGTATTCGTATCTCGGTACTCGGGCTTCGGACGACCTCATCGTACTCGGCCACAATGTCCACCCTGTCCAGCCAGGCCGCTTTGATCGCCTCTTGCCACGGCCACAGGGACAGCGGGTAATAGGACAAGGGGCGATAATCGGCGTTCAAAACCAATGCCGGATGATGCTTAAGCGCACCGGGTTCCCTGACAAATTCGGTCCTGAAGTCTCCATCCATCTCAGAATCGCTCCTCGCTCTGCTCTGCCCGTTTTTGACATCAGAGCGGGGAACACCCGCCCCGGCCTTACTTTAACTATATATCGTGTTAAAACTCTGACAAGCCCTGAGTATACACAATATGTCGGGTACTCGGTAAGCCAGATCCGTAACAGAGACATGACAGTTATCCACAGGTTGCTTCGGCAATGCCCCTCAGGCTATGGCGTTGAGCATGAGCTGGTTCATCCGATTCAACAAACCTTTCGACGTGCTGCCGCAATTCACCGACCGTGCTAATGCGGATTCGCCGCGCAGCACCCTGTCGGATTACATCGACCTGCCCGGTGTCTATCCCGCCGGTCGGCTGGATCGTGACAGCGAGGGATTGATGCTGCTGACCGACAACGGGCGACTGCAGGCGCAAATCGCTGATCCCAAGCATAAGATGTCGAAAACCTATTGGGTTCAGGTCGAAGGGCTGCCTGACGCAACGGCTCTGCAAGCCTTGCGCAACGGTGTTGAGTTAAAGGACGGTCTGACCCGCCCCGCCAAAGCGCGTCTAATGGATGAGCCCGCCGGATTGTGGCCGCGGAATCCTCCGATCCGGGTACGTCAGACGGTGCCGGATTGCTGGATTGAACTTACCCTGCGCGAAGGGCGCAACCGTCAGGTGCGCCGGATGACAGCGGCAGTGGGTCACCCGACCTTGCGCCTGATCCGGGCACGGATCGGGGATTGGAACTTGGATGGGCTGGCGCCGGGCCAATGGGATAGCTTGCCCGCACCTGCTGTAAGCACTGCGCCGGGCCGCAAACGGGACCGCCGCCCTCGCCGGTGACTAAAACCGCATGTTGTGATATACTTACAGTATGAAGGTCACCCCGCACATACCAGTTCCTAGCGGCATTCTCGAAGCCGCGCTTTATGTTGATGACCTGGACGCGGCCGAGCAATTCTACGGAGAAATCCTGGCGCTGAACAAAATTCAACGCGTGGCCGACCGGCACGTGTTCTATCGGATTGGAAACTCGGTCCTGCTACTGTTCAATGCGGACGAAACGGAAAAACCGCCGGGAAATCCGGATTTGCCCGTCCCGCCCCATGGCGCGCGTGGTCCTGGTCATGTTTGCCTCATTCTGACGCGCGCCGAGATTGACGTGATGCGCAAACATCTACTGGATTGGAATATCCCCGTAGATGCCGAGTTTGATTGGCCCGGCGGCGCGCGCTCGCTTTATGTGCGTGATCCGGCGGGAAACTCGATCGAGTTTGCCGAAGGGCATCTGTGGGCCTGACTGCGCACAGCACCGTTGCTGCCCGCAGCTCAAACCTCTGAGAGATCCTGTCGACCGGAACGCCACTGCGCAGCGGCACGCCGTTACCACACCCTCGGGCGGCATCGGGCGGGCCACAAAAACCCTACAGACTCAGCTTGTCACGCATGAAGGCCAGCGCGACGCTCAGACCGTCCGGAGCGATTCCGTGGCCGGTGCCCTTCATCACATGGGCGTAGATTTCTTTGAAATCAGCCGCTTGCAGGGCCTCCGCGGCTTCAGGCAGCGATTGCGGTGGTACAACATCGTCAGTATCCCCATGCACCAGCAAAACCGGCATCCGGCTGACCGTTTCATCGGGCAACAGATCGGGCTCAAGTAACCGGCCCGAGAATGCAACGATGCCGGCAACCGGGTCTTCGCGGCGCGGGGCGACGTGCAGGCTCATCATCGTGCCTTGCGAGAAACCGAACAGAACGACCTGCTCGGGAAGCACGTCTTCGTCCACCATCAAAGCATCGAGGAAAGCGTTGAAGTCTTCGACCGCCATCTCCATGCCCCGCCGCGCTTCTTCCTCGGAAGAACCGTCAATCCAAGGGATCGGGAACCATTGAAACCCATTGGGCATACCGGGAATCTGCTCGGGGGCATCTGGGGAAACGAACAGCGTGTCCGGCAGGTGCTCGCCCAAGGGATCGGCCAGCCCCAGCAAATCGGCACCATTGGCCCCATAGCCGTGCACGAACACCACGACCGAGCGTGTAACGCCCGAAACCGGCTCTTTTCGGAGCGCATTCAAAACCCGTGTCATCTGATCCCTTCTCGTTCTTTTGCCACCCGGTAATAGGCCCACAAAACACGGGCCGCAACCGACCTCCAGGGCGACCAGGCCTCGGCCATCTGTCGCAGTTCCTTGTCGGTGGGGCGTTTGGGCAGGTCATAGATGAGACGCGCGGCCTCTTGCAGCGCCAGATCACCGGTTGCGATCACATCCGCACGACCCAGCGAGAACATGGCGTAGATCTCTGCAGTCCATACTCCAATGCCCGGCACTTCGGTCAATGTCGCAACGACATCCGCGTTAGAAGCATCGCGCAATGCATTGTAATTTATACGCGCTTCGGCCAACGCACGGGCGTATCGGATTTTCTGACGACTCAGCCCCACGGCGCGCAGATCGTCATCGTTCGCCCACATGATCTTACGCGGTCCGGTGAGCTTGGCATCCTGCAACCGCTTCCAGATCGCATTGGCCGAGGCGACACTGACCTGTTGACTAACAATCGCGCTGAGTAGCTGCGCGAACCCATCCGGGCGTCGGCGCAGCGGTAGCGGCCCGGTTTGTTCCATCGCCCACGCCATGCGCGGACAGGTCTCGGCCAGCCAAGCAGCCCCTTCGGCAACACAGTCGGGTGTTTCGATGATGCGTCCGACAGACATGGAGGCTCCGGGCCGTTGGCGATGGGCTCACGTTAGGGTGCTTTGTCGCAGATGCAACCCGCTTGTATGACCCGTCTTTCAAAGATACGCATGAGCCCATGACACTTGCCGCTGCCACCCCGCCAGACAACAGTCAGGCCAAAAGAAACGTTGCCGTTCTGGTGGCGGCTCAGGCTGTGCTGGGCGCGCAAATGCCGATGATCTTCATCGTGGGCGGTTTGGCGGGGCAGTCTTTGGCGTCAAACCCTTGTCTGGCCACCCTGCCCATTTCACTGATCGTTCTGGGCTCGATGCTGGCGGCCACACCAATCTCGACGATCATGCAACGCTGGGGCCGCCGCGCGGGGTTCTTGGTTGGCGCGACAGCCGGTGCCTGCGGAGGTGTTGTAGGTGCGTATGGCTTATTCTTGGGCTCGTTCCCCGTCTTTCTTCTGGGCAGTCTGCTAACCGGCATCTATATGAGCGCGCACGGTTTCTACCGGTTTGCCGCAGCTGACACTGCGTCCGACGAATTTCGTCCCAAGGCGATTTCCTACGTTATGGCTGGCGGGCTGGCTGCAGCTATCATTGGTCCGCAGATCGTTAAATTAACATCAACAGCCTATGTTATTCCCTTTCTCGGCACCTATCTGTCCGTGATTGCGGTTAATATCTTTGGCTCGGCACTGTTCTTTTTTCTCGACATCCCGACCCCTGCGGCCCCCAAAGAAGATGCCCCCAATGGCCGAACCCGGCTTGCGATGCTCAAAACCCCGCGCATTGCCGTGGCAATCATCTGTGCGATGGTGTCATACGCGCTGATGAACCTTGTGATGACATCGACCCCCTTGGCTGTGGTGGGTTGCGGGTTTACTGCAAATGACGCTGCGGATGTTGTCACCAGCCATGTGCTTGCAATGTTTCTTCCCAGCTTTTTCACCGGCCAGCTCATCACACGATTTGGGGTCGAGAAAATCGTCGCCCTCGGCCTTGCCATTCTTGCTGGCGCGGGCGTTGTTGCCCTGCAAGGTATCGAGTTGGGCAATTTTTTCGTCGCGCTGATTCTGCTGGGGGTTGGCTGGAATTTCGGGTTTATCGGCGCCACCACAATGCTGGCCGAGTCCCATGACGTCAGCGAACGCGGTCGGATGCAAGGCCTCAATGATCTGCTGGTGTTCGGCGGCGTCACCCTTGCATCGCTAGCATCAGGCGGGTTGATGAACTGTTCGGGCGGGTCTCCGGTCGAAGGCTGGACGGCCGTAAACCTTGCCATGATTCCTCTGCTGACATTGGCTGGCGGCGCTCTGCTATGGCTGGTTCTGAAACCATCCGAACCGGAAACAGTCTGACGCCTACCAACGCCCGCTGGCCACAGTCCTCATCAGGGAAAAGCGGCGCCGTATTTCACCCTGTGCTAGATCACCAGCCGCCACACGTTCCGGTCTGGCAACAGCCCGCCGCAGAATCCAATCAGCCTGCCACCCGGCATAGAGTGCTGGGCGTGCTTTCGCCGAAATCCCTGATGCGTTGGACCTTGCACGCTTGAGCCGGTCAAGGGCCTGTCCTGCCAAAGCCCGAACCCCCTCGGGCGTTCCATCCAGCAACGGAATCCGGCCTCGTGCCTCTAGGTCCGGAATGGCTCGGAGCCAATTTGCCACTCCAACAGCGTAACCGACATCGCGCAACACATCCTCGTCCGCTGTCCCTAGCACTTGCGCCGCCGCGACCATAAGAGATCCGGCACTATGGTTGATGTAAGAGTCGAAGTGCGCCTCATCCTCAAACGGATCTCGGTAGATATCCCAGCGCCTTACGGCCACATATTCATCAAGCATGGCAGCCAAGTGTGGTGACAAAACCTGTGACAGGGGCGTCACGACCTCATGTCTGCGTACAGCCTGACCCTCGGCGATCTCTTGCAGCGCGTCGCGCCACCATTGCAGGCGCATTTCAGCTATCATCGGCTCTTGCGTGACCCAAGGAGCGCGTGCGACCTCGACATTCAACGCATAGAGCGGGAATAGCAATGGTCGCACCGTCACCGGCGCTGCCATTACCGCCATAAACCGATCCGGATCAGCACGGTGCACCAGTGACGCGCACGCTTTGACGTCGTCGTCGAACTCCACGGTCACTCAGCCACCGCCGCATGCGACCCGCAATCGCGTACCAGTTTCCATTGAATCGCATCCAGCAGCGCCTCGAATGAGGCATCAACTATGTTCGCGCTGACGCCCACGGTCGACCAGCGGCGACCCTGCCCGTCTTCGCTGTCGATGATGACACGCGTAACCGCCTCGGTGCCACCCTGCGTTATGCGGACTTTAAAGTCGACCAGCCGCATATCGGACAGAATTTCGGAATATTGCCCCAGATCCTTTGAAAGTGCCTTGGCCAGCGCGTTCACCGGCCCCCGATCATTGCCGTTTTCGTCCATGGACTCACTGACCGAGAGTTTCTTCTCACCATCGACCTTCACGACAACCACCGCCTCGGACAGGCTGACCATCTGGTTGTACTTATTCTTGCGCCGTTCAACGGTCACCTTATAGCGTTTGACCTCGAAAAACTCGGGCAGTTGTCCCAGTTCATCGCGTGCCAGCAATTCGAAACTGGCTTGGGCGGTGTCATATGAATATCCCTCAGCCTCTCGCTGCTTGATCCGGTCCAGAATGCGTTCCAGCGCCGGGTCGCCTTTTTCCACGACCAACCCAGCCTCGGTCAGGCGCTTTCGCAGATTCGACTGTCCCGCCTGGTTAGACATCGGAATGATTCGCGCATTCCCGACCGAGGCAGGGTCCACATGCTCATAGGTCGACGGATCCTTGAGAATTGCGCTGGCGTGCAGCCCCGCCTTATGGGCAAAAGCTGACGCGCCGACATAGGCGGACTGCTTACTCGGCACCCGGTTCAGGATATCGTCCAACATCCGGCTTATGCGGGTCAAACCCGCCAAAGCATCTGCACTGACACCTATATCAAGCGACGACGCATAAGGCTCTTTCAGCAACAAGGTGGGAATCAATGCGGTCAGGTTCGCGTTGCCACAACGCTCGCCCAGCCCGTTCAATGTGCCCTGAACCTGGCGCGCGCCCGCGTCGACAGCGGCCAGTGAACAGGACACCGCATTTTCTGTATCGTTGTGGGTGTGAATGCCCAGCCGATCCCCCGGCAACCCTGCGGCGATTACATCAGAGACGATCTTGGCGACCTCAGCCGGCAACGCACCACCGTTGGTGTCACACAGCACAACCCAACGCGCACCGGCATCCAGCGCGGCCCGGCAGACCTCGACCGCGTAACCGGTGTTGTCCTGGTAGCCATCGAAAAAGTGTTCGGCATCGAAAAGGGCTTCGCGCCCCTGTCCCACGATATGCGCGACCGAGGCGCGCACGTTCTCGACATTCTCATCCAGCGAAATGCCCAACGCATGAGTCACATGGTAATCATGCGATTTGCCGACCAGACACACCGCTTGCGTCCCCGCATTCATCACTGCGGCCAGCACATCATCATTTTCAGCCGAACGGCCCGATCGTTTGGTCATACCGAACGCGGTGAGACGCGCCGAAGTCTTGGGCGCAACATCAAAAAATGCGCTGTCGGTTGGGTTTGCCCCGGGCCAGCCACCTTCGATATAGTCCACGCCTAGTTCGTCCAGAGCCTGCGCAATCTGCACCTTTTCAGTGGTCGAGAACTGAACCCCTTGCGTCTGTTGTCCGTCGCGAAGGGTCGTGTCGTAGAGGTAGAGGCGTTCCTTGGGCATCACACCTCCTCCAGCTTGGCGGCATCGAAACCGGCACCGGGCACCAGTTCAACGCCGTCCTTGCTCATGCGAACCTCTAGACCAGCCGCCAGATAGATGGCTTTCAGACGGTCCACTTCAGAGAAGTCCTTGTTTTGCATCGCAACGGCACGCGCGTCTGCCAGTCGGTCCGCATGAACTGCCAAGTCTACCGAAGCTGTGTCTGCCCAAGCCCCCATTTCAGGCGACAACAGACCAAGTATTCGCGCACTCGCTAGCAACCCCGCCGCATCGCCATCTCCAGCCAAACGGTAAAGTTCAGCCAAAGCGCCCGCTGTGTTCAGGTCGTCACTCAGCGCAGCAATGACCGCGGGCGCCGCGCTGGCGGCGGGCTCAATGCCCGCTGTCAGCGCCCGCCACTTGCGCAGCGTCGACTCGGCCTCGCGGGCCTTCTTCTCGGTCCAATCCATTGGTTTGCGGTAATGGGTTTGCAAGAATACAAATCGGATCACTTCACCCGGAACACCCTGTTCCAACAGATCATGAACAGTGAAGAAATTGCCCAGCGACTTGGACATCTTCTTGCCCTCGACCTGTAGCATCTCATTGTGCAGCCAGACTTTTGCGAACTCACCATGAGGGTGCGCGCAGCGGCTTTGGGCGATCTCATTTTCATGATGCGGGAACATCAGGTCGTTACCACCGCCGTGAATATCAAAGCTCTCACCCAGCAACTCAAAGGCCATGGCCGAGCACTCAATATGCCAGCCCGGACGTCCCCGACCCCAAGGGCTGTCCCACCCCGGCAGTTCGTCGGTCGAGGGCTTCCACAGCACGAAATCCATCGGGTTTTTCTTATAAGGAGCAACCTCGACCCGCGCGCCCGCGATCATGTCGTCCACCGAACGTCCGGACAAAGCTCCGTAGTGCTCTTTCCAGCTGTCTACAGCAAACAAAACATGGCCTTCAGCCGCGTAGGCATGGCCCTTTTCGATCAGCCCTTCGATCATCGCGATCATCTGGTCGATATACTGTGTCGCGCGTGGCATCTCATTGGGCTCCATCGCCCCCAAGGCGCCCATGTCATGCAGGTACCAACCGATGGTCTCGTCGGAACGTTCCTGGACCAACTGCTCCAACGTCCCCTCGGCACCGGCCTTCTGACGCGCCAGAGCGGTTGCGTTGATCTTGTCATCGACGTCGGTAAAGTTCCGCACATAGGTCACGTGATCAGCGCCATAAACATGCCGCAGCAAACGGTAAAGCACATCGAACACCACTACGGGCCGTGCGTTACCCAAATGAGCGCGATCATAAACAGTGGGTCCGCAGACATACATCCGCACATTATCGGCGTTAATCGGCACGAAATCCTCTTTCGTCCGCGTCCTTGTGTTGTGCAGTTTGATCGTCGTCATCGGTTGGCTCCTAAGAACAGCGTAACTTCTCGCGTTGACGCGGGCTTAGCAACTTGTCTCAGGGATGAAAACGAAAGAAACCGGCCCGCTTGAACTATCAGCAGGTAATGCAGCAAATAATGGTGCAGGTCATCGGGTTCATAACCACCCAGTAACACGCAGATCGCACTGAGCCAAGTGCTGAGGTATGTCCAAGCGACTTTGATTGACATTACTCAACTCCTCTGGCCCTGTCTGCGCACAAGACCAATGGGAGGTGGACCATGAAGCTGTCGCATTGCATCACGCATCTGACCGGAGGTGGCAGTGATGGTTGGGATGTGTTCTATCGTGCCCGTCAGATGATCAGCGATGGCTACGCCGTGACCGAGTTGACCATTGGAGAACACGACATCCGCACCGATCCGTCGATTCTTGAGGCGATGGACCTTTCGGCACGGCAGGGTCACACCGGATATGCTATGGTTCCCGGAACCGATCTATTACGAGACACGGTGGCCGCTCGTCTGCAGGCTCGCACCGGTGTCCCCACCACACGCAACAATGTGCTGATCACGCCCGGCGGCCAATCGGCTCTGTTTGCCGCCCATGTTGCCGTTTGCGGTCCGGGCAATGTGGGCCTGTACCTCGATCCTTACTACGCCACCTATCCCGGTACGATCCGTGCCAGTGGCGCAACTGCTCGGGCGATCCAGACCACGGCCGAAGATGCCTTCCAACCGCGGCCAAAACAGATCGAGGCTGCCGCAAATGACGCTGTGTCTTTGCTGATCAACACGCCTAATAATCCGACCGGAGCGGTCTACTCGCGCCCGACATTGGAAGGAGTTGCCGAAGTCTGTCAGAAACGCGACCTGTGGCTGATTTCGGATGAGGTCTACGATACGCAGGTCTGGGACGGTGAGCACATCTCACCACGCACTTTGCCTGATATGAAAGAACGCACCCTGGTAGTTGGTTCGATGTCCAAATCCCATGCCATGACTGGCTCTCGCTGCGGATGGATCGTTGGCCCGGAAGAGGTGATATCTCATCTGATCAACCTCGCGACACATACGACCTATGGGGTTCCCGGATTTATTCAGGACGCCGCAAGCTTTGCTTTGAACGCTGGTACTTCGTTGGAGGATAAAATCTCCGAGCCATTCCGCAGGCGGCGTGCCCTCGCAGTTAGCATCCTAAGCAATCAGAACACTGTCGGGTTGGTTCCGGCGCAAGGCGCGATGTACGTTATGTTGGACATCCGCGCCACCGGCCTTAGCGGCGAAGAATTTGCCAATACGCTACTGGATACTCATTCCATTGCAGTGATGCCGGGTGAAAGCTTCGGGGCTGCAGCCGCTGGTCATATTCGGGTGGCCATGACAATCGACGACGAGAGGTTCGAATCTGCCCTGAATAAAATATGTGAATTGGCGAAAGAGTTAGCCCAAAATACCGTTGCCAGGGTTTGACAGGCTTCAAAAGCGGAACGATGTCCGCAGGTTAAAGATGCTGGTGTCCAAAGTGCCGTTCGAACGGGTGACATCATCGAATTCCTGCCTCAACGCTTCACCGCTGATGATCAAACGATCATTTACAGGATAAGCGACGCCAATTCCGTAAACGGCGGCCGTGTCGTTATCAACTGTGGAGTCGGCCCTGGCGGCACCAACCACCACGTAGCCCAACGCCGCACCAAAATCATATCCACCGCGAATTTTCAGGCTTGATACACTGTCCAGGCTGCCCTCACCCAGATCCAGGGACAGGCGATTATATTCAAGTTCACCGCCCAGAACAAAATTTCCGAAATCACGATCGAATCCGGCATGAAGGCCAAAACTAAGGTCGTCGTCGCCCGAGCCTTTTGGCCCATCCGCATCTGCATATCCAAAGCTGAAACCAGCATAAGCCCCCGACCAATCCTCAGCCAGCAGCGGTGTCGCGAGCGACACAAACGCTATTAAACTGAGGGCCTTAAGGGCTTTCATTAATCTCTCCTAAAAACCAATTGCCGCAGCTTCAGTCTTTAAAGTCAAGTTAACTTAGAAATCTGGCTCAAAATCCTTAAGATTCAATTTAGATCCGGAACCAATTTAAAATAAGTGAATAAACTATAACAAATTTTTTACCTCATCTGGGAAAAAATATGCAGATATATAAAACAGTGTGACATTCCCATTTACACTTCGCTTTTGAGCACCCTAGTCGCAAACAGAACAGAATATACAGGTGCGCAGCGGAATACTTCGGCTCATAAGGTGAGGAGCTTTATGCAAAACGAAGTTTGGAAAATTCGACTGGTCAGCCGCACTATCGGTGCGGATCGTGGTCGTGCCGCGCGTGGGCGGCCATCGGGGGCGTAAACTAAGCCACCCTGTCCCCACTCAAATTCCGGAATCCAAACCATGAACGATCAATCCCGCACCACATCCCGCAGCGGTGGACGCGCCGCGCGGCGTGCTGCCCGCGCCACTGCCCTGCCCGAGCATCTGCGCCCCGTCCGCCCCGGCATGGAGGGTGGCGTTCTCAATGTCCTGACCCCCGCACAGATCGAACGCATCCACCAAGCCGCTCTGACAGCGCTTGAAACAATTGGTCTGGCGGATGCCCCCCAAAGCGGCATCGACTATCTGGTCGCCGCGGGGTGTATTCTTGGCGATGATGGCCGCATTCGGTTCCCCCGCGCGCTGGTTGAAGACACGATCGCCAAGGCCAATCGGACAATCACCCTCTACAGTCGGGACGGTAAAACCGATCTCGAACTGTCGGGCACAAAGGTTCACTACGGTACCGCTGGTGCAGCAGTAAGCATGGTCGACGTTCATGGGCAGGAATACCGTGACTCGACCGTTCAGGATCTGCACGATGCCGCCCGCATTTGCGAACAGTTGGAAAATATTCACTTTGTCCAGCGCCCTATGGTTTGTCGCGATATCCCAGACAACCTTGAGATGGACCTGAACACGATCTACGCCGCCTGCTCAGGCACGTTCAAACATATCGGAACATCGTTTACCGAACCCAGCCATGTGGCCCCCGCGATGGAGATGATCCACATGATCGCAGGTGGCGAAAACAAGTATCGAGAGCGGCCTTTCGTTTCAAACTCCAACTGCTTTGTCGTGCCTCCGATGAAATTCGCAACCGAAAGCTGCGAAGTGATGGAGGAGTGCATCAAAGCCGGAATGCCGGTTCTGCTGTTGTCCGCCGGGATGGCTGGGGCCACCGCGCCGTCAACAATCGCGGGCGCAATTACTCAGGCCACTGCGGAATGCCTTGCCGGTTTGGTTTATGTAAACGCTGTAAGCCCAGGGGCTCCGGCAATTTTTGGCACTTGGCCTTTTGGTCTAGACCTGCGCACGGGCGCGATGTCCATCGGATCTGGCGAGCAGGCCCTGCTGACCGCAGGATGCGCCCAGATGCACCGTTTCTACGATCTGCCGGGCGGAGCTGCTGCCGGTGCCTCGGATTCAAAATTGCCTGATATGCAAGCCGGCTGGGAGCAGATGTGCTCAAACGTCATGGCGGGCCTATCGGGACTGAATATGGTGTACGAAGCTGCAGGCATGCACGCCTCACTGCTGGGTTTTTGCCACGAAAGCCTGATCCTCAGCGATGACTTGATCGGCCAGGCGCAACGCTGCGTGCGCGGCATTGAGGTCACGGATGAAACTTTGGCACTGGATCAGATTGCCGAGGTCTGCATGGGCGGACCGGGACACTATCTGGGCACCGATGCAACACTCGGCCGGATGCAGGCGGACTATGTCTATCCCAACTTCGGAGATCGCACCTCACCAAAGGAATGGGCGGAACTAGGCAAACCCGATCTGATCGAAAAGGCCATCAAACGGAAGGAGGAGATTTTGTCTACAGCATCTCCGGCCCGGTTCGACCCGCTATTGGACGCCGAGCTTCGGGAAAAATTTAACATTCACCTACCATTATAACTCCCCGTAAACGCGGCCAGAATAAATCTGGCCGCTTTCCTTGAGTGATCAACCATCACTTGCTGGTAAAAGCCCGGCTTCCTGAGCCACAGCGATTTCTGCTTCATCCAACGCGCCGTCGCCATTTGTGTCCATCGCCGAAAATGTGTCTGTATTCATTTCGGGCAATACAGCCTGAACCTCTTCGATGGTCAAAACACCATCGCCATTTGCGTCAGCTACAGATTGTGCGATGGCCAGCACGGGCAATCCAATTGCAAGGGCGGTCAGAGTTGCCAGAGTTTGCGGTTTCATTGTGATGCCTCCTGATTCAATTTGTTCGTTTGGTCGTCCGGACAAGCATCAAAAAGAATGTAAACCCCTACCCTGTCACCCGCATTGCGTGCTCAAGCCGCTTTCGAGCCAATCTCCGCGTGTTTGACAGAGTCGCGTTTGCGGCGAGCCGCTTGGCAAAATTCACCTTACCCTTGCCGGCAACACTTGCCCGACGAAACATGGTTGTTCAGGCAATCCTCTGCTCAGATATCCAATTTCGGGCAAAAAGAAGAAGGGGGCCGAAGCCCCCTGTCAGTTTCGCCTTCCAGGCTCATTTCGTTGACCGCCCGGTATTTTTTTGCCTGCGGCCTGGACTGCGCATGGGACGAGCGCACCCGCCCCGTGAAAGAGTGGGAGGGAGCAAATATTCCGCCCCACCCTGTTCCCGGCCAACACGGGCATGTCGGCCGAGTGAAGCAAGGCGCCCAGAGGTAAGTCTCAGGCTATGCCTTGCCCCGTATTCGTCGGGACCGGAAGTCCGGGGGGAAATCCTGGTCCCTACACCCCGGGTTGCCGGGGCGCTTGCCTTAGCTACACCCGCTGGTCGCGCCGCAGGTGTTGCATTTCATGCAGGTGCCGTTGCGCACCAGCGTGTAGTTACCGCATTCGCCGCAAGGATCGCCCTCATAGCCCTGCATCTTGGCTTTGGTTCGGGCATCCATGCTTGTTGCGACAGCGGTTTCCGTTGCCGGAGCCTCGAATGCAGCCGCTGTTTCAGCCATGCCGTTCAATTCAACCTGACCCGCGTTGAACACGGCCAGATCCTGCGGCAACCGCTTGCGCAGATACCCCGTGGAACTGATTTGCTTCAGTACTTCCAATGACTTGGACGCCGCACTTTCACTAATTTCCGAGACATTAGGCAGACCGTCTTCTTCACCCCTGCCGAGATCATCGAAGGTTGCGCCTTCGGGCTTTACATGGGCCAGATCGGTGCGGTCCAGATAGGACACAGCCAGTTCGCGGAAGATGTAATCGAGGATCGACGTCGCGTTCTTGATCGAGTCGTTGCCCTGCACCATCCCCGCCGGTTCGAACTTGGTAAAGGTGAAGGCGTCGACAAACTCCTCCAGCGGCACGCCGTATTGCAGGCCGACCGATACCGCGATGGCAAAGTTGTTCATCATCGCCCGGAAGCCAGCGCCTTCCTTGTGCATGTCGATGAAGATCTCGCCAAGCTTGCCGTCTTCGAACTCACCGGTCCGTAGATAGACCTTGTGGCCGCCAACAATTGCTTTCTGGGTATAACCCTTGCGGCGATGCGGCAGCTTCTCGCGATGGCTGCGGATCATTTCCTTGACCACAACCTTCTCGATCACCTTCTCGGCCAGAACGACAGCTTTTTCCTGGGCCGATCCGCTTTCCAGAACTTCTGCCGCCTCGTCATCATCCTCGACCAGCGCCGCCGCGAGAGGCTGCGAAAGTTTCGAACCGTCACGATAGAGCGCGTTGGCCTTCACACCCAACGACCACGACAGTTCGTAGGCCTTCTGGCAATCCTCGATGGTCGCGTCGTTGGGCATGTTGATCGTCTTCGAGATCGCACCCGAGATGAAGCTCTGCGCTGCGGCCATCATGGTGATGTGGCTATCAACCCCAAGGAAACGCTTGCCTTTCTTGCCGCACGGGTTGGCGCAGTCGAAGATGGCGTAATGCTCTTCCTTCAGGTGCGGCGCACCTTCCAGCGTCATCGTCCCGCAGACATGATCGTTCGCTGCGTCGATATCGGCTTTGGTAAAGCCCAGATGACGCAGAAGATCAAAAGTCGGGTCATTCAGCTTGGTCGCCGGGATGCCCAGCACACCGGTGCAGAAGTCCTCGCCCAGCGTCCATTGGTTGAAGACGAACCGGATGTCGAAGGCGCTTTCCAACGCAGCGTCAACCTTGGCAAGTTCGTTCGGGCCAAAACCATGGCCAGTCAGTGAGGTGTGATTGATCCCCGGTGCGTTGCCGATGGTGCCGTGGCCGACCGCGTAACCAACAATCTCTTCAATCTGAGACGAGGAATAACCCAGCTTTTCCAGCGCCGACGGCACCGAGCGGTTGATGATCTTGAAGTAACCGCCACCGGCCAGCTTCTTGAACTTGACCAGCGCAAAGTCCGGCTCGATCCCGGTGGTGTCGCAATCCATCACAAGTCCGATGGTGCCGGTTGGCGCGATCACGGTGGCCTGTGCGTTGCGGTAGCCGTTTTTCTCACCGAGGCTCAGCGCCTCATCCCAAGCCGACATGGCCAGATCGACCAGACGCTTGTCTGGGCAGTTGCCGTGGTCCAGAGGCACAGGCTTCACCGCCAGTTTCTCATAACCTTCGGTCACGCCCTGCGATGCACGGCGGTGGTTGCGGATGACGCGCAGCATGTGATCGGCGTTCCGTTCGTAGCCCTTGAACGAGCCAAGCTCTCCGGCGATCTCAGCCGAGGTTGCATAGGCCACACCGGTCATGATCGCGGTCAGCGCGCCACAGATAGCCCGGCCCTCATCCGAGTCATAGCTGTAGCCCATGTTCATCAGCAGACCGCCGATGTTCGCATAGCCCAGACCCAAGGTGCGGAAGTCATGAGACAGTTGCGCGATTTCCTTCGACGGGAACTGTGCCATCGTCACTGAGATTTCCAGCGTTAGGGTCCACAGCCGCGAGGCGTGCATGTAGTCAGCCGCCTGGAACTCACCATCCTTGAGGAAGGTCAGCAGGTTCATCGACGCTAGGTTACAGGCCGTGTCATCAAGGAACATGTATTCAGAGCACGGGTTCGAGCCGCGAATCTCACCGTCTTCCGGGCATGTGTGCCACTCGTTTACGGTATCGTGGAACTGGATGCCCGGATCGGCACAGGCCCAAGCGGCGTGGCCTACCTTTTCCCACAGATCCCGCGCCTTGACGGTCTTGGCAACTTTGCCATCGGTACGGTTGATCAACTCCCAATCGGCGTCTTTCTCGACGGCAGTCAGAAATGCGTTGGTCACGCGAATCGAGTTGTTCGAGTTCTGGCCCGAGACCGAGCTATAGGCTTCCGAATCCCAGTCCGTGTCGTAGGTCGGGAATTCGATGCTGTCGTGGCCTTGCTTGGCGTAATCCAGAACGCGCTTGATGTAAGTCTCTGGTATCGCAACTTTTTTGGCGTCGCGAACCGCTTTCTTCAGGCTGTCATTTTTGTTGGGGTCATACGCGTCTTCCTGCGCGCCGTCCCAGCTGCGGATGGCCTCGAAAATGCCGTTCAGCATCTTCTCGTGCATCTTCGATCCGGCAACGATCGAGGCCACCTTCTGCTCTTCGATCACCTTCCATTCGATGAATTGCTCGATGTCGGGGTGATCTGCATCGACGATTACCATCTTTGCTGCTCGACGGGTTGTCCCGCCTGATTTGATCGCGCCAGCGGCGCGGTCGCCGATCTTGAGAAAGCCCATCAGGCCCGAAGACTTGCCGCCACCCGACAGCGCTTCGCCATCTGCACGCAGATGGCTGAAGTTGGTCCCGGTACCCGAGCCGTATTTGAACAGGCGCGCCTCGCGCACCCACAGATCCATGATGCCGCCTTCGTTGACCAGATCATCGCCGACAGACTGGATGAAGCACGCGTGTGGCTGCGGATGTTCGTATGCGGATTTCGATTTGGTCAGCTTGCCGGTTTTATAATCGACATAGTGGTGTCCCTGAGCGGGGCCGTCGATTCCGTAGGCCCAGTGAAGACCGGTGTTGAACCACTGCGGCGAGTTCGGCGCGGCGCGCTGGGTGGCCAGCATATAGCGCATCTCGTCAAAGTAACCACGCGCGTCTTCCTCGCTCGAGAAATAACCACCTTTCCAACCCCAGTACGCCCATGCTCCAGCCAGCCGGTCGAAGACCTGCTTCGACGAGGTTTCCCCACCAAATTCAGCGCCTTCTGCCGGGACCGAACGCCACAGAAATTCGGGAACGTCCTTCTCTTTCACCTTTTTCAGAGCGGACGGAACCCCAGCTTTACGGAAATATTTTTGTGCGATAACATCGCTTGCAACTTGGCTCCATTTCGCTGGAACTTCGATTTCTTCGAGGCGAAAGACAATGGTACCGTCCGGGTTCCGAATCTCAGACGTTGCAGAAACAAAGTCCAACTCTGCGTACGCGTCTTGCCCCGATTTGGTGAATTTCCTGTCAATCTTCATGTCCGCAGCCCTAGATTCAATCAACTTGTCCCTTGGCATCAAAGGTGCTCTTGCAACCCATCCGCCGTGCCCGAAATTCAAGGCGCAAACGATCAGGCGCTGTCTCTAACAGCGCAAAACCGCCTTTACGGTTGCACGTTTAATTAATGTGCTTTCCGACCCTCGCCCTATGCCCTATTCTGCTTTTACTACCAGATTTAGTGGCACCACATTCGGCCCATACAATCTGGCGTATTCACCCATAGATCGTCAACGCCATTTTTCTGTCATTTTTGAAATCTTTTTTGTTGACCCGATTGTTTTCTGGCCATCCAGCACCGGAGATTCCGATTCCTCCACAGGTTCATCCACCAGGCATTCCCATCAGCCCCTTGAATCGCCAACAGGATTAACCGTTTTTCTCAGCAGAGTTAGCAGCATTTGATAAACCCAACGTAAGATGGCTAGGCTCAAAGAGAATCAAGTCACAGTCGATCGGGCAAAGACCCAAGGGGCCGCATGCAGAAAATAGACAAAAACTGGGCCCCAACCGTGAGAAATGCCTTTTTCTGGTCTCTAATGCTTAGCCTGATGACGGCATGCACACCACAAGATGTGCCCCCTTCGACGCGCAGTGCACAGTTTGACAGCTATCCTGAACAACTCTTCGACGCGTTCGAGATCGAGTGCAATGGACCGGGAGAAGAGTTCACAAAGACCGAAAATCAGGTTTTCGAATGCACCGAACTGCTGCCACCAGAAACTACAGCCTATCTGATTCTCAACTACGGCGGATATCCGCAGGACCTGCCTAAAAGCGTGATGCGCATGACCTCGACCAAGAACGCATCAGGTTATCGCGTTGAGGCTGAACTGTTCTTCAACGTGCCACGCAAAAACGGCCCTTCAGCCCAAGTTCCAGTAGAAAGCAAAGCATTGGACAAAGCGCTTGGCGCGCTTTTCCAAGCGATGGGTGGTTCATCGACATAAGAGAAAGAAGTGGTCGGGGCGGCAGGATTCGAACCTACGACCCCCTGTACCCAAAACAGGTGCGCTACCAGACTGCGCCACGCCCCGGACCGTGCGCTGTTCCTAACGATGACAATCTGATTTGAAAAGCCCTAACAGGGCCAAATTGCAGGACCTTGCGAAAAAATTTCGTGCTGCATCTGTGTTCCTGGCGTGATCAGGTATCGAGAAGCCAATCCTGCGTTGATTTCAAGCACTGCAAAGATCGAATCCCCACCTTCGATAAGTGTTTCGTCTCCGGGAATCGCGTTTTCATGAACATGGACGACCGAACCGGCACGATTCAGAAAAATGATATCCAAAGGAATCAGGGTATTTTTCATCCAGAATGCAGTCCGCTGCGGCGGATCAAACACAAACAACATACCGGAACGTTTCGGCATCGACTCACGGAACATCAATCCGCGCGCCCTGTCTTCCCGACTAATCGCCAACTCTACATTAAAGGTGATTTGCGTCTTGTCGTTACGCAGATTGACGCGTTCAGCGTTGCATTCAGCCAAAACCTCTCCGGTCCAAAGCATTGTCACACCAGCAAGAACCGCGAGGAATCTTTTCATGTTGAATCAGTCGTCCAGTGCCGCTTCCCAGGCCAGCACCTGAGCCGCCATGCGACCACGCTTGCCGTCAATGACGCGCATAGCCAGCGCTTCACCCGGTTGCAGATCGGCAAGCCCGGATCGACGCAGAACCTCAATATGCAGGAAAACGTCCTCGTCCCGACCAAAGACATTGGCAAAGCCAAAGCCCTTACCTTTGTCGAACCATTTCACCCGCGCGGCCTCTAGCGGTGCTTCCGCAATGACCACCGGATCCAGTTCGGCAAAATCTGCCAACATCATTGAGTCGGTACGCGCAGGCGGATCAACACTGAGAATCTCTACCGCCTGAACACCACGGTCAGTCCGGTGCGTCATGATCTCAATCCCGGCACCATCCGCGACCGAGCTTTGGCCAAAATTACGCAACACGTTCACATGCAACAGAATATCCGGACCCCCCTCGTCCGACACGACAAATCCGTACCCCTTGGCGGGGTCGAACCATTTTACGTGTCCACGGACGCGGTACATATTGTTCAGGTCTTCTGGCACGGCATTCCCATCGCAAATTTTAACAGTTCGTTAAGGGTCCGATGTGTATGAGATTGGCTCGCAATTTCAAGCTGAAAAAACTCTTTATTTCCTATTAGTTGCATTTCACGATACGCGAACATCACGGATTCAACCTCTGAACTTCCCAAGCCGAGCCCACCTCATCCCGGCGCCATTGGAACCTATCGTGCAGCCTAAACGCACCATCGGCCCAAAACTCAATCTCGGACGGCACCAGCCTGTATCCACCCCAAAATGGCGGCCTCGGAGGGTTTGGTCCCAGCTTCGCAGTTACTTTCGCGACCTCTGCCATAAGGGCAGTTCGGCTACTCAAGGGTCGAGACTGCTTTGAAGCCCACGCTCCCAGACGGCTTTTTAACGAGCGCGAGGCATAATATTCATCCGCCTGCGGCCCGCTTTCCCGTGTTATTGTACCACGAACTCGGATTTGTCGCCTCAATGATTTCCAATGCATTACAAAAGCCGCTTTTCCTGCGGACTCAAGTTCGGTCGCCTTGGCGCTTTCGTAGTTGGTGTAAAACACGAACGCAGCGGGTTCGATTTCTTTCAACAGCACCATACGCACATTTGGCAGACCATCCGGGTCTACCGTCGCCAACGCAATTGCATTGGGGTCATTCGGCTCGCTGTCATTGGCCTCGGCCAGCCACCGGCCCGCTATTTCAAACGGATCGTCGCCGGCAAAGATGCCGTCACGTTCGGTCATTTCCATCCCCCGGAAACTTTTAATATCCACCCTAGGGCGAGAACCCGCCGCGGGCAAGAGCGCGCGGCCTTGATGCAGCGCTACCAATGGCATAAACCAACGCAACACATTGCGACGACAGGCGGAGAACCACACATGTCTAATCAGTTGATGGCTGGCAAACGCGGCCTCATCATGGGACTGGCAAACGACAAATCAATCGCATGGGGCATCTCGAAAGCCTTGTCCGAAGCTGGGGCCGAATTGGCCTTTTCCTATCAGGGTGAAGCGCTGAAAAAGCGCGTTGATCCGCTGGCGGCACAACTCGGCAGCGACATCGTGCTGCCATGCGACGTTGGGGACGAGGACTCAATTGACGCTTTGTTTGCTGAACTGGAAGAGAAATGGGGAAAGCTGGACTTTATCGTTCACGCCATCGGCTTCTCCGACAAGAACGAACTGAGGGGGCGTTACCTGGACACCAGCCGCGCCAACTTCAAGTTGACCATGGATGTTTCGGTATTCTCTTTCACCGCTGTCGTTAAGCGCGCAGAAAAGCTGATGTCCGACGGCGGCAGCGCCGTGACCCTGACCTATTACGGTGCCGAACAGGTGATGCCGCACTATAACGTGATGGGTGTTGCCAAAGCCGCGTTGGAAGCATCGGTGAAATACCTAGCCGAGGATCTTGGTAAGGACGGTATCCGCGTGAACTCGATTTCGGCCGGCCCGATCAAGACTTTGGCCGCCAGTGGCATTGGCGACTTCCGCTATATCATGAAGTGGAACGAATATAACTCGCCACTGCGCCGCAACGTGACCATCGACGATGTTGGCAAGTCCGCACTGTACCTGTTGTCCGATCTCAGCAGTGGCGTCACCGGCGAGAACCTGCACGTCGATTCGGGCTATCACATCGTCGGCATGAAGGCCGTCGACGCGCCAGACATGGAAAAGGGTTAAGTCATGAGCGCCAAAGACCGCCTGCCCCACGAAAAAGGCTTTCACATCAGTTGGGACCAGATTCATCGCGACTCGCGCGCCTTGGCGTGGCGTCTGGACGGTCAAGGACCAGATGACGGCGCCTGGCGCGCCGTTGTCGCAATCACCCGTGGCGGAATGGCCCCGGCGATGATCGTCAGTCGCGAGTTGGACATTCGTACCGTCGATACAATCAGCGTCCGCTCATACCACCATCAGGAACAGGGTGAGGCCGAAGTGCTCAAAGCCCCTGATGCTGCCCTGATGGGCGATGGTGAGGGCATTCTGATCGTGGATGATCTTGTCGACAGCGGCAAAACGCTGGAATTGGTACGTGCAATGTATCCAAAGGCGCATTTCGCCACCGTATACGCCAAACCCAAGGGCCGCCCAATGGTGGATACGTTCATCACTGAGGTCAGCCAGGATACGTGGATTTTCTTCCCGTGGGATATGGCCCTGCAATATGTCGAGCCCTATCGCGGAACCGACTGATCGCTGCTGAAGTTTGGGACCACGTATGAACCGCACACGCACCGCCGCCACCTTCGCCCCTCCGGTGATGGAGGCGCGGCGCTGGCTGGAGGGCGTGGTCTTCCCCGAAGATCAGCCCCTGATCAATGTCAGTCAAGCCGCACCAGTTGACCCGCCGCCTTTGGCGCTGCGACAAGCAATGGCCGAGTTCGCGGTAAACGAAGACCGCGCGCACCTTTATGGGCCGGTTCTTGGAAACCCTGAATTGCGCGCCGAATTGGCGGAACAGATCGGCCATCACTACGGCGCCATGATCACTACGGAACAGGTCGCCATCACCTCAGGCTGTAATCAGGCATTTGCCGCCACGATCTCGGCCATCACGCATGAGGGCGATGAGGTCATCCTGCCAACCCCATGGTATTTCAATCATAAAATGTGGCTGGACATGGCAGGAGTTCAAGCAGTTGACTTGCAAACCGGGGATGACCTCCTGCCAAATGTGGACGCGGCCCGCGCCCTCATCACTGACAAGACCCGCGCCATCGTTTTGGTGACCCCGAACAATCCCGGCGGCGTGGAATACCCCTTTGCACTGGTCCGCGCTTTTTACGAACTGGCTCGTGAAAATGGCCTGCGTTTGCTGGTTGATGAGACTTATCGGGATTTCGACAGCCGCAACGGCCCGCCGCATGACCTGTTTGGGCAGCCAGGTTGGGAAAACACGCTAGTGCACCTGTATTCCTTCTCGAAAGCATACCGCCTGACCGGCCACCGTATCGGCGCGATTGCAACTGGTGCCAATATGCTGAGCGATGTGGAAAAATTTCTGGACACGGTCGCGATCTGTCCCAGCCAGATTGGTCAATTCTCGGCTCTTTGGGGTATGCAAAACCTGTCACAGTGGGTCGCTGGCGAACGCGCCGAAATTCTCGACCGCCGCGCAGCGATTGAAGATCTGTTGCCACCGCTGGCTGACAAGGGATGGCGTTTGCTCGGGCTGGGGGCGTATTTCGCCTATTTCGAACATCCGTTCGACATCCCTTCGGACGACTTGGCCCGCCGACTGGTGTCCGAGGTGGGAATTCTGCTGCTGCCCGGTACGATGTTCATGCCCGAGGGAGCCCCCTCTGGAAAACGACAGGTTCGAATAGCTTTTGCCAATCTGGACAGGGCTGGCATCAAGCAATTATTCGAACGGCTTCAGACCCTGTCCTTCTAAGCTTGCCCCCCGGCGACACGCGTCGTATTCAGGGCCGCAACCGACAGGGCAGATCCTTGCCAAAAAATAAGAGGGCACCATGGCCGCAGGCGTGAAAAACCTATCGAAAACCTTTGTCTGGATACTGATGGGCCTTTTGTTTTTGGGCCTCGCGGGTTTTGGCGCAACCAGCCTGACCGGCACTGTGCGCACCGTCGCGCAGGTGGGGAACGAAGATATCTCGGTCAACAAGTATGTTCGAGAACTACAGCGCGAAATTCGTGCCGTAGAACAGCAAACCGGACAACCGCTGCAAATGTCTCAAGCGCATGAATTCGGTCTGGACCAATTGGCGTTGGCGCGCCTGACGGCACTGGCGGCCCTGGACAACGAAGTCGGTGAGCTGGGAATTTCAATCGGGGACGCGAACCTGCAAAAGGAAATCGTCGCCATCCCGGCCTTTCAAGGCGTCGACGGTACTTTTGACCGCGACGCCTATCAGTTCCAGTTGGATCAGGTCGGCATGACGGATACCGATTTCGAAACTGACCTGCGTAAAGAATCCTCTCGCACGATTGTACAAAATGCGGTTGTCAGCGGGGTTGAGATGCCCTCGACATTGACGCAAGTTTTGACCGACTATGTCGGCGCGCGCCGCAGCTTTACGGTTGCGACCGTAAACACAGACGCCCTGCCCGCGACCGTGCCTGCGCCAACGGATGAGCAGGTTCAGGCTTACTATGAGGACAACCAGGATCAGTTCACCCTGCCCCGTACCAAACAACTGACTTATGCGATCCTTTCACCCGACATGTTGCTGGACAGCGTCGAAGTTGATGAAGATTCGGTACGCCGCCTTTACGATCAACGCGCTTCGGAATTCTATCAACCCGAACGCCGTTTGGTAGAACGCCTTACATATCCAAACCAGGAAGCAGCCGAAACTGCCAAGGCCCAGCTGGAGGCAGGCGGCACCTCTTTTGAACAATTGGTGCGGGATCGCCAACTTGAACTCAGCGATATCGATTTGGGCGACGTGACACGTGACGATCTTGGTGAGGCTGCCGACGCCGTGTTCGCCGCCGACCTGGACACAGTCGTCGGGCCCCTGCCCTCGACCTTCGGCCCCGCCTTGTTCCGCATCAACGGATCATTGGCAGAAAACAACACGCCGTTCGAAGACGCCGCCCCCGCACTGCGCGAGGAACTGGCCGCCGACCGCGCCCGCCGTCAGATTGAAGCCCAAGCCGAGGATATCGACGATCTGCTGGCCGGTGGCGCGACGCTGGAAGAACTGGCAGGCGAGACCGAGATGGAATTGGGCCAAATCGACTGGACACGTCAGAGTGACGACGGTGTCGCGGCTTATGATGGCTTCCGCACGGCCGCCGAAGCGGTAAGCGAAGGCGACTTCCCCGAGGTTGGCTTCCTCGAGGACGGCTCAATCTTTGCCCTGCGTCTGAACGAAGTATTGCCGCAACGCCCTGAGCCGCTCGAAAGTGCGCGAGATCGCGTTGCTGCGGCATGGACGTTGGAGGAAACCAACAAAGCGCTGGAGGAACACGCCAATTCAGTTCTGGGACAGCTTGAAACAGATGGTGACTTCACGGCCACCAGCCTGCCGTTCCGCATTGAAAACGCACTGACCCGCACGGCGTTCCTTGACGATGTTCCCGCGGATTTCATGGCTCAGGTGTTTGAGATGGACACCGGCGAACTGCGTGTTATCCCCGGTTCCGGTTCCGCCTTTATCGTCCGAGTGGACGAGCTGTTGCCACCTGCCGAAACCGATGAGTTGCGTCAGGCTAAGGCCGCGCTTGAAGCACAGCTGAACCAGGCTTTGGCCCAGAACATTTTCGACGTTTACGTGCGCGACGCACAGACCCGCGCACGACCTGTCATTGATCAGCGTGCGTTGAACGCCGTGCAGTCAAGTTACTAAAAGAGACCAAAGATGGCCCTAACCCCCGAGTTTGACAGCTTTGCCCGCGCCTATGAGGCCGGCGAGAATCAGGTCGTTTACACCCGTCTCGCGGCTGATCTAGATACGCCCGTTTCTTTGATGCTCAAGCTGACTGGGGCGCAAAAAGATGCGTTCATGCTGGAATCCGTCACCGGTGGCGAAGTGCGCGGTCGGTATTCCATCATTGGGATGAAACCAGACCTGATCTGGCGCTGTCGGGGGGAAACGTCTGAACTGAATCGCGAGGCCCGGTTCGATACCGAGGCGTTCTCGACCCAGGACGGAAACCCGATGGACAATCTGCGTGCTTTGCTCGCCGAAAGCCGGATAGAGTTGCCCGACGACCTGCCACAGGCAGCAGCGGGACTGTTTGGCTATCTAGGCTATGACATGGTGCGGCTTGTCGAATATTTGCCGGACGTGAACCCTGATCCGCTGGGCTTGCCCGATGCGATCATGCTGCGCCCGTCGGTTATTGCGGTTCTGGACGGCGTGAAGGGCGAAGTCACCGTGGTTTCCCCGGCTTGGGTTAGCGAAGGGCAATCTGCCAAGGCCGCCTATGCACAAGCGGCTGAGCGCGTGATGGACGCCGTACGTGATCTGGAACGCGCTATGCCTGCAGAAAGCCGCGATCTTGGCGATGCGTCCGAGGTCGCACCACCAGTGTCGAATTTCACCAAATCCGGCTATATGGAGGCGGTTGAGAAGGCCAAGGAATACATCCGAGCAGGTGATATCTTTCAGGTTGTCCCGGCACAGCGTTGGACGCAGGATTTCCCGTTGCCGCCCTTTGCGCTTTATCGCTCGCTACGGCGCACCAACCCGTCGCCCTTCATGTTCTATTTCAACTTCGGCGGCTTTCAGGTCGTGGGCGCCAGCCCCGAGATTCTGGTGCGTGTCTTCGGCGATGAGGTCACGATCCGTCCCATCGCGGGCACTCGCCCCCGTGGTGCCACTCCCGAAGAGGACAAGGCTAACGAGGTTGACCTGCTGGCCGACAAGAAAGAGCTGGCCGAGCACCTGATGCTGCTGGACCTGGGCCGCAACGATACAGGCCGCGTGGCCAAGATCGGTACTGTGCGCCCAACCGAAGAGTTTATCATCGAACGCTATAGCCACGTGATGCATATCGTGTCGAACGTTGTAGGCGAACTGGCCGAGGATAAGGACGCGCTGGATGCGTTCTTTGCTGGGATGCCCGCCGGCACCGTTTCGGGTGCCCCGAAAGTACGCGCGATGGAGATCATCGACGAACTAGAGCCTGAAAAACGCGGCGTATATGGCGGTGGCGTCGGTTACTTCAGTGCCGGTGGCGACATGGATATGTGTATCGCCTTGCGCACGGCCATTGTGAAAGACCACAAGCTTTACATTCAGGCCGGTGGCGGCGTCGTCTACGACAGCGATCCCGAATCCGAGTATATGGAGACCGTACACAAATCGAACGCTATCCGGCGTGCGGCTGCCGATGCAGCGCGATTTACGGGCTCAGGCAACAGCTAAACAATACGGCTGCCATTAGGGGGCAGCCGCTTGTTTGTTCAGGTCTTACTGAACTTCCTTTATCATCACCGCAGAAATCGGGGCCATCGCAACACGGTTTCCCCGATCCTCGAGTCCCCACAGCAACAGGGCCGAGATCGTATCTGGTCGCAGCCTGCCAAGCATAACAACGGAACCTTCCTGCCCCGCGCGGAACGCAGCCTGGTCGAGGAAACGGCGCATGACCTTTGGATCCTGACGCGCACCGTCAATGTCGCGGAAGATCACGCCGGACGGCACCCCATTCCGAGCCGCCAACTTTTGTACGGTGTTCAATCCGTTATCCTGCGTGATCAGCCCGCGACCGGTCCCAGCAGCAATCTCGGCTACCTGATCGGCCAGTTTTCGGTTGCCCTGAATACCAGTTTCCACGCCCTCAAGAATGCCCACGGTTTCCGGTAAGGTATCCAACCAGACGGCCAGCGAAACCTCAGCATCGCGCGCGCTGGCGGCTTTGGGCAGATCGGCCAGTGCAAGCACCTCGAACCCGGCCTCACGGTGACGCGCCATCTTTTCAGCGGCCTCGGGATCTTCCGGGCTGACCGCAAAGGTCAGAGGATACGGAAATTCACGTAACGCCTCAGCGCCATAAGCACCCTCATCATCGATAAGAATGATCGACATCAGCGGTTTTGAGTCGGGGTTTTCGAAGTCTGCAGCAAAGTTTTCGATGGGTTTCCCTGGAACGGCCGCATCTACAGTGGCTTCACCTGCATCGCGATCGGTCAACGGAACCACGCGCTGGCCAATAGTCGGCGACGTGGAACCCTCGCCGCCTCCACCAATCCGTGGAACTGAAGCGATACGAGGTAGTTTGCGTGGTGCTGTGTCTTCATCCCCCTCAACGGCAATCGGACTGTCCTCAAACGGATTTTGTTCTGGTTCCTGCGCCACGACCTCAGCCGTTTCAGGCTCTGATTTCGGTGCGGTCTCGGCGATTTCCGGTTGGGTCTGAACGGCAGGTACTTCGACAGAAACATCCGGCAGAGATTCAGTGTTCGGCGAAACTTGCAGCAGCGGCGGAGATTGAGGCGCAACAGGCGCCTCTGTCCGCACGTTTACAGGTGACGAACTTGCTGCATCGGGTGTGTCAAAAATCACCGAAGTATCCGGCACAAGCGGCTGCGCGTCGGGCTCAACCTCGACATCCGACAGCTCGGCCAATGTATCCGCCTGCGTTGAACTAGAATCAGGCGCTGCCGGCGGCAAATCAAGTACATCGCTGTCACCGATGGCTTCGGTGGACTCGGACGCCAAGTTTGGAACTTGCACAACTTCGGGTTCCGGGGCCGCGGTGACCACATCCGGTTTTTTCGTCAGAGGTGCGTTCAGAGACAATACTGCCCCCAACACCAGGACAACGACCGTTGCCACGATCATTCCGCTGACAAATCCGCCCATACCTTTTCGCCTCTCATTCTGGCCCTGCTTCGATTACATGTCCGCCGTCTGCTGCGGCATTTACTTACCCGAGCGCCAAGAACGGGATGTACCCTTGACGCTGCCGCGCAAGCCTGAGCATGTATGTCCCGACATTATACCGTGGCCCGGGCCTGCATCACCAGCCCGAAATGCCCTAGCCGAGACAAGTGCCCAAATGCTGCTGCTGATCGACAACTACGACTCGTTTACCTACAATTTGGTACATTATTTAGGTGAACTTGGCGCCGAAATGGTCATTCGGCGGAATGATGCCCTGGATGTTCAGGAAGCTATGGCCATGAACCCAACCGGAATCCTTCTTAGCCCCGGCCCCTGTGACCCGGATCAAGCTGGAATATGCCTAGCTCTGACCGAAGCTGCGGCTGAGACTAAGACACCATTAATGGGTGTTTGTCTGGGTCACCAAACCATTGGGCAAGTCTTTGGTGGCGACGTAATCCGATGCCATGAAATTGTGCACGGCAAGATGGGCACCATGCACCACACCGGTAAAGGCGTATTCGCCGGGCTGCCCTCGCCGTTTGAGGCGACGCGCTATCATTCACTGGTGGTCGATCCGAACACCCTGCCCGACTGCCTTGAGGTTACGGCCGAGCTTGAAGACGGCACTATCATGGGTCTCCAGCACAAAGATCTGCCGATACACGGCGTTCAGTTCCACCCGGAATCTATCGCCTCCGAGCACGGTCATGCCCTGCTTAAGAATTTCCTGTCTGAGATGAAAGAACCCGCATGAGCGATGCTTTGAAACCGCTGATCGGAGCCGCCGCCGACCGGCCTTTGACACGCGCCGAGGCCGAGCAGGCCTTTGGCATCCTGTTTGATGGCGAAGCCACACCCAGCCAGATCGGCGGGTTTTTGATGGCCATGCGCACCCGTGGAGAAACGGTTGAAGAATACGCTGCAGCCGCGGCCGTCATGCGCGCGAAATGTAACGTCGTCAACGCGCCCGCAGGTGCAATGGACATTGTCGGCACCGGGGGCGATGGCAAAGGTACTCTGAACATCTCGACCGCTACGGCGTTTGTCGTCGCGGGTGCCGGTGTCATTGTAGCTAAGCACGGCAACCGCAATCTCAGTTCAAAGTCTGGGGCTGCGGACGCTTTAGGGCAGCTTGGGATCAACGTTATGGTTGGATCTGAAATTGTTGAAAATGCTTTGAAAGATGTTGGCATCGGATTCATGATGGCGCCCATGCACCACCCGGCCATCGCCCACGTGATGCCTTCCCGGCAAGAGCTTGGAACCCGCACGATTTTCAACATCCTCGGGCCACTCACCAACCCTGCGGGCGTCAAGCGTCAGCTTACCGGTGCCTTCAGCCGCGACTTGATCCGCCCCATGGCCGAAACGCTGGGCCTGCTCGGATCAGACCGCGCATGGCTGGTACACGGATCGGATGGCACGGATGAGCTGACAATCACAGGCATAAGCTGGATTGCGGCGCTGGAGGACGGAGTCGTCAAAGAAGTTGAACTCCACCCAGAAGACGCGGGCCTGCCAGTGCACCCGTTTGAGGACATCCTCGGTGGCTCACCCGAAGAAAATGCCGTCGCCTTCCGTGCGCTGCTGGACGGAGAGCCTTCGGCCTACCGCGACGCAGTTCTGCTGAACTCAGCCGCAGCGCTGGTGGTTGCAGAAGCCGCCACAGACCTGCGCGATGGCGTCGCCAAAGCTGCCGAGAGCATCGACAGTGGAAAAGCAAAAGAAAAGATCGCGGCACTGGCCCGAATGACTCAGGAGGCCGCATGACCGAGACGGTACTAGACAAGATCAAAGCCTATAAACTTGAAGAAGTTGCTGCAGATAAGGCTGAGAAGTCCCTAGATACGCTGGATTCTGAAGCTAGATTTGCACCCGAGGTTCGCGGCTTTGCCGAAGCACTGCAAAAGGCGACCCGCCGGGGATATGGCCTGATCGCCGAAGTTAAGAAAGCAAGCCCATCCAAAGGTTTGATCCGCCCCGATTTTGATCCACCTGCTCTGGCCAAAGCTTATGAAGATGGCGGCGCAGCCTGCTTGTCCGTGTTGACAGACACGCCAAGCTTTCAGGGGGCCAAAGAGTATCTGATAGCGGCCCGTGCAGCTACGTCTCTGCCTGCTCTACGCAAGGATTTCATGTACGACCCTTATCAAGTGGTCGAAGCCCGCGCCTTGGGTGCGGATTGCATCCTGATCATCATGGCTTCGGTCGAGGATGGACAGGCG
Organism: Ruegeria sp. BB7; assembly: GCF_056539365.1. Lineage (NCBI taxonomy): Bacteria > Pseudomonadati > Pseudomonadota > Alphaproteobacteria > Rhodobacterales > Roseobacteraceae > Ruegeria > Ruegeria sp. BB7. Next base: position 452,788 of record NZ_JBQFUV010000002.1, on the reverse strand, counting down.
GCCGAGCTGGAACAGACTGCGTTTGACTGGGGCATGGACGTTCTGATCGAAGTTCACGACGAAGATGAACTGGAACGCGCCACCCAGTTGAAAAGCCCCCTAATCGGAATAAACAATCGTAATCTCAAGACGTTCGAGACCACTCTTGATACAACACGTCGTTTGTCCAAACTTGTGCCCGGCGACCGGACCATCGTCTGCGAAAGCGGGCTGAGCACGCCTGAAGATCTGGCCGATATCGCCCGCTATGGCGCGCGCTGCTTCCTGATTGGCGAAAGCCTGATGCGTCAGGACGACGTCACGGCTGCCACCCGGCACCTGCTGGCGAACCCTCTGATCCCCGGAGTAATGTGATGCCGCTTACCCATTTTGATGCGCAAGGCCAGGCCCATATGGTTGATGTCTCGGACAAGGCCGTGACCGATCGGGTAGCCGTGGCAGCGGCCCACATCAAGATGGCGCCGGAAACCTTTGATTTAATTTCAGAAGGCCGTGCAAAAAAGGGGGATGTTTTAGGAGTAGCGAGATTGGCAGGAATCATGGGGGCAAAAAAGACGCCCGACCTGATCCCACTGTGTCATCCTCTGCCTGTCACCAAAGTTGCAGTCGAATTAAAGCTGGATCCCGATTTACCTGGCGTCCAGATCGAAGCAACTGTGAAGACCTCGGGCCAGACCGGAGTTGAAATGGAGGCACTGACAGCCGCCTCGACAGCGGCGTTGACCGTGTATGACATGACCAAGGCGGTCGACAAAGCCATGGAAATTGGAGGTCTCCGCGTTCTTCTGAAAGATGGCGGTAAATCAGGGCGTTACGAGGCGAAATGATTACCGTCGAAGACGCCCGATCGCTGCTGTTTGATCTAGTTTCACCGCTAGAGAACGAAACCGTTTCTCTTCGCGAAGCAGCGGGACGAGTACTGGCACAGGATGTCAGCGCCACCCGAGATCAACCTCCATTTCCAGCGTCTTCAATGGACGGTTATGCGTTGAAATCGGCCGAAGTCGAGCTGCACGCCATGTTCAAGGTCATCGGTGAATCGGCGGCCGGGCGCCGTTATCAAGGGACTGTCGGGCCAGGCCAAGCCGTACGCATCTTTACCGGCGCGCCCGTTCCCGAAGGCGCTGATTTCGTTATCATTCAAGAAGATACGGAGCGGCGCGGAGACCTGATCACAATCATTGACGAACCCGGCACCAAAACAAATATCCGACCCGCGGGAATTGACTTTAAGGCTGGCAACAAAATCACCGCTCCGCGTATACTGCGCCCCGAAGACGTGGCCCTAATGGCGGCAATGAACATCCCCACAGTGCCTGTCGCTCGTAAACCCGTCGTTGCGCTGATCTCGACCGGGGACGAATTGGTGATGCCGGGTGAGAAACCCGGCCCGGACCAGATCATCGCGTCCAACACTTTCGGCTTAAAAGCCCTGCTGGAAAACGAGGGGGCACAGGCGCGTATCCTTCCGATCGCACGCGATACCGGTGCCTCCCTTGAGACAGCTTTCGGGCTGGCTGCAGACGCTGATCTGGTCGTTACCATCGGCGGCGCCTCGGTTGGCGAATACGATCTGGTCGCAGATGTGTCTCAAAACCTTGGGATGGAGCGGTCTTTCTACAAAATTCGTATGCGCCCGGGCAAACCTTTGATGGCTGGACATCTAAATGGAACGGCAATGGTCGGATTGCCAGGTAATCCTGTAAGTGCAATGGTTTGCGGCTATCTCTTCCTGTTGCCGATGCTTCGTCGAATGCTGGGTGTAGAACAGGTTCTGACACCCTTTCGAAGTGCCCGCTTGGCAGAGCCTCTCAGCAAGAACGGCCCACGCGAACATTACATGCGTGCCGTTCTCAGCGACGATGGCATTCGCGCATGCGCCGATCAGGATAGTTCGTTGCTTAGCGTTCTATCACAGGCCAATGCGCTGTTGTTGCGCGAACCGCATGATCCGGAGCGTCCTGCTGGGGATGAAGTACTGTACCTTCCAATCTAATCCACATTCAAATCCGTTGACACAAAACGTGAACATGCGTAGAACAAAAGAAAACGCATAACCGACGAGGTGTGAGCAATGCTGACCAAGAAACAGTTGGATTTGTTGGAATTCATCCACAAACGCGTTCAAGCGGACGGTGTTCCGCCCAGCTTTGACGAAATGAAGGCTGCATTGGATCTGCGATCAAAATCCGGCATCCACCGACTGATTACCGCGCTGGAAGAACGTGGTTTTATCCGCCGCCTTGCCCACCGCGCCCGCGCGATTGAAATCGTGAAACTGCCGGAGAGTTTGGGCGGTGAGCCGACAGCCGCCTTCAAGCCACGCGTCATCGAAGGTGACAAACCAGAAGGTGCGCGCCCGGCGAATTTCGAACCCGTCACCGTCGATGCTTTGGAATTACCGGTGATGGGTCGCATCGCCGCCGGTGTCCCGATCGAAGCGATCAGCCATGAATCGCACCGCGTTGCCGTACCTGGCAGCATGGTCTCGGGCAGAGGCGATCACTACGCATTGGAAGTGCGGGGCGACTCGATGATTGATGCTGGCATCAATGACGGCGACGTCGTTGTAATCCGCGAAACCAAGACAGCTGATAACGGTGACATCGTCGTGGCGTTGGTCGAGGATCAGGAGGCGACATTGAAACGGTTCTTCCGCCGGGGAAATGCCATCGCGCTTGAAGCCGCGAACCCAGCCTATGAAACCCGCGTTCTGCCTGAGGAAAAAGTCAAAGTTCAAGGACGGCTGGTCGGACTTATCCGCAGCTACTGATCCCGCAAGCGCTTATGGTCCTTGGCCGGGTCCGGGGACCACAAGCGGTGGCCAATCATCTCTCGGCTGGTCGTAATGCGACCATCTAACAGGGCAAGGCTGCCAGTCTCTTTCAGTCGGCTTGGGTCGAACAAACCGCACTCTCCTTTCAGGTCGAGATCGACAGCGGACACAACGATCTGATTTTCCCTACACTCATCGAACCCTTGTGCCGCGCGCTTCCCAGTAATGTGGACCAGCTCTTTTCCTTGCCAAACATAGCGTGGAACTAAATCCGCACCGTTAGGCCATCGGCTGGCTGCTTTGATCTGATCCACACCGTCTCCGTCATTTTCCAACCAGACCGACGCGATAAATCCGCTTCCTTTCTCTTTGCTCAACGCTCGACCGGCCTTGGTCATAACGCCCACGAGCCCACCTGAATCTGCAACGAGGATTTCGGGACGATGCCCCTGCCCCCACAACAAAAAAGCGGCGGCAAGCACTGCCCCCCCCACCCATCTGGCATGACCGCGCCACAGCGCCAACCACAAGGCGCCAAGTGCAAACATGGGCAATACATAAGATGGCGGGCTTGCGACAAATCCTTGGGCTCCGTCCAACGCAGACACCCGCTCTGCAACGACCAGAATCCACTCCAACCCCAGCCCCATGACCTTTAGCGCCATTACTTCCAGCCCAAGTGGTGCCAAAAGCGCGGCAACAAAGGCAGCGGGTACGACGATCAACCCCATTACGGGAACCGACAACATGTTTGCGAGCAGCCCATAGTAGGACATTGTATTGAAGTGAGCTGCCCCGATCGGCGCGGTTGCCAAACCGGCAATGGCCGAAGACAGCAGTAACCCGACCACTGGTCTCAACCATTTCGGCCCCGGTAACTGACCCAAGTCCCGCAACCACCCAAATACAGCAACAAGTGCTGTCGTCGCGGCAAAAGACATCTGAAACCCGGGGCTGAGCAGAGTTTCGGGGCGCAGCACCAATACGATCAACGCTGCCACTGCCACTGCGCGTAATGAAATGGCGCGGCGGTCGATCAGGATGGCGCCAAGCATGACACTCGCCATGACAAATGCTCGTTCAGTGGCAACGTTACCACCGGACAACATCAAATAGGTAACTGCCGAGATCAGTGCACCGATTGCAGCCAGTTTGCGAACAGGCACCCTCAGAGCAACTGCAGGGATTGCTGACAACCCCAACCGGCATACCAAAAACACGAACCCCGTTAGCAACCCCATGTGCAGCCCGGAAATGGCCAGCAGATGCGCCAAGTTAGACGCCCTCAGAGTCTTCAGTGTTTCTTGTCCCATACCGCTGCGATCGCCAGTTGTGACGGCTGCAGCGAATCCGCCGACTTCCCCGGTCAGGATGGAACGCACCTGTTCTGAAATCGCCATTCGCCAGGCTGTGATGCGGACTCCTTCCTGCGCACTTTCTGCAGGCGCTACGGTCATCACTGGGGCGCGTGTGTAGCCGACCGCGCCTAATCGTTGAAACCAGGCATGACGCCGGAAATCAAAACCGCCAGGCTCGACCGGGCCTTGCGGTGGAGACAGATGACCAGTGGTCATGATCCTCTGGCCAGCCATTAGCGCCGCGGAACCGCCATGCAGCGAAAGCCGGACGCGATGCGGGCGGCGGTCTTCGGGCACATCCCGTATTCGCACCCGATCCAGCGTTACCCGCAACGCGCCCGACGCAGAGCGGTCCAGCGCAACGACCCTCCCCTCGATGGGGCCGTAGTAACGCCATGACAAAACCGGCTCTGCAACCGAGTGAGCCCGCGCACCAGCCAGAATGAACCCAGCCGCAATCAGCGCACCCCCAATTGCCAACGCAGCCCAGCCAGTGCGAACCAAACAGCCGATCCCTATCAGCGCTGCAATCAGACCCAGCAGCCACGCATAAACCTGCCAGCCGGGTTCAAACCTGAGGCTGAAATACAGGCCAATGCCGACCGCCAGACACACCGGAGACCACTGAAACAAATATCCGGTCTGGTTCAATAATGCGGCTTCGGCCCGTGCCAGAACACGCATGGTTGCCCCCGTCCTTCGGGCTCGTTAGACAGGCGCCAAACTATGCCAGACACGGTTACCAAAAGGTTAATCCATACAATGTCCGATCAGGTCGTCACCCGTTTCGCCCCATCACCCACCGGTTTTCTGCACATCGGTGGTGCGCGCACAGCACTGTTCAACTGGCTCTATGCCCGGGGCCGCGGTGGTAAGTTTCTTTTGCGGATTGAGGATACGGACCGCGAACGGTCGACACCCGAGGCAACGGCGGCGATCTTGCAGGGCATGGAATGGCTGGGGCTGGACCATGACGGAGACGTAATCAGTCAGTTCGATGGTGCGGCGCGCCACGCAGAGGTCGCGCATCAACTGCTGTCTGAGGGGAAAGCGTATAAGTGTTTCTCGACCCAAGATGAAATCGCTGCATTCCGTGAACAGGCCCGCGCCGAGGGTAAATCGACCCTATTCCGCAGCCCTTGGCGTGACGCCGACCCTGCGACACACCCTGATGCGCCGTATGTTATCCGCATCAAAGCCCCGCAGGACGGCGCGACCGTGATCCGCGATCAAGTGCAGGGAGATGTTACCATCCGCAACGATCAGCTGGACGATATGGTCCTGCTGCGCTCGGACGGAACCCCGGTCTACATGCTGGCCGTGGTGGTGGACGACCACGATATGGGAGTGACCCATGTAATCCGAGGCGATGATCACCTGAACAATGCTGCGCGCCAGATGATGATCTACGAAGCGATGGGCTGGGACGTTCCGGTTTGGGCTCATATCCCGCTGATTCATGGTCCGGACGGTAAGAAATTGTCCAAACGCCACGGTGCCCTGGGCGCACAGGAATACCAGGCGATGGGCTACCCGGCTGCGGGAATGCGCAATTACCTTACGCGCCTCGGTTGGAGCCACGGCGATGACGAGTTTTTCACTGATGAGCAGGCTAAGGAATGGTTCGATCTGGATGGAATCGGCAAAAGCCCCGCTCGCTTCGACCTCAAAAAACTTGAGAATCTATGTGGGCAGCACATTGCAATTGCAGATGATGCTGCGTTGCGGCATGAAATCGAGGCCTATCTGACTGCGGCAGAGCGTCCCGCTCTCAACACGACACAATCAAGTGATTTGGAACGTGCGATGTTTTGCCTGAAGGATCGCGCCAGAACATTCCCTGAATTACTTGAAAAAGCTCACTTTATTCTAGCCACTCGACCGGTAGAGCCGGATGAGAAAGCGACAAAGGCGCTACAATCTGTATCCGACGGTATACTGAAAGAATTGACGCCGCACGTGCAAAATGCTAGCTGGACGCGGAAAGAGCTGGAGGAAGCCCTCAATACCTTTGCCGAGGCGCAGGGCGTTAAGTTCGGCAAGCTCGCTGGCCCGCTGAGGGCGGCGCTGGCAGGTCGTGCTGTGACTCCTTCGGTATTTGACATGATGCTTGTGCTGGGGCGCGATGAAACCTTGGCGCGGCTTTCCGACGCAGCAAATTAGTCCTGACTTCATATTCAGGTAACGCTGCTCAGCTACGACCCGGTCAGCACATTGGTGCGTGACCGTAGACAGCGTTACCGACCACTCGCTTGGTGCGCGCATGAACGAAGAAGGGACAACGATGACCGACAACAACAAGACAGCCACTCTCACCGTAAATGGCGAAAACTACGAGTTGCCGGTTCACTCGCCAACCGCAGGTCCGGATGTGATCGACATTCGCAAACTGTACAGCGACGCTGGTGTGTTCACCTATGATCCGGGCTTCACGTCTACGGCCAGCTGCGACAGCACCATAACCTATATCGACGGGGAAAAAGGTGAGTTGTTGCACCGAGGTTATCCGATCGACCAGTTGGCCGAGAAATCTCATTTCCTCGAAGTCTGCTATCTGCTGCTGTACGGAGAGCTGCCTGCCGCCAAGGATCTGGAAACGTTCGAAACCACCATCACTCGCCACACCATGCTGCATGAGCAGATGCAGTATTTCTATCGTGGCTTCCGCCGTGACGCGCATCCAATGGCGATCATGGTGGGCGTTGTTGGTGCGATGTCGGCCTTCTATCACGACTCGACCGACGTCTCGGACCCGAACCAACGCGAGATCGCCTCGCACCGCCTGATCGCTAAAATGCCGACCATTGCAGCTTGGGCTTACAAGTATCACACTGGCCAGCCCTTCGTGTATCCTCGCAATGATCTGGATTACGCGTCGAACTTCCTGCGCATGTGCTTTAGCGTTCCAGCCGAGGATTATGAGGTCAACCCGATCCTCAGCCGCGCGATGGACCGTATCCTGACGCTGCACGCGGATCATGAACAGAATGCGTCGACCTCGACCGTGCGTCTGGCGTCGTCTTCAGGTTCGAACCCGTTTGCATGTATCGCCGCCGGGATTGCCTGTCTTTGGGGGCCGGCCCATGGCGGTGCGAATCAGGCGTGTCTGGAGATGCTGGAAGAGATCGGCTCGGTTGATCGCATCCCTGAATACATCGCACGCGCCAAGGACAAGGACGATCCGTTCCGCCTGATGGGCTTTGGCCACCGCGTCTACAAGAACTTTGACCCGCGCGCCAAGGTGATGAAGCAGTCGGCCGACGAAGTGCTGGACCTGCTGGACATCGAAAACAACCCGAAGCTAAAGGTCGCCAAAGCGCTGGAAAAACAGGCGCTGGAAGATCCGTATTTCGCCGAGAAGAAGCTGTTCCCGAACGTCGATTTCTACTCGGGCATCATTCTTGAGGCGATGGGTTTCCCGACCTCCATGTTTACCCCCATCTTCGCGCTGTCGCGCACCGTTGGCTGGGTCAGCCAATGGAAAGAGATGATTGCAGATCCTCAGAACAAGATCGGCCGCCCACGCCAGCTGTATTTGGGCGAGACAACGCGCGACTATGTCGATATCGAAAAGCGCTGATCGCTGCGATAAAACAAGAAAGCCCCGGACCAAGGTCTGGGGCTTTTTTTACAGAAGGCTCATTTGGTCACCGACCTGAGCTGGCCGCTCAAACAAGTCGCATCGCAGCGGCGGTGTTTTCGTCGCAAGGCCCAGCCGTTTGACGGCTAACTTGAACCTTTTGGCAATCAGTTCGGCATATTCCCCTTCGCCCCGCATCCGATGACCCCAGCGCGGGTCATAATCCCTGCCTCCGTGCATCTCGCGCAGCTTGGACATTACCTTTTCGGCCCTTTCCGGTACGTGCTCCTGCAGCCAATCTTGCCACAGCGCAGATACCTCGCGCGGTAGGCGCAGCATAATCCAACTGGCGGCATCTGCCCCGGCCTCTTTTCCCGCTTCAAGCAACTGTTCCAATTCGTGATCCGTCAAACCCGGCACGATTGGAGAAGTCATCACCCGCACGGGCACACCCGCTTGGGTCAGGCGACGAATGATGGCCAAACGCCGCTGAGGTGAAGGAGCGCGCGGCTCCATCCGCCGGGATAGGTCGGCATCAAGAGTGGTCAGGGAAATCCCAACCCGTATCAGCCCTTTCCGCGCCATAGGTGCCAGAATGTCCAAATCTCTCTCGATCAGGGTACCCTTGGTAACGATAGCAACGGGATGATTGAACTCTTGCAGAACCTCCAGACAATCCCTTGTTATTGATCGGGTCTTTTCTATCGGCTGATACGGGTCCGTATTCGTACCCAAGGCAATGGGAGCCACCTTGTAGCCTTTGGCCGACAATTCCTTGCGCAATGTATCGGCCGCGTTCGGTCGCGCGATCAGTCGAGTTTCAAAGTCCAGACCCGGGGAAAGGCCCAGATAGGCATGGGTCGGGCGGGCAAAACAGTACACACAACCATGTTCGCACCCGCGATACGGATTGATCGAGCGGTCAAACGGCAGGTCGGGTGAGCGGTTATAGGTGACTAGGCTCCGTGCGATTTCATCCCTTACATCAGTTCGCAACGGAGGGAGGTCTTCTTCAATATCCCAGCCATCATCATAAGGAACAGTATCAAATTGTTCGAACCGTCCTGCGGCATTTGTGGTGGTTCCACGACCTGGAATGTTCGATGCAATCATATCTGTTCGCTTTTTGTTCTTTTTTTGAGTTATATCGTCAACCTAATGCCACAGCAAGCTTGCTAATTAGTTCTGCGTAGATTCCAGCGACTTGGATCCAGCAACGAGCTTGGACAAAAATGAGCCGCATGCAGGATCATCATGCAGAAAATTCTGTCGAGCAGCGCGAAAATCTGACGTATAGGTCGGTCCCGAAACCACTGAGGTCGCAATCGTCACAGTCAAACTGCGACGTTTTGGCCAAAACGGAAAAAATGCCACCATGGGCCCACGGCCCGCACAGCTCAGGGAAATACCCCATGTCCGATGAAGAAGACATCGTCCTGTCCGAACTGAATGACGACGAATTGGTCGAACAGATGTTCGACGATCTTTATGACGGCCTGAAAGAAGAAATCGAAGAAGGTGTAAACATCCTGCTGGAACGCGGATGGACGCCTTACGACATTCTGACCAAGGCACTCGTCGGTGGCATGACCATCGTTGGCCACGACTTCCGAGACGGCATCCTTTTCGTGCCCGAAGTTCTTCTGGCGGCAAACGCAATGAAAGGTGGCATGTTCATCCTGAAGCCGCTTCTGGCTGAAACCGGCGCGCCACGCGTGGGTAAAATGGTGATTGGCACCGTGAAAGGCGACATCCACGACATCGGAAAGAACCTTGTCTCGATGATGATGGAAGGCGCTGGGTTCGATGTTGTCGACCTAGGCATCAACAACCCGGTCGAGAACTACCTCGAAGCACTAGAAACCGAAAAACCTGATATTCTGGGCATGTCTGCCCTGCTGACCACGACCATGCCTTATATGAAAGTCGTGATCGACACCCTTGTCGAGCAAGGCCTGCGCGAAGATTACATCGTTCTGGTTGGCGGCGCGCCCCTGAACGAAGAATTCGGCAAAGCCATCGGCGCAGACGCCTATTGCCGGGACGCGGCCGTCGCGGTCGAAACCGCCAAGGACTTCGTTTCGCGCAAGCACAACCAACTGGCCGGCTGATCGGACATGTAGAATGTTCAGGGGCCGTCCGGTTTCCGGGCGGCCCTTTTTGTTATAATGACCGTCGTATAGTTTCCAAGGGGCACCCAATGCAGCAGGAGAAAATGCCTGACGACGCCAGCCTGACGACCAAAGGCTACGACACTGATGGACAGGGGCGGATTCTGCTATTGGCCTGTGGTGCGCTTGCCCGTGAGATTCTGGATCTTAAACGCCGCAATGGCTGGGACCACATGGCGCTGACCTGTCTGCCAGCAATCCTGCATATCCACCCAGAAAAGATTACTCAGGCGGTTCAGGACGCCGTGGCCAAGCACCGCGACAACTATGATCAAATCTTTGTTGTGTATGCCGATTGCGGCACTGGTGGTCTGCTGGAGAAAGCTTGCGCGGAAATGGGGGTCGAGATGGTAAAGGGCCCCCATTGTTATTCCTTCTTCGAAGGAAATCAGGAGTTTGCAGCCCGCGGCGACGATGAAACCACTGCTTTTTACCTGACCGATTTCCTCGCTCGACAGTTCGACGCTTTTGTCTGGAAACCGCTGGGCCTGGATCGCCACCCAGAACTGCGCGATATGTATTTCGGCAACTACACCAAGCTGGTCTATCAGGCTCAGATCGACGATCCCAACCTGACGGCCCGCGCCCGCGAGTGCGCCGACAAGATGGGTTTAGAGTTCGAGCGCCGCTATACTGGCTACGGAGATCTGGAAACCACGCTGGCTGACTGGGCAAGTCGCAAGCCGAAAAGCTGATGGGCGTCAGGCGTTTTCCTGCGCGACTTCTCGGATACGTTCGATCATCGCGCGCAGCCCGTTTGACCGCTGCGCAGACAGGTGATCGTTCAGCCCCAGTCGCGCCAGTTCTCCACCCGCATCGACCTTTGGCACCTCGCTGACCGGCAAACCATTATACAGCGACCGTAGCACCGCGATCAGGCCGCGCACGATCAATGCATCGCTGTCACCGTCAAACCGGAACGCTCCGCTTTCGATGATCGGATGCAGCCAGACCTGACTGGCACAACCGTTCACCTTGGTTGCAGGTACTTTCAGCGCGTCGTCCAGCGCCTCCATCGCCTTGCCCTGGTCGATGACGTAACGATACCGGTCTTCCCAGTCCTCCAGAAACTCGAAATCTTCAACGATTTCTTCAAAGGCAGGCGTTGCCATGTTGCGACGGTCCTTTCATTGCAATCACAATTGTGAACTATGCCTCTGATCTAGGCCTGTCCACCCCCCTGCGTGGCTTTTCAAACAGCGGAAATTGCGATAACTCATTGCAGGAATTACTGCTCTGGACGCCTGCACCATGAAAAAATCGTTTACTGTTCTTCTGGTCGCAACTCTGGCCCTGTCTGCCTGCAACAGTTGGAGCGACTCGCGGGTAAACCCTTCCAACTGGTTTGGATCCAGTCAGCCAGCTGCGCCGACTGAAACAGACAGCAATGACGCAAACGCGCTTATTCCGGCGCAGAAGGAAGGCGGCGGCCTGTTTTCCAGAGCAGAGCCTGAAGATACCAGCGTCCCGATCGCCAAGATTGATGAGCTGCGGATCGACCCGACCCCAAACGGCGCGATTGTCTTCGCCACCGGCACAGCGGCGCGACAAGGTGCTTACAATGCAAAACTGGTGCGCGTGGACAGCGAAGAGAATCAGAAAAACGGCGTTCTGGAATTCACCTTTCGGGTAAATTATCCGGAAAATGCGACCAATCAGGGAACCGAGCGATCACGCAAGGTAACAGACGCCATTAATATCAATAAAGATGACCTGCAATCCACTCGTCTGGTCCGAGTCGTGGGGCAGCAAAACGCGCTGGAGTCTCGGCGCCGGTAAGCAGAGTTACAGTGACACGACCTTGACACTCTGGCCTTTGGCGGCAAGCGCGATCTTTCCCTCGCACAACTTCAAAGCGTCTTCACCAAACACCTCGAACCGCCAACCAGACATGGCAGGTAATCCACGCTCGCCCGCGGCGATCTGATCCAACTCGGAACTGGTGGCGATCAGTTTGGCGGCCACGCCCGAGCTTTCGGTTTTGGATTTCAAAAGAACACGCAACAAATCCGCAAGCGCCGGGTTCACCTTCAGCTTGTCGCGGCTGTTGTCGACGGTTGGTAATTGATCAACAGGGCAATTCACCCCTTTTTTGACCGCAGCCAAAATCCCCTCGGCGATCGCACCTTTGCGTGCTTCGCGCAGCAACAAGCGTGAGCCGCCCAAATCAGACGGGGTTTTGGGTTTGGTCGAAGCCAATTCGATCAGAGCGTCATCCTTGAACACCCGGCTGCGCGGGACGTTGTTTTCCTGCGCATAAGCCTCGCGGAACTGTGCCAGCTCGCGCACTACGGCCAGAAACTTGGACGAATTTGTCCGTGTTTTAACGCGCTTCCACGCCTCTTCGGGACGAATGTCGTAAGTTGTCGGCTGAGTAAGAATACGCAATTCCTCAGCCACCCAATGACTGCGCTGCGATTTCTTCAATTGCGCCGCAAGGTATTCATAAATCTGGCGCAGATGGGTCACGTCGGCCAGTGCATAGGTCTTTTGTGCCTCGGACAAGGGCCGCCGCGACCAGTCAGTGAACCGAGAGGTCTTGTCGACCCCCTGCTTGCAAATCTTACGCACCAGCGTTTCATAGCCCACCTGCTCACCAAAGCCGCAAACCATTGCCGCAACTTGTGTATCGAACAGAGGCTTGGGAAATACACCTGCCTCAACCCAGAAAATCTCAAGGTCCTGGCGGGCGGCGTGGAATACCTTGACCACATTCTCATTTCGGAACAGCTCATACAGCGGTTCAAGCGACAACCCCTCGGCAAGCGGGTCAACAAGGACCGCACTGTCGTCACCATCAGAGGGAACCGCCAACTGAACCAGACAGAGTTTTGAATAGTAAGTCCGTTCGCGCAGAAATTCGGTATCTACGGTGACATAGTCGTATTCAGCCGCGGCCTTGCAAAATTCGGCCAGCTCTTGCGTCGTTGTCAGGGTTTTCATGCCGGTGCTGTTCTTGCTCTTGTTCTTGGTGGCTGCCTGTCAGTCTATTGCCGTACCCAGCCGTTGTGCAGACAATAGGCCAAATATGACAGGCGTGTAAATCACCCTGAAGTGTTCAGGGCAGCCTCACCGGAGTCCGCTCTCCTCTGGCGTAACGGCGCAACACTGCTGGGTACAGCTTGTGTTCCCAAACAAGCACACGAGACGCCAGACTCTCAGGCGTATCACCGGCCTCGATGTTCACGCGCGCCTGTCCGAGGACCGGACCGTCATCCAGTGCCGCAGTCACCTCGTGGACAGAACATCCATGCTCGGCATCCCCGGCCTCGATGGCGCGGGCATGGGTGTTAAGACCCTTATATTTCGGCAGCAAAGATGGATGGATATTCAGCATCCGCCCCTGAAACCGTGAGACGAAGTCGCCGGTCAGAACCCGCATGAACCCGGCAAGACAGACGATATCGGGCTGCGCCTGCTCCAGAGGCTTCAAAAGCTCAGCCTCAAACGCGGCACGATCACCTTGGAACGGGCGATGGTCAACAGACGCAGTTGGAATGCCGCGCGCAGCCGCCTTTTTCAACCCGCCCGCCTCGGCGTCATTTGACAGCACCAGACAGGGGCGTGCCGGGTGGTCTCCGACCATGCTGTCGACCAGCGACACCATGTTGGACCCACCCCCCGAAATCAGGATGGCAACGCGTTTGTGACTCACAGCAACTTGCCCGAATAGGCCATATCAGGCGTATCGGTGACGGTGCCGAGGCGCGAAACCGTCTCACCAGCCTCGACCAGCAGTGCGGTCAATTCGTCTGCGCGATCTTCGGCGCAGACAATGATCATGCCGATGCCGCAGTTGAAGGTTTTCAGCATCTCGGCTTCGACAATACCACCAGTTTCAGCCATCCAGCGGAAGACCGGCGGCAGCTCCCAGGTGTTCAGGTCGATCTGGGCACCCAGCCCCTCGGGCAGAACGCGCGGCAGGTTTTCGGTCAACCCACCTCCGGTGATATGAGCCAGAGCGTGCACGCCCCCTGCCCGGATCGCCTGCAGCGCTGGCTTTACATACAAACGCGTGGGTGTCAGCAAGGTTTCACCCAGCGTTCCCTCACCAAAAGGCGATGCCGCATCCCATCCCAGCCCCGAGATCTCAACCAGTTTGCGCACCAGCGAATAGCCGTTGGAATGCACCCCATTCGAGGCCAGCCCCAGCAGGACATCGCCCTTCTGGACGCCGGCAGGCAGATGCGCCCCGCGCTCCATCGCACCAACCGAGAACCCGGCTAGATCGAAATCACCATCAGGATACATGCCTGGCATCTCGGCCGTTTCACCACCGATCAGGGCACAGCCGGATTGCACACAGCCCTCGGCGATCCCTTCGATGATCCGCGCGGCGGTGTCCGTGTCCAGCTTGCCAGTGGCAAAATAGTCTAGGAAGAACAGCGGCTCAGCCCCCTGGCAGATCAGGTCATTGACGCACATCGCCACCAGGTCAATGCCAACACCGTCAACCACACCGGTATCAATGGCAATCCGCAGCTTGGTGCCCACGCCATCGGTCGCGCCCACCAGAATCGGATCCTGATACCCGGCATCTTTTAGATCGAACAGAGCACCAAATCCGCCCAGCCCGCTCATTACGCCCGAGCGGTTGGTCCGCTTGGCAGCAGGTTTGATTCGATCGACCAGAGCGTTCCCCGCATCAATATCAACGCCTGCATCGGCATAGGTGATTCCGTTCTTGCCCGTCGTCATGGCCAGCCCCTTATGAATGGTTCCCGCGCGGGTTAGTCGATTGTGAGACATGTTGCAACGGTCAGGCTTGACGCGGGCGTTCACCGTGGTACTCAAAGCTGCATGGCGGGCCTGTAGCTCAATTGGTTAGAGCAGAGCGCTCATAACGCTTTGGTTGCGGGTTCAAGTCCTGCCGGGCCTACCAAAATCCGCATTTTTCCCTTTGAAATCAATGTTGAGCTGCCTCACAATTTAGCCAAATTGCCCCATATGTTTTCTATTGGGCACGGCTCAGGTGCCCCACGAGTTGTAGTAATTGGTAACCGAATCCAGCTCGGTCTTTCGCGGGGCATTTCCGGCACAGTGCGATCAGTTTTGTCTTATCCGGTGTTACTGCGAAAAGGACGTGATCAGAGTTTTTACGCAAATGGTGCCGAGGCCCAAGCCGCCCAAAAGGCACCGACCGAATTGTCCAATAGACTGGTCACGAGATCATAGCGGAACCGAAATCGGTGTTTGGCGCTATTAAACCGGGCAATTTTCAAACCTGCACTACCGCGGCACTGACCTCGATGTAATCAGCAGAATATCAGCGACCAATGATGATATCCGCGCAAAGGCCCCCTAACCTCTCACTTTCGCTCAAACGTAAAACGCCACCGTGCGCGCGTGCAATGTCAGAGACAATGGCCAAGCCCAGCCCAACACCGCTGCCCTGATTCTGATTGCGCGCCGGATCAAGACGGGAAAATGGTTTAATCGCTTCGGTGCGTTGGTCCAGTGGAATACCCGGCCCATCATCTTCAACCCTGATGCGAAAAGATTTTGGCGAAATGGACAAACTGACATCGGCGCGGTTTCCGTATCGAACCGCGTTTCCGATCAAGTTCTCAACGGCTCGCCGAATAGCTGTGGGGCGCAGCATGACCGTGCCTTCGCCTTCGACCGAAATAAGTTCGGCCTTATGCCCTGCACGACGTGCATCTTTCACAATCTGCTCCAACAGGGCCGTTGGTTCGACGGTTTCAGGTATTCCTTCCGACGCGCCTCGTGAAAATTCAAGGAACGCGTCCAACAGCAACTGCATTTCATCAACATCTTGCTTCAGCGGTGCTGCCTCATCTTCGGGAAGCATGGAAAGACCCAATTTCAATCGGGTGAGCGGAGTACGCAGATCGTGGCTGACACCGGACAGCATCATCGTGCGCTGTTCCATCTGGCGTTCGATGCGGGCTCGCATATCCAAGAACGCACTACCAGCCGCGCGCACTTCAACGGCCCCGCCGGGCGCATAAGGCACCACTCTGCCGCGGCCAAACGCCTGCGCAGCCTCAGCCAATCTCGTTATCGGGCGCAGTTGATTGCGCATGTACAGAAAGGATATCGACGTCATGATGACGGCAAAAAACACCATCGTTACGATCAACTGATGCGGAGCCGATGGTGACAACCGGCGGCGATCAAAGATCAGCTCCAACACACCAAGGTTTGTTTGGATGTAAAGCCTCGCTTCTTGCCCACTTGGCAGTGCAACAGCCACAAGGTTCGGCAGCATAGTTTGCAAATCCGCCTCGACCTGCGGAGCTATGAAATCGTACCAGCGGCGACCGCCAAGTGACGGCTCTTCATTAAAACCCAAAAAGCGAGCCTTCATGTCCAGCGCTTGCAAATCGGGACGAACGGCGGCGAGCGCCTGTTGCTGGGTTTCAACGTCTCCCATTACATCCAATACCAGCATCACCTCGCGCGAGGCAGCGCGCGTCATCTGCTCGGTAACGTCTTCCAAATGTTTCTGTAGGAACGCGACCCCAACCACCAGCAACAGAACGACCACTGGCAGAACCAGGATCAGCGCTGCTCGGACATAAAGGCTGCGCGGCATATAGGGTTTGAGCCATGGCGTGGACATGCGCTAAACCTAACGGGCTGAACCGACAAGAGAAAGAGCACAGAATGCAGGCTCCTGACGATTTCAACCCTCCGGCGGGCCCGGCCATGGAACTGCAGCCGGGATTGCGACGCATTTTGGCCCCGAATCCTTCGCCCATGACCTTTAGGGGCACCAACACCTATCTTCTTGGTACAGCTGAGTTGGCTGTGATCGACCCAGGGCCACTTAGTGAATCCCATTTGCACGCGATTCTGAACGCTGTGCAGCCCGGCCAGCGGATCACTCACATCGTTGTCACGCACACCCATCTTGATCACTCGCCTCTGGCGCGACAACTGGCCGAGCGCACAGGCGCACCGATTCTTGCCTTTGGCGGGCCAGAGGCCGGGCGCAGCTCAGTCATGAGCCGGTTGGCTCAGGATGGCCTTGCAGGCGGCGGCGAAGGTATCGACACGACCTTTGTTCCCGATATCGAACTTCCGGACGGCGCGCAGATCACAGGAGATGACTGGCAGCTTGAGGTGGTTCACACGCCTGGTCATCTTGGCAATCATATTGCTCTGGCATGGGGAGACGTCTGTTTCACTGGCGATCACGTCATGGGATGGGCCAGTTCCCTCGTGTCGCCACCGGACGGGGATTTGACGGATTTCATGGCGGCCTGCCACCGGTTGCACACACGCGACTGGTCGGTGTTTCACGCGGGCCACGGGGCGCCGATAAAAGACCCCGCTGCACGGCTGGAATGGTTGATTAAACACCGACAAACACGCGAAGCACAGATTCTGTCGGCGCTGGAAGATCGCCCCGGAACGGCACGGGACTTGGCCAAACGCATTTACGTGGACACGCCAGCAGCCCTCTTACCGGCCGCCGAAAGAAACGTCTTCGCCCATCTCATTGATCTGGTTGGAAAATCAAAAATCACACCAGAAGGCAAACTATCAAAAGATGCCCGTTTCCTGAGGTAACACAAAGCCGCGGATACTTTTTTGCAAAATCGTCGCATTCCCCACTGGACGGCGAAAATCGGGGTTGTTATATGCCCCTCAGTTCCGGCGTAGCTCAGCGGTAGAGCAGTTGACTGTTAATCAATTGGTCGTAGGTTCGATCCCTACCGCCGGAGCCAAAATCCACCATTAAAAACTCCGATTTTTCGCGCAGGACTCTGCTGTGTTGCGTAGGGTCTGTTGGAGAAACAGAAACTAAACAGAACCTCTGTAAAACGCGCAGTCAGAGTATCATGACACACTATTTAACTGTCGGTATTCGAGTGGGTTTCAAAATAACCTGTTTACTGGACAAGCCAATTCAACTTCAAAATAAAACGCCTGAAGTAATCACCCTAGGGTGCCGTCAATAAACGCATAATTTGAATCAACTTCTCAGCCGGAACCTGAAGGGGCTCCACTTTGAATATGGCCATACGGCCAACAAGTTCGGGCTTATTCAGGAATTCCTCAGCAACTTGCATTCTGGGCCGATCTCCGTAGTCGTCAAACAAAAGCGTTACGGGGCGTTTAATGTTGAACGCCGTGGCCAACGCACAACCGACTCGGAAACGTCCATCGACCAGAACTACGTCAGGGTGCTTGAACGCATCGTTTTGCCAAATGGATAAAGGGTACCTTGGAAAAAGATCCACCCTATCACGGTTTGCAGGAAAACCCCATTTTTTGGTTTGGCCGATATTTACCCACGAAATACTGACTTCAGTTCCAGTGTTAGGTGGATTCTCTTTGAACCAACGGCGCATTTTCCGGGCCCATCGCCGGTCGCTTTCGATACTAAAAACAGTTTTTGCCTCCATCTCTCCGGCCACTACGGTTGAGCCGCCCGACCCGTATTCAAGGATGACAGAAGCATCCTTGTAATGTTCGCGCAGGGCTTGTTGGGCTTCCTCAGGCATCGTTAAAACAGGCTTTTGAAGTTCGGCTGTTTTCAATTAGGTCTCCATGATTCCATAGCGGTTTTCATCTCACGCCCAAACAGTAGCCGAATGGCAGGCTTTCAGATCTTTATACTGTAAACCATCCCATCACAATGAAAGCAGATGGAGTATTTCTCAGCCCTGGGCAGAGGGTTTGATGCCAAGTCGGTTGCAGGCCAAACACAAAGCAACCCAAGGCCTTCTAGGGTGTTTGCTTGTTCCAATACTATGATCGACAAATTCTTAAAATGTGACCTAGAACGCGACTTCAAGGAGGCAGGTTTCCGGCTGGGAAACTTTTCCAAAAAAATTCAAAGCCCGCTCTGGACGCCACAGAAACAGGTTGCTATACGGCGCGAACCGTTCCGGCGTAGCTCAGCGGTAGAGCAGTTGACTGTTAATCAATTGGTCGTAGGTTCGATCCCTACCGCCGGAGCCATATCCCTCTTACTGGCAATCAAGCATTCAAGGCGTTTTCAAAATCCGCTCTTAGTTTGCGTTTTAGAATTTTACCCGTGGCGTTCAGCGGCAAGGCGTCCACAAAAACTACTTTGTCCGGCACCTGCCATTTGGCGATCTTTCCGTCATAAAATGCCAGAACCTCGTCTTCGGTCGGGTCTTCCCCTTCCGCCTTGACGGCCACCAAAAGCGGGCGCTCGTCCCATTTGGGATGTGGCACCCCCACCACAGCGGCGGTCGCCAGCTTGGGGTGCGCGACGGCGATATTCTCCAATTCGACCGAACTGATCCATTCGCCCCCAGATTTTATGATGTCCTTGGACCGGTCACGGATGGTCATGTAGCCGTCAGGATCCAGCGTGGCGACATCGCCGGTGGCAAACCAGCCATCCTGCAGCAATTCGTCATCCTGCATCTGGAAATAGCTATCCAGAACCCAGGGCCCGCGCACCAGCAGATCTCCCTGGGTTTCACCATCATGTGGCAGATCATTTCCGTCGTCGTCGACGATTTTCAGTTCGACGCCATAACAAGGCCGCCCCTGGCTTTCCCTGATCTTGTGCTGCTCTTCCAGCGGCAAGTTGAGATGTCGCGCCAGAGGCTGGTTCGCGGTGCCCAGTGGGCTCATCTCGCTCATCCCCCAGGCATGGATAGTATCGACGCCATAAGTTTCACGGAAGGTTTCGATCATCGAGGGCGGACATGCGGCCCCGCCAATAACTGTTCGCTGCAAGCTGGCCAGTTTGCTTCCGGATTGTTCAGCACAGGCCAGCAGCCCTTGCCAGATCGTCGGGACACCCATGGCCAAGGTGACACCGTAGGTGTCGATCAGTTCCACCAACGCCTCACCATGCAAGCCCGGCCCTGGCAGCACCATACGCGACCCCGACATCGCACAGGCGTAGGGCGATCCCCATGCGTTTACGTGGAACATCGGGACCACCGGCATCACCACATCCATTGCCGAGTACCCGACGACATCGCGTGTATTCGAGCCAAAGCTGTGCAAAACAGTCGAGCGGTGTGAATACAAAACGCCCTTTGGATGTCCCGTCGTTCCAGATGTGTAACACAGGCCAGAGGCCGTGTTTTCGTCAAAGCTGGGCCATTGAAAGCCTGTCTCTCCTGTCTCGATCAGATCGTCGTAGAACTGCACATCCGGAATCTGCGCAATGGCGTCCTCGGATCTTGGCCCCATCAGGACGAAATGTTGAACTTCTGGCACCTGATCGTGCAGGGCCGCGACCAGTGGAATAAAGGTCGCGTCAAAAAACAGAACCCGGTCTTGTGCGTGGTTGATGATATAGGTCAGCTGTTCGGGAAACAGTCGCGGATTGACGGTGTGGCAGACAAAGCCAGCGCCGGAGGTCGCGTAGTAAATCTCAAGATGGCGACGGTTGTTCCAGGCTAGCGTCCCGATCCGGGCTTGTGGCTCCAGTCCCAGCTTAGTCAGCGCCGAAGCCAGTTTCCGCGCGTTTTCGGCCACTTGCGCCCAACTGGTTTCAGTTACCGTCCCATCGGTCTCAACCGAAAAAATCTCGGTTCGACCATGATAGCGGTCAGCATGATCAATCAGCGACGAGATCAGCAAAGGCTGCGTCATCATCTGTCCCAGCATGGACATCCTCCCTTTGGCGGTGCCGTCTGTGCCTCCTGTTTATAACGGGAGCCATGGCATTTCCTCAGAAAGAACCCTGCCAAGCATTTAATTGTCTGACAATAAAAGAATGCGGTTTACCGCACCAACAGCCCTTAAAATACAGGCCGTTTAATCCCGATAGCGCAGCGCATAAGCGACCAGGGCCGCAGTTGATCCATCCTTGCTGTCCGCTTTTTCCTCACCATCCACGATCGGCCCCAGAGAGGTTGCCAATTCCTTGCCCAACTCGACGCCCCACTGGTCAAACGAGTTGATGCCCAGAAGAACGCCTTCGACAAACACGCGATGCTCATACAGCGCGATGATCTGGCCCAGCACAAAGGGCGTGAGCTTTGGGTACATTAAGGTTACGGAAGGGCGATTACCTTTGAACACGCGATGGCGGGCCTGTCGCTCCAGCTCATCACCCGTCAGCCCCTTGTCGGCCATGCGCTGCCGCGCTTCTTCCAGCGTCCGACCGCGCATCAGCGCCTCAGATTGGGCCAGACAATTGGCCAAAAGCAGGCGGTGGTGGTGGGTGAGTTCGGGTTCATGACCTTCGGCGGCAACCATGAACTCACATGGGATCACATCGGTTCCTTGATGGATCAGCTGATAAAATGCGTGCTGGCCATTGGTGCCCGGTTCCCCCCAGACCACAGGGCCAGATGGCAAGGTCAGAGAACTGCCATCCATCGCGACAGACTTGCCGTTTGACTCCATTTCAAGTTGTTGAAAATAAGCTGGAAGCCGCAGCAGGCGTTGATCATAAGGCAGAACAGCGCGGCTGGCATGCCCCAGAACCTGCCGATGCCAAATGCCGACCAAGGCCAGCATCACCGGCATATTCTCGACCCAATCGGCGGCGCGGAAATGTACGTCCATCGCCTGCCCGCCCCGCAAAAATGCGTCAAAGGCGTTCGAGCCGACCGCAATCATCACCGGCAAGCCCACCGGCCCCCAGACCGAGTAACGGCCACCGACCCAGTCTGCAAAACCAAACACGCGCTGCTCGGGGATGCCAAAGTCTTCGGTCTTGTCCACAGCGCTGGACACGGCGGCGAACTGTCTGGCCGGATCGCCACCACCATCCACCATCCACGCCCGCGCTGTGCGTGCGTTGGTCATCGTTTCGATAGTGGTAAACGTCTTGGATGCCACAATCACCAACGTCCGTGTCGGATCAAGCTGCCTCAGAGTGTCCGCAATATGTGCACCATCCACATTGGACACGTAGTGCAGCCGTTGCCCATCGTGATACGGAGCCAGCGCAAGTGTAGCCATTACCGGTCCAAGATCCGAACCGCCAATGCCGATATTCACCACGTCGGTAAAGCTGCCTCCCACACCAGAGATCGCGCCGCCGCGCACCTCTTCGGCAAAAACGCGCATTCGTTGCAGCGTGTCCAGCACATCTGGCATTACATCCAGCCCGTCGACCTCAACCGGTCCACCATCCAGATTGCGCAACGCTGTATGCAGAACCGAGCGCCCCTCGGTTTCATTGATTTTCGCACCCGAGAACATGGCCTCGCGCCGCTCAGACAGCCCCGCGTCGTCACACAGGGCAATCAGGGCCGCGCGGACATCTTCATCAATCTGCGTCTTGGAATAATCAATCAGCAGGTCACCGGTAGACGCCGAAAACGTACCGGCCCGGTTACCATCTTTGTTGAACAGGTCCAAAATGGTCTGATCTGTGCGTTCGGCGGCCAGTGCGGTGAGGGTATCAAGTTTCATCATGTTTACTCCGCCCAGTGCACAGTCATGCCGCTAAGCACTGCAGCTATCGGGGCGTCCTCTGGCGGCAAGGACATGGCGCGGTTCAGGGCTTCTCGTTTTTCAGCTCCAAAAATGATCAGGTGTTTCGACAAAGCACCATCCAATACCGGCGCGGTCAGGGTTATACGCGGCTCGGGCTGAACCTCGGGCCGTGCGACGGCCAGAGGGCGTGCGTGGCTGTCCAGCGCGGCCTCCAAACCGTCCATGCCGGGAAACAACGATGCTGTGTGCATGTCTTCACCCATGCCAAGAACCAGCACCGACAAAGGCCGGATCGGAGCAATCAGGCTTTCGAGTTCAGGTAATACATCCTCGGGTTCCTTACCCGGTACATACAAAGGAATATATTGCGCAACCGAGGCGCGGTTGGTCAGCAAACGTTCACGGATCAAACGCTCGTTCGAGCGTTCATGATCGCCCGGCACGCAACGTTCATCCGTGGGCAGAACCATCACCCGGTCCCACTCAAGATCCGCCGCACAAAGAACGTCAAACACTGGGCCCGGCGTCGTTCCTCCCGGCACCGCCAGCGAAACCATCTCGTTATGCAACAAAGCTGACTCCAACTCGCCCGCCAGCACGTTTGCAACGTCGATGGCCAGCATGTCCCGATCAGCGTATTCTTGTAGTTTCATGGGTTTATCCCTTGCCAACGGCGACCATCACGTTTCATCAGCAGTTCGGCGTCGCCCGGGCCCGTGCTGCCACTATCATATGGTTTGGGGACATCACCACGTGCCTGCCAGCCCGCGATGATCGGGTCGGTCCAGGCCCAGGCGGCTTCTACTTCATCACCACGCATGAACAGGGTCTGGTTGCCCCGGATCACGTCCATTACCAGCCGCTCATAGGCGTCCGGAGGGTCTTGGTTTTCCGACCCCAGCGCCTCGGCAAAACTCATATCTAATGGAACGTCGACCAGACGCATTCCCCCCTGTCCCGGCTCTTTGATCGTTACCTTCAGCGTGATGCCTTCGTTCGGCTGCAAACGGATCGACAACACGTTGGCGTGGCGCCCGGCATCGGCCCCAAAGATCGAATGAGGCGCATCCTTGAACATTACATTGATCACCGACGATCGCGCCACAAGCCGCTTGCCTGTGCGCAAATAGAACGGCGTTCCCGCCCACCGCCAATTGCTAAGGTGCGCCTTAAGCGCGACATAGCTTTCAGTCTTCGAACGCGGATTGCCCACTACCTCACGATAACCTGGGCCATCGCCTTCGAACTGGCCTCTCACGATGTGGTGCGGCTCAACCGGGTCCAATGCGCGGATCACTTTCAGCTTTTCGTCCCGCACCGCGTCGGGATCAAACTTGGCCGGAGGTTCCATCGCAATCAGGCACAGAAGCTGCATCAGGTGGTTCTGCATCATGTCGCGCATAGCACCCGCGCGATCGTAGTATTCCTCGCGCCCATCGATACCGACGGATTCGGCAACCGTGATCTGGATATGATCAACGTATTGGCTGTTCCAGAGCGGCTCGAACAGCATGTTGCCAAATCTAACGGCCATCAGGTTCTGAACAGTTTCCTTCCCCAGATAATGGTCGATCCGATATATCTGCCCCTCGTTGAAGTGCGCCGCGAGAGTGGCGTTCAAAGATCGTGCACTTTCCAGATCGTGACCAAAGGGCTTTTCGACAACGATCCGCGTTTGCTGTGTCGCCAGGTTATGCGCGTGTATCTGTTCGGCCAAAGGCCCAAACAAGCGTGGTCCGACCGAGAAATAAAATGCCCGCACACGATCGGTGGTCAGTTTTGCAGCAAGCTGTGCCCAACCTTCATCCGATTTCGCATCTAGAGGAACGTAATCCACGCGCTGCAGAAATGAGGTAAGCATTTTTGCATCATTACATTGATACGGTGCGTGTTTACGCAACGATTCGGCGACGATTTCATGGAACGCCCCCCGATCATAGGCAGCCCGGGCCGCACCGATAATCTGTACGTCTTTGGGCCATTGCCCAGCACAAAACCGCCGGAACAGTGCTGGCAAAATCTTGCGTAGCGCAAGATCGCCGGTACTGCCGAAGATGATCAGATCGAACGGATCAACAGGTATGACACGAGAAACCATAATTTCCCCTACCTTACCGCCGTTAGCATGTCCAATGTTAGCGCAACCATTTTTAAATTTTTTCCTATCATCAAAACTCTGTCAGGTCCGGCGTGTTGCTCTTAACTAACGTGGTCCCAGAGACTAAATCAGCATAGAGATTTCAAAGAACCGGATACCGGAATGAAAGACAACGCCCTTCCAACCGCCAATATCGGCAAGTTTCAGGACAAACTGGTGACAGCCGACGGCCAAACGCGCGCCTCGGTGGCTCTCAGCAATCCCGATACGTTGTGGTTCAACACCGGTACCCTGTGCAACATCGAATGCGTCAATTGTTACATCGAAAGCAGCCCGACCAATGATGCGTTGGTCTATATCAGTGCGGATGAAGTACGGGACTATCTGGATCAAATAGAGGCCCGCAATTGGCCGATCCGCGAAATCGGTTTTACGGGGGGTGAGCCCTTCATGAACCCCGAAATGATCGACATGACCCGCGCCGCGCTGGAGCGCGGTTACGAAGTGCTGATACTGACCAATGCGATGCTGCCCATGATGCGCCGCAAAATGCGTGAAGGGCTGCTGGAACTTCAGCACGACTATGGAAACAAGCTGACCCTACGTATATCGGTTGATCACTATCGCCCGGAATTGCACGACGAAGAACGTGGGAAGGGCAGCTTTGCCAGAACCCTTACAGGGATGGAGTGGCTACGCGATAACGGGTTCAACATGGCCATTGCCGGGCGAACGGTCTGGGGTGAAAATGACGCCGAAAGCCGAGCTGGCTATGCCGCGTTTTTTGCTGACAACAACTTTGACATCGACGCACAAAACCCTGGCCAAACCGTTTTGTTCCCAGAGATGGACGAAAACGTGGAAGTACCTGAAATAACAACAGCCTGCTGGGGCATTCTGAACAAATCACCAGACGCCGTGATGTGTGCAAGTGCCCGAATGGTGGTAAAGCGCAAAGGAGCTGATCGTCCTGCAGTTCTGGCTTGCACCTTGCTTCCCTATGCGCCCGAATTCGAGATGGGCCACACATTGGCCGAGGCCGAAGCCGATGTGCACCTCAACCACCCCCATTGCGCCAAGTTCTGTGTGCTGGGCGGGGCCAGTTGTTCTGGCTGATCAGTTCAGTTCCGGGGATTTCCAGAACTTTGTTCCAGAGGCCCCGGCAGAGACACGCCAACCTTTCTTGCCCAAAACAAAAAACGACCACCCATCTGTAAAGCGAACCGTTTCGCCCTTGCTCTCGTCGCCATACATGGCCCCGGTTTCGGCGGTGGCGTCATAACCGTTTTCAATGAATTTCTCGAGATCTGCCTGCGTTTCGAACAAGATCACGAATTTGGTCACGAAACCACCGATACCTACGGCCGCACCA
Source organism: Ruegeria sp. BB7 (assembly GCF_056539365.1). Taxonomy (NCBI): domain Bacteria; kingdom Pseudomonadati; phylum Pseudomonadota; class Alphaproteobacteria; order Rhodobacterales; family Roseobacteraceae; genus Ruegeria; species Ruegeria sp. BB7. The sequence continues at coordinate 427,073 of NZ_JBQFUV010000002.1, read as the reverse complement.
ACACCTCCGGTACCCATGTTCATATAGGTGCGCTGGCCGGTATCCATTGATACCGCTACACCGCGCCCATATCCGGCCGAAACAGGAAAAACAGTAACCTTGCGTGAATCAAATACCGCATAGCCTGCGCTGATATCATACAGCGCTTTGGCATCAGGATTTTCCGCCAAAAGCTGTGTAAGTACTTCGTTTGCAATTGTATCCAGCTTTGCGCGTGTCTCTTCCGGGGTGGCCTCGTTCGTTACAAGATTAGTTGTTGAATCGAGGGTCTCATCCACGGCATCCGCGCCTTTCCCGATGGTGTCGCCGACGGTTTCCGCCCCGCGCCCAATTGCATCGGCAGTGTTTTCAGCGCCTTTCTTGATTTTATCCAGAACGCCCTCGGCTGAGGCAGGGCCGCACATCAATAAAACGGCAGCTAAAAGCAAATAACGGTGCATAGAACGATTCCATGTGTGACCAATGGTTTGGTCGACACCTTAGCTTAAGGACATAAAAAAATAACTGGCCTTGATTGTTACCGATTAAAAAAACAGTACTCAGTTCACCCTGAACTCACCCACCATGTTGCGCCATTCGCCTGGTGCAATCATCTTTCGATGCGTGAATCGAACTGAATGCAGCGGGCCTTCGATCTCGCGCTGCCAAAAATCAATGAATTCAAATAGCTTTGGGTGATCTGGCGCCAAGTCATACTCTTGCCAGATGAACGTGTTCAGAACGTGGATGTAGTCAGGCATGTGGTAGAAGAATTCAGCCGTCGTCAGCCCGTATCCTTTAAGCATCAACTCGGTTTCGCTTTGCGCCATGCAGACCTCCAAATTTGTTGCAAGGTCTCTTAAGGGTAACACAAGAACCCCCTAACCCTTAGTTAACAATATGTTACTTGGATGTTACGGGGGTTTTTCGCACTCATAAAGGTTGCTTGCTTGCACCTTATGTGCCGGGTCTGATAAGGTGCATCCACAAGATATAGACCCTGCACAAAGAACGGGCAGTTTACGTGAGCGATACGCCAGAAACCTCAGAAAACATGGATGAAACCCCGCCCGAGCGCCCTGTCTATGACGGCCCAACGGTGTCCATCGAATCCGAAATGCGCACGTCCTATCTGGATTATGCGATGTCGGTTATCGTTAGCCGTGCGATCCCCGATCTGCGCGACGGGCTGAAACCCGTACACCGGCGGATTTTGTATGCCATGCACGAGTCCGGGAACACGCACGACAAATCCTATCGTAAATCGGCACGTCCGGTTGGTGATGTGATGGGTAAATACCACCCGCATGGCGACAGCGCGATTTATGACGCGTTGGTAAGGATGGCGCAGGACTTTTCGATGTCGCTGCCGCTGCTGGATGGTCAGGGTAACTTTGGCTCGATGGACGGCGATAACCCCGCTGCCATGCGTTATACCGAAGTGCGTATGGACAAGCCCGCCGCGTCCCTGCTGGCCGACATCGAAAAAGAGACGGTTGATTTTCAGGACAACTACGACGGTAAGGACCGGGAACCGACCGTCCTGCCCGCCCGTTTTCCGAACATGCTGGTTAATGGTGCCGGCGGCATCGCCGTGGGCATGGCGACCAACATCCCGCCGCACAATCTCGGCGAAGTGGTTGATGCCACGCTGGCCCTGATCGATGACCCTGACCTGACCTCGGAACAACTGATTGAATACGTGCCCGGCCCCGATTTTCCGACCGGCGGCGTGATGCTTGGCCGGTCCGGCGCGCGCAAAGCGTATCTTGAGGGCCGAGGCAGCGTCATCATCCGCGCCAAGACCCGCGTGGAGGAAATCCGCCGCGACCGCTACGCCATTGTCGTGGATGAGATCCCCTATCAGGTGAACAAAGCCGCGATGATCGAAAAGATCGCCGAAGCGGTTCGCGAAAAGCGCATCGAAGGCGTGGCCCACGTTCAGGACGAATCCGACCGCAATGGCGTGCGCGTTGTGGTCGAACTAAAACGCGATGCAACGCCCGAGGTGGTGCTGAACCAGCTTTACCGCTTCTCACCGATGCAAACGTCTTTTGGCTGCAACATGCTGGCCCTGAACGGCGGCCGGCCCGAGCAGCTGACCCTGCGCCGGTTCCTGACTTCGTTCATCGACTTCCGCGAAGACGTAGTTGCCCGCCGTACCGCGTACGACCTGCGCAAAGCACGCGAACGCAGCCACATCCTGTGTGGCCTGGCCGTGGCCGTTTCGAACGTAGACGAGGTGGTTGCCACCATTCGGTCTTCGGCAGATGCCGCTCAGGCCCGCGAAAAGCTGATGACCCGCCGCTGGCCTGCGTCAGAAATCGAAGGTTATCTGCGTCTGATCGACGACCCTCTGTCCAAGATGAACGACGACGGCACCTACAACCTTACTGAGGTTCAGGCCCGCGCCATCCTCGACCTGCGCCTGCAACGCCTGACCCAACTGGGCGTCAAAGAGGTCACGGACGAGCTGGAACAACTGGCGGCCAAGATCAAGGAATATCTGGATATTCTGTCCTCGCGCGAGCGCATCATGTCAATCATCGCCGATGAACTGCGAAGCGTCCGGGAACAGTTCGCGGTCGACCGCCGCACCGAAATCGTCGACTGGTCCGGCGACATGGAAGATGAAGACCTGATCGAACGCGAGGATATGGTCGTAACCGTCACGTCTGGCGGTTATATCAAGCGTACCCCGCTGGCCGATTTCCGCGCCCAAAAGCGTGGCGGCAAGGGCCTGTCTGGTATGCAGACCAAAGAAGAGGATGTCGTTACGAACCTCTTCGTGGCCAACACCCACACGCAGCTGTTGTTCTTCACCACCGAGGGCATGGTCTACAAGCTCAAGACCTGGCGCCTGCCGCAATCGGGGCGCACCGGCAAAGGCAAGGCGATTGTCAACATCCTGCCGATCCCAACGGGCGTTTCCATCGCGGCGATCATGCCCGTGGATGTGCCGGATGAAGAATGGGAAAACCTGCAAATTGTCTTCGCCACCAGCGCGGGCGACGTGCGACGCAACCGCCTGTCGGACTTCACCAATGTCCGCCGTAACGGCAAGATCGCTATGAAGCTGCCCGAGGGTGTCGAACTGGTAAACGCCCGCATTTGCTCGGAAGATGAAGACGTGATGCTCGTCACCAATTCCGGCCGCGCGATCCGTTTCCGCACCACCGATGTGCGTGTCTTCAACTCGCGCGAATCCACAGGTGTACGCGGCGTCAAGCTGACCAATGGTGATCGTGTGGTCTCGATGTCCGTCATCCGCCATTTCGAGGCCGACCCCGACGAACGGGCCGCGTACCTCAAGATGCGCCGCGCCGTGGCTGGTATTGCGGATGATGGCGAAACGGATGAGGACGAAGCCGCGCCCGGTTCAATCACTCAGGAACGCTATGCCGAGATGTCAGCCGCTGAGAACCTGATACTGACCATCACCAAGGGCGGTTCAGGCAAGCTCAGTTCCAGCCACGACTACCCGGTCCGCGGACGTGGCGGCATGGGCGTCGCTGCCATGGACAAGGCCATGCGGGGTGGTGAACTTGTTGCCTCCTTCCCGGTTGAGATCGACGACCAGATCATGCTGGCCACCTCCAAGGGCCAGTCGATCCGGGTGCCGGTCGACGGTATCTCGTTCCGCTCGCGCAGCGCCGGCGGTGTGAGGGTGTTCAACACCGGTAAAGGCGAAGAGGTCGTCAGCGTCGCCTGGATCGCCGATCAGGGCGACGAGGACGAAGTGAACGAATAAACGGCAGAAGGCCGAGGCGCATTAGCCTCGGTCTTTTTCTCAGCAGCTGCATTATCAGACAAAGCAGTGTTCTGCACAGTCAGCTATTGCTGACGCAGTTCTACGAAAATCTATTGCTCTGGTTTGTCAGCCACCAATCCGGGACATTGTAGCCTGAACCGCATGGTATCTTTGAGAATTGGGCGGGTGCGTTCCTAGAAAGCGATCACCAGGATCAGGAACTCGCGCGAAGTACAGCGCACCTTTGAGTGGATCATAACCCGCTTTGTAGGCTATCACCGCGCCCAGTTGATCAGCTTCCAATTCAAAGTTCTTTGAATAACTGCGTCCACCAACAAAGGCTCCAAGATCTTGTGCTGCGGCGATGTCATTCGGCCCAGTTCCGGCTATTGTTGCCAGACCCGCCAAAATCACCGCGCCAGCCGCAGCGTTTTGAGCACGTCGAGCTAAATGCCCTTGAATGTGGTGAGCGGCTTCATGCGCCATCACAAATGCAAGTTCATCGTTATTGTTTACATTCCGTGTCAGCGCTTGGGTCATTGTGATCACCGGGCGCCCCGACTTGCTTAAACTCTGATAAGCGTTCGAGGGAGCTTTTTTGTTTGGATCAATGCGGATCAGAAAATCGCAATTCACACCCTGAGTACGGCGACGGCATTCTTGCTCTGCCACTGGTTCAATACGAGAGGCGACCTGACGGAATCTTATTTGCGCCTGCTTTGAACTGACAGGGGCGCTCGCGCGGCCGGGGTTTGGGATAGGTGCCGATGGAGGAGCCGATGGAGGAGCGGTGGTCGATACGCATCCTGCCAACACCGATACAGCCAATACCAACACAGCTCGCTTCATCAAGATACCCTTCTAACTATTTTGAGCACCGATATAGAGTCCGTAGTTATCGATAGGCCCATATTCGAATCCGAGGCTAGGGCCTGTGTAAGCTGTTATTCAATAACAAAGGTAAATGACTATAGCCGCGTCCCGGTTCAGCCGTCGCTGAAATTGTAAGCACAGTTGTACGGGCGCCTCCGGTATGGGCTCACAGCCGACTTCCGTCTCCTTTTTCGATCTGGGTGAGAGATTTCGCTTATTCTTCTGGCAGGCTTACTTCGGCCACTTGTCACAGTCCGTAGAGAACCCCAAACTTCTGTTCCAGATACTCCAACAGGGGTTCCGGGCCCGGTTCAATCCCACCGGCGCGTTGGATGGTCTCGCGTGGAGTGTAGAGCCCACCATAACGCTGAAGATTCTCTCGCAGCCAACCGGTCGCGCCCGAAGTATCCCCCTCAGCCAATTGCGCGTCCAGATCCGGCACCGCCGACCGCAATGCCTGATAAAGGCAACCGGCATAGACATTACCCAATGAATAAGTCGGAAAATAACCGAACAGCCCGACCGACCAGTGAACGTCCTGCAAACACCCGTTCGACGGCTTATCGACAGCATATCCGAAATCCGCCTTAAACCGATCATTCCACGCAGCCTCAAGATCACTGACCTGAAGGTCGCCGCTCATAAGGGCGCGTTCCAGATCAAAACGCAGCATAATGTGGAGGTTATATTGCACCTCATCGGCCTCGGTCCGGATATAGCCGTTATGAACGCCATTTACCGTGGCGTAAAAGGCATCAGCATCCGTGATACCAAAATCGCCAAATGCATCGACCATTTGATCGAAAAGCCAGCCGGTGAAGGCGCGCGAACGGCCCAGTTGGTTTTCATAGATGCGGCTTTGGCTTTCATGCACGCCCATCGATACGCCCTGCCCCAGCGGCGTCAACGCATAGGCCGGGTTGATACCTTGCTCATAGGCAGCATGGCCGACCTCGTGAATGGTTGAATAGAAACAGTTGAAAGGGTCGGTCTCGCTGGTACGGGTGGTAATCCGTACGTCCAGCCCACTGCCCGAACTGAATGGATGCACAGCCTTGTCCACGCGGCCAGTGTTCAGATCATAGCCGAAGGTCGTCGCCAGTTTCTGCGACAGCCGCATTTGTACCTGTTCGTCAAATTGTCGGGCCAAAGCCTGTGGCCCCGGCCTGTCCAGAACAGCCGCACGCAGGGCCACGAGACGCGGGCGCATCTGGTCAAAGATATCAGCAATCTGCGAACCGGTTGTATAAGGCTCATAGTCCTCGACCATGGCGTCATAGACGTCACCACCTTGCGCCAAGGCAGCACCTTCTTCACGTTTGAGCGCCACGACCTCTTGCAGAACTGGCAGAAACGCAGCCACGTCCTCATCTGCGCGGGCTTGCGCCCAAGTGCCTTGCGCAGCGGACGTCACGCGCGCAATTGCCTTGGCCAGATCGGCGGGCACCTTGACCGTTCGCTCGTACGAACGGCGTATATCGCGAAGTTGCGCGCGGGCGACGTCATCCAGCGGGTTGGCTTGATCCAACCATTCAGCCACTCGCGGGTCAGAGCGGCGGGCATGAAGAACTGCTTCGATCGCGGCCATTTCCTCGGCGCGTTGTGGCGCCGCGCCGCGCGGCATCACTGTTTCCTGATCCCAACCCAGCCGCCCGGCAATCTGACCGAGGGCCGAGGTTTCGCGTTGAAAGGCCATCAGGTCGTCATAGGCAGTCATACGGTCAGGCTCCGCGGATTGAAGTAGCGATTGGGTAAGCGGTCAGGAAACGCGCGCGCAGGATCAGGGTCCAGACGACGACAGCCATGAACTGATGGAAAATGGCGATCTGCCATGGGGCCGCGTAGACCACTGTCACGATACCGATGACCACCTGCAGCGACAGTGCGGCAAAGGCCGCATTGAAGGCAAAACGCGTTTGCGGGTGGGCGCTGGTGCTGCCACGTCGCCAGACAATAACGCCGAAGATGAACAGCAGATAGCCAGCACAGCGGTGAATGAATTGCACCAGGCCGGGGCTTTCGAAGAAATTACGCCACGTGGGCTCCAGCATCGTTGCGTCGGGCGGCAGGATTTGCCCTCCGATCAACGGCCAGTCGGTGAATGAGCGTCCAGCGTCGATCCCAGCCACAAGCGCACCAATGAGTATTTGTAAAAAGGCGAAATGCATCAGGCCGGTCGACAGCGAGAACAGCTTTACCTCTTTTGCGCGACGGGCCTGCATCAGGTCACGTTCCTCGCGGCCTAGTTCAAAGATGTACCATGCCAGAAAGCCGAGGATCACGAAGGCCAGCCCCAGATGTACCGCCAGACGATAGCTGGCAACGGCGGTCATCCCCTCGCCCTGCGTCACGCCCGAGGCGACCATCCACCATCCGACCGCGCCCTGAAAGCCGCCCAACAGGCCGGGGATCAGCAGTTTGCCAGTCCATCCAGTTGGGACTTTACGCGCCACGAGGAAACCGAGGAACCCAAGCGCCCAGACAAGGCCGATCACGCGGCCCAGTTGGCGGTGACCCCATTCCCACCAGTATATGGATTTGAAATCACTTAGCTCCATCCACTGGTTCTGAATGCGCCACTGGTCGATCTCTTTGTACTTGTCGAATTCGGATTGCCAGTCGGCCTCGGTCATCGGCGGGATGGCCCCTGTGATCGGGCGCCATTCGGTGATTGACAGGCCGCTGTCGGTCAGGCGGGTGAGTCCACCTACCGCAATCATGATTACGACCAGCGCAAACAGGATCATCAGCCAGACCCGAATGGCCCCGCGGGCGCCACCCCGGCCCCGGTCAATCATCCCCGGTTGAACCGCCTGTTGTTTTTCTGTGTCTGAGACTTCTTCGAAGATGCTGCGCTTGCCGCTCATGCTGTCCTCTTGTGCCTTGGATTTCGTCGCAAGCTAGGGCTTGAGTGGAGATAGGTCCAGCCTCAGCCCTTTTCCTTCCAGCGGACCATCTGACGCATGATCCCGTGCAGCATCTGCACATCCGACCGCGTCATCCGCATTCGAGACCACAGATTGCGCAGGTTGGTCTTCATGCCCTCGGCCTTTTCAGGCGGATAAAAGAAGCCCGCCTCTTCCAACCGGTCCTCATAATGTTCGACCAGCTTTTCGACCTCGATCCCGGTTGCCCAGTCTCCCTTGCCCAGATCGGTAGCTTCATGCACCACGTCTCCGGTCTGGCGCATCCACTCGTAGGCGGTTAGCAACACGCATTGGCCGAGGTTTAGCGAGGCATATTCCGGGTTTACCGGCACCGAGATTATGGCATTGGCCTTGGCGATATCCTCATTCTCAAGCCCCGCCCGTTCGGGGCCAAAAAGAACAGCAACCTTCTCGCCCGCCGCCACCTTCTCGGCCGCGATCTGCATGGCACGTTCAGGGCTGTAAACAGGCTTTGTCAGGCCCCGCTGCCGCGCTGTGGTCGCGAAGATAAAGGTACTGTCGGCCAGTGCTCCACCCAGATCATCAAACAACTGCGCCTCATCCAGCAGCCGCCCGGCCCCACTGGACATCGCCACCGCCTTGGGGTTCGGCCAGCCGTCGCGCGGCGCCACGATCCGCATCCGGTCCAGCCCGAAATTCCACATCGCTCGCGCGGCAGCGCCGATGTTTTCCCCCATCTGAGGGCGCACAAGCACAAAGGAAGGCTGAGATTTATCGCTGGGCATGGCTGTCTCCGGAAAACTGCGCCTGCTGTAATCGGCGCGCCGGCGCAGGGCAAGGCATCGGGGGCTTCAATTACCCAATAAACAGCCATAAAAGTTTGCTTCCCCGGCGCAATCCGCTAAACCGCGCCAAAGACTGAAAGCGAAGGACGCGCCAATGGACACCCCCGAGCAGCCGCAGATTTACCTGATCACCCCGCCGAGCATCTCGTTGAGCGCATTTCCCACCCAGCTGGGGCGCGTACTGGACGGGGCCGAGATCGCCTGCATTCGCATGGCCTTGGGTGGAAATGACGAAGACGCAATCGCGCGTGCTGCTGATGCCTGCCGTGAGGTGGCCCATGCACGGGACGTGGCGCTGGTAATTTCAAACCACGTTCTGCTAGCGCAACGGCTGGGGTTGGACGGTGTGCATCTGGACGACGCCGCACGTTCCGTTCGGGCCACACGTAAAGAGCTGGGCGCGGATGCCATCGTTGGCAGTTTCTGCGGTGCCTCCAGCCATGATGGTATGACCGCCGGTGAAGCAGGCGCGGATTACGTTGCGTTCGGCCCCGTCGGTGCCTCGGCCTTGGGTGACGGTTCCACAGCCGAAAAGGACCTGTTCCAATGGTGGTCCGAGATGATCGAGGTGCCAGTTGTGGCCGAAGGCGGTTTGACCCCCGAACTGATCCGCGAGCTGTCCCCCCACACTGACTTCTTTGGCATCGGAGATGAGATCTGGTCACAGGAGGACCCGCTGGCCGCACTCAAGGCCCTGACCGACGCGATGTGAGCGTTAACCCTTGCGCCCGGGCCGGGGCTACGGCATGAGTTCGTCATGACTCAGAACAGCGAAATCCTGTGTATTGGCTCGGTCCTGTGGGACGTGATCGGACGCTCAGCCAGCGCGATGCGGCAAGGTTCCGACGTGCCGGGGCGGATCACCCGCCTGCCCGGCGGTGTGGCTATGAACATCGCTATGACATTGGTGCGGTTCGGCATGACACCGACCTTGCTGACCGCTATTGGCCGCGACCCCGAGGGCGACGAACTGGTTAATGCCTGCACGCGTCTGGGAATGGCCACGGACCACATCTACCGCTCGCAGGACTTGCCGACCGACCGATATATGGCCGTCGAGGGTGCCAACGGTCTGATTGCCGCAATCGCTGATGCCCATTCGCTTGAGGCCGCCGGGGCCAAAATCCTGCACCCGCTGATGCACGGGCCGCTGGGAACTGAAAACGCCCCCTTCGAAGGCCCCATCGCGCTGGATGGCAATCTGACGCTGAACCTGCTGGAGGAGATAGCCCAAAGCCCGGCCTTTGCGAAGGCTGACCTACGCGTGGCCCCGGCCTCGCCCGGTAAGGCCGAGCGTTTGCTTCCGTTTCTGAAACACGCCCGTGCAACGCTTTATGTGAACCTCGAAGAGGCGGGAATCTTGTGCCAGCGCGAATTCACCGACTCTGAAAGCGCTGCCAAAGGATTGCTGAACCGTGGCGCGCTGCGCGTGCTGGTCACGGACGGAGGCAACTCAGCGACTGTCGGCAGCTTCGACGAAATCCTGACCCAAACACCCCCATCCGTTCTGGTCACCCGTGTGACCGGCGCGGGGGACACATTCATGGCGGCCCATATCGCCTCAGAATCCGGCGGAGCATCCAGCGGCGAGGCCCTGAGCCGCGCCCTGCACGCCGCCGCAACTTACGTTTCCGGAGAAACCCCACTGTGATTGATTTCCAATACTCTGCCGAGGTTCGCACAGCCAAGGACGCGGGCCAACCCATCGTTGCGCTGGAAAGCACCATCATCACCCATGGCATGCCCTACCCTCAGAACATTGAGGTCGCAGCGCAGGTTGAACAGGATATCCGTGACGCGGGTGCTGTTCCGGCTACGATTGCCGTGATCAACGGCAAACTGCATGTAGGTCTGGAAGCCGATGAATTAAGCACCTTGGGTCAGGCACAGGGCGTCGCCAAACTGTCACGCGCAGATATGGCCGCCTGCATTGCCGCTGGCGGCACCGGGGCCACGACGGTTGCGGCCACAATGATTGCTGCGCACTATGCAGGGGTTGAGGTCTTCGCCACTGGCGGCATTGGCGGCGTGCATCAGGGGGCCGAAACCTCATTCGACATTTCTGCCGACCTGCACGAACTGGCACAGACACCGGTGACGGTTGTGGCCGCTGGCGCGAAGGCGATCCTTGATCTGGCGAAGACGCTAGAAGTTCTTGAGACGTTGGGCGTTCCCGTCATCGCGCATGGTCAGGACGAATTCCCTGCCTTCTGGTCAGCCAAATCCCCTTACGCTGCGCCCCTACGCATGGACAGCGCCACGGACATCGCCAAGGCCCACTCCACACGTCGTGCGCTTGGCCTACCTGGTGGCCAGCTGGTTGCCAACCCCATCCCTATCGCAGATCAAATCCCGGCCGAGGAATTAGCCCCAATCATCACCTCGGCCCAGGCCGATGCTGATACGCACCGGATCACCGGCAAAGGCGTCACGCCTTACTTGCTGCAACGAATTTATGAACAGACCGAGGGTCGCTCACTAACCGCTAATATCGCACTGGTTCGCAACAATGCGCGGCTGGCGTCAGGTATCGCAATAGCGCTGGCCAAAGGCACGTAAGACTGGCCTATTGCACCAAAGCCCCTGACAGCTTACCTAAATCCGCAAACCATTCAGGATCGTAATGAACACACCGTTTGACGAAGAACCCCATCGCCGCCCGGGCCTGTTTTCCCGGCTGCGCGCGTCGTTTCTGACGGGCATCGTTGTCATTGCACCTGTATGGCTAACGATCTGGCTGATCTGGTCGGTGGTCGGTTGGATCGACAGTGCCGTCCTGCCGCTGATACCACAGCAGTTCCAGCCGCAGGAATATGTGGGCATCAACCTCCGTGGCGTCGGTGTCATCATCTTTCTGGTGTTCACCGTTCTGGTGGGTTGGATCGCCAAGGGTATTCTGGGGCGGTCCTTCATCTCGTTCACCGAAAGTCTTGTGGACCGGATGCCTGTCGTCCGCTCGATCTATTCCGGGATCAAGCAAATATCCGAGACCGTCTTTGCCCAGACCGAACGGTCCTTTGAGAAAGCCTGCCTGGTGCAGTATCCGCGCCGGGGTATCTGGGCCATCGGCTTTGTCTCAACCACAGCAAAAGGTGAGGTCACGCACCGCGCTGAAACAGCCGGGGAATTGCTGAGCGTGTTCATTCCGACCACGCCCAACCCGACTTCGGGCTTCTTACTGTTCTTCCCGGCCGAAGACGTGATCCTGCTGGACATGAGTATCGAAGATGCAGCCAAACTGGTGATATCAGCCGGTCTGGTCTATCCGAACGGCAAGGACCCGACCCAGCCGCCCGAGTGATCAACCGAACATCGCTGGCAGGTCGACGGTGCTGTTCTGCCCCAGGTCATCCTTGTGGCGCGACAGAAACCCATCTGCCGCCGCGCGACCGGCCTCTTTCAGTTTATGCAAGACCACAGGGTTGGGCACGGTCTTGGTTGCCACCGACAAACTGTTCATCAACTCGTTGTCAGCAATCATATGCACCAGAACCCGGCTCATCTCACCTGCCTTCAGCTTGCCTTCGGCAAGCAAGCGCTGCACAAAGTTGATGGCCCGCAGTTCCCGAAACAGCGATGAGTTAAATCCTATCTCATTGATCCTATTCTGGATTTGTTGCGGTGTGATGGGAATTTCGTCCCTCTCAAGCGGGTTGATATTCACGATTACCACGTCATCCGGCAAGTCATCGTTGAACAAAGGATACAGCGCCGGATTTCCGGTATAGCCACCATCCCAATAAGCCTCGATCCGGTCGGTCGCAGGGTCGTAAATCTCGACAGCTTTAAATAGGGTCGGCAAACAAGCCGAAGCCAGAATAGCATCCGTCGAGATCTCATCGCCGGTGAAAACCCGAATCTTACCGCTGCGCACACAGGTTGCGCAGACAAACAGACGTGGACCTTCATCGGCACAAATCTCATCGAAATTGAACCGCTCCACCACAGGTTCCAACGGGTTGCTGTAAAACGGACCATAAGCATAGGGTGACACCATCCGCGACCACGCATCGCCAATTGAATAAGGCAGCGAATACTCCATGGCCCGAGAGATACTGCCGGGTTCAATCCCCCGGAACCAGTTTGACACGCGCATATCCGAAGTCGCGCCCATCCGCTGCCACAGCCTGTCCAGGCTTTCTCGCGCGCCTTTCCGGCCCGAATGAACCATGCCGGATTTGAATGCAGCGCCATTCAACGCCCCGGCCGATGTTCCGGTAATCGCTGCAACTTCAATATCTTCTTCGTCCAAAAACCTGTCCAGAACGCCCCAGGTGAACGCCCCATGCGCCCCGCCGCCCTGAAGGGCCAGATTGATCCGTTTCACAACGCCGCCCTTTCATCTTTTCCGAAATACTCCGGGGGTATGGGGGCAGAGCCCCCATGAACCCTCACAACGCCGTCCAGCCTCCGTCGACCGAGATCGTCGTTCCAGTGATCTGCGCCGCTGCATCCGAGCACAGGAAAATCGTGGTGCCGCCCAGTTGCTCGACCGTCGCAAATTCTTTCGAGGGTTGGCGTTCCAGCAGGATGTTCTTCACCACATCCTCGCGACTCATGTTGTATTCCTTCATTGTGTTCGGAATCTGTGCCTCAACCAGCGGGGTCAGTACATAACCCGGGCAGATTGCATTACAGGTAATCGGTTCCTGGGCGGTCTCCAGCGCCACGGTCTTGGTCATCCCAACGACACCATGTTTCGCAGCAACATAGGCCGCTTTAAACGGCGAGGCCGTCAGACCATGTGCCGAGGCGATATTGACGATCCGACCCCAACCCGCCTTGCGCATCATGGGCAACGCCGCTGCCATTGTGTGAAAAGCCGAGTTCATGTTGATCGCAATGATCGCGTCCCATTTGTCGGCCGGAAACTGATCAATCGGTGCGACATGCTGGATGCCCGCATTGTTCACGAGAATGTCACAGGCACCGGCCTTTTCAATCAGCGCACGGCATTCATCCCCTTTGGACATGTCCGCCTTGATATAGCGCGCGTTGGTTCCGGTCTCTTGCGCGATCTCAGCAGCCAGGGCGTGATCCTCATCCCGGTCGGTGAACGAGTTCAGAACGACATCGGCGCCGGCCTTGGCCAGTTCACGCGCAACACCCAACCCGATCCCCGAGTTCGACCCTGTGATGATCGCTGTTTTTCCTGAAAGGCTCATATGCTCTCTCCCTCAAAGTCCGATTTGGCGGCACAGTGCCATGCTGCATCTGCAAAGGGAACGGGGAAACATCAGGGTTCCGCACCCTTGATGCGATTAGCCCAAAAAAAACGCCCGCACGAAGCGGGCGTTAAGTTATTGAGGCAGGTTTCATACAGGCAAGAAACCTATCGAGCAGTGCAACCTTTATAAGCAATTTCTTGCATCCGTCCAAGCTAAAAGTTTGAAAATATGAAAAATCATCAGTACGTTGAACACCAACAAAATAAGGCCTGAGCAGGATTGTTTCCAAAATGAGCCCCGATTATCTACGCCCCGTCCGTCATGTGATTGCGGGAATCGCCTCTGTTTTTGCCGCCACAATTGCCAGTGCAGAATCGAGTCATGGCATAGCTATGTATGGCGACCCTGCCCTACCACCGGATTTTGTGTCTCTTCCTTACGCCAACCCGGATGCACCCAAAGGCGGTAAAGTCGTTTTCGGAAATACCGGGGGCTATAACAGCTTGAACCCGTTTGTGCAAAAAGGCACCTCGCCCTGGCAATTGAGATTTTGGACCCACGAAAGCCTGATGGGTCGATCCTGGGACGAACCTTTCACTCTTTACGGGTTGTTAGCCGAATCAGTTGAGACTGCGCCGGACCGGTCTTGGGTCGAATTTACCCTGCGCGAAGACGCCCGGTTTTCGGATGACAGCCTTGTGACCGTTGATGATGTTATCTGGTCGTATGAGACCTTGGGCACCGAAGGGCACCTGCGGTATCGGGGGCTTTGGGGCAAGATCGACAGCATCAAGCAGACTGGCCCGCGCAGTGTTCGAATTACCTTCAATGAACCGGATCGAGAGCTTGCCCTGATCGCCGGTCTGCGCCCGATCCTCCAAAAAGCTCAGTGGGAGGGGAAGGATTTCGCAGATGCCGAACTACATGATGTTCCAGTGGGCTCGGGACCTTACTTTGTCGATAGCTACGAGGCTGGACGCTTTGTGAACCTGCGCCGCAACCCCAAATATTGGGGCGCAGATATCCCTTTCCGCCAAGGCACCATGAACCTCGACGAAATACGTATCGAGTTCTACGGTGACGGGACCGTATTGTTCGAGGCCTTTAAAGCCGGAGAACTGACCGCCGTCCGCGAATTCAACGCCGACAAGTGGGACACGCAATACAACTTTCCTGCGGTGCAACGCGGCGATGTCGTCAAAACCGAAATCCCGCACGGCAAGCCTTCGGGCATGACAGGCTTTGTCATGAACACGCGCAAGGCTCCATTTGACGACTGGCGCGTGCGTGAGGCGCTTTTGCTGGCGTTTAACTTCGAATACATCAACGACACGATCACAGGTGGCGCACAGCCTCGGATCACCTCGTTTTTCTCTGGCTCCGATCTGGGTATGCAACCTGGTCCGGCCACAGGCAAAGTCGCCGAGTTGCTGGAGACCTACCAAGACGACTTGCCCCCAGGAACGTTGGAGGGGTATGCCCTGCCTGTCGGGGACGGCTCGGCCCGCAACCGATCCAACATTCGCAAGGCCAACAAGCTACTGTCCGAGGCTGGCTGGACCGTTCAAGATGGCGTTTTGCGCAATCAAGACGGTAAAGATTTCACCATCACCGTGTTGCTGCAACAAGGCGACAGCGAAAGTCAGACCGCCATCGAAATCTATTCCCGAGCACTTGAACGTCTGGGTGTTAAAGTCACTGTCGAACAGGTGGACAGCGCCCAGTTCACCGGCCGCACAGCCGAACTGGATTTCGACATGACAGTTTTTCGGCGTGCTCTATCCCTTTCACCCGGAAACGAGCAGCGCCTGTACTGGGGCAGCGAGAACGCGGATACCCCTGGCACGCGCAATCTGATGGGTGTCGCATCTCCGGCCGTGGACGGGTTGATCGACACAATGCTGTCTTCAGAAAGCCATGAGGACTTCGTCGCCGCCACCCGCGCGTTGGACCGTGTTCTGACCGCTGGTCGTTACGTGATTCCGATCTGGAATTTCGATGTGGGGCGCATCGCTCATGCGAAAGAGCTTAAGCAACCCAAAACCCTACCGATCTATGGCGATGGGCCAGAATATATGCCGCAGGTTTGGTGGTACGAAGAATAGCTATCTGTGGCACGTCGCCGAAGACATCAAATCGGGGAGCTTTCCTGTATCGAATGATTACCTGCGCATATTACCATTCGCATAAACGCCATGCTCGAGGCTGGCGTCTTTCGGCGGATTTCGGCACATCTGCCACAACTACCTAAATATAGAACTCTCCTTCCCCACAAACCGCCAGATGTTGGGACGGAACCTAATTCCAGTGAAAAGCCTTGGAACACATACAAGGGCCTTTACGGACCACCCGTTTGCGATGTAACATAACTGTATTAAGACGCGCCGTGTGAACGGAATATTTATGATATATTCAGTAGATAGCTTTTCACCTGACGCGCAAAACGAGAATTTTGCGGACCGGCCTCCACTCACTCCAAACTTAGGTCCGTAGGCCCGTTGTGCGCTTAGCTCAACGGGCCTTTTTACCTAACGTCACCCATGCGCGGGTGCGACATTTTGTCATGCGCGCTGTTTGCCATGTGATCCGTACCCTGAAATAAGGGCCGAGCAGCCGTGAAACCCGAACTACGGATAGCTGACAAATGTTGAAGTGGACCGACCTGACGCAAGACTGGGATGCAATGTATTCCCGCGCTAAACGGCGTTTTCCAAATCTGCGTGATCAGGACAAGTTGCGGCTGAGTAAAGATCGAAAAGGGTTTGAAGCGTATCTGGCCGAACGCCATCACCTGACCGTAAATGAAGCGCATGAAGAGCTAGAGGATTTTTTATTTACCGAAGGCCTGAACCAAGAGTTCAGCCGGTCTTTAAGCAAGTGATGTGACCCAAAGGATCGTCGCATCCTCGTCGCTGATGGAAATTACGTTGTGCCCCATACTCGCGTCGTAATAGGCGCTGTCGCCGCGACGCATTTCAACGGGTTCATAGAACTCGGTGTACAGTTTTACGACTCCGGTAAGAACATACAGGAATTCTTCACCGTCATGGCGCACCCAGCCGTCGAACTCATTCATTGATCGGGCCCGCACGCGCGCACGATAGGGCAGCATTTGCTTTTTCGTCAGCGTTTCAGCCAGCAACTCATGTTCATAAGTCACCGTTGGATGCGCGGCACCTTCTCCCATTCGGGTCACGGCCATTCGGCCAATAACCTGTTCACGCTGTGGCGGTGTGAACAATTGAGGCACCGAAATCTCTAACCCGGTCGCCAGTTTTTTCAGCGCGTCATAGGTTGGCGACATCTGACCGTTTTCGATCTTGCTGAGAGTCGACCGTGCCAGCCCCGCCTGCGAGGCGGCCTGTTCCAGAGTCCAGTTCCGCGCTTTGCGCAACTCGCGCACACGCGCGCCCAGATCAAGCGGTTCAGGATCAGTATGTTCACCCGAGTCTCGGGCGATACGGATCAGAGATGGCTGTTCTTTCGTGCTCATGCGCAACTCTATAGGGCCAGCTTGCCACGCTTGCAACGCGCCAATCCACACGATAGCCAGTTGCCATGCTTTCCGTTTTTGATCAGGGGCCACCTCCGCCCTGCCCTGCACCGTTCAACCTCGCCGCGCATGTTCTACGCCGGGCGAATGACCATTCAGACAAAATCGCGTTGTCGGTTCTGCAAAGTGAAGGATCCGAGGACTGGACCTATGGCGCTTTGCAAGCGGCCATTCTGGGTACCGCAACCGGACTTTTGAGCGCCGGACTAAAACCGGGTGACATCGCCTTGATGCGGTTGGGGAACACCGAGGATTTCCCGATCGCGTATCTTGCAGCGATTGCGGTCGGGATCGTGCCGGTTCCAACATCGTCACAACTGACCGAGCCCGAAACCGCGCGCATGATCGCAGACCTGAAACCAGTTGCGATCCTTCGGGACCTAGCCGTCGCATGCGCGGCGCACCCGTTCCAGATTACACTGGAAGAGTTGTCCCATATGCGCGCCCTGCCTCCGGCAGAGTTTAAGTTCGGCGACCCGAACCGGCTTGCCTATGTCGTCTATACGTCTGGAACGTCCGGGAAACCACGCACTGTAGCTCACGCCCACCGCGCCATCTGGGCGCGTCAGATGATGGTCGAAGGTTGGTATGGGCTGAGAATTTCGGACCGCCTGTGTCATGCAGGGGCATTCAATTGGACCTATACGCTGGGCACTGGCTTGATGGATCCCTGGACCATGGGTGCAACTGCACTGATCCCAGAGCCGGGCACCGACCCGGACGCCCTGCCCGCCTTGTTGCGCCGATACAACGCGACGATTTTTGCGGCGGCACCCGGTGTGTTCCGTAAATTGCTCAAAACCGCACATGATCTCCACCTACCAAACTTGCGCCACGGTTTGTGCGCCGGGGAAAAACTCTCGCGGCACCTGCATGCGCAATGGACCGAAGCAACTGGAACCGAACTGTTTGAAGCTTACGGCATGTCCGAATGCTCCACCTTCATCTCGTCCAGCCCAGCCCACCCGGCACGCGGCGAGGCATTGGGACAACCACAGCCGGGACGCCGGGTCGCGATCCTCGGGCCGGACGGTCCGGTCCCCCAGGGACAGGAGGGGACCATTGCCATTCATCGTTCGGACCCCGGCCTGATGCTGACCTATCTGAACGCACCGGATGAAGCGCAGGCACGGATGCAGGGTGACTGGTTCCTGACAGGCGATCAGGGCGCGATGGCTGTGGACGGGCAGATCACATATCTGGGCCGCGACGATGACATGATGAATGCAGGCGGCTATCGCGTGTCCCCGGTCGAGGTTGAGGCCGCGCTGACCAAATACCCCGGCATCACGCAGGTGGGCGCCGCTGCGGTTGAGGTCAAACAGGACACATTTGTGATAGCAGCCTTCTATACAGGCCCGGAAAAGCTGGACGATGACGCGTTGCGCACCTATGTCGAAGCAAATCTGGCGCGGTACAAACAGCCGCGCGCGTTCATTCATCTGCCCGAGCTTCCGACCGGCGGTAATGGCAAACTCCTGCGCCGGGCGCTGCCGGCCTATTTCAAGGCGAATACACCATGACCCAGACCGTCAAACTTGACATCATGTCCGACCCGATCTGCCCGTGGTGCTATATCGGCAAGACCCATCTGGACAAGGCTTTGGCCGCTATCCCCGACCATCCGATGGTAATCGAATGGCATCCGTTTCAGCTTAACCCCGACATGCCCGACGAAGGCATGGACCGACGCGAGTATCTGGAAGGCAAATTCGGCGGCAAGGATGGCGCAGTTCGCGCTTATGCACCGGTTGTTGAACACGCCGAGAAAGCTGGATTGAACATCGACTTCGAAGGCATGAAACGCACGCCCAATACGCTGGATGCCCACCGCCTGATCCATTGGGCCGGTATCGAAGGCAAACAGAACGAAGTCGTGGATGCGCTTTTTGACGCCTACTTTGTGCAGGCACGTGACATCGGCAACCACGAGGTTCTGGCCGACATCGCCGACGCTGCTGGTATGGACGCTGCCGTTATTCTCAAACTGCTGAAATCTGACGCCGACCGCGAAGATATCCGCAACCGCGACACCCATTCGCGCCAGATGGGTGTGAACTCGGTTCCGACCTATATCGTGGCCAACCAGCACGCGGTTCCCGGCGCTCAACCGCCTGAAATGTGGGAAAAAGTTATCGGCGAAATCATGTCTCAGCTTGAGGCTTCCCCTGCAAATTAGCACAGGTCTCTGTGCATTTTGATACCTAGCGCCACCTGACCTGTCGTGATAGCGCGAACAGGTCAGGAGGGGCACTATGGCCAATCGTATGTCTTCGGGAGAATTCATCGCACTCGTCGCAATGATGTTTGCGACCATTGCGTTTTCGATCGACTCGATGTTGCCTGCGCTGCCCGAGATCGGTGCACAACTTAGCCCTGATGACATCAACAGGGCGCAGCTGATCCTTACGTCATTTGTGCTGGGCATGGGTATCGGCACTTTTTTTGTCGGTCCGCTGTCGGACGCTTTCGGGCGCAAACCGGTCATCTATGTAGGTTCGGCTCTTTACATCATTTCTGCGGCAATCGCTTGGGCCAGTTCCTCTTTAGAGCTTCTGTTAATCGCGCGGGTCGCGCAGGGTGTCGGCTGCGCCGCACCGCGCGTTGTGGCGATGGCCATAATCCGGGATCTGTATTCAGGCCGGGAAATGGCCCGGATCGTCTCTATCGCAATGATGATCTTTACACTGGTCCCTGCCGTCGCGCCGATGCTGGGGGCCGGTGTAATCTCCGTTGCAGGTTGGCGCGCCATCTTTGTGTCATTCATCCTGTTCTCAGTCATCACAGTAATCTGGATGGGCTTGCGCCTGCCTGAATCTTTGAAGCCCGAGAACCGCAGACCTCTGCGCCTGCCCTTGATGGCTTCGGCTGCGCGCGAGATGTTCAACCACCCAACAGTGCGCGTCTCAATCTTCGTGCAGACCTTGTGCCTGGGCATCCTGTTCACAACGCTGACCATGGTTCAGCCAGTCTATGACGTGATCCATGACAGCGCCGACAGCTTCCCCTTCTGGTTCGGGTTCGTGGCCCTTATGGCGGGCTCGGCCAGCCTGCTTAACGCGGCGTTGGTGATCCGCGTGGGCATGCGGCGGTTGGTGACATGGGCCTTAGGCGCGCAAATTGTCATCACCACAGGTGTAATCACGCTGAACATGATGCCGCTGTCACCGAACTTGTCCTTTGCGGTTTTCGTCTTTTGGCAGACGTCCATCTTTTTCATGGCAGGCATGACCATGGGCAACCTGAACGCTATCGCGATGGAGCCGATGGGACATATTGCCGGCATGGCAGCCTCGGTGATCGGGGCGTTCTCGACCGTTCTGGCCGCCGCCATTGCCGCGCCAATCGGGCTTTTGTTCGACGGTACTTTGGTCCCCTTGAGCACTGGCATTCTGGTCATGAGCCTGACCGGGTTCGGGCTGATGCTGCATATGGGGCGGATCGAAAACAGGCTGCCTGCCTGATCTGTGCAGCCTGCGCGAATCCCGCTAACCTCCTCTTAACCCGAGGGGAGGTTTTCGATGAGCGACTATTACGAACTTGGCACACATTCCTGTCCGATCACCACGTCCGTTCCCGAAGCGCAGCTGTGGTTTGATCGCGGGCTGATCTGGACCTACGGCTATAATCATGATGAGGCTGTTGTCTGTTTTCAACGCGCCGCCGAGCACGATCCGACCTGCGCCATGGCCTATTGGGGGATCGCCTATGCGGCTGGACCGAACTACAATCTGCCGTGGGATTTACGAGACGAACGCGGTCAGCAGAAGGCGCTGAATCAGGCGTATGACGCCACCCAACGAGCGTTAGAATTGCTCAAGACCTGCACCCCAGCTGAACAAGCGCTGATCCGTGCCCTTCCCGCACGTTACCCTCAGCGTGATCCGATCGCGGATATGCACGGTTGGAATCATGATTTCGCCAACGCCATGCGCGCCGCTTTTGCCGCGCAGCCCGATCATCTGGACCTACGCACCATCTATGTTGAGGCATTGCTGAACCTGACACCCTGGCAAATGTGGGACCTCAAGACCGGCCAGCCCGCCGAGGGCGCGGCAACGCTAGAGGCGCAGAAGGTGCTTGAGGACGCAATGGCCAACGATCCGGCCGCCATGTCCCATCCGGGACTGCTTCACCTCTATGTGCATCTGATGGAAATGTCCCCTACCCCGGAAAAGGCGTTGAAAGCAGGGGACGTCCTGCGCACTCTGGTACCCGATGCGGGCCATCTGGTGCATATGCCAACCCATATCGACGTGCTTTGCGGCCACTATCACAACGTCGTTTACTGGAACGAGAAAGCTACAATCTCCGATCTGAAGTATTACGAGCGTGAGGGCGCGTTCAACATCTACACGGGTTACCGGCAACACAATTACCACTTTGCTATCTACGGGGCGCTGTTTCTGGGCCAGATGGAACCTGCCCTGCGTGCCAACAAAGGTTTGTGGGACACCACGCCAGAGGACATGCTTCGCATCGAAAGCCCGCCAATGGCAGATTACTTCGAAAGCTACATGTCCATGGGCCCGCACATCCTGATCCGTTTCGGCAGATGGGAAGAGGCCAAATCGCTGGAGCTGCCAGAAGACCCCGACCTATTCCGCACGCTAACTGCGACCATCCACTACGCCCGCGCCATTGCGCATGCTGCGACAGGTGATGTGACCAAAGCAGAGGCCGAAGAACAACTTTTCCTTTCAGCCAAAGCCTGCGTTCCCGAAACGCGACTACTGCACAACAACCGTGTCGTCGATCTGCTGGAGATCGCTCGCGAAATGCTGAGGGGCGAAATCGAATACCGCAAAGGCAATTACGATATGGCCTATGCCCACTTGCGCCGCTCGGTCGAGTTGGATGATACGCTACCCTATGATGAGCCGTGGGGTTGGATGCAGCCCACCCGTCACGCGCTGGGGGCGTTGCTGTTTGAGCAAGGCCATGTAGTTGAGGCCGAGGCCGTCTATCGCGAAGACCTTGGACTGGGCGGCACGCTAAGCCGCGCCTCGATCCATCCGGACAATGTTTGGAGCCTTAAAGGACTCCATGATTGCCTTAAGGCACGGGGGGAACAGGACGAGATCAAACAGATCAAACAGCGCCTTGACCTTGCTCTGGCCCGGGCCGACCGGGCAGTTGGTGCGTCCTGCTTCTGCGCTCAGGCAGCGATGAGGGCCGCCGAATGAGATACTGTTTACTATTGGTCGCTTTGATCGGTGGGCCTGCCCTTGCAGATCGCCAGTCCTTTCCGCCCGTCGATCAGGCCGATCAAGACCCGTCTTTGGTGGAATTTCGGGACGAATTGCTAATACTGGTCAAGGCACGCGACACCGAAGCCATCGTTGCTGAGGTTTGTCCGGATATCTACCTAAGTCACGGCGGCGACGGTGGCCCCGAGGAACTGCGCGCCAATCTCGTTCTCGACCCCAAGACCCTTTCGGAAGAGGTCCGTGGGAACGCCAATGCGCTGCGCGACCAGTATTGGACCGATCTGGAAAACACCCTGTCCCAACCTGGTTATTTCGACGACGAAGGCGAGTTCTGGATGCCGCATCAATGGCAGATCACTCTGCCCGCCTCTTTGGATCCGCAGCTAGCGTATTTCGTCACGGGAACAGATGTATCTCTGCGTCAAAGACCGGATCGCACCGCGCCTATTCTGGGGCTGATCAGCTACGAAATCGCGATCATCCGCGAGTTTCAGGACGGTGCCGACTATCAGCGTGTTTTGCTGACTGACGGTACGCAAGGCTATATGCATGCCGATTTTCTGTGGCCTATGACCGGATACCGCGCCGCTTTCGTTAAGTCCGACGCGGGAAACTGGCAGTTATGTACCTTTGTCAGCGACGACTAGGCCTTTGCCTTCTTCTTTTCGGCCACAAGCTTTTCCGCCAGATCACGTGCAATGGCAAAGGCGCCCTTGATCTTGTCGCTGTCCTTTTTCCAGTCACGACGCACGACGATCTTGTTGTCCTTGACCTTGGCCAGCCCGCGCTGGTTCTGAATAAATTCGACCAATCCCTGAGGGGACGCGAACTTGTCATTGTGGAATTGGATCGTCGCACCCTTCGGCCCACCATCCAGCTTGGCAATGCCCGCGCGCTTACACATCGCCTTGATGCGCACGACCAGCATCAGCGTGTTCACCTCTTTCGGCAGTTTGCCGAACCGGTCGATCAACTCGGCCGCAAACCCTTCCAGTTCGACCTTGGTAGAGAGTGACGACAGTCGGCGATAGAGGCCCAGACGCACGTCCAGATCGGGCACGTAATCCTCGGGGATCAGTACCGGCACGCCCAGGTTGATTTGCGGGGCCCATTGGTCATCGGCGTCCGACAGCCCCTCCATTTCACCAGCCTTGATCTTGGCAATCGCCTCTTCCAGCATTGACTGATAGAGTTCATAGCCGACATCGCGCATCTGACCCGATTGTTCCTCACCCAACAGATTGCCCGCGCCGCGAATATCCAGGTCTTGGCTGGCCAGCGTGAACCCGGCCCCCAACGTGTCCAATGACCCCAGAACCCTAAGACGTTTTTCAGCCGTGGCGGTCAGTTTCTGGCGCGGCTTGGTTGTCAGATAGGCGTAGGCGCGGGTTTTCGAGCGCCCTACTCGACCGCGTATCTGATACAGCTGCGCAAGCCCGAACATATCCGCTCGGTGCACGACCATTGTGTTCGCTGTCGGAATGTCCAGCCCACTTTCCACGATCGTCGTGGCCAACAGCACATCATACTTACCGTCATAGAACGCGTTCATCCGGTCATCGAGTTCACCAGCCGCCATTTGACCATGAGCGATCACATAGGTCAGTTCCGGCAGTTGTTCCTTTAGGAAATCCTCTATCTCGGGCAGATCCGAGATGCGCGGAACCACATAGAAACTCTGCCCGCCGCGATAATATTCGCGCAGCAACGCCTCGCGGATCGTGACCGCGTCGAACTCGCTGACATAGGTCCGGATCGCAAGGCGGTCGATCGGAGGCGTACCGATGATCGACAGATCGCGCACACCAGTCAGCGACAATTGCAGAGTGCGCGGGATCGGCGTGGCTGTCAGGGTCAGCACGTGGATATCCGAGCGCAGCTGTTTCAGGCGTTCCTTGTGGCCGACGCCGAAATGCTGTTCTTCATCAATGATCAGCAGACCAAGGTTGTTGAACCGGATACCCTTGGCCAACAGCGCATGGGTCCCAATAACGATATCGACTGTGCCACGCGCCAGACCATCCCTTGTTTGCTGCGCCTCTTTGGCAGACACAAACCGCGACAGTTGCCGCACTTCCAGCGGGAAGCCCCGGAAACGTTCCTTGAAAGAAGCTGCGTGTTGGCGCGCCAGCAGTGTGGTCGGAGCAACTACTGCCACCTGAACGCCCGACATGGCGGCAACAAAGGCTGCACGCATCGCCACTTCGGTTTTGCCAAAACCCACATCGCCGCAGATCAGACGATCCATCGGCGCACCGGAATGCATGTCTTCCATCACCTCGGAAATGGCGCGCAACTGATCGTCGGTTTCCTGATAGGGGAACCGGGCGCTGAACTCTTCCCACGCATGAGGCGGCGGGTCCATGACCGGCGCCTTGCGCAAGGCACGTTCGGCGGCGATGCGGATCAGCTTGTCCGCCATCTCGCGGATACGCTCTTTCAGCTTGGCTTT
The DNA here is from genome assembly GCF_056539365.1 of Ruegeria sp. BB7. NCBI lineage: Bacteria > Pseudomonadati > Pseudomonadota > Alphaproteobacteria > Rhodobacterales > Roseobacteraceae > Ruegeria > Ruegeria sp. BB7. The sequence continues at coordinate 402,354 of NZ_JBQFUV010000002.1, read as the reverse complement.
CTTCGCCTGCCATGCGCCACCGCCCAGACGGTCCAGCAGACCTTCATCGTGGCCGTATTTCGACAGCAACTCGATATTCTCGACCGGCAGATACAGCTTTGCCTGCTCGGCGTATTCCAGCAGCAAACATTCATGAGCAGCCCCCGCAGCGGTGACCACCTCCATCCCAAGATAACGGCCAATGCCGTGATCCACATGAACCACCAGATCACCGGGGGTAAGCGATTGCGTCTCGGTCAGGAAATTCTCGGCCTTGCGGCGTTTTTTGGGTTGGCGGATCAAGCGATCACCCAAAACATCCTGTTCCGCTACAACCGTAAGACCGGGTGTTTCGAACCCGTGTTCCAACGCCCAAACTGCCAGATGCAATCCGCGTTTTCCGATGCGGGTACCGTTGGATACGGGGATGGCCTCGGCCAGCCCTTCATCCTCGATCAGCCCGGTCAGGCGTTCGCGCGCCCCTTCGGAATAGGACGCGATCAGCACCGGCCCCTTGGCCATCTTGTCGGTGATATGGCCAGCCAGAGCGCCAAACAGGCTGATGCTTTCCTGCTGCCGCTCGGGCGCAAAGTTGCGCCCAATCCGACCGCCCGCGTCGATCACTCCGGGGCCACTGGCTTGCGGCAGCGGGCTGAATTGCATAACGCGACGGTCGCCGACCGCCTGCTGCCAGGCGGCGTCGTCCAGATACAGCAAGCCCGGCGGCGTCGGTTTATAAACCGTGTCAATGCGCGATCGGTTCTCTAACGCCAGCTTCCGGGTCTGGTACTGATCTTCAATACTGTCCCAACGGGCGAGCCGAGCGGGCGTGACCTGATCATCCAGAGTGATCGTGGCCCCCGGCAAATAGTCGAATAGCGTTTCCAGTTTTTCGTGGAAGAAGGGCAGCCAGTGTTCGATGCCCTGATGCTTGCGGCCCGCACTGACCGCCTCGTACAGCGGATCGTCCGTGCCCGCCGCGCCGAACTCAATGCGATAGTTTTGGCGAAACCGGGTGATGGCGGTCTCATCCAGAATGACCTCGGAAACCGGAGCCAGTTCTACTACATCCAGCTTTTCGGTCGTGCGTTGCGACACCGGATCAAACCGGCGCGCTCCGTCCAGAACATCTCCGAATAGGTCCAGACGGACTGGGCCGGATTCACCGGGTGGAAAGATGTCGATGATTCCTCCGCGGATCGCATAGTCACCGGATTCCATCACCGTAGGGCTTTGGGTGAAACCCATGCGCACCAAAAAGTTCCGCAGCGCCGTTTCGTCGACGCGGTGGTCAACGCGCGCCGTGAACGCAGCCTCACGCAGAACATCGCGCGCGGGCACACGCTGGGTCGCCGCATTTAACGTGGTCAGCAGCACGAACCGTTCCGGCATCTGATGCACCAGCGCTGCCAATGTCGCTACGCGGGCCGCCGCGATATCCGCATTGGGCGAAACCCGGTCGTAAGGCAGACAATCCCAGCCTGGAAAGACAAAGACCGGCATGTCCGGCGCAAAGAAAGCAAGCGCGGCGCGCATCGCCTCCATCCGCTTATCGTCGCGCGCGACGTGGCAGACTGGCCCGCCGGACCGTGCGATCTCATTCAGGACAATCTGTGCGTCAAACCCTTCAGGGGCGCCGCCAACCGTTACGTGGTTCGGAGCCGTCATCTTCGTGCCTTTCCGAATTTCTTACCCCAGAACCCCGATTGAGAAGTTCTGATACATGCCCCAAAAAGAAGTGATCAGGATCGAAATCATTCCAATAATCTGCGTATAGATCCTGCATCGCGTCAAAGTCTTACCTACGACCTCAAGCGTTCCGTCGCTATTCTCTAAGCTACGTGCTGCCCTGATATTGAGCAGCATCACAAAGCTACCCGGAAAAAGCAGTAGGAATACTGCCTGTGCGAACTCGACCCCATAGTAAAAACCAAGCATCGCCAGACCAGTGAAAATGAAACAGGACAAACCCAGAATGATCTGGCCAGACACATCAACGATGTAAAGCAGACGGTTAGTATTGATCCGCACGATATCCAACAGATCGCGCTCAGCCTGCCCACCGGCACGGCGTGCGCGCACCAAAAGGTCAAATGGTACACCCATCGCCCAGTGGCTGGCCGATGACCACAAAACGGCCAGACAGATCCAATACCACAGATTCGAAAAACTGCGCATGTCGATGATTTCGAATAGCGAAGAGTATAAGTCCAAGCGTCAGCCCTTTGTTCTCAGTCCTGAGGGGCTTTTTCGCACAGGCGCGTCCATCGTTACCCTTGAGACTACGGAGAATTCATGCCACCCAATGCGGAAATATTCAAGGAGAGCGCGACATGAAACCGACCATCGCCCCTTATCCCCTGACCCGTTTCCGCAGGGCGCGCCAACGTCAGGCCGTGCGGGGGCTTGTCCGGGAGAATACGCTCACTACCGACGATCTGATCTGGCCGGTTTTTGTACGTGATGGAGAGGGCATAGAAGAGCCCGTGCCGTCAATGCCAGGCGTAGTGCGTCGGTCGGTTGACCTGATAGCAAAGGCCGCAGTTGAAGCGCAGGCGCTGGGAATTCCGGCGATTTGCATCTTTCCATACACCGATCCCAGCCTGAAAACCGAGGACTGCGCCGAGGCCTGGAATCCCGACAACCTGTCGAACCGCGCCATTCGCGCGATCAAGGCCGCGGCGCCGGATATTGCGGTGATGACCGACGTGGCTCTGGACCCCTACAACATCAATGGTCATGACGGCTATGTGGTAGATGGCGAGATCGTGAACGACCAGACTGTCGAGGCACTGGTGAAAATGACGTTGGCCCAAGCAGAATCTGGTGCCGATATCATCGGCCCATCCGACATGATGGACGGACGGATTGGCGAAATGCGTCGGGCGTTGGAGGCTGCGGGCCACCAGAATGTGATGATCCTCAGCTATGCCGCCAAATACGCCAGCGCCTTTTACGGACCGTTCCGCGACGCGGTGGGAGCTTCGGGTGCGCTGACAGGCGACAAGAAGACCTATCAGATGGATCCAGCCAACTCGAACGAGGCCCTGCGCCTGATTGAGCGTGACCTGACCGAGGGCGCAGACATGGTGATGATCAAGCCTGGCATGCCTTATCTGGATATCTGTCGCCGTGTGAAAGACACGTTTGGCGCGCCGACCTACGCTTATCAGGTGTCAGGCGAATACGCGATGGTTCAGGCAGCAGCACAGAACGGATGGATAGACGGAGAAAAGGTGATGCTGGAAAGCCTTCTGGCGTTCAAGCGCGCAGGCTGTGACGGCATCCTCACATACTTTGCACCGCGGGTCGCACGCTTGCTTCAAGGTTAAAACCCGAAATTGTCGCGGTTTTTCGCCGATTGTACGGCGCGGTCACTCAGCTTTCCCGTGACACACAGGCGCAATCGGCGTATTCTCGCACACAAGATCGGGAACACCCGACAATTCAGGCAGTTATACAGAGATAAAAAACATGAGCAGTTCCAATGCACCCCGACTGAGCCGTCGTGGCTTTGCCTTTGGCATGGCCGGGCTGACAATGACCGCCGCTTGCGGCAATGGCGTCGGCAGTTCCAATGCAGCCAAGATCGACGCCCGCGTCGATGCCACCCTGACCGAAATGTATGCGAGCTATCCCAACACTGTTGAGATCGCAAACAAGGCCAACGGCATGCTGGTCATGCCCCTGATAACCGACGCCGGTTTTATCTTTGGCGGTGCCTACGGCCAAGGCGCATTGCGCATTCAGGGCGCAACCGTTGATTACTATTCCGCTATATCCGGCACCGCCGGCCTGCAGATCGGCGCACAGCAATATGCTCATGTGCTGTTCTTTATGACAGAAGATGCGCTGAACAATTTCCGGCGCTCTAACGGTTGGACCGCCGGAGCCGATATTGGCTACGTGGTTGATGCAACCGGAGATTCGCTGTCAACCGACACCACGACGTTGCGTTCGCCAGTATTGGCGGCGGTGTTTGGCCAGGCCGGCCTGAAATTCGGCGCCACGGTTGAAGGCACAAAATATACCCGGATCATTCCTTAACGTCTGGCAACCACTCTCCTACATCAACATCCCCGCCCCGTATGTGGCGGGGATTTTTGTTTAAATCGAAGTAAACGCGAATATTCCCCCGCTGTTCCTCTTTCGGTCAGCAAAGCCATCCATTAATCTCGCGGCAATCGGAACTAGATCAAGGTAGTAGGCCATAAATGGCACTCGTATTTCGCTGGCTCGTGCGCATTACCTCAGGTCTGATAATGCTGGCAGTGGCTGCCATTGCGTTGGTGTATTTTCTGGCCAGTCAATCCTTGCCCGACTACGACCAAACGGTCGAGGTAAAGGGATTAAACGCCCCGGTCGAAATCATTCGGGATACGGCCAACGTGCCTCATGTTCTGGCGGCGAATGATCCGGATGTATTCTTTGGCCTCGGTTACGCCCACGCGCAGGACCGCCTCTGGCAGATGACGGTCATGCGCCGCACGGCGCAAGGCCGTTTGTCCGAAGTTTTTGGCGCGCGCACCGTTCATATCGACAAACTGCTGCGCCGGTTGGATTTGTACGGTCTGGCGCATCGTTCGGTTGAGGTACAAGATGATTACACCAAGGCCGCGCTGCGCGCCTATTCAGCAGGTGTGAATGCGCGGCTGGACGAGATCAACGAAGCCGCATTGGGCCGTGGCGCACCCGAAATGTTCCTGTTCAATGCGCCCGTATCTCCTTGGCAACCCGGCGACAGTATCGCAGTGATCAAGCTGATGGGCCTGCAACTGTCTGGTCATCTGCAGGATGAGGTGCTGCGCGCACGTACGTCGCTGATACTGAATGATCCTGCGAGGCTGTCCGATATACTGCCCGACGTTCCGGGTGCAGGCATTGCAGCCCTGCCGGAATACGCCGCTTTGTTTCCGAATGTTCCCCGCTATGCCCGTAGCGTTCCGATGCCCGAGACACCGCTTTCGCCCTTTCCGAAACGAGGGCTGGCTGGGGCTTCAAACGCTTGGACCGCCGCGCCGTCTCGTTCGGCCAGCGGTGGCACATTACTGGCCAACGATCCGCATCTGGGCTTTACTGCGCCCGGCATCTGGTATTTGGCTCGATTGGAACTCGCCAAGGGTGGCGTCATCGGTGGCACCATCCCCGGTGTTCCCGCCATAATGACCGGACGCAGTAATCGTCTGGGCTGGGGCCTAACCTCATCCTATCTGGACGACCAAGACGTACATATCGAGAAGCTGAACCCCGATAACCCCGAGGAATATCTGACACCAGATGGGTACAAAAAGTTCCGCAACCGCCCCTCGATCATCGAGATCAAGGATCAAGCGCCCGTCACCCTAACCCTGCGCTGGACTGAAAACGGCCCGGTCTTGCCCGGCAGCCATTATGATCTGGAAACAATTACGCCACCGGGCCACGTTGCATCGCTTTCTTGGACAGCACTCAGCCCGCGCGACACGACGATGACAGCCTCAATGGCGTTGATGAACGCAGACAGCGTTTCAGAAGCCATTGAGGGCGCGGAACTATTCATCTCGCCATCGCAGAACCTGTCACTGGTGGACAAAGATACCATCGGATTGAAACTGATCGGAGCCATGCCAAAGCGCGACTTACGCAACCAAAGCCGGGGTCGTATTCCAACGCCCGGTTGGCTGGCCGAGAACCTGTGGCAGGGTCGCCTTCCTTATGCCAATAACCCTGAATTTGTCGCCCCCGCAGGCGGCATTCTGGGCAACACCAACAACAAGATCATCGACCGCCCCTTCCCTGAACACGTATCCTATGAGTGGGGCGACACCCAGCGCGTGCACCGTTGGGAACGCCTGATGCAATCGCGTGAAGTTCACACCCGCGACAGCTTTATCGAGGCGCAACTGGATACCGTCAGCTTCACCGCCCGCTCGCTGCTGCCGCTGATCGGAGCTGATTTGTGGTTCACCGGAGCTTCTGCCCCCGAGGGAACCCCAGAACGCCAGCGCCAAATCGCACTATCTCTGCTGGCCGAGTGGAACGGTGAAATGAACGAACACCTGCCCGAGCCGTTGATCTATGCGGCCTGGGTTCGGGCGCTGCAAATTCGTTTGATCTCGGATGATCTGGGGCCGCTGGCCGCAGAATACAAACATGTCGAGCCGCTGTTTATTGAACGTGTCTTCCGTGATATCAATGGCGCTTCTGTATGGTGCGACGTGCGCCAAAGCGCACCAACCGAGACTTGCACCGATATGGCGCGACTGGCCTTGGACGACGCGCTGATTTGGATTTCCGAAAACTACGGCAGCGCGCTTGAATCCCTTCGCTGGGGCGACGCGCATCAGGCCACCCACGATCACCCGGTTCTGGGCTCGGTGCCAGTGCTGAGGTACTTCGTCAACATCCGCCAATCCACCAGTGGTGGCGACAACACTCTGCTGCGCGGCCGAACCTCAGGCGAGGGCAAGGACCCATTCCAAAACGTACACGGGGCGGGCTATCGCGGTGTATACGATTTTGCTGACCCCGATAGCTCGGTCTTTATCACGGCCACCGGTCAGTCGGGTCACTTCCTGTCGCGTTACTATGACGATCAAGCCCAACTGTGGCGTCGTGGGGAATATATTCCGATGTCACTGGATCTGGATTTGGCGCGCGCTGCTGCCGTTGGCGTCACCAACCTGATACCGCGCTGATTATCACGCTTCGGCAAGACCTTGCCCCTTTCCGGCGCGGTCATGGACGCAGACGGGTGTTTTCGCCTACGATCTGCGAGCGGACTATTTAGGACCGGGGGCGCGGATGGCTAGTATTCGGGACAGACTTAACAATCTCGCACGCGATTACGCAATTGCTTGGAGTTCAGGCGATGCGGAAGCGGTTGCCAGTTTCTTCGCCGCTGATTGCCGAATGAGCATGAACAGGGCCGAGCCTCTGCAAGGCCGGGCCGCAATTGCTGAAATGGCCCGCGGATTTCAATCCGATTTCCCCGATCTGGAATTGCGCTGCGACATGATGCGTTGGGCCGGACAACACGCCATCTTTGTCTGGACTTTGGAAGGCCATCACGCCCAGACAGGCAACCATGTCCTGACACGGGGATGGGAGGAATGGGAATTAACCGACGAGCATAAGGTGAAGTCCTCGCTGGGATGGTTCGATGCCGAGGACTTTCAACGGCAGATCGACGGGAAATAAAAGATATCGCGGACCCGGCTATTCCGTGGTGATTGAATATTTGCGCGGAATGCCCTCGGTAATCTTGAACCAGTCCGATGCCTTCGTCCGCACCTGATGCGCGTCGAAAGCCGCCTGATTCTCGAATACCTCGCAAACATCGAACTTACCGGGGATGCCAGCATTTTCCACAACCTCAAACGAGAGGCATCCCGGCTCGGCCCGTGTAAGTGCGATATGTTCCGGCAACGCGGCCCGGACTTGTTCCAACCGATCCGCGGGAACGGTGATATGCCCGCGCAGGAAGACCTTTGTGTTTTTACCCTCAGCCATGGATGACCTGCCCAACGCTCAAAGAGCCGCGAACTGCGCAGCTTGTTTGTCAGTCCACAGAACGGTGATTTCAAAACCGTCATCCGTCTGTTTCTCGGACCGCACCACATCCTGCCGGAACAGCCATGCACGTTTGTTGCCGTCTGCAAATCCCAACGACAGCGTATTTTCGTGCCGCGTGCCCTGCAGCTTGGTTGCGATCTCGGCCAGTAGAGGTTCTACCCCTTCCCCTGTCACTGCAGAAATAGCAAAGATTGATGGGTCACGGTCTGCCCGCTTGAAGGCAGCTAGACGCTCCTCTTCGTTTAGAAGGTCGATCTTGTTCCAGACCTCCAGCCTGGGGCGTTCATCATCAACACCCAACGAGGTCAGGATCGTCTCAACATCCTGCGCCTGCGCGTCGGTTTCCTCATGGCTGATGTCGCGCACGTGGACAACGATATCTGCGCCCAAGACTTCTTCGAGTGTGGCACGGAACGCCGCGACCAATTCGGTCGGAAGGTTCGAGATAAAGCCCACTGTGTCTGACAGGATCACCTCGGGGCCATCAGGCAGTTCGACCCGGCGCATGGTCGGGTCCAGCGTGGCAAACAACATATCCTTTGCCATGACCTCGGCCCCGGTCAAGCGATTGAACAGCGTGGACTTTCCAGCGTTGGTATAGCCGACCAGCGCGACAATCGGATACGGCACCTTAGCCCGCGCGGCTCGGTGTAGCGTGCGTGTCTTGACCACCTTCTGAAGCTGACGGCGCAGACGCACCAGTTGTTCATCAATGGCGCGACGGTCAGCCTCGATCTGGGTTTCACCCGGACCACCGACAAATCCCAAACCGCCCCGCTGACGTTCAAGGTGAGTCCAGGCCCGCACCAATCGGGTCCGCTGATAGCTAAGCGCGGCCATCTCGACCTGCAGCACACCCTCGCGGGTGCGGGCGCGGTCACTGAAAATCTCCAAAATCAGGCCGGTCCGGTCGAGGATTTTAACCTTCCACGCCTTCTCAAGGTTGCGCTGCTGAACAGGCGTCACCGGGCCATCGATCAGCACCAGTTCAATCTCACTGTCATGCAGCCGTTCCGCCAGTTCCTCGATCTTGCCGCTGCCAAACAGCAACCCCGGTTGGGCGCGTTGCAAGCGCACGATCTCGGACCCGATCACATCCAGATCGGGCAAAGCGGCAGCCAATGCCACCGCCTCTTGCAGCGCCGGCTCGGGGACACGGCGCTGTTCATCTGATTTGATTTCCGGATGCAGCACCCAAGCGCGGGTGCGCGTCCTGTCATGTTCCATCAAGAGGCGTCTTCGCCCTCATACAGGCTGATCGGCTGCGACGGCATGATTGTCGAAATCGCGTGCTTATAGACAAGCTGCGACTGTCCGTCGCGGCGTAGCAACACGCAGAAATTATCGAACCAGGTGATGACACCTTGCAATTTCACACCGTTGATCAGGAAAATTGTGACCGGGACCTTTGCTTTCCGTACATTGTTCAGGAACGCGTCCTGCAGATTCTGTCTGTCCGAAGCCATATTTTTATAATCTCGCCATTGTTCTTGCTACGCGCTGCGGACCAACGCGCTCCCTCTGGAGGAGTATGGAGTGGAGTTAACCGAGTTTCCAGATGAAAAATCAGTCAATTTACATATGGCAAACCTTAGTCCCGCCAGAGCGTTGGCGTGATCAAGGCAATAATCGCCAGCGTTTCCAGCCGCCCAATCACCATCGCCGCGCACATGGTCAGCTTGGCCCCCGCTGACAAATCCACCAGGCGGATCGGTATATCTGTTGCAAGCTCGATCAAAGGACCCGTGGTGCTGAGCGATGCTACGGTCAATACCATGGCCTGCTCGAACCCAGCCCCCATCATGGCAAGCAGTAAGTTGAACAGTGCCGCAGTCAGCGCGAACATCATCAAAAAGATCCACGCAATAAAGGCACCGTCGCTTTGAATCCGTCGATTTCCTTGGCCTGCACCACTGACCGATGAGGGATAAATCAGGCGATCAATCTCGCGCGCACCGTTCAGGTACAGGGCAAATACCCGAAGCAATTTGACCCCACCCGCCGTAGTGGCAACACCTCCGCCGATCAGGGCCAATCCCATCAGGATCAACCCCGGCGTGCCCAACCCTGACAATTGCTGTGCATCGTTCCAATTTGAACTTTCGAACCCGGCGGTGGTCAGAAACGACAAAGCCGTGAACAGCATTCCCCAGAACACATGAACCGCGTCCAGCGGCTGCACAGTCCCGCCAATTTCATTCACCCCGGCCAACACGCGGAATAGCAGAAGCACGGCAACGGCGAATACAATCAGCAGGCCAATCCGAAACTCTGGGTCCCTGTCCAGCCTCGAATACCCGGTGGTTGCGGTATCCGTTGAAAATGTCAGCCGGGACAAGGCGAAGAACAAAAACAGGAAAATGATCGCCTCGCCGGTGATACCGGCCTGCGCACCTTCCAGCCCACCAACCGGTGAGATCCCAGAGGTGGCCATTGTGGACATTGCGTGACTGATCGCCGTCAGCCCTTGCTCACCTGCGATCAAGAGCAGCAGCCAAATCACTGCGGTCAGACCTGCATACACAGGGGTCAAGGTTCGTGTCACCCTGATCAACCGCCCGCGCGGATCAACCTCTTCGCTTTGCGCCACGCCCGTGACCGGGCGACCAGGCTCGCCCCGCGCAGTGATTTCAAAGCCGCCCAGCGACAGCGGGGCCAGAATAGCGGCTGCGGAAATCCACATCAGCAACCCGCCCATCCAGCCAACCAACGCGCGCCAAAGGTGCAGCGGTGCCGTCAGACGATCGGGATCAGGGAAAATATCCGCCCCAGTCGTCGTAAAGGCGCTGACCATATCGAAATAGGCATTCAGGAAGGTCGTATTGCCCAAGGCATCATGAAGCGGGATGGCCAGAAACAACGGCAGAACGGTGAAACATCCGAACAACACTGCCAATTGCCCTAATGTACCCCGGCGCGGAATCCGGTTTGAGGTCGCCAACGAAACCGACGCCACAACAAACAAACCCAGCAAACCGGAATAGAAAAAGGATCGAGATGTCTCGTGATCATCCAGCGCCAGAGCGTAGATACCCGGAATCCACATCGACAGCGAAACTACGCCCCAGATCAGCAAAAACAATGGTAACCGTCGCACCAAGCCGATTTGTTGTGTTCGCACACGCATCATCAGAAGAAATCGATCGAAACCTGCAGCAACCGCTCAACCTCGGGGACATCCTTGGCCATGGCAAAGATTGCTACCACGTCTTTTTCTTCGATCCGCAAACTGCCAGACGGGCGCAAAACCTCATCGCCCTTGCGGACCGCTCCAACCAGAACGCCTTCGGGGAAATCAATGTCGCGCAACTTCTGTCCGGCCATTGGCGAGGTCGACAGCACCTCGGCCTCAATGACCTCGGCTTCGGCGTCGCCAACAGAATATACCTGACGCACGCGCCCATGGCGAATGTGGCGCAGGATTGAGCTGACTGTTGTGGCCCGAGGGTTGATATAGGCGTCGATCCCCAACGGCCCCATAAGTGCCACCATGCTGGGATCATTGATCAGAGCTATCGCCAGCGTACAACCCTCAGCCTTTGCGCGAACTGCCGCCAGCATGTTCGCACGATCATCGTCAGTGACCGCCAGCATCGCATCAGCGCGTTCAATGCCGGCCTCACGCAGCAAAGCGGCGTTCAGGCCGTCTCCATTCAGTACAATAGTCCGTTCCAATACTTCAGCCGCCACTTCGGCGCATTGGCGATCGCGTTCAATGATCTTGGCCCGCACACGACTTTCACGTTCTTCCAGCGTGCGCGCGACCTCAAGCCCGACATTACCGCCACCGACGATCACGACACGATCCTGTTTCTTTTGTGTCTTACCAAAGACCTCCATCGTGCGGTCGACGTCATCTACATTGGTGAACACATAACACTCATCTCCGACAAACAGCTGATCCTCGGTTTCCGGGGCGAACAGGCGGCCTTCGCGCCGAACGCCTACAACAATCGCGCTGAGTGTCGAAAACAGGTCTGTAAGCTGCCGCAGAGGCGTATTCACGATGGGGCAGTCTTCTTCCAAACGGATGCCCAGCAATTGCGCTTTGCCGTCCATGAACATCTCGGTGTCAAAGGCGGACGGGGCCGACAGGCGTTGCATGGCGGCCGCTGCCACCTCGCGTTCGGGGCTGATCACAACGTCGATTGGCAAGTGGTCGCGTCGGAACAGGTCCGAGTGGATCGCCTCAAGGTAGGACTTTGACCGCAGCCGAGCAATCTTGCGCTGGATCGAGAAAATCGAGTGTGCCATCTGACAGGTGACCATGTTCACCTCGTCCGAATGGGTTGCGGCGATGATCATGTCAGCGTCACGGGCCCCTGCCCGATCCAGCACATCAGGATAGCTGGCGAATCCCGCAATACCCTGTACATCCAGCGTCTCAGTCGCGCGGCGCACCAGATCGGGGTTGTTGTCCACCACCGTTACGTCATTAAGCTCGCCCGACAAGTGCCGTGCAATTTGCCAGCCGACCTGACCGGCACCGCAAATGATGACCTTCATGTTTTTGGCCTTTCTGCCTGAATTGCTTGCATGACAGATGCCCCCAAAACGGTCAATTGATTTGTCATCCCGTCGAAGCTAAGGCAAGATAAGTGTATGAAAACAGTGCTTCGTTTACTTCTACCGGTAATGGTCCTGTCGGCTTGCGACAGCCCGCTTTCGTTATATTACCGCGAAGGCGAGAGCGTATCTCGCCTACAGACCGAGACCACGCAATGTCAGGTTCAGGCCATCAATGAGGTGCCAGTCGCCAATCAGGTTCGCCAAAGCCCGCCCACCTATTGGCCCGGTCGAACCTATTGCGATAGTCGTGGACAGTGCTATCGCTCGGCCGGCTGGTGGCAGCCTGGACGTGTTTATACTGTGGATGTCAATCAAGGGCTGCGGAATCAGGTCGAGGCGCAGTGCATGGCCAAAAAGGGATTTCGTCCGGTCAGCCTGCCGCCATGCAAGCAGGCCGATAAGTCACGGGCACCAGCTGTACCCACAACAACCTTGCCACCGCTGACAACACAGTCGTGCTATGTGAAATACGACAACGGGTCGTTCCAGATCATCTCTCCCGGTCAGACCGGATAAAGACCCGACGGATTACTCCGCCGGTTCCGGTTCATCCAGTTGCGCCACCCGCGCGCCGGATTTGTTCGAAGTCACAACGCCCAGCGATTTCAGTTTGCGATGCAGCGCGCTGCGTTCCATACCTACAAAACTGGCGGTGCGGCTGATGTTGCCGCCAAAACGATTGATCTGGGTCAGCAGGTATTCTCGTTCGAATGCTTCGCGGGCTTCGCGCAGGGGCAAGGTGGCCAAGGCACCCGACAGCACAACACGTCCGGTATCGTCGGCCTTTTCCTCTTCGGCTGGCAGTTCCTTGGCCTCGATCGGGCCCGATCCTTCGCCCAGAATCAGAACGCGCTCGATCAGGTTCTTGAGCTGACGGACATTGCCCGGCCAAGTCATAGTCTGCAATAACGCCACCGCCTCTTCTGATATCTCGCGCATCGCCAGACCCTGCGTTTCATTGCACATCTCAATGAAATGCTGTGCCAGAACCGGGATGTCCTCGCGCCGTTCTTCAAGCGAAGGCACCGCAATCGGAACCACATTCAGACGGTGATACAGTTCTTCGCGGAACCGGTCGGCCGCGATTTCGGCCTCAAGATCACGGTTGGTAGAAGAAATGACACGCAAGTCAACGCGCACCTTGTCCGAACCGCCCACTCGCTGAAATTGCTGATCTACGAGCACACGCAGGATCTTGGACTGAGTGCCCAAAGGCATGTCCGCAACTTCATCAAAATAGACCACGCCGCCATGGGCCTCTTCCAGCAGACCGGATTCGATGCCACGTTCCGAGGATTCCCGTCCAAAAAGAACTTCTTCGACCCGCTCAGGCTCGATCCCGGCACAGTTCACCGTCACAAAAGGCGCGTTGGCGCGGTTGGAATGAGCGTGAATATATCGCGCCGCGATTTCCTTGCCTGATCCGGCCGGGCCGCTCAACATCACGCGGCCGTTCGACTTGGTCACCTTGTCCAGCTGGCCCTGCATCGCACGGAACGCGGCGGATTTGCCGATCATGTCCGAATTGGTGACCTCTTTTCGCTTTAGCGACGCATTCTCGCGACGCAGGCGAGAGGTCTCCATTGCGCGGCGGATCACCACCATCAGCTGATCAATATTAAAGGGCTTTTCGATGAAATCGTATGCCCCCTGCTTGATGGCAGCCACCGCGATTTCGATATTGCCGTGGCCTGAAATAATAACAACCGGTACGTCCGGGTTGTCGCGTTTCACAGCCTTCAGGATATCGATCCCGTCCATGCGGCTATCTTTCAGCCAGATATCCAGAATCAGCAGTCCCGGTGGCTCAGAGTTGATCTCGGCCATGCACTCATCCGAGTTGCCGGCCAGCCGGGTTGAATAGCCTTCGTCCTCCAGAATGTCGGACACCAGCTCGCGAATATCGCGCTCGTCATCTACGATCAGAATGTCGCTCATCTTTGGCCTGCTTTCAGTATGTTGGTTTTAATTGCCTGCTTTTGTAGCGCGTCGACCGGGGAAAAATTGCCCCCCGGCAACCGGATCACGGCCATCGCGCCAAAATGGTCCTGTCCGTCAAAGACGGGTGCGTCCTCAAGCGTGAGCGCCCCGCCGTGTTCTTCAATAATCTTCTTGACGATGGGCAAACCCAACCCGGTGCCCTCGTCACGTGTGGTCACATATGGCTCGAACAGCCGCGCCCTGTCTTCGGGTAGACCGACGCCATTGTCCGCAATCGTTATAACCGTACCCGCGTCATCCTTGCGGACATCCACCTTGATCCGTGGCTTCAAGTTTTCTGGTGGGCCTTTTTGTTTTAGCGTTTCGATGGCCTCACCGGCATTCTTGATCAGATTGGTCAACGCTTGATTCAGCATCGTTGAGTCCACATCCGAAATAATGGGCTGATCCGGCAGAGTGGCGTCAATCTGCACATCAGGTTGTCCGGCCTTCTGCAACAGCACCGCCTCGCGTACCAATCCGACAATATCTTCTTCACGGCGATCCGGCTCGGGCATTCGCGCGAACTTTGAGAACTCGTCCACAATGCGCCGCAAATCATTGGTTTGCCGGACAATCACGTCAGTCATGGATACGAGGCTGTCACAATCCCCCTCATCCAGCTTGCGTGAGAACTTGCGTTTGATACGCTCAGCGCTCAGTTGGATCGGTGTCAATGGGTTCTTGATCTCATGCGCGATCCGCCGGGCAACATCACCCCAGGCTGCCATCCGTTGCGCGCTGACAAGATCGGTCACGTCGTCAAATGCAACCACGTAGCCTTCCAACCCGCCATCTTCGCCACGGCGGGTGGCCATGCGGACCAGCAGGTTCTCAAGCCGCCCTTTACGGGTTACCTTGACCTCGTCCTGCACTGCCTCTTGCCCGCTATCCTTAAGGTTTTCAAACAAGGGCAGAAACTCTGGCACTGCGATACCAATGGCCAGTTGTTCTTCCCCTCGCGTCCAGTCCAGCAATCGCTCTGCCGAGCGGTTTACAAAGGTCACGCAGCCATCCGGATCAACGCCGACCACACCCGATGTCACAGAACTGAGCACCGAATCGAATAGCCGCCGCCGGCGTTCGATATGGCGGGTATTTTCCAAAAGAGTGTCTCGCTGCCCTTTAAGTTGCCGCGTCATCTGATTGAAATAACGGCCCAACATAGCGATTTCGTCATCGCTGGCCTCTTCGATCACCTGAACGCTCAGGTCACCGGCCCCAACGCGCTGCGCCGCGGTTGTCAACCGCCCCACAGGGCGTGACAGGCGTTCGGCAAACCACATTCCCAGCGACATTGCCGCAAGAATAAGGATTACTGCAAAACCCAAATACAGCAGCCCGAACTCAAACAGCACCCTGCCCCGCTCGCTTTCAAGCTGTTGGTAGAATTGCGCCGTTTCCTTGGTGTCATCCAGAAGGGTCAACAACTGCCCATCCACCTCGCGGCTAACATATAGATACCGGTCCAAATATGCCTGCAATGGCACAAGGGCGCGAAATTCGTTGTTCTGCCAATCAGCAATCACTAGCAGCCCGCTATCCCTGGCTTCAACAAGCTGCTCAGGGGTAGGCGCTTCGTAGTTGAACAGGTAGGACCGATCCCCACGCGACCGGATTTCACCGCTGCCGTCAATCACATACGCCTCTCGTAGGCCCCGCTGAATCTGTGCCTGCCCCTGCGCTAGAACCTCACGCAGCTCTGCGTCTGAAATGTAGAAGTCGAGGTTGCGGGCGTTGTCGAGAAACCGCGCTAGAACGGCCGCGTCCTGCGTCAGACCCTGCCGATGCTCCAGTTCATAGGCCTCTGCCGCTGTCAGGGACGAGCCCACCACCTGACGCACACGTTCCGAAAACCACCCCTCAAGGCCGATATTCACGGTCAGACCCGCAAAGATCGCAACGGTCACGGTCGGAACCAGTGCCAACAGCGTGAAAGCGCCGATCAGCCTTAGATGAAGACGTGAACCGGCCGATTTCTCACGGCGCGCTGCGATAAGATTGAAGACTTGCCCCAGAACAAGTGCGGCAACGACCAGCACATAAACGAGGTCGGCCAGCAGGATCAGACGCAATGTCGGAGCAGTCGCACCAAGATCAAACGGTCCGATTACAAGATAGGTGGCCAAAGCCAACACAGGGCCTAGAAGAACCAGCCCCAAAGTGCCGAAATTGCGCAGTTTTCGGGATTTCCGCCACCGATTGATCGCTGGAATCGGCCCGCTCTGTGCCCGGGTTGCCACCGTCTGCCCTCATTCTGATGTGTCGCGTGCGCGACGTACCGCCATATGTCGTGGTCGTTGCCGGATGCAAACCCGGATGCCACGGTTTGTGTGGCGATATTACATCAGTTTGCGCCTGCGTGTCACCTGAATATCGAGGTCTGTAATCTTTTTGCGCAGCGTATTTCGGTTAATCCCAAGTAAATCCGCACATTTTGCCTGATTTCCACCGGTTGCATCCAGCGCCAGTTCAATAAGGGGCGCTTCGACCTCACGCAGGATGCGCTGATACAGGCCCGGAGGCGGAAGCATGTTGCCGTGCAAGTCAAAATAGCGGCGCAAATGACGGGCCACCGAGGCCGAGAGTTTTTCGCGTTCCCCATCGCCCAGAACCGGCTCGGCCTCGGGTTGGCTGCCTAACACAGCCTCAACTTCGGTTTTCGAGATTTCATCGGCGCGACTGGTCAGGCTAAGGCGTCGGATGGCATTTTCCAACTGCCGAACGTTGCCAGGCCAAGAATAACGCCGCACCAGTTCGACCGCTTCTTCGCTGAGCCAGCGCATCGCGCCGTGCTCACGCTCTTCCCGCGCTAAAAAGTGTTCGGCCAACAGGGGGATATCATCCACGCGCTCGCGCAGGGCCGGCACATGTACCGTTGCACCGCACAAACGATAATAGAGATCCTGCCGTACACGGCCGCCCTCCATTGCTTCGGTCAGATCCGATTGGCTAGTGGCCATGAACCGCGGCACATGATCACCGGGTGTATCCATCATTCGCACGATGCGGGCCTGCAATTCATCTTCAATATCTGCGATCTCGTCGATCAGCAGCGTGCCACCCCGCACCCTCGCCATGACACGCGCAGGGCCCTCAAGATCACGCAAATCTGCCGCCGTGACAGTGACAAAAGGAAGCGTTCTACGGTCCGAGAAATCATGAATAGCGCGTGCAATCAGAGATTTGCCAGTGCCACTTTCACCAGAAATCATCACCGATAGATCAGTATTCATCACCCGGGCAACCAGCCGATACAACGCCTGCATGACCGGAGTGCGCCCAACCAGGGGCAACTCCTCGGGGCGGTCCTCGGCGGGCTCGGAAACTTCGGCCTGCACCCGTTGCTTCTGCTCCAGCGCCCGGGCGGTCCGCTTCATCAGGTCAGGCAGATCGAAAGGCTTGGGCAGGTAATCGTAGGCATCCGCCTCGGCGGCCTGAATCGCCGTCATGATGGTGTTTTGGGCCGAGATTACGATTACCGGCAAACCAGGGCGATCCTGCGCAATCTTCGGCAGCATCTCCAATCCATTTCCATCTGGCATCACCACGTCCGAGATCACCACGTCACCCTTGCCCTCACCAACCCAGCGCATCAGCGTAGTCAGCGACGAGGTCGCGTGAACCTTGCACCCTGCCCGCGTCAGGGCCTGCGTCAGTACGGTGCGGATCGTGCGGTCGTCATCTGCGACCAATACTGTGCCATCCATTGGGTGCTCTCCTTGTTCTTAGCTCTTTACGGCCGCTTCATGTTGCATCTCTTGGTGCCCGCCTCAGCGAAATGCGGAACACCGTACGACCCGGCACCGAGTCGGCTGAAATCCAGCCATCATGGTCCGAGATGATTTTGCTTACCAACGCCAGCCCGAGGCCGGTGCCATTTTCCTTACCCGATACGAACGGATCGAAAATATCGCTTTGGATTTTCTCGGGCAGGCCCGGGCCGTCATCGATAATCTCGATCTGCAGCGGTAAGGAATGGCCTGATCCATCGCTACGTCGCAGACGGAACGAGTGTTCGAAGTAAGTTCGCAGCCGGATCGTGCCACCCTTTGAATCAGCGGCTTCCGATGCGTTCTTAAGCAAGTTCAGGATCACCTGCAGGAACTGATCCGGGTCACCATATGCCAGCGGCAGCGAAGGGTCGTAATCCTCGATGATCCGCATATGGGCCCCAAACCCCAGCAGCGCCGAACGGCGCGCCCGATCCAGAACATCGTGAATGTTCACCGGTTTGAAATCGGGCTGTGAGAGGTTTCCGAACTGCTCCACCTGCTCCAAAAGCTTCACGATCCGGCGACTTTCCTCAACAATAAGATCTGTCAATTCAAGGTCCTGCTGCGAGATATTCATGCTAAGCAACTGTGCAGCGCCGGTGATCCCAGCCAGAGGATTCTTGATCTCATGCGCAAGCATCTCGGCCATTCCAATGGCTGATTGCGCCGCGGATTTCACTGTGTTTCCCCGCGTCATCCGCCCGGCCAATTCGCGCGGAGAAATGATCATGATCATCGACCCCGGATGCCCAACCAGCGGAGCTATCTGCAGCGCACATTGCAACGGCGCGCGGTTGCCCGAACCGGCATCCACATCGTTCACGAACAAAGGAGTACCTTGTTCGCGCGCACGCTCGAAGGCTTCTTCTAAAGGGGCATCAACGGCGATCTGGTCCCAGACCGGATGTCCGATCACCGACTTGCGCGAGGCATTCAGGAAACCTTCGCCCGCCGAGTTCACATCGGAAATCCGATCCTCGTTATCAATGATGAAGGCCGGAACTGGCAGCGATGTCCAGATACTCTGGTCCGAATTCATGCCGCGACCTCCCCTTCGGCGGCAAGAGCATCACCCAACAGGCGCAGCACCTCATCCGTATCGCGGGACGTCAGCACGGAACGCCGCAGGGCAGCAGGTGTTCCGGCCTCATCCATATACCAGCCTAGATGCTTACGCGCGACGCGCAGCCCCAGATCGGCCCCATAGAACTCCAACATCGACTGGTAGTGCGCACGCACCATCTCAACCAGATCATCGCCGGTTGGAATCACGGGTGCCTTAGCACCGTATAAGTCGTGACAAATCTGGGCCAAAACCCATGGTTTGCCCTGCGCCCCGCGCCCAACCATGACGCCATCGGCAGCGGATTGATCCAACGCCACACGCGCGGCGTTTGTGTCCACAATGTCTCCGTTAGCAATGACCGGGATCGAAACCGCCTCTTTTACAGCACGGATTGCCGACCAATCAGCACTACCTTTGTAGAACTGGCACCGAGTGCGTCCGTGGATCGTGACCATGCAGATACCAGCATCCTGCGCGCGCCGCGCAACGTCAGGTGCATTGAGAAGGCTATCATCCCACCCCAATCTGGTTTTCAACGTGACCGGGACATCGACAGCTTCGACCACGGCCTCGATCAGGGTCAGCGCGTGGTCTGGCGTTTTCAACAGGGCCGAACCGGAATAACCGTTCGTCACCTTCTTGGCCGGACATCCCATGTTTATGTCAATCACCCGCGCGCCGCGATCAGCGACCTGACGGGCCGCTTCAGCCATCCAATGCGCCTCGCGTCCGGCCAGTTGCACAGCGGTGTTTTCCACGTCTGCCGACAATTCAGCCCGCTCACGGACACCGGGCTTGGCTTGCACCATCTCCTGGCTGGCGACCATCTCGCTGACGACCATGCCGGCACCAAACCGCATCACAAGATCGCGGAATGGCCGGTCGGTGATTCCGGCCATCGGTGCCAGCAAAACCGGCGGGTTCAGGGCTTTGTCAGCGAGCTGCAGAGTCAACGTGCTTAATCCTTGGGCATTTACGGGTTGGATAACGAATTGAGCGCACATGAACAACAAAATGGCGGCCATCAAGCCCGCAAAATCATCACATGCCTATTTTTTAGGCAGCATTACGCAAGTGATTGCCTCTACATTCACCTCACCCTAAACATTGGCCGCAAATCACCGGAGACAACGCCCCATGACCACCGCTGCCATCATTGTCGCCGCAGGACGCGGGCTGCGCGCCGGAGGGGGCGTTCCCAAACAATGGCGTACACTTGCAGGGCGGCGCGTCGCGGACTGGACCCTCGACCAATTTCGGGGCCAGGTGGACCATATCGTGCTGGTGCTGTCCGAAGATGATCACGAGGCCTGGGCCGAATTCGAAGGCACTGACCTGATCCTTGCCTCAGGCGGCAGTGATCGGGCGGGCTCCGTTCGCAACGGGTTAACGGCGCTGGCATCGCTGAACATCCAACAGGTTCTGATTCACGACGTTGCTCGCCCCTGTGTCAGCCAGCACATCATTCGGCAGGTTCTGAAAGCGCTGGACAGTCACCTTGCTGCTGCGCCCGGCCTTGCAGTAACCGATGCGCTCTGGACCGGGGACGGGCACGTGGTGACCGGAACACAAGACCGCGACGGTCTGTTCGCAGCGCAAACGCCGCAAGGCTTTCGCTATGACGCCATCGTCGCTGCACATGCAGTCCACGCCGGAGGGGCCGCCGATGACGTGGAAGTTGCCCGCGCCGCCGGGCTGGACGTGGCCATTGTGCCGGGCGACCCGGATAATATCAAAATAACACGGCCCGAGGATTTTGCCCGGGCGGAACGCATATTGGGAATGGATATGGATGTAAGGCTGGGCAACGGGTACGACGTGCATCGGTTTGGCGATGGGGATCATGTGATCCTGTGCGGAGTGAAGGTACCGCATGAGCGCGGGCTGCAAGGCCACTCGGACGCGGATGTGGGCATGCACGCTGTTACCGACGCCATTTACGGCGCGTTGGCGCAGGGCGACATCGGTCAGCACTTTCCCCCTTCGGACCCACAATGGAAAGGCGCGGCCAGTGAGATCTTCCTCCGCCACGCGGTCAAGTTAGCCGGAGAGATGGGTTACCGCATCTCGAATGTCGACTGCACTCTGGTCTGTGAATACCCCAAGATCGGCCCGCACGCGCCTGCCATGCGGGACGAGATGGCGCGGATCATGGGTCTGCGCGCGGATCAGGTTTCGGTCAAGGCGACGACGTCTGAACGGCTTGGTTTCACCGGCCGCAGCGAAGGGATTGCCTCGTTGGCCACAGCCTGCCTGGTGAAATCATGAGGGCCGCGCGTCTGATCGGAACAGTCGGCGGTGTCGGTTATCTGCGTCCTGCGCCGGGCACTTGGGGATCGCTGGCCGCCCTGCCCTTAGCTTGGGTGCTGCACACGTTGGGCGGATTTCCTTTACTGGTCATCGCAACTGTCGCCGTGTTTTTCGGCGGTCTCTGGGCAACCCGCGTCTTGACTGCGGGTCAGGACAATCACGACCCGTCCGAGATCGTTATTGACGAGGTTGCAGGGCAGTTCATCGCTCTGTGGGCGGTATCCTACCCCTCGTGGGCGCATGGGATCGAGATCACAGCACTTTGGCCCGGCTGGATCGCCGGTTTCGTGCTGTTCCGCCTGTTCGACATCACCAAACCCGGCCCCGTCGGCTGGGCCGATCGGCGCAACGACGCGATGGGCGTCATGTTGGACGATGTGATTGCAGGTATCCTCGCCGCGATCGGTGTGCTGATCCTTGCCGGTATCGCGCACGGGGTGATGGGCCTATGACCGTTTCAGACGTGCTCGACCGTGCCAAGGCGCAACAAGTGATGATCGCCACTGCAGAAAGCTGCACTGGCGGTTTGGTTGCAGCGGCATTGACCGATATACCCGGCAGCTCTGCCGTGGTTGAGCGTGGCTTTATCACCTACACAAACACCGCAAAACAGCAGATGTTGGGCGTGTCAGGCGAAACGCTGGCCGCACATGGCGCGGTGTCCGAAGAGGTCGCCCGCGAAATGGCCGAAGGGGCGATACGGCGCTCGGACGCTCAGCTTGCGGTCTCGGTCACAGGCATCGCGGGGCCCGGCGGCTCAGAATTCAAGCCCGAAGGCCGGGTCTGTTTTGGGTTGGCAGCCGACGGGCTACCGACGCGCACGGAAACTGTGGAATTCGGCGCGCGAGGACGCAGCAACGTTCGCATTGCTGCGCGGGATCATGCGCTGGATCTGCTATCACAAGGCCTTTTCAATCTCGCACAAATATAAGGCAACCATCGCCAACTGCCGCTCATTTAATCGCCAGTTGACCAAAAGCCCCTTAAACAGGCGCCAAAATTCACCTTTGCCTCTTTTTTCCTCTCACGCCCTCCGCTTCAAAGCGCGCTGTGCAAGTTTGAGACGCAAAGAGGAGACCGGCTGATGAACGGAGCCGATACCGCCTGGATTATTGTGGCAACTGCCCTGGTCCTATTCATGACATTGCCGGGCCTGGCCCTGTTCTACGGCGGCCTCGTGCGCGCCCGCAACGTGCTGAGCGTGTTCATGCACTGTTTCAGCATCGCTTGTTTGATGAGCATTCTGTGGCTGGTCGCAGGGTATTCGATCGCGTTTGGCGATGGTGGGTCGGGCTTGTGGGGCGGCCTGGGCAAAGCCTTCCTGAACGGTGTGGATGCTGACAGCCTGTCAGGCACCTTGCCTGAGGTTCTGTTCTTTGCCTTCCAGATGACTTTTGCCATCATCACCCCGGCACTGATCGTGGGCGCCTATGTTGAACGCGTAGGCTTTGGCTTCGTTCTGACCTTCTCGGGCCTATGGATGCTGCTGTGCTATGCGCCTGTCGTTCACTGGATCTGGGGCGGCGGCATGCTGACCGATGGCGGTATACTGGGCGAGATCGGCGTGCGCGACTTTGCTGGTGGTATTGTCGTTCATGAAACCGCCGGTCTTGCTGCGCTGATCATCGCGGCAATACTCGGCCCGCGCCGCAACCGTACCACACCTCCGCACAATCCCGGCTTTGTCATGATCGGTGCCGCGATGCTGTGGGTCGGTTGGTTCGGCTTCAACGGAGGTTCGCAGCTGGCGGCTGACGGTGGCGCAGCAATGGCGATGACTGTCACGCATATTTCTGCAGCAACCGCTTCTCTGACATGGGCGCTGTGGGAACGGATCAAATACGGCAAGGCTTCGATGGTGGGTCTGGTGACCGGCACGATTGCCGGTCTGGCCTCGATCACTCCGGCCTCAGGCTATGTCGATCCGGTTCAGGCTCTGATTATCGGGGCCGTAGCAGGTGTGCTGTGTCAGGAAGCCGTCAACGTCGTCCGCAACATGCTGAATATCGACGATACGCTGGACGTCTTCGCCGTGCACGGTGTCGGCGGTATTTTTGGCACTCTCATGATAGCCGCCTTTGGCCTGGGCACCTGGACCGCGCAGTTGGGAGGATTGGTTATCGTAGGTGCATTTACGGCAGTTGTCACATTTGTGTTGATCAAGGTGGTTGCACTCGTCACCCCGCTTCGCGTAGACGCCGAGACCGAAACAAACGGCCTCGATCTGTCGGTACATGGCGAACGGGCTTATGACATGAGCAGCTGAGCCCACCTTGGCTGCCTGACGCCCGAAAGGGCAAAAGCGGACCTCTTGCGGGTCCGCTTTTCTTTTGCACGCAACCCTCTCGACTCTGGAGCGATGGACAGGCTATCTGCCCGCAACGTCATTTCAGTCTCGAGGTTGCACCATGATCCCCAGCTCTTTCCCCGATAGCACCGAAATCGCCCGCCTGACCGCGCGGATGCTGCTGGAGATCAAGGCCGTCCACTTCAACTCCCGTGAACCGTTTACACTGGCCAGCGGCCTGCCTAGCCCGACTTATATCGACTGCCGCAAGCTGATCTCATACCCGCGCATCCGCTCGACCCTGATGGACTTCCTGACGGTCACTGTGATGCGTAACGCAGGGTTCGAGGCGTTTGACAACATTGCGGGCGGCGAAACCGCCGGTATCCCTTTCGCGGCGATGGTGGCTGAACGTATGGCGCTGCCCATGACCTATGTGCGCAAAAAGCCCAAAGGCTATGGCCGCAACGCCCGCATCGAAGGCGCGATGAGCGAAGGTGAACGAGTGCTGCTGGTCGAGGATTTGACCACAGACGGGGGTTCAAAACTGTCTTTTGTGGATGCGATCCGCGAAACCGGCGCGACCTGTGGGCATACGGCGGTCATCTTCTACTACGGCATCTTCCCTGAAACCGAAAAAACACTTGGCGACCACGGCGTGCAACTGCATCACCTGTGCACCTGGTGGGATGTTTTGGCCGAGGCCAAGGCGCAGAAAGCCTTTGACCAAGAGACACTTGACGGTGTCGAGGCCTTCCTGAACGATCCCCGTGGCTGGCAGGAAGCGAATAAATCTTCCTAAAGCGGCTGTGAATAAGCTGGGGGTAACTTGTCATAGAATCGCCCCCTAGCTACTTGCATCTTGTGTGACCGCATATCGGCTACACAAAATATTGCGTGATGCGACAATTTTTGGCAGAGTTGCCCAAAGTTATCCCAAGCTGAAGCAAAGTTATACGCGACTTATCTTCAGAGATTTACAGATAGCCTTGTGCGGGCCTGATTGATTAGAACTGCCACAGGGCAGCGGGGACAATATGAACGAGATAAGCAGTATCGAGCAGGCAGCGGCACAGATTCAGAATGCTGAAACCATGCCGCACTCCATTGAGGCCGAGCAACAGCTTCTGGGCGCGATTCTGACGAATAATGACCTCTATGACCGGGTCGCCTCGATCATCGGGGCCGAGCATTTCTATGACCCGGTCCATGCCCGCATCTACGAAGTCGCGGCCACACGTATCGCCAAGAACGCGCTGGCTTCGCCTGTAACGCTGAAATCCTTCATGGCCGAGGATGAGGGCCTGAAGGAACTGGGCGGCCCCGCCTATCTGGTCAAACTGGCGGGCGCCTCGATCAGTGCGTTCGCGGTGCACGACTATGCCCAGATGATCTATGACCTCGCGATCCGGCGCGAGCTGATCCGGTTGGGCCGCGACATCTCGGACAAGGCAGCGCGGGTCGATGTATCCAGCGAACCAAAAGAACAAATCGTCGAAGCCGAGCAACAGCTTTATCAGTTATCCGAGCAGGGCCAGACCGAACAGGGTTTTCAATCCTTCCTTAAGGCGGTCACAGAAGCCGTCAACGTCACCAACGAAGCGTATCAGCGCGGTGGCGGCATGGCGGGGATTTCCACCGGTCTGGCCGACTTGGACAAACAGCTTGGGGGCCTGCACCCGTCCGACCTGATCATTCTGGCGGGTCGTCCGTCGATGGGTAAAACCTCGTTGGCGACCAACGTGGCGTTCAACGTGGCCAAGGCGTACAAGCGCGGCACCAAGCCCGACGGCAGCGAAGGCGCAATTGATGGCGGTGTCGTTGGCTTCTTCTCATTGGAGATGAGCGCCGAGCAGCTTGCGGGTCGTGTTCTGGCCGAAGCGTCCGAGATTTCGTCGCATAAAATCCGTCAGGGTGACATGACGGAAGCCGAGTTCCGCCGTTTCGTAGACGCAGCCAAAGATCTGGAAGCCTGCCCCCTGTTCATCGACGACACCCCCGCCCTGCCGATCTCGCAACTCGCCGCCCGCGCGCGACGGTTGAAGCGGACGCATGGGTTGGACCTGCTGGTGATCGACTACCTGCAGCTCTGCCGGGGTATGGCTGACAACCGGGTCAACGAAATCGCTGAGATTTCGATGGGCATGAAGGCCATTGCCAAGGAACTCAACATCCCGGTCATCGCGCTATCTCAGTTGTCACGTCAGGTAGAAAACCGTGACGACAAACGCCCGCAACTTTCTGACCTGCGAGAATCGGGCTCGATCGAACAGGACGCCGATGTGGTGATGTTCGTGTTCCGCGAGGAATACTATAAGGAACGCGAAAAGCCCGGCGATCACGAAGCAGACAAGATGGCCGAGTGGATCGAAGCGATGGAGCGCCTACACGGCAAGGCTGAAGTCATCGTCGGCAAGCAGCGTCACGGCCCCATCGGCACGGTCGAGCTTTCGTTCGAGGCACAGTTCACAAGATTCGGCAATCTGGTCAAACCCTGGCAACAGGACGGTCAGAACGAGGGCTACTGATTTACCAAAGCTCGGGCCTGTTGAACGCACTGACACAGTGAGATGGCCCCTCAATCGGTGTTTCGGAACCGGCCAGAGACTGCCCCAACCATCCATGCGGCATACTTAGAGGCATGGGCGGTTGCGCGAAGTTTTCTGTGATCTGCTGGAACCCGACCTTTTGATAATAGGCCGGATCACCGTAGGTAACGGTGTAATCCACACCTTGCAGGCGCAATTCTTCCAGCCCGAAACCGATCAACTTTTGGCCAATTCCCGATTTTTGCCTGTCTGTTCGCACTGCCACCGGTGACATCAAAAAAACTTGACGTGGGTCCTGATCGTAGCTCAGGCGCGTAAACAAAACACAGCCTGACAACACGCTCTCGTCTAGCGCCAATACACCTATCAAATCGTCCTCGGGAGTCGTGCTCAATAAACCCTCTGCCAAAGCGCCAACAGCGTGCCCCTCCTCCGCGCTCTCAGAGGCGGTGAAGACATCGCGAAACAAACCGGGCAATTCCGCAACCCGCGCTTTGTAATCAGTGGTAAGAGTCAACACTGTCGGCCTCCTTTAGGTAGATCAACGATCCCGCTTCAGCACCCTCAGTTGATCACGCTACAGACACAATGACGAGACCCGGATCCGTATTAAAAAGGCCTTTTCCTGCCAAGGCTTTGGAAGACAGGCCGGAACCCGCACGAGAATGCCTCAATATGTAGAAGAATTGCCTCTACCCCCCTTGACCTGCGGCGATCCAATGTCATGAACAGCACCATGAGTACCGCACGTTTGACGATCAACCTTCATGCGCTGGCCAGTAACTGGCAGGCGCTCAATGCGAAAACGGATGTCGAAACCGGCGCCGTGGTCAAAGCTGATGCCTATGGCCTTGGGGTCGGGCCAGTTTCCTCCACTCTGGCCGAGGAAGGCGTCCGCAAGTTTTTTGTTGCAGCAGCCGAGGAAGGTGTCGCTGTTCGCCAAGCTGTTGGCCCCGGCCCGATGATCGGCGTGTTCTCGGGCCATATGGAAGGCGACACCGATTTGCTGCGGGATCACGACCTGACACCGTTGATCAACTCGCCCGAACAATTCGTTCGGCATCAGCAGGCGCTTCAGGATCACGCGTTTGGCATTCAGTTGGACAGCGGCATGAATCGTCTGGGATGGGAGCCAGCCGACTGGGCCGAATTGCGCCAAAAAGTCGAAGCGCTAAAACCTGTTGTCATCATGTCGCATCTCGCCTGTTCTGAGGAACCGTATCATCCGATGAACCGACAGCAATTGAAGACCTTTCGCGAGTTGACGGATGGCATAAACGCACCTCGGTCGCTGGCAGCGACCGGTGGCATGCTACTGCCTCCTGAATTTCACTTTGATTTCTGCCGCCCGGGCATTGGCCTCTATGGCGGCTTGCCTTTTGCGGACGCCAAACCCGTTGTAACCGTTGATTTGCCCGTCATTCAGGTTCGCCCCGTCGAGGTCGGAGAATCCGTGGGATATGGAAACTGTTGGATTGCTCGGCGCCCGTCGCGCATTGCAACCGTTGCTGCGGGATACGCGGATGGCTTGCATCGGGCCATCGGTGGCGGCATCGATGTGTTTGCGGGTGGAAAACCCTGCCCCTTGGTCGGGCGCATCTCGATGGACCTTATCACTGTGGATGTCACGGATTTGCCTCAAGATCCTGAACGTCTACGCATCCTGAACGGCCACCAGACGGTTGATGATCTGGCCGAAGCCGCAGGCACCATAGGATATGAAATCCTCACCTCACTTGGTGCGCGTTATTCCCGAGGCTACGTGGAATGAACCCTTTGCATCTGCTGGGCGGGCTGGGCCGTGCGATTCTGACATTGTTCGCCACTTTCGGCAAAGTGGCCCTGTTTTCAGTCGATGCGATTTCGCACGTCTTTCGCCCTCCTTATTACCCAAGGGAGTTTGCCGTCGCGCTGATGAATATCGGCTGGCTGTCCCTGCCGGTTGTCGGCCTGACTGCGATTTTTACCGGCGGCGCTCTGGCTTTGCAGATCTATGCAGGTGGCGCGCGTTTCAACGCCGAGGCCGTGGTGCCCCAGATCGTCGCCATTGGCATGGTCCGCGAACTTGGCCCGGTGCTGGTCGGCCTGATGATTGCCGCCCGTGTGACCTCGTCCATCGCTGCTGAAATTGCGACAATGAAAGTGACCGAGCAGATCGACGCGTTGGTCACCCTTTCCACCCACCCGATGAAATACCTGACCGCCCCGCGCGTTCTGGCCGCTCTGATCACCGTGCCGCTGCTGGTTGGGATTGGCGACATCATCGGGATCGCTGGTGGTTACGTCGTTGCCACCCAGAATCTGGGCTTCAACCCGGCGACCTACCTGTCCAACACTGTCAATTTCCTTGAGACGCGGGACATCGTTTCCTCGCTCGTAAAAGGGGCAGCTTTTGGCCTGATCGCCGCCTTGATGGGGTGCTACTACGGCATGAATTCGGGTCGAGGTGCACAGGGCGTCGGCCGAGCTACCAAATCTTCGGTCGAATCCGCCGCTATCATGATTCTGGCCGCCAACTTCATTCTGACAGGGGTGTTCTTCTCGCTATGATCCGGATGGAGAATGTACAAAAGGCTTTTGGTGACAACCCGGTTCTGCAGGGTATGAACCTTGAGATCCCAAAGGGCACGTCGATGGTCATCATCGGCGGCTCGGGGACCGGCAAGTCAGTTGCGCTGAAATGTATCCTCGGCCTGATCAAACCCGACAGCGGCATGATCTATGTCGACGGTAAGGATGCTACCAAGGGCGACCGGGATAAGTTTCTGGCCCGGTTCGGGATGCTGTTTCAGGGCGCGGCGCTGTTTGACTCTCTGCCCGTTTGGCAGAACGTCAGCTTCCGCCTACTGCGCGGCCCACTGAAACGCCCGCCGGAATACGCCCGCGAGATCGCCATCGAGAAACTGCGCCGCGTTGGCCTGAAATCCAACGTGGCCGATCGGTTCCCGTCCGAGCTGTCAGGCGGCATGCAGAAACGCGTGGGCCTCGCCCGCGCCATCGCAGCCGAGCCCGAGATTATCTTTTTCGATGAGCCCACCACGGGGTTGGACCCGATCATGTCCGGCGTCATCAACGACCTGATCCGCGAAATCGTGACCGAAATGGGCGCCACCGCGATGACCATCACGCACGACATGAGTTCTGTCCGTGCTATTGCCGACAACGTTGCCATGCTGCACGACGGGGTGATCCAGTGGACCGGCCCGGTCGGACAGATGGACGCCTCGGGTGACCCCTATGTCGAGCAGTTTATCAGCGGGAGTGCGGAAGGGCCGATTGAGGCGGTTAGATGAGCCGAGACATCGAAGAAATTGTCGATTTCTTCCACTACGCAAATGCCTATTTCAAACTGTGCAAAATACTCATTTCCGAGAAAGACATTGGAAAGAGCGTAACGGAAATCTCAGATTTAGAAGCAAGGGTCTTTAGAGTCGGGCCAGTTTACCAGAACCTTGGCTTAACGACTGAGCTTACCTTCAAGACTGCTCTTCTTCTGGCAGGTTGTGATAAAACTGAACTCAAGAGATTGGGCCACGACCTTATCAAACTCTACGATCGCCTAGACCTCGACTATGACCTAACAAACGTAGAAAACGTTGCATTCCAAGCAGCTGTCTTAGTTGGTCCACCTGCTGGCATGCTGTCACGCATTGAGGACTCCGGCCAACCTACAAGCAGGTGGTTTTATCTTCAGACACACATTAAATCGCTCAACAGCAACTACAGTTTGTTTGAGAACACGAACGGAGAGTACGATTCCGACAGGTTCCGCTCCCGCTATCCGGCAAAAGATCGAGCTTATAGGGATGTTTGTATCGAAGCTATAATGGCCGGTATCGATACTCTACTGTCAGAATTGCAAGTTGAGTTGAACGCGAGGCTTTCAAATAAAGGCGGATAGGATAGTCTCACGCACCTAGCGAATTCCTATCTAGCTACACAAGAAGCCCACATAAACCTTTTGCCCGATCAAGAAAAACCAAAAAAGTGACCCTCCGCCTCGCCACCCTCTCCCTCCTGATTCTCTACCCCATCGCGTGGTTTGCCCCCCTGATGCGCGCAGGGCTCCTCCCAATCTTCGGCCTCAGCGAAATCAGCGTCATCACCGGCCTCCAGTCCTTGTGGAAATCGGACGTATTCCTCGCTTTGATCGTCACCATCTTCGCCCTGTTTGCTCCTTATATAAAAACCATCGGCACCGCCCTGATCCAATGGGACTTGCTGGATGCCCGCGTCCAACCTGCGCTGAACATCCTCGGCAAGCTGGCGATGGCCGACATCTTCCTGATCGCGCTCTACATCACGCTGGCCAAGGGAATTTCCTACGCAACCATCGAAACCGCGTGGGGTCTCTACCTGTTCACTGCCTGCATTCTGGCCTCGATCGCACTGGGCCACATTACCGAAATGACACGCAGTTCACGAAATCCTCAGAGCTAATTGATTGAAAACACTCATCTGAGTATCATCTTTATATTTCGAGCAGTAAAAAATTGTAGTTTACGGGTCCGCAGCGGATCAATCTGCGTGTTTTAGGTGTTCTCCGCTTGGGCTTGGTGTGTACCGGTTCCAGAAGGAGTTCGTCGATCATGACCGCCCTCCACAACTTAACATTGCAATTTCAGAATGTCTTTTTAAGACTGACTTTTTTCCTCATATGCGCGGCGGCTCTGGCCTCCGTATCTGTAACAATTTTATCCGCATTAGGTGTGTTGCCCTGGCTCTCAATGCAGGCCGGATTCGGTGACGGAGCGATCATGGATGCCGGGATGTTTATCCAGATCGGATTGACCGCCCTGATTCTCATGCTGGCGTTTTACCTGCCAGCCAATGCGCGAATGATGGCGTTGGAAAACAACCATCGCAAATTCACGCTGACCATGCACGATGTCACCGCGGCCTATCAAATGGCCCATGCCGCTGACCGCGAAGGGCTGTTCATGATGTCCTCCGAGTTCGACGGCGTCAAAGAGCGTATGGCGTTTCTGCGCCAGCACCCCAACCTGCAATCGCTGGAACCCGAGATCCTTGAACTGGCCGCACAGATGAGCCAGATCAGCCAGGAACTGGCCGAGACTTACGGCGATGATCGGGTCAGTCGAGCCCGCACCTTCTTGCAACAGCGACAGGAAGAGATCGAGTTGTTCCAGAAACGGCTCGAAGAAGCTCAGGTGATCCAGAATGAACTTCGCCAGTGGACGCGGGATGTGGAGATTGAGGAATCCATCGCCAAATCCCAACTCAGCCGTTTGCGGGATGAATTGTTTGAACTGCTGCCCGAGCTTTCGGCACAACTGCAATCCCTTCCAAAGGACAGCACATCTAAGGCATCCAGTGTAGTTGCAATGTCACCACCCCCTCGCGCTGCGGAGTAGGCGCATTAGCGCCCGCTGCGGATGATGACCCATTGGGTCTGAGGACGCAGCGCCCTTCCGGCAGAGATGAAAGCCCTGCAAGGGCTTGAAGAAGCGCCCATCCTCGGGCACCAAGGCCGCATGGCAAAGACGACTTTCTCCTGCTCGGCCTGTGGCGCGTCGCATTCGCGCTGGTCCGGGCGCTGTGACGCATGCGGTGAGTGGAACACGATCACGCAGGACGTTCCCCTTTCGGCGGGCCCCGCAAAAAAATCCCTTGGTGGTAAACGCGGCCAGTCCATCACGCTCACGGACCTGTCCACCGAGGAAACACCCCCGCCCCGCACCCTCTGCGGAGTTGAGGAACTGGACCGCGTTCTGGGCGGCGGCCTTGTGCCCGCCTCGGCCTTGCTGGTGGGCGGAGACCCCGGCATCGGTAAATCCACACTGTTGTTGCAGGCAGCCGCGCGCTTTTCACGCGCGGGCGTCAAAACCATCTACGTCTCTGGCGAAGAGGCCAGCGCACAGGTCCGCATGCGTGCGCGCCGTCTGGGGCTCGAAGACGCTCCGGTCCAACTGGCCGCCGAAACCAATCTGCGCAATATCCTGACAACGCTGGAGGCCGAAAAGCCTGGGCTCGCCATTATCGACTCGATTCAGACAATGTGGGCGGACAACGTGGACAGCGCCCCCGGCTCGGTCAGTCAGGTGCGGGCTGCCGCACATGAACTGACCACCTTTGCCAAACGCCACGGTGTCTCGATCATCATGGTTGGGCATGTCACCAAGGAAGGCCAGATCGCCGGCCCGCGTGTAGTCGAACACATGGTTGACACAGTGCTTTACTTCGAGGGCGAGCGTGGCCACCAATTCCGCATCCTTCGCGCCGTGAAAAACCGCTTTGGCCCGGCTGATGAAATTGGTGTGTTCGAGATGACAGGCAAAGGTTTGGCGCAGGTCACGAACCCGTCGGCCTTGTTTCTTTCAGAACGTGGCAAGCCCAGTCCGGGGTCAGCCGTATTTGCCGGGATTGAAGGCACACGGCCT
This sequence comes from Ruegeria sp. BB7, assembly GCF_056539365.1. Lineage (NCBI taxonomy): Bacteria > Pseudomonadati > Pseudomonadota > Alphaproteobacteria > Rhodobacterales > Roseobacteraceae > Ruegeria > Ruegeria sp. BB7. The sequence goes on along the minus strand of NZ_JBQFUV010000002.1, from coordinate 369,883 downwards.
GTGCTGGTGGAATTGCAAGCTTTGGTCGCCCCGTCCCCGCATTCTCAGCCCCGTCGCACTGTCGTTGGATGGGACAGCGGACGGCTTGCAATGATCCTCGCGGTTCTCGAAGCGCGCTGCGGTATCCCCTTCGCAGGGCTCGACGTTTACCTGAATGTTGCCGGAGGGTTGAAAGTCAGCGAACCCGCAGCCGACCTTGCTGTTGCTGCCGCTCTGCTCAGCGCGCGCGAAGATACCGCATTGCCCGCCGATACCGTGGTTTTCGGGGAAATCTCGCTATCCGGGGCACTTAGACCTGCCCCGCAGACCGAAAACAGGTTGAAAGAAGCCCAAAAACTTGGTTTCACATCCGCAATTGCTCCGGCGGGTGGCAAAACCGGTACTGTGGCAGGTCTGTCACTCACCCGACCCTCTGATTTGGTGGGGTTTGTTGGCGAAACCTTCGGAGCAGGTTAAGGTAACGCCTTGAGGGGCAGATAAGATTACAGGCGAGGACCATGGAAGGTTTTACATTAATCGACGGGGTGGTTGCCCTGATCATCGTCGTGTCAGGCCTGTTGGCCTATTCGCGCGGCTTTTTACGTGAGGTTTTGGCCATCGCAGGCTGGGTCGCAGCGGCTGTTCTGGCCTTCATTTTTGCGCCGCAAGCAGTTCCATTGATAAAAGAAATACCAGTGGTCGGGGATTTCCTGCGTGACAGCTGTGAGCTGTCAGTGATCACCGGTTTTGCCGCCGTCTTCGCGGTTGCGCTGATTGTGGTCAGCATCTTCACGCCATTGTTTTCGTCGATCGTACAGCGTTCGGCCATCGGCGGTCTGGATCAGGCGCTTGGATTTTTCTTCGGTATTGCACGCGGCATCCTTTTGGTCGCCATTGCGTTCTTTGTCTATGACACTGTGATGACCGGCCAGTCCTATACGATAGTCGATGAAAGCCGCTCGGCCAAAGTGTTTGAACAGTTCAGCGACAAGATCGAGGAACAGAACCCTGAAGAAGCATTGGGCTGGGTAACACAACAATACGAAGAGCTAGTTGCAAGCTGCGGCGCCGGGGCTGAAACCGAAACCGAAGCCTTGGAAGAGCCAACAGCCCCAACAACAACCGAATAATAAAATGCCCGGCTTTGACCGGGCATTTTTATTAGCAACCTATTGGCAACTTTCTTTCAGACAAAGCCCTCACCAGCGCAGGCCGTACACCTGATGTTTTTGAGACCAAAACACCCATCGCAGCGCCCGAAAACTGGCTTGCCAAAAACATCCCTGCTTTTAACGACTTCTCCTGCCCCGTTGCATATCTGACAAGGCGCGCGTCCCATGCCACGGCACCGGTGGCACCGCCGTTTGACGGGCTCTTCCTTATTTTTTTCTTGCTTGTGTTCCCACATGCCTCAGCCCCAATCGCATTCCGAATACCGCTAAAACCGAATAACTCTCAGCATGACAGCACAAGACTACACGCATGTCACCTTTTGATACTCTGCCCGGCAAAATCCGCGCGCCATAACCAACAATTGTGATCCTCTGATGACACAGGCGGAATTAGGCATTATGTGGAGGCCGAACTGACATGGAATCGGAGCCACCGATCTTGCTGTACCTGTTTTCTTTCGCGCCTGCCCTCGGGACGACGGCGCGTTTGCACCATCGGCCGCATTGGCACGGCTGCTCACAGGATCATCCATGCAGATATTCAGATCAACACCGCCACTCGATAATGTCATAGAAATTGGAGCCCGTAGATGTGTGGGATTTTGGGGATCGCAAGCCGGACACATGATGTCTTTGCGGAAATCTATGACGGTCTGCTGATGCTGCAGCACCGGGGCCAGGACGCCTCGGGCATCGTCACCTATAACGGCGAATTCTTCCGTGAGAAAAAAGCCAATGGCCTGGTCAAGGACGTGTTCAACGCACAGGATGCCGAGACCCTGATGGGCCGGGTCGGCATGGGTCATGTCCGTTATCCCACGGCAGGGTCACTCAGCGCCGCTGAGGCGCAACCGTTTTTCGTGAATGCGCCCTATGGCATCTATCTGGTCCACAACGGCAATCTCACCAACACGGCTGAACAGCGTGAGAAAGTCACCGCCAAATACAGCCGCCACCTGCGTACCACCTCGGATTCCGAGATTATGCTGAACGTACTGGCCGACAAAGTGGCGGACGCGATCAAGGTGAATGGCAATGGCGAGCCAATCCGCAATATCTTTGCCGGCGTAAAGATGACGATGGAGCGCGTTCAGGGTGCCTATTCGGTGATCTGTCTGGTCGCTGGAGTTGGCATGCTGGCCTTCCGCGACCCGTACGGCATCCGCCCCCTGTCTATTGCCAAGCGCGATGTCGACGGTGCAGGCGACGACTATGCCTTTGCCTCCGAAGACGTAGCCTTTGGCATCAATGGCTTTGAAAAGCTGCGCGATTTGAAGCCCGGCGAAGCGATCCTGATTGATCTGGATGGCAACATGCACACATTCCAGGCGGTCGAAGGCCAACTGACACCGTGCATTTTTGAATATGTCTACCTCGCACGACCGGACTCGTTGTTGGACGGTGTCTCGGTTTACAAAACGCAGATGCGCATGGGCCAGACGCTGGCGCGTCAGATTGAGGCCGCCGGTCTTGATATTGACCGCATCATCCCCGTGCCCGACAGCGCCCGCCCCGTGGCGCTTGAAGTCGCCAAGGCGACCGGCATCCCCTACCGCGAAGGCCTGGTCAAGAACCGCTATGTCGGTCGGACCTTTATCATGCCCGGTCAGGCAGAGCGTCAGAAGTCCGTACGCCGCAAGCTGAACGCCGTTCCGCTAGAGTTCAAAGGCCACAATGTTCTGTTGATCGACGACTCGATCGTCCGGGGCAACACGATCAAGAAGATCGTGCAGATGTGTCGCGAGGCTGGTGCCAAGAAAGTCTATGTTGCCAGCGCCTCGCCTCCAGTGAAATTCCCCAATGTCTATGGCATTGATATGCCCACCAAGCATGAGCTGATAGCCAACGGCAAAGAGATCGAAGAAATTCGTCAGGAACTTGGTGCCGATGCGCTGTTCTACCAGAACCTCGAGGATCTGATTTGGGCTGCCAAGGAAGGCAACCCCGAGATCGAAGCCTTCGACTGTTCCTGTTTTGACGGTAATTACATCACCGGCAGCGTCAGCGGTGACTATTTGGACAATCTGGAAAATAGCAGCCGCGTAAGCAAGAAGCGCGAGGATATGCAGGTTCCCGGTGGTTCTTGGAACAGCGCGAAACTTGCTTCGGGTTAGAGACTGACCCGAATCAACATTTCATCCGGTCCGTTTAGCAGATGCGATGCGGGCCTATTTCCATCTGAGGACAGGGTTGCCTAGGAAGATTTCCGCTGCAACCCATCGGTGAAGAAATTGCAATCGCAAGGGCTTCGCTATGGCGCAGATTCTCATTGGGTGACGAAAACTCTATCAGGCTTTTCCTTCTTGATCCGGTTTGGTAGCCCGCAGGCTGCCAACCACACAAAACAAGGGGTCGGGCCGCTGCGGCTGGACCGGAATGCATGTCAAACGCCACCGTCAAAAGTGCGGCCACACAAAAGGGTGCGCTGAACAAAAGCTCTTTGTCCGTTCTGGGGGTTTTTGGCCCGAAATCGGACATGCGGGCCTTGATGCGCATGTCCTCGGGACGCGTGAAAGAGGTCAAGCTGGGCAGTCGAGTGTCCTCGGGCACCGTAGTTGCAATTGATGCCGAAGGCGTGATGCTGCGACAAAGCGGCCAGACCAAGCGGATCACCATCCCTGGCAGTTAAACTGGCTTGACGCCCTGCGCGCAGGGGTTCAAACCGCTGTCATGACCGATCAGACCAAAATTGCCCTTATCACCGGGGCCTCTCGCGGGTTGGGCGCTGCACTTGCCGAGGCGCTGGCACCTGAATACCACATTGTCGCTGTTGCCCGCACCACTGGCGGGTTGGAAGAACTGGACGACCGTATTCAAGCCAAGGGCGGTGCGGCTACGTTGGCACCAATGGACATCGCCGATCCGAATGCGATGGCGACTTTGTGCCGTGGTATTTACGACCGCTGGGGTAAATTGGACCTGTGGCTGCACACGGCTGTTCACACATCGGCCCTGACGCCCACGCATTTTATTGACCCGAAGGAATGGACCAAAGCGGTCAACACGAACGCGACCGCAACATCGGTTTTGATTCCCTATATCGCGCCCCTGCTGGGTGAGAGCGGTCACGCAGTTTTTTTTGACGACCCCAAAGCCGGTGAGAAGTTCTACGGAATTTATGGCGCGACCAAGGCCGCTCAGATGGCTTTGGCACGCAGCTGGGCGCTTGAAACCGAACGCACCGGACCGCGTGTGACAATTGTCGAGCCCGCACCGATGCCAACTGCTGTACGTGCAAGGTTCCATCCCGGGGAAGATCGTGATGCGTTGACCAGCACAACGGATGAGGCTGCTCGGATCCTGGCGTTGCTATAAGGAATGGCCCTTTGGGCCATGCCTCCGGCGGGGATATTTTTAGCCGGATGAAGCGGGCGGATCAGGCGATATGAACACCGTTGCGCCCGGCCAGATCGACGAAGAACTGCCATGCCACGCGGCCGGACCGCGCGCCACGCGTGGCCTGCCATTCAATCGCTTCAGCGCGCAAGGTGTCGGCGTCCACTGAGACTCCATAGGCGGCGCAATAACGGTCGATCATGGCAAGGTATTCGTCCTGATCGCAGGGATGGAACCCCAGCCACAAGCCGAACCTGTCGGATAGAGAGACCTTCTCCTCAACCGCCTCGGACGGATTGATCGCGCTGGAGCGTTCGTTTTCGATCATGTCCCGAGGCATCAGGTGGCGGCGATTCGAGGTGGCGTAGAACACCACATTTTCCGGTCGGCCTTCGATGCCGCCATCAAGCACCGCCTTAAGCGATTTATAGTGCTGGTCATCATGGCTAAACGAGAGGTCATCGCAGAACAAAATGAACCGATGCGGTGCAGCCCGCAGATGGTTCAACAGGCGCGCGACCGAGCCCATATCCTCGCGCTGAAGTTCGACCAGTTTCAGGTCGGGATAGTCGGATTGTAGGGTGCCGTGGACCGCCTTGACCAAGCTGGATTTCCCCATGCCCCGCGCCCCCCAGAGCAGCGCGTTATTCGCCTTGTACCCGGCCGCGAAGCGCCGCGTGTTATCTAGTAAAGTATCGCGCGAGCGGTTGATTCCCACCAACAGGTCCAGATCGACGCGATTAACCTTGGTCACCGGTTCAAGGCGGTCGGGTTCGACATGCCAGACAAACGCCGGGGCCGCGCTGAAATCGGGTGCGGCCAGAGGTGCCGGAGCCATACGTTCCAGCGCATCTGCGATACGGTTCAGTGCTTGGTCGTCCATTGGGGCCTCCGGTCGTGTCTTGGCGGTTTCAAACCATGTTCCGCCTCGCGCAACAAGTGTTTGCAACGAAAAAGGCGCGCCTATGTTAGGCGCGCCTATCTTCTTAAGTTCAGCAGATTACTTGGCGTCTTCTTCACGGACGATCTCTTCATCCGCCTCTTCTTCATCGTCGTAGTAACCATCGGCGCGCAGTTGAGCCTCGCGCTTTTTCTCGACGCGACCCACGAGGAAGATCGACACTTCGTAAAGCCCATACACAACGACAAACAGGATTACCTGAGTGATCACATCCGGAGGTGTGACCAATGCAGCAAGCACCAGAATGGCAACCACAGCATATTTGCGCACCGAGCCCAGCCCTTCGGCCGAAACCAGCCCAGCCTTGCCCATCAGGGTCAACAAGACGGGCAGTTGGAAGCACAGGCCAAATGCTACGACAAACTTGATTGTCAGATTCAGATATTCCTGTGCCGAACCTTGGAACACCACGCTTAGCGGGGCTGCGGTTGCGCCCTCGGTTACTGCCTCGCCCTCAGCGCCGAACTGTTGGAAGCCAAGGAAGAAGTCATAGGCCAGCGGTGTGACCACATAGAACGCAAAGCTTGCGCCCAGCAGGAACATGAAAGGTGACGCCAGCATGAAGGGCAGGAACGCGTTCTTTTCCGACCGATACAGCCCGGGCGCCACAAACCGCCACATCTGCATTCCGATATACGGAAAGGCCAGAATAAAACCGCCCAGCAGCGAAACCTTGATGGCAACAAAGAACCCTTCCTGCGGCGAGATGAAGATCAGGTCGCAATCCTGCCCGCGCTCAGCCAAAACCTCGCACAGGGGGTTGGTCAAAAAGTTGAACAGCGGCGTGGCCACGGTGAAACAAATGATCATCCCGACCAGAAACGCCACAACGCAGTGTATCAACCGCGTGCGCAATTCCGCCAGATGCTCGATCAATGGGGCCGAGCTGTCCTCGATCTCGTCGGTGTTGGTCATGTTTTGCTTTCAGTCTTCAGCGCGGCCTCGGCCTCTTCGGCTTTGGTTAGTGCTTCGGCAGCTTCCTTGGCTTTCCGCTCGGCAGCGGCACGAGCGGTCGATGCCTGAATCTTCTTGGCCTGTTCGGCCCGTTCAGCGGCCAGCTTGCCGGTTTCGCTGTCGGGGTCAAACTTGGTCGGATCCATGCTTCGGGCCATTTCCTGCGCGGCTTCCTTCACGCCATCCATGGCACTGCCTACAGGATTGGCAGCCGCATCAAGACCCTTCTTGATCTCGTTCACCCCCGCCTGATCCGCGGCCTCATTCATGGCGCTGCTGAACTCGCGCGCCATACCGCGTGCCTTGCCGACAAAACGACCGACATTGCGGAACAGGACCGGCAGGTCCTTTGGCCCCACAACGATCAGGGCGACGATGCCGATGACCAGAAGTTCGGTCCAGCCCAGATCAAACATCTGGTCTTAGGCCTTGTCTTTGTCGGTCTCGGGCGTGACGTCTTTTGCCACTTCGGCTGCGTCCTGCTCCAGCTCGTCCGCGCCTTCCTTGACGCCCTTCTTGAACGAGGTGATGCCTTTGCCCACTTCGCCCATCAACGAGCTGATTTTGCCGCGTCCAAACAGCACCAGCACCACAACTGCGATCAACAGAAGACCGGGAAGGCCGATATTGTTGAGCATGTCTCTTCTCCTTGTACGTCGGCGCAGCGCGCCGGGAATATGAACTGGCCCTGTGTTTACGCCCACATGCCCCGTCGCAAAAGTGAGGCAGGTCAAATCCGGGGGTAAATTTACCGCCTTCACGCATTTTTTGCGGACTCGCATTCTTCAACTGACAGGTTTATGTCAGTTGTAGGTGGCTAGGTAGAACGCATCGAAACCTGGTCAACGGAGACTCAAATGACCCATATTGCAGAAATCGTCACCTTCACCCTCGCCAACGGCACCACACCGGAGGAATTTGTAAAGCTCAGCAAGGCCTCCGAGGCGTTTGTCCGCTCGGCACCTGGATTCGCCCATCGGCAACTAAGCCAAGGCGAGGATGGTCGCTGGACCGATTACGTCATCTGGACCGATATGAAGGCCGCAAAGGACGCCGCCGCGCAATTTCCACAGCAGGATTTCTGCGCTGGGTTAATGGCTGCGATCGAGCCCAGCAGCATTCAGATGCGCCATGAGAATGTACTATGGAACATGACGGCCTAAACGCGGTTCGGGCGGGGTGTCATGCGCCGCACTGACCGCCTGTTCGATATCATCCAAATCCTGCGCGACGGGAAACTGCACCGCGCGCAGGACATTGCTAATCGTCTCGAGGTTTCGGTCCGCACGATATATCGCGACATGGACACGCTGGCTGCCTCTGGCGTCCCGGTCGAGGGTGAGCGCGGCGTTGGCTACATGGTCCGCGAACAAATCACCCTGCCTCCGCTGAACCTGACACCTGCAGAACTAGAAGCGCTGAACCTCGGTATGGCCATCGTGGCCGAAGCAGCCGATCCCGACCTCAAAGCCGCAGCAGAAACACTCGCTGACAAGATTGACGCCGTGCTGCCCACACAAGTTGTGGCCGAGGCAGACACTTGGAAATTCGCGGTTTACCCATTTGCAGACGCGGCACGTGGGTTGGCCTATATGGCCCCGATCCGCGCCGCGATCAAATCCCGACAGAAACTGCACCTGTCCTACCGTCGCATTGATGGGGTGCTAACAGACCGCACGATCCGTCCATTACATATGGAATATTGGGGGCGGGTCTGGACTCTTACCGCGTGGTGCGAGTTGCGCCACGGCTTCCGCGTATTCCGCATAGACCTGATCGAAGCCGTCTCACCCCTGCCCGAGATCTTTGCCGACGAGCCTGGAAAACGGCTCAGCGACTACGACCCGCACGCCTGATCCGCCTCTTCATCTGGCGAAAAATATCCCCGCCGGAGGCATGGCCCGCACAGGGCCATTCCCGTCACTTCAGATAGGGCTCTGGATCAACAGATTCGAACCCTTTGCGTACTTCAAAATGGACATAGGCATTGTCACCACTGCGCAGAGAGGCAATTTGTTCTCCTCGACGCACCCGATCGCCTTTCTTGACGGTGGCTTTATCGACATTTGCGTAGACGGTGAGCAGATCACTGTTGTGCTTAACCACGATGATCGGCACCTGATCCGCATCTGCGGTGATCGCCGCAACTGTTCCTGCCTCAGCCGCCTTTACGGCAGTGCCCGGAGCAGCCGCGATGTCTATGCCTTCGTTCTTGCCCTTTTCATAGGTCCGAATGATTGTTCCCGTGACCGGCAAACCAAGAGCCGAGTTGCTTTGATTGGTGGGGGCCTCAGCCGTCACGTCCGGAACAGGCGTGGCAGGGGCGATCACTTCGTCCGGCAGCGGTTGCGTCGCACTGGGCGGTGTCGGTGTAGGAGAGCCCTGCCCCGGCTGCGTGACATTGGTGGCCGGAACAGCGGCCTGTTGCGGCGCAGGTTGATTCTTAATCGGGATCAACAGGAATTGGTCTTCGCGCACCGTGAAATCAGGCCCCAACCCGTTCCAATCGGCCAACGCATCAACCGGCACATCGTAAAGCCGCGCGATGGTGTATGCTGTTTCACCCCGTTTAACCTTGTGCCGGATCGGTTCCGGGCCCGGTGGCGTGGGCGCCGGAGCTGCAGCGGCTGCAGGTTGTGCAGGTTCCAGCGTTGAAGTCCGCACCGACCCATCCGCCGGAGCCTCATCAATCGCAGTTCCGGCTATGGTGGCGATATCCACACCGCTGGCCGAAGGGACCGTGCGCGGCAAGGCGATCACTTCCCCTTCACGCAATCGGTCCGTGGCTTGCAACCCGTTAAAACGGGCGAGTTCGACCACTGGCAAGCCAACACGGGCAGCCAGGTCATTGACCGTGTCACCCCGGCGCGCGACAGCCACCTGATAGTTAGGATAGGTAATGACGCCTCGCGCGTCTGGAGCGGGCCGATTTGTGGTCACCGCTCGCGCGGCATCGGCGGTCGAAAATCCGCCGACTTCCCCACGCAAGTCATAATCCAGTGGGCCTTCGCACCCGACCAGAATCGCCAAAGCCGCCGCACTTGTCGCGCAGCGAATTATCGCTGATTTGGAAACTGCTCTCATCTTACTGTCCTCATCGCCTGCCCGTGTTTTCCGGGGTTCCGGCGCGTGTTGCAGAATATTCTTTTAAGCCCCGTCCCTGCCAATACCTTCTAACAAAGGCACAAAACGAACGGGTAACAATTCGTCATAGTCCAAGCCGGTCTCTGTTCGTCTGACCCGGATCAAGGTTTGAACCGCATCCGACTGTCCCACCGGCAGAACCATGATACCGCCGATTTTAAGCTGCGCCAAGAGCGGCCCGGGCGGATCCTCGGCAGCAGCCGTCACAATGATACGATCAAACGGTGCCTGTTCGGGCAGACCGAATGACCCATCCGAAAGCATCGCGGTGACATTGGTCAGCCCCATGTCGCGGAACAACTGGCCGGTTTCCCGCACAAGCCGCTTGTGGCGTTCAACCGTGTAGACCCGGCGCGCAAGCTTGGACAGGATCGCAGCCTGATAGCCCGAGCCAGTACCTACCTCCAACACTGTATCCCGTGGTCGCACCTCAAGCGCCTGCGTCATCAGCCCAACGACCGAGGGTTGGCTGATTGTTTGCCCGCAGGCAATCGGCAGCGGCGTGTCCTCATAGGCGCGTTCGGCGAACAGACCTTTGACAAAGCGGCCACGGTCGATTTGTTCCATCGCGGCCAGAACGCGCGCATCTGTCACCCCACGGGACCGCAGGGCAAACAGGAACTGCATGGTGGTTTCGGGGTTCAGTCCGTTCATTCGATTGCCTTCAGCGCCTCCAGCGTGTCATGCGCTGTCAGATCCGCCCGCATCGGCGTGACCGAAATATAGCCAGCCAGATTAACCGCCGCATCGGTGCCCGGCGCAGTTGGGTTGTGCTGATACCCGCCTTTGATCCAAAGGAACCGTCGCCCAGAAGGTGAGCTGTGCGGCTCGACCGAGAAATGCGTATCACGGCGATACCCCTGCGGCGCGATCCGTGTACCCAGCACTTCATCAGCCGGAACGGGCGGGAAGTTCACGTTGTAAAACAGCCGGTAATCGCCTTGCTCAGTCGGTGTCGCGTCCAGAATTTTCCGCACCAGATCAGCGCCAAAACGGGTTGCGGCCTCGAAAGGATCGTCCAGACCAAGATTACGAGGTCCGAAATACTGCGACAGTGCAATGGCCGGAATGCCCTGCAATGCGGCCTCCATCGCACCGCCAACGGTGCCGGAATAGAGGGTATTTTCTGCCGAGTTATTGCCCCGGTTCACTCCGGACAGCACCAGATCGGGCGGCGCATCTTTCATAACATCGTGCAGCCCAGCCAGCACACAATCAGCCGGAGAACCTTCGGCAGCAAAGCGACGCTCGCCCAGTTTGGCGACCATCATCGGATGGGTGTAGCTGATGCAATGGCCAACGCCGGACTGCTCGAACGCAGGCGCGACCACCCAGACCTCTCCGTCAGGTCCGACCAGTTCGGCCGCGATACACTCTAAGACGATCAGGCCCGGTGCGTTGATGCCATCATCATTGGTTAAAAGAATACGCATATGCCCCGTCCACCGCTGCGTTTTGACCTTGATAGACCCGGCCCTGCGCCACGGCAAGCAAAGCCACGCGCAATCTGAGGCTTTCACGCACCACTTGACCCAAAACTGTGACTTTCGGGTCCTAAACCGGGAAAACAAAACACCGATTGCGGCGGACCGTCAGCCACATGACCCGCCCCGGCCCCGGAACAAACACATTCGGCACCGTGGCCTTCAAGATCGAGCCATCATGGTCCATTCGGAATTCGATCAGGCTTTCATTTCCCAGAAATCGCGCGCGTTCCACCACGCCACGCGCCGCCACACCATCTGTGGCAGTGGGCAGCGGGCCTTTGCCGCTGCGGTCAAAGTCCAGACGCACGTGCTGTGGCCGGAAAACGATCTCGACATCTGTTCCGTTCGGGACACCGGGTGCCAGAAACTGACCAAAGGGCGTATCCGCCAGAGCACCATTAACTTGCGATTTTAAAACATTGATATCACTGAAAAATGCCACAGCCGCTTTATCAGCAGGTCGGGTATAGACGTTATACGGCGCACCTTGCTGCACGATCTTGCCGCGCCGCATTAATGCGATCTCGTCCGCCATTCGCATTGCCTCTTCGGGCTCATGTGTTACCAGCACCACGGCGGCGTCCTCTTCCTTGAGGATCGCCAGCGTTTCGTCTCTGATTCCGTCGCGCAAGCGGTTGTCGAGGCCCGAGAACGGTTCGTCCATCAGCATGATCCGCGGGCGCGGAGCCAGCGCACGGGCCAGCGCCACACGTTGCTGTTCACCACCTGACAGGTGATGCGGAAACTTATCAATGAAGTGGATCAGATCGACCTTGCGCAGCAGCTCATCAACGCGGGCGCGCTTTTCTTCCTTGTGTCCCTTCAAACCAAAAGCGACGTTGTCGGCAACACTCAGGTGGGGAAACAGGGCAAAGTCCTGAAACATTAGACCAATCTCACGACGTTCGGGCGGCACCCTAAACACCGTGTCGCAGATCAGCTTGCCGTCGACATAAATCTCACCGGATTCCTGCATCTCGACCCCGGCGATCATACGCAGCGTGGTCGACTTTCCGCAGCCCGACGGCCCAAGCAGACAAGTTACCTGCCCCGCATGCACGGTCAGTGAGACGTTGTCGACGACTACACGCCCCTCATACCGGGCGATCAGATTGCGGATTTCCAGACGAGGAGGAGTTGCGTCTACTGTCACCGATGGACCCCGTTGCCTTTTCCCGATGAAAATCATCGGACTTAGGCGGGGATAACAACCTCGCCCGTCAGGCGCAAGTGATCAGCAACACCCTCCCGAAGCAGGCTCGCCTGCGGCTTCAAACGGACTTTCGCCACCGCAGCCCTCAAAGATGCCGTAATGGGTCGAGAAATCTCCGATGAAGTCAAAATGCCGCGCAAAACGGGTGTCTTTCAGCATCATCCAGGTGTTGCCGCAAACCGGAAAGACCTTGCCGGTTTCAATCGCGTGATGGTCGTCCAACTCAAACAGATGCGGTGCGTTGGGAATAGTGCCCTTGTATATCACTGCCTGACCATACTCCTCACAAGCAGGTTCTAGTTCGGGCAGTTTGAACAACCGATAGGTTGCCGAGAGGAATTTCAGCGGCGCAACACGCTCCTCTAGCGCCGAGTTCTCGATGGTCAGCGGACGGTGCGTTACACGACGCGGATCGCCAAAGCCCGCCTTGCGCGAGATTGACAGGAAATCATTCCAATACAGAGCACCGGACAGGCACTCGCCATACAAAACCTCATCCTCGGCCATCGCCTGTGGCACGCGGCGGTCGGCGTAGACATCCGAGAAATACATCTCGCCACCCTCTTTCAACAAACGATACGCGCCACGCAGGACGGCTTCTTTGTCAGTCGCCAGATTGATCACGCAATTCGAAACGATGATGTCGAAGGACCCCGGCTCAAGGTCTAATTCATCCAGTTTCTCGATATAACCGTGATGGAATTCCACATTGCTGGCCGCGTGGCCAAAGGCCTGCGCGTGATAATCCTGATGTGCGCGGGCGACATCCAGTTGCTCGGGCGTCATATCAACCCCGACCACGCGACCCTTTTCGCCCACCATCGCAGAGAGAGCATAGACATCGCGCCCGGCTCCGCAGCCCAGATCAAGAATGCTCATCCCCTCAAGGTCCAACGGCGCGATCAGGCCGCAACCGTAATAGCGCGCAAGTACATCGTCATGCACTTTGGACAAGATGCTCTTAAGATGATCCGGCATGTCATCGGGAGTGCAGCACGCGTTGGTCTGCAAATCCGAACTGCTCTGCAGTACTTCACCATAGTAGTTCTGCACGGACTCATGCTTCATCGTAGCGATCCTTTTCCAACTGGCTGAAAAGCAGCTAATGCAGCACAACCGCCTACGCAATCCGGTAGCATGAATTTTGACGAAAGCGTGAGGTTCTAATCCAGCAAATCGAAATCAGCGGCCGCGCGCATTTGACCGTTCACCTGTATCTCAAGCCTATGCGCACCCGGGACCAGTTTAAAAGTGGTCGCATTCCCCTTGAGTTTGTGTTTCTTGCTTAAATTTAGCGTTCCATCGCACAATGCAGTCTGCTTAAGTTTGTGAACCTTGGCCGAGGTTTTTCCACCAGGCCTTTGAAAATGAATAATATAGTCGACCAACACAGGTTGGTTTCCTTTGCCATTCAGCGTGACTTCGAACTCCAACGCCTCATCGATCCGCACCGTGCCAATTACCTGTAAAGTGGCCGCGATCTCAGCATCTGGATCATATCCCAGCATCTTCATCGCACCCGGATGTCCCGCTTTTACCAGCCCCCGAAGGGTATGAGAGGTCATCCAGCGCAATTCGATCGGCACCTGCTGGCCTGCGCGCGACCATTCTTGCAATCGATCCAGCACAAGATCCGGTTTTTTCTTAGCAATGTCGTTCAGATGGTTCGCAACTGACCGCGTGACATAGCGCGTCGGATCAGAGTGCAGCCGATTCAGCAAGGGCAGCGGATCGGTCAAACCCAACCCAACCGCCCGCCCCCAGGGCAAGCGCGGGCGCGTGCCTTCGCTGACCAGTCGTCGCACGTGATAGCTGTCATGACTGCACCAACTAGCCATCCGCACCAACACCTGATCCTGGTGTTGGTTGAGGAACGGACGAATGGCCCATTCCATTGAGAACCTCTGAGTTAGTTCCTCAAGCACATCCAGTGCCAATTCGGGGTGATCCAACCCTACAGCTACAACCCAGTCACCCAGCGGCGCGAAGATAAAATCACCGAAGTCATCATCTGATTTGCTCGGGTCCAGCGGTGGCGGTAGCGCCTTCAGGATAACAGGTGCCACGTCCGGCAAATCACCGGGCACGGCCTGCTGTAGACACTCGGCGATCCAGACCATCCGCTCTTTCAACTCAAGATCCAACAGGCGCGCCATGACCCGTGACTGAAAAGCCTCGACATCAAAAGACGGATCTGCCGTGGCAAACAAGCCAGCCAAATAGCGGGTCTTTTCTGCGTTAAACAACTGATCCTTGAGCGAAAACCTTTGCGCCATAATCACATCGTCAAATTGGTCGCGCCGCCATCCATCAGGATATTCTGGCCAACGATAAAACCTGCCTGCTGCGAACACAGAAAAGCGCAAGTCGCGCCGAATTCCTGCCGAGTGCCATAACGTCGCGCAGGGATCGTCTGAGAACGCTCAGCGCGGGCCTCATCAATGGTAATTCCCTTTTGCGCGGACACACCCGTATCCAGAGACAATGCGCGATCAGTGTCGTGAATGCCCGGCAACAAGTTGTTGATATTCACCCCAAATGGCGCAACCTGGCGCGATGTACCTGCCACGTAGCCAGTCAGCCCGGTCCGCGCGGCATTCGACAAACCCAAGGCTGCGATCGGAGCACGCACGGATTGCGAGGTGATATTCACCACACGGCCCCATCCTTTATCCATCATCCCCGGCAGCAGCGCTTTCATTAAGGCAATCGGCGTCAGCATGTTTGCGTCCAGCGCCTTGATGAAATCCTCACGGTCCCAGTCCGACCACAATCCGGGCGGCGGCCCACCGGCGTTTGTTACAAGAATATCAACGCCCTGCGCCGCATCAATTAACTGTTCTTGGCCACTTGTAACGGTCACATCGCAGGCTACAGTCTGAACGTCCACTCCATAATCAGAGCGCAGACGGGTCGCCTCGACCTCCAGCACCTCGGCTCCACGCGCGTTCATCACCAAATCAACGCCCGCTTCGGCCAGCGCTTCGGCGCAGCCCAAACCCAGCCCCTTGCTGCTTGCGCATACCAGCGCGCGCTTTCCTCGAATTCCCAGATCCATTCGATCCTCCCCATCTATCCTTGCCCGCATGTCTAGCACCGGCCAGACAGAGAAGACCAGAATTCAAAACGTCAGTAAAAGAACTCTTCCCGCACGATTTTTCCGTTTGCCACGTGGTAGATACCCACCTCGCGCATATCGAAACTCTCACCGGTTTCCTTGACTTTGCCCTGCACCTCAAAGATCACGGCAAATCGGTCGTCGCCATGTGGGAACGGATCGCTGACTGACGCGCCTGATACCTCATGCGCCCCTTCCCACCATTCATGCTTGCCACGAATGGCCTCGATCCCGTGGGTTTCGCGGCCCATATCCATAAAGTCTTGCGCCTCGACCGAGACGGCATCTGGGGCATAGAGTTTTTCCAGATTCTCCTTGGCACGATCTTCGCGGCATCCGGCTACCAATTCGTCAGCGATTTCTTTCAAATTCATTTATCTTCTCCATCATTTGTTCACTATATGTTCTTATAGCCATAACCATACGATTCGAACCACCCCCTTTGTCTTGCTTCGGCAGGATTCCCCGCCTATACGCGCCTGCATGCTTGATACTGCCTCGAACCAACCCGTATTGCCGCCCGAGATCGCCCGGCGCCGGACTTTCGCCATCATCTCGCACCCGGATGCGGGCAAAACGACGCTGACTGAAAAGTTCCTTCTTTAC
The DNA here is from genome assembly GCF_056539365.1 of Ruegeria sp. BB7. NCBI lineage: Bacteria > Pseudomonadati > Pseudomonadota > Alphaproteobacteria > Rhodobacterales > Roseobacteraceae > Ruegeria > Ruegeria sp. BB7. The sequence goes on along the minus strand of NZ_JBQFUV010000002.1, from coordinate 353,913 downwards.
GGGGGCGCGATTCAGATGGCTGGTCAGGTGCGCGCCAAGGGTGAGGCGCGTCGGACGCGCTCGGACTTCATGCAGATGGAGAAGGATCGGGGCATCTCGGTCTCGGCCTCGGCCATGTCATTCGACTATGGGAATTTCCGGTTCAATCTGGTGGACACGCCCGGCCACAGCGATTTCTCGGAAGATACTTATCGCACGCTTACCGCGGTTGACGCCGCCGTTATGGTAATCGACGGCGCAAAGGGTGTGGAAAGCCAGACGCAAAAACTGTTCGAGGTCTGCCGCCTGCGCGATCTGCCGATCCTGACCTTCTGTAACAAGATGGACCGCGAGAGCCGCGATACGTTCGAGATCATTGACGAAATTCAGGAGATGCTGGCCATCGACGTCACGCCTGCCGCGTGGCCGATCGGTGTGGGGCGCGATTTCATCGGCTGCTATGACATGCTGCGTGACCGGCTGGAGCTGATGGACCGCGCCGACCGCAACAAGGTGGCCGAAAGCATCCAGATCGACGGGTTGGACGACCCCAAACTGGCCGAGCACGTGCCCGAGCATCTGCTGGACAAGCTGCTGGAAGAGGTCGAAATGGCGCGCGAGTTGCTGCCCGCGCTCGACCCGCAGGCGGTTCTTGAAGGTCACATGACCCCGATCTGGTTCGGATCCGCGATAAACTCGTTTGGTGTGAAGGAGCTGATGGAAGGCATCGGGGCTTACGGCCCGCAGCCGCAGGTGCAATCAGCACAACCGCGCCAGATCGCACCTGAGGAAAAGAAAGTCGCGGGCTTTGTCTTCAAGGTTCAGGCCAACATGGATCCCAAGCACCGCGACCGGGTCGCCTTTGTCCGCATGGCCTCGGGCCACTTCAAGCGTGGCATGAAGCTGACTCATGTGCGTTCGAAAAAGCCGATGGCGATCTCGAACCCAGTGCTGTTTTTGGCGTCCGACCGGGAACTGGCCGAGGAGGCTTGGGCCGGTGACATCATCGGCATTCCCAACCACGGCCAGTTGCGCATCGGCGACACGCTGACCGAAGGCGAAGCGCTGCGCGTAACCGGCATTCCGTCGTTTGCGCCGGAACTTCTACAAGGCGTGCGTGCGGGTGATCCGATGAAGGCCAAGCATCTGGAAAAGGCACTGATGCAATTCGCCGAAGAAGGCGCGGCCAAGGTGTTCAAGCCGTCGATCGGCTCGGGTTTTATCGTCGGCGTCGTCGGCGCGCTGCAGTTCGAAGTGCTCGCCAGCCGGATTGAGATGGAATACGGCCTGCCCGTGCGGTTCGAGGCGTCTCAGTTCACCTCGGCCCGTTGGGTCAGCGGCGACAAGGTTGCTGTGGACAAATTCGTCAACGCCAACAAGCAGCACATCGCCCATGACCATGATGGCGACATCGTTTACCTGACCCGCCTGCAATGGGACATTGATCGGGTGGTTCGCGACTATCCCGAGCTTAACCTGACAGCCACCAAGGAAATGATGACGTGACCGGCCCGAGGGCCGCAAATGGCGCATAAGCCGACCTGGGGAATTGTTTCGACTGTCCGGGGCACAGCCCCGGATATTCTGCGGTTCGCCGCCTATCACCTCGATCTTGGGGTCGACCGGATGCACATTTATCTGGACGAACCCAACCCCACGGCCTTTAACGCGCTGAACCAGCACCCAAAGATCGAAGTCCGCAATTGCGATGACGGGTTCTGGGCCAATCGCAAGCGCACGCGGCCGGAACGACACCAAACCCGTCAAACCGCGAACGCCACATTTACCTATCGAAAGGCCAGCGAGGATTGGCTAGCCCATATCGATGTGGATGAGTTTCTGTGGCCAAACCGCCCGATTACCCAGTTGCTTGCCGAGGTCCCCGATCACAATCCTGGCGTAAGGGTCCGCCCGATCGAGGTGATGGCCGGCGGCGACGATTTGTACAAGGCCCATATTCCGGCTGGGCCGGAGCGTGACGGCTTGTTGCAGGCGTTATACCCGAACTATGGTGCTTTTGTTCTGGGTGGTTTTTTCAGCCATGTTCAAGGGAAACTGTTGGTGCGTACTGGATTGCCAAAAATCAGTTTCCGGATTCATAACCTTTTTCAAAACGGCGCTCTTCTGCCTTGTAAAGCCGAGCTTCCCGGTACCGAACTGTGCCATCGCCACGCCCCGAACTGGGACCATTGGCTGGCCCATTATCGGTTCAGGATGGAACGCGGTTCTTACCAGCCCGGTATGTCACCAAACGTTCCGCGCGAACGCGGGGGAATGAACAAGAACGAATTGCTCAGCTGGATCGAAGCCGAGGGTGGCATGGAAGGCCTGCGCCGTTTTTATGATGAGATCAGCGGCGCAGACCCCAAAGTACGCGCTCAATTGGAGCAGCACAACCAGATCCGACATCGGCCACTGTATCTGGATGAAAAGCTTGGGAAACACTTTCCCAGAAGTGTATGAATTGTTGCGAAAAAACAGAAGCGATTAGGTCTACTCCAACCTTAACGGGACTTCATTTGACCCTGACCTACGATTTTGTTATGTCCCCGACCAAGCCGAAGTTGCGCAATGATGCGTATGGCCATCCGGGCCCGGCAAACCTCTGACGCGCGGGCCAGGTCTAGTGTCCGCATGAACCGGACATACATGACAAAATTTAACGAACTGAACCTGAACCCGAAGGTCCTCAAAGCAATTGAGGAAGCCGGATACGAAACCCCGACTCCAATCCAGGAAGGCGCTATTCCGCCCGCTCTTGAAGGTAAGGATGTTCTGGGAATCGCGCAGACCGGCACCGGCAAAACCGCCAGCTTCACCCTGCCGATGATCACGCTGCTGGCCCGTGGCCGTGCGCGCGCGCGGATGCCACGCTCACTGGTGCTGTGCCCGACACGGGAACTGGCGGCACAAGTCGCGGAAAACTTTGACACCTATTCCAAGCACCTGAAACTGACCAAAGCGCTGTTGATCGGCGGTGTCAGTTTCAAGGAACAAGAGGCGCTGATCGACCGTGGTGTTGACGTTCTGATTGCCACCCCGGGCCGTCTGCTGGACCATTTCGAACGCGGCAAGCTGTTGCTGACCGGTGTACAGATCATGGTCGTCGACGAAGCTGACCGGATGCTGGATATGGGGTTCATCCCTGATATCGAACGCATCTTCTCGCTGACGCCGTTCACACGCCAGACCCTTTTCTTCTCGGCCACCATGGCATCCGAGATTGAGCGGATCACTGACACCTTCCTGTCTGCGCCGGCCCGGATCGAGGTTGCCCGCCAGGCGACGGCCTCCGAGACCATTGAACAGGGCGTCGTCATGTTCAAAGGCGGCCGTCGGGATCGCGAGGCCAGCGGCAAGCGTAAGGTTCTGCGTGCGCTGATCGACTCCGAGGGCGAGAAATGCACAAACGCAATCATCTTTTGCAACCGCAAGACAGATGTGGATATCTGCGCCAAGTCGCTGAAAAAATACGGCTATAACGCCGCCGCCATCCACGGTGATCTGGACCAATCGCAGCGGATGAAAACACTGGACGGTTTCCGCGATGGCTCTCTGCGCCTGCTAGTCGCTTCGGACGTGGCCGCACGCGGGCTGGATATTCCATCCGTCAGCCATGTGTTCAACTTCGATGTGCCCGGCCATGCCGAGGACTATGTTCACCGCATTGGTCGTACCGGCCGCGCAGGGCGCGAGGGCAAGGCCGTTACGATCTGTTCGGGCCGCGATGAAAAGGCTTTGGATGCGATCGAAAAGCTGATCCAGAAGGAAATTCCGCGACTGGACAATCCCGTTAAGGAAGAGCCCAAAGCCGAAAAGCCAAAGCCCGAGAAGAAAGCTAAATCCTCGGAAAGCAAAAAGAACGACGACCGTAAAGACCGTGAACCCAAGGGACGTGGTCGTGGCCGTAAGGACGATAACAGCCCGGCGGTTGTTGGGATGGGCGATCACCTACCCAGTTTTATCGCGCTAAGCTTTGACGAGCGCCGTGCTGGCTAAATCGCCAGCACCAGTGCCAGAATAGACAGTCCAAGCAATCCCATCCCGGCGATCTCTCGCCGGGTTATGGTTTCTCGAAAAAACAGGATTGAGGCGAACAGGCTGAGCAGCAGCTCGACCTGCCCCAGCGCCTTTACATACGCCGCGTTCTGCAAGGTGAAGGCAAAGAACCAACAGAACGATCCACACAGGCTGGTCAACCCGACAAACACACTGATTTTGCGCGTTTCCCACACCGCGCGCAGCTCGGCCCGATCGCGCCACAGCAGCCAAATCCCCATGCTGAGGAACTGAAAGGTCACCACTGTCGTCAGCGTGACCAGCGCGCGAAACCAGGCGTCGACATCACCCAACTCCAGCGAAGCACCGCGATAGCTGACAGAGGAAAACGCAAACAACACCCCCGATCCCAGCCCTAACCTAGCGGCGCGGTTAGTGAGGTGTTTCCACCAAGCCCCGTCGCCTCCGGGAGTTTTCGAAAGCAACAGCACCGCCAAAAGACTGACAACGATCGCACCAAGTGCCCCGATGGACACCTGATCGCCCAGCACTAAAAAGCCGACTATTGCGGTCTGAATGACCTCGGTTTTCTTAAACGTAATCCCAACCGCAAAATTACGCTGTTTGAACAGAGCCACCACACAGATCGTCGCAAGAATTTGCGACGTTCCACCGATCACCGCATAAACCCAGAACCACCCTGTCAGCGGCGGCAAGCTGAGGTCGGTCACTTGCAGCGCCACGATCAGCCCCAGCACCGCCAGCGGCATAGAATAGGCAAACCGGGCAAAGGTCGCGCCTGCAACGCTCAGCTTTATGGTGCTGAGCGACTTTTGCAGCATGAACCGCACCGTCTGGAATGAGGCCGCGGCTATTGTAACGGGAATCCATAAGCTCATGGTCTCCCTTGTGTCGTGAATTCAATCCTTTGGCCAGAGAGGATGAGATACCGGATCCTTGGCCCTCCAAAGATAGGTCCGAAAGATCTCGGCATAAGACCGATAAGTGTATGACTCGTTGCGGTTCAGATATTGCTCCTTGTCCGCTCGATAGAGCGCAGGCAATCGGTACCATGGCGCACCAGGGTTCATGTGATGAACGACGTGTAGATTGTTGTTCAAAAACAGAAAAGCCAATGGCCCACGATCTTCGATAATGACCGTTCGCGCACCCGCTTTTTCATGCGCACGATGCTCCAGAAAGGTGCGAATCTTGACAAGGCCCAGCCCGACATAAGCCGACAAAATAAAGGCCCAGATTGGCATTGCCGAGTGCCCAACCACCCAAAGTACCACTGCCACTCCTGGTAGGTGCAACGCCCATGCGCGCAGGATTGCCTGATCCCCGCGCAAAGCGCCACGCAGCTCATCTCTTGTAAACATAAACTGCCCGATTGCAGGCCCCAAAGTAATCCGCCCCAGGAGTGTATTATTCATGCGCAGAATACGCCGCTGCCAACCGGCCAAACCGCCCCAGACCTTGGGGTCCAGATAGTTCGACTCGGGGTCGTCATATGGATCGGTCAGCGTTTCATCGCGGTGATGCGCCAAATGCAGGTCGCGGAAACGTTGATATGGGATGAACAGGGTCAGAGGCAACGCCATCAGGACCTCGTTCAGCCATCTTGAGCGGAACGGATGACCGTGCAGCGCTTCGTGGGTCAACGAAGAGTGTAGCGCAGCGACCAGCCCCATCGCTGGGATCGCGAGCCAGACCGGTAGTAAAAAAATGACCGCCAGCCATGCCCCATAGCAGGCGAGGATCAGGGACAAAGTGCCCCATTCGGGTGTCGCAGGCCTAGACATTGCGGCCCCACGTGATCCCGGCCCAGATGCGCTCATAAATCAAGTACATTGTCAGGCCGATGGCCGTGTTCACAATCGCCAGCGTTCCGCCCACGGCTGCGGACCCGGTGGCCACCAGCCCCACCAAGGTCATCATAACCAGCCCAATGGCATTCCACACCACAGCTTTCACGACAGATCTTCGTCGCGTTTCCATTCCGTCACCCATATTATTGTTATGTCTTTGAAATTACAGGTCGCTGCACGTGTTGAAAATTCCGAATATGATTAACAAAATTCATCATCTGTGATATTTCAAAACATATGCAGGATAAAATTGACAAACGAGACCGAGCGGCACAGTTCCGCCTTCGTCTGGCCCGCGCGATGGAGGAGCGTCACGTCAGCCAAAGCGCGCTTGCCCGATCCATCGGTGTGGACCGCTCGACAGTATCACAACTTTTGACGGATGAAGGGGCGCGCTTGCCAAATGCACATGTGGTTGGCGGATGTGCTACAGCCCTTGGTGTGTCTGCGGACTGGTTGCTTAGTCTTTCAAATCGGCCGGAAAGCGCGGCTGAATTACTGGCCAGTTCTCTGACAATGACCGAAGCCCCCCGCGCGCTGGTGGATGAACGAATCTTCGAATGGCACCAGGAAGCCGCGGGATATAAAATCCGTTATGTTCCAGCCACTTTGCCAGATATGTTAAAGACCCACACGGTACTGGAATGGGAATATGCGCCACATTTGGGGCGTACTGCGGATCAGGCTATTGGCGCCTCGGCGGACCGGTTGAAATGGATGCGCAGTGCGCAATCAGATTATGAAATTGCCATGCCGCTCTATGAAATCGACAGCTTTGCTCAGGCCACCGGGTATTACGAAGGGCTATGCCCCAAAATCAGGCTAGAGCAGATCGACCACTTGTTGGAGATTTGCGAGCAGCTTTACCCCCGTCTTCGAATCTATCTGTTTGATGCGAAACGGCTCTATTCCGCTCCAGTCACCATTTTCGGCCCTTTGCTCTGTGTATTCTACGCTGGCAGCCACTATATGGCTTTCCGCGACCGTGACCGGATCGAGACCTTCACCCGCCAATTCGATCGTTTGGTACGCGAGGCGGATGTTACCGCACGTGAATTTCCCGACCGTCTAAGACAGCTTCGATCAGAGATTTCCAACCGCTAAGGATGCACAGACAGAAAACTTATGGTATCGTCGATCGGCGCGAACCTTTTTTGGGTATTCCGATCACAGAGGGAGGAAGACGGAAATGGACGCACTACAAACGGCTCAATACGCACGGGCATTGTACACCGCACATGGCGACCGGGCCGAAGCAGAAGCCGCGCAGAAAGAGCGCGAATGCGAAGCCGCTGGAAACCTGCAGGAAGCAAAAGACTGGCAGGCGGTCCGTCAGACTATCCGCCAGATGCGCGGACCTAATCAGGCATAGGTCTCGCAATTAAGAAAACCGGAGCAGATTTTGCGCCGGTTATCCTAGTTTAGTTACCACAAACACAGATTATCAGTCGCTGGTGTTCAAACCCAGAGCATCCATTGTGTTCGACAAATCTCCGCGTTTTCCGCCGGCATTTGCTAAACCGGCGCGGGGTTCATCATTTGTACCCGGCCCATGCCCGTCTCCGGACGGATCCGAAGCATGTTCGCCCTGCGGAAATCCACCTTCAACCGCCTCTGCAGTCACGTCGCCCCAACTTCCTCCGGCACGCTTGCCCGGTGGTTGCTTACCGCTTCCTGCTAAGACTGTGGTCGCAGAAATCGCCGCAATACCTACGGCAAAAAACAAAACTTTTTGCATAGTTACCCCCAACAATTGTTTAGAATACTTTCTTCAAACACCGATTTATTTACCAAATTTTGGTGAAAAATTCAATTTTTCAGATTTATTCGAACAGACAACGGTTCAAAGTTTGGGGTCCGGGTTTACCGTATGCCCATCCACCGCGATCACCTGCCCTGAAACCAACCGCGCCGCATCCGAGGCGAGGAAAACGGCCATATTTGCAATGTCTTTACCTTCGACAAATCGCCCCATCGAGGTGCCCGAGGCATAACCCGCATAGACCTGATCTCGGCTCATATTCTTGGCGGTGGCCTCACGTTGCAGCACACCCTCCATCCGCGGCCCTTCGACAGCACCGGGGCAAATAGCATTGGCTCGGATACCGTGTGGGCCAAGCTCCATCGCCAGTGTTTTCATCAAGCCAATTACCGCCCATTTCGCCGCCGCATAAGGCGCACGATACGGATAGCCAAATTGCCCCGCCGTCGATGAGGTCAGGATAATACTGCCCGCCTTTGCGGCTTTCATCAAAGGCACGGCGTGTTTTGCGGCCAGAAAGGCCCCGTCCAGATTGACCGCTATACAGGATCGCCAGTCCGACAATTCGACGTCTTCAATCGCATCCGTCGGGCCCGCAATCCCGGCATTGGCGCATAGCGCGTCCAGACCACCCTCAGCCTCAATAGCCTGGAAGATGGCGCTCATATCAGATTCGCTGGACACGTCTGCCCAGTGGCGCGACCAATGCACAGGAGCGGACCGCAATGCGTTCTCGTCAATATCGGTAATGCAGACACTATACCCGGCAGCATCAAACGCGTCGGCCATGGCACGCCCCACACCCGAGGCGCCCGCCGTGATCAAAACGCGCCGAGTCATGTCGGCTTGCGGATCGCAGCGCCCGCGCCTTCGGGATAGGCCAACCCCGCCTGCGCCTCGGCGATTCGCGCCATTGCCACCTCAATTGAAGGCGAAGGCGCGCTGGGGCGGCGGGTTTCGAGGCTGACATGCAGCAGGAAACTTTCGCCAGTGGCCAACAACTTCTCGGCCTCATACATGCTGTGGAATAGGTGCAGTTTCTTGCCCTGCCCCAGCAACATCTGCGTGCGCACTTCGATCTTCGCACCCGCATGTGCCTCATCAATATATCGGATGTGATTTTCAGCAGTGAAATAGCTGCCGCCCGAAGAGATATAGTCAGCGTCACACCCGATGACTTCCATGAACCGGTCTGTTGAAGCTGCAAACGCTTCTACGTATTTCGCCTCGTTCATGTGCCCATTGTAGTCAGTCCAGTCCAGAGGCACCGCGCGGGACAGTGTCAGGATCGGCTTGCTCAGGTCTGCCTGTTCCAGCGTGGGCAACGCGCCGGGTTTCAGCATATCGTCATGCTGGTTCAGAACCGCCCCCGCCCCGTAATTCTGTGCCTTAAGCGCACGCATCATACCCACGAGGTTGTTGTCGCGAATACGCTCCAACTCACGGATCGAATGCATACCGGACTGCGCATCCGACTGATCCGCGATCATGTCGACCAGCTCATCGGTAAACTCGGGCACATCCATCAGCTTGGTCCAGGGCCATTTCAAGGCCGGTCCGAACTGTGCCATGAAATGCCGCATCCCGGCCTCGCCGCCCGCCACTCGGTAGGTTTCGAACAGACCCATCTGAGCCCAGCGGATGCCAAAGCCCATGCGGATCGCCTCGTCGACCTCTTCGGTTGTGGCGATTCCGTCCTTGACCAGCCACAGCGCCTCGCGCCAGACGGCCTCGAGGAACCGATCAGCAATATGCGCGTCGATTTCTTTCTTGATATGCAAAGGGAAAAAGCCAACCGATTTCAACAACGCCTGCGCACGCTCTACCATCTCGGGCGGGTTCTTGTCGGTTGGCACCAATTCGATCAACGGCAGCAGATAGACCGGGTTGAACGGATGCGTCACCACGATTTGTTCAGGACGCAGCGCGCCGTCCTGCAACTCGGATGGTTTGAACCCACTGGTCGAGGATCCGATGATCGCGTCAGGATCGCACGCCTCCTGCAGGCCCGTGTAGACCTTCAGCTTCAGGTCCAGACGTTCCGGCACGCTTTCCTGAATCCACGTGGCGCCCCGCACCACATCGGCCATTTCTTCATGGAACGTCAGAGCCCCTTCGGGCGGCAAAGGAACATCACTCAACCCCGGCAGCGACCGGCGGGCATTGTCCAGTACTTCACCAATCTTGCGCTCGGCCTCCGGGTCCGGGTCGAACACCCGCACGTTCCAGCCGTTGAGCAGGAACCGAGCGGCCCACCCTCCGCCAATCACACCACCCCCGATGATTGCTGCTGTTTTCATTGCTCTTCACGCGCTCCACACGAAATCTTCATCTTTTTCCCAATACTTTAGGGGTTTGGGGGCTGGCCCCCAATCCGCTCATTGCTCACTTCGCTGCCGGAGCCCGCTTCACCAGCCCCAATTTCTCACGCACTTCCTGCGGCCCGATCACCCGGGCCCCCATGTTCTCGATTATGGTCCCCGCGCGCTCCACCAGCTGCCAGTTCTCAGCCAGCACGCCCTTGTCCAACCACAGGTTATCTTCCAGCCCAACACGCACATTGCCGCCCGCAAGCACCGTGGCCGCCACATAGGCCATCTGGTTTCGTCCCAATGAAAACGCACTGAACGTCCAGTCGTCCGGCACGTTGTTCACCATCGCCATAAAGGTGTTCAGATCGTCCGGCGCGCCCCACGGCACACCCATGCATAGCTGCACCAGTGCGTTGGGCTCCAGAATCCCTTCCTTTACCAATTGCTTGGCAAACCAAAGATGACCGGTGTCAAAGGCTTCAACCTCGGGCTTCACGCCCATATCGGTCATCATTTGCCCCATCGCCCGCAGCGCGCCAGGGGTGTTGGTCATGACATAGTCAGCCTCAGCAAAATTCATCGTGCCACAATCGAGTGTGCAAATCTCGGGCAGACACTCGGCAATATGCGCCACACGCTCGGATGCCCCAATCATGTCAGTGCCTTCGGCCACCGGAAACGGGGTTTCGACGCCGCCGAAAACGATGTCCCCGCCCATTCCGGCGGTCAGGTTCAAAACAACATCGACATCGGCATCGCGGATGCGATCCGTCACCTCACGGTAGTAGTCCAGCTGCCGGCTCGGCACGCCGGTTTCGGGGTCGCGCACATGGCAATGAACCACGGCCGCCCCGGCCTTGGCCGCAGCGATTGCGCTGTCGGCAATTTGCTTTGGTGAGCGCGGCACATGCGGGCTGCGATCCTGCGTTCCGCCCGAGCCGGTGACAGCACAAGTGATAAAGACGTCGCGGTTCATTTCCAGAGGCATTGCGTTTTCCCCAAGTTATACCCGGTTTTGCCGTGAGTTTTCCCCAGGCTTCTCCCCGGATTCCGATTTGCGTTACCCGCGACTCTGACGCAGCCTTGTGGAAACACTTGCCAGAATGCGAATCGAACTTGATGAAATCCGCAAAAAACATACTCCAACCCGAACATCGCGCCCTGAAAACGGCCGTGCTGGTGCTGGATGAATGCAACACGCTTAGCTTCGCGTCGGCCGTTGATCCGATGCGCGCGGCCAACCGTCTGGCTGATCGTCCGGCGTTTGACTGGGATTATGTGACCGCCACAACAGAACCGGCGATGCTGACCAGCGCGCTGAATGTGCCGGGCATCCCTTTGGCAAGACTACAAGGCTGCGACCTGATGATCGTGATCGCCGGGTTCCAACTGGCCCGCCACGCAACACCTAGCCTTCTGGCTGGCTTACGCCGTATCGCAAGTACAGGTGCCACCATGGCCGGTATCGACGGAGGGCCATGGTTGTTGGCCGAAGCTGGCCTACTGGACGGCCACGCCGCCACCACCCACTGGGAAGACCTGGACAATTTTGCCGCCCGCTTCCCCGATGTCGACGTGCGCCCAGACCGCTTTACCGTGTCGGGCAACCGTCTGACTTCCGGAGGCGCGATTCCGGCGGTTGAAATGATGCTGCATATCATCGCCGCGCGCCACGGCGCTGGTTTCGCCGCGCGAGTGTCCGGCCTGTTCCTATACGACGGCGCGCCGGAACCCACAAAGCCCCAAAGTCGCACTGGCGCCCCGCACCGTCACACCGCGCTCACCGCCAAAGCCAACGCTCTCATGGAAACGTCTCTCGATGAACCCCTGCCGTTGGTCGACATCGCCGAGACGCTAGGCACCAGCCCACGCACACTGCAACAACAGTTCCGCCTGCGCCTAAACACCACGCCACAGGACCACTATCTGCAACTGCGCCTGGCCGAAGCCCGCCGTCTGGTTACAGACACCGACATGCCTCTGATGGATGTTGCACTTGCTACTGGGTTCGCCTCGCAATCCAGCTTCGCACGCGCCTTCCGCACGGCCCACGGCCTATCGGCACGCGACCTGAGGCACGAGCGCGCGCACCCCACTCATCACTGATCGGATCCACTTCATCTGGCCCGAAACATCCCGGGGGAGACGCGCAAAGCGCGACGGGGGTAGAGCCCCCTAAAACGGCATCGGATGCGCGCGATGCGCCTGACCGATTTCGGTAATAACCTCATCCGACAACCTCAGGTCCTTTCCAGCCAGAACATGCTCCAATTGCGAAACCGAGGTTGCGCCGAATATGGCCGACATCATAAACGCCCGTGACCGGCACCAGGCCAACGCCATGTGTACCGGATCTAACCCATGACGTTCGGCAATCGCCAAATACGCTGCCACCGCCTCAAAAACGCGGGGACCTGTGCGCCCACCCATCTCGGCCACCAATGACATGCGTGAGCCTTCAGGAACCGCCCCACCCTGGTACTTGCCAGTCAGGAACCCTGCAGCCAAAGGCGAAAAGGCCATCAACCCCACATCCTCGTGTACACTAAGCTCGGCCATATCCGTATCGAAATGCCGACACAGCAGCGAATATTCGTTCTGCACCGATGCCACCCGCGGCGCACCCATTTGCTCGGCAATCCGCAGCCATTGCGCTGTACCCCACGCGCTTTCGTTGGACAGGCCAAAAGCGCGGATATTGCCCTTGTCCACCTGACCCTGCAGCGCTTCAAGGCACTCTTGCATGTTGTCCAGAACTTCGTTGGTGTTGTGCCCTGATGGCACATAGTTCCAGTTCTGCCGGAACATGTAGCTGCCGCGATTGGGCCAGTGGAACTGATAGAGATCGATGCAATCTGTCTTTAACCGGCGCAGCGAGCCTTCGATGGCCTTCGGGATCGTCTGCGCTGAGATCGGTGCACCGTCACGAGCGTGGGCAAATCCCGCACCGGAATGTTTGGTGGCCAGTATATAATCGCCCCGACGCGCCGCATTGGCCGCATTCCAGTTGCCCAGAATCTCCTCGGTCCGCCCTACTGTCTCTTTTGAGATCGGGTTCACCGGGTACATCTCGGCCGCGTCGACAAAATTGATCCCGGAGTCCAACGCCATATCCATCTGAGTATGCGCGTCGGCCTCAGAGGTTTGTGTCCCAAAGGTCATTGTGCCCAAGCACAGATCGCTCACCATGATCCCAGTGCGGCCCAGGGGCTTCATTTCCATCCATCATTCTCCTGAGAGTTGCTTTGAGGTCAGAGTTTTACGCCTCGGCCTTTTTCTCCCACCGACCCGATTCCTCAGACCAGTACTGCGCCGAGCACCCCGCGCCTGTCAGCGCTTTCCACTGTACACGTGCGTGCTGAACGGCCAGATCGTCATTGCCGTCAAACAGGATGCAAACACGTTCCAGTGCAGTGACTTCCTCAGGGTCCACCTGCGCGCCATCAACGGCCATTACACACGCGGGTTGGTTAGCTGCCTCCGGCCCTGTCGTCAGCAAAATGGGCTGTGCCGCGTCATACGGACCGCCTTCGCGGCCATGTGGCAGGAACCCATCGTCGGGCCCCAGCCACAGTTTCTCATCCAGCCAGTCCATCCGCGCGGGATCGGTACCCCGCACGGCAATCTTCCACCCGGCCTGCCGCGCCTTATCCAGCAAAACCGGCAAAGTAAGCTCCAACGGTTGACGGGTCAGGTGGTAGAAATAGACGGCACCCATCGGACTACTCGAAGTGATCCTGAACCATGCGGCTCAGCGCGCGAACGCCCCAGCCTGTGGCCCCTTTGGGCGCATAGGACGTTTCGGACGAGACCGAGGCCACACCCGCGATATCCAGATGAATCCACGGTGTCTCCTCTTTGACGAAACGCTGCAGAAACTGCGCTGCTGTAATCGAACCGGCCGGGCGGCCACCAACATTCTTCATGTCCGCAATGCGCGATTTCAGCTGCTTGTCATAAGCCTCGCCCAATGGCATTCGCCACGCGCCTTCATCCTCGGCCCTGGCCGATTTCAGGAAGGCATCACAGAACGTGTCGTTGTTCGAGAAGACACCCGCATTCTCATGCCCCAGACCGATGATGATCGCCCCAGTCAGAGTGGCAAGGTCGATCATGCCAACGGGCTTGAACCGCTCTTGTGCATACCACATCACGTCGCACAGAACCAAACGGCCTTCGGCATCGGTGTTGATGATCTCGACCGTGTCGCCCTTCATCGACTTAACCACATCGCCCGGACGGGTGGCGTTGCCCGACGGCATATTCTCGACCAGACCAACCAGACCGACAACATTGGCTTTGGCCTTGCGCTTGGCAAGCGCGCGCATGGTGCCTGCAACGACGCCCGCGCCGCCCATGTCCATTGTCATGTCTTCCATACCACCCGCAGGCTTCAGCGAGATACCACCGGTATCAAAAACCACGCCCTTGCCGACCAAGGCCAGCGGCGCGTCGTTCTTGTCGCCGCCGTTCCACTGCATCACCACAACCTTCGACGGGCTGACCGAACCCTGCCCGACGCTCAACAGCGTGCGCATGCCCAGCTCTTCCAGCTTATCCTCTTCCAGAACCTCGACTTCAAGACCCAGCTCTTTCATCTCGGCCAGACGGTCGGCGAATTCGGTTGTGGTCAGCACGTTCGCGGGTTCGTTGGTCAGATCGCGGGTCATCCGCACGCCGTCAGCCACTGCATATTGCGGGGCAAAGGCCGCTTCGACCTCATCCGCTTTCTGGTGGCTGATGGTCACGGTGCCTGCCACGTCCGCTTCCTTGGTTTTATGCGCATCGAAGTCATAGCTGCGCAGGGCGATGCCCATTGCCAGATCCTCGCTCCGCACCTGATTGCCTGCCATTACCAGCATGTCCTTACCACCCGCCAATTTGGCCAGCGCGGCACCAGCCTTACGCGCTTCGGCGGGTTCGGGGCGGCGCGGCAGGATCACGATATCCAGTGCCTCGGCCGCCATGCCGCCAGGCCAAGCCAATGAAATCACTTCACCTGTCTTGACCTTTTCAAAACGTGGGCTTTCGACCAGTCGAACCACTGCGCCGCGGGTCAGGCGGTTGGCCCGGCGCACCGCGGGGCTCATCTTACCGTCAGAGGGGATGATCACTGCCACCCGCCCCTCGGCCTGCGCCATGGCGTCTGCATCAAAGGGCTGAAAACGGATCGGTACAAGACTGCTCATTGCGAACTCCTCAAAATCTGTTCCCCAAGACCTAGCCCGCGCCGCGCGGCTTTACCAGATAGCAGTTTTCCCCGCCCGCCAATTGCATTAAAGTCCCCAAAAAAACCGACCGGATCGGGAGAGAACGAATTGGCGAGACAGGGCAGGCATAAGCCGAAGCGCAGTTGCGCAGGCGAAGGCAATCAAAACCTGAAAACCGCCCAATTCCCCACCTACACTGCCGGGATGGAGGGTTACCCGTGATCCTCGACCGCTATTTCGCCCGCCGGTTCATGCAAAGCTTTCTGGTCATTGGCGGCATCTTTCTGGCCTTGCTGATTCTGATTGACCTAGTTGAACAGGCCCGCCGGTTCGACTCGGAAAATCTATCGTTCGGCAAGCTGTTGCACCTGACACTGCTCAACACACCCGCAGCCATCAGCGAAATGCTTCCACTTCTGGTCATCCTGTCCACAATCGCACTGTTCATCGGGCTGGCGCGAAGTTCTGAACTGGTGGTGACACGCGCCATCGGACGGTCAGGAATACGGGCGCTGTTGGCCCCGATCACATTGGCGCTGATTATCGGGGCCTTGGCCGTAGTCCTGCTAAACCCTATTAGCGCAGCAACATCCGAGGAATTCCGACGTCTGTCCGATACCTACAAAAACAGAGGCAATTCTGCGCTGTCGATTACCAGCGAAGGGCTATGGTTGCGGCAGGGGTCGGAAAATGGGCAATCGGTTATTCACGCCCGCGGCACAACAAATGCCGACGCCTTGGAACTAACCGGCGTAACGATCGTTTCGTTTTCCATGGAAGGCAAGCCAACGCAACAGATCACGGCTGACAGGGCACAGCTGTCGAATGGCTCCTGGATTCTGCACAATGCGAAAATCTGGCCTTTGGCCGAAGATGTGAACCCAGAGACCAGCGCTAAAACACACGAGCAGATAGAACTTCCCACCACGCTGACACGCCAGCGTATTCTGGACACGCTGGGCCAACAGAATTCGGTTTCTGTCTACGATCTTCCTCAGCTGATCCGCGATCTTCGAGAGGCTGGATTTTCCACCAAACAATATGAGGTTTGGCTGCAAGTGCAGCTTGCGCGCCCCCTCTTCCTGGCGGCGATGGTCATGATTGGTGCCGCTTTCACCATGCGCCATGTTCGTTTTGGTGGCACGGGAATTGCTGTGCTGTCAGCTGTTCTGCTGGGGTTCGCCATCTATTTTGTTCGCAATTTCGCCCAAATACTCGGGGAAAACGGTCAATTGCCTATCTTGGTCGCGGCTTGGGCGCCGCCCTTTGCAGCCATTCTTCTGTCGCTCGGTTTGTTGCTCCACGCGGAGGACGGCTGATGCGGATCATTTCCAGCCTTTTGCTGTCCGGCGCAGTAGCACTGGCACTGTCGACGGGTGCCACAGCACAGAGCCAGCCTGCCCCCGCCCCGGCGCAAGGCTCGCAGCAGGAAGATCAACCCGCCCTGTTAGTCGCGGATAAGGTTTTTATCACTCCAGATCGTGTCTTGGTGGCAGAAGGCAATGTCGAGGCCTTTCAGGGCGACGTCAAACTGACTGCGGACCGTATCACTTTTGACCGCGAAACTGGCGCGCTGACTTTGGAAGGGCCGGTCAGAATTGATCAGGGTGGAGAGACAACGGTTCTGGCGGATTCTGCCGAATTGGACGATGGCCTTCAGAACGGATTGTTGATCGGCGCGCGGATGGTGTTTGAACAGCAGGTGCAGATCGCCTCGGTCCAAGCCACGCGCGCCGGGGGCCGATACACGCAGTTCAGTAAAGTGTCAGCCACCTCATGCCACGTCTGTGCCAGTGGGAAACCGCCTCTTTGGCAAATCCGTGCGCGCAAGGTCACGCATGATCAACAGGAACGACAACTGTATTTCGAAGGGGCGCAATTCCGGGTGCTGGATGTACCCGTCCTGTACTTGCCCTACCTGCGATTACCTGATCCGACACTGGAAAGAGCCACCGGGTTTCTGGTGCCGTCGGTGCGGACCACGTCGCAATTGGAAACCGGTCTTCAGGTACCGTACTTCATCAAGCTGGGTGATCATAAGGATCTGACGTTGACGCCCTACGTCTCATCCAAGACTAAAACACTTGGACTGCGTTACCGTCAGGCTTTCAAAAACGGTCGCATCCAACTTGAAGGTGCCTATACGCAGGACGATCTGCAGCCGGATGAGGACCGCGGGTATCTGTTTGCAGACGGCTGGTTCAATCTTCAGAACGATTTCCGGTTCACATTTGACATAAAAACCACCTCTGACGATGCCTATCTTGCTGACTATGGCCTGCCAGACCTTGACCGCTTGCGCAGCGAAATCGCGTTAGAGAGGGTCAAGCGTGACACGGCGTTCCGCACCAGCTTTATCCACTACAAAACTCTGCGCGACAGTGAAGAACAGGATGAAATCCCGTCGCGGATATTCGACTTGTACTATCAAAAACGCCTGTTCCCAACGGTGATCGGGGGCGAAGTTCGGCTTGGGTTTGTCACTCATGCGCATGAGCGCACCAGTGACGAAGACATCGTTGGGCGCGACATTGCTCGTGCGACCTTCGATGCGGAATGGCTGCGCAACTGGACCTTCACGTCGGGCCTGCGGGCCGAATTCCGGGCTGGCGCTTCGCTGGATACGTTCGACATTCGCCATGACAGCGAGTTCCCCGAAGAGGTAACCCGGACTACCCCTCGCCTCGCGTTGACATTGCGCTATCCCTTGCGCAAGCGAGAGGTCTCAGGGGCGACCCAGATTCTGGAACCAATAGCCCAAATTGGCTGGACCCATGTGTCTGATGACAATGTTCCAAATGAGGAAAGCACGTTTCAGGAATTCGATCAGGGCAATCTGTTGTCCCTTTCTCGTTTTCCCGCGCCAGATCAGCGAGAAGACGGCCTGACCGGTGTCATAGGAGTCAATTGGTCCCGCTATGCTGCAGGCAAATGGCGTGCCCTGGCCACCATCGGTCAGGTCTTTCGCACTAATGCGGATCCAAATTTCAATCGGACCTCGGGCCTGCAAGGCACGGTTTCCGACTTGCTGCTGGCTGGGCAAATTCAGACCAATAACGGCTGGACAGCAGCTGGGCGCGGCCTGCTGAACGGGGATTTCAGTTTTGCCAAAGCCGAACTACGGGCAGGCTGGCAACAAGAAACAGCTGGCATCACCGGAAGCTATCTGTGGCAAGAGCCAGACCCCGCAGAAAACTTGGATGACGAGACTTCAGAAATACGATTGACCGGACGGTACAGAGTCGATCAGAACTGGAACACTCGGGCGCTTGCGCGTTATGACCTCGCTGAGTCGGAACCGATCCGATATGGTTTTGGGGTTACGTATCAGAATGAATGCGTACAGGTTAACATGAACGTCAGCAGGCGCTTTACCTCGTCATCAAGTATTGAGCCTTCGACAGAATTCGGCTTTACCGTAGCCTTGACGGGTTACTCCGTTAAAAGTGGCGGCCAACAATACAAGAGAAGATGCAGTTGATTTCAGGTTTCACCAGTTTCCTCCGCTCCGGTTGGCTTAAACCGATCGTCCCTGCGCTGGTTGGGGCAATGTTGGTCATGACAGCACCTCAGGCAGGTGCTCAGAGCCTGTTCTCTCCGGCGATCAAGGTAAATCAGGATATTATCACTTGGTACGAGCTGAATCAGCGTCAGCAGTTCCTGAGTGCTTTGGGGGCACCCGGCTCATCCGAGAACGAAGTTCGCAACGCCCTGATTGACGAGCGGTTACGCCGTCAAGTCATGCGCGAGGCTGGAATCAGGGCGGCTCAAGAAGATATTCAGGTGGGCATCGACGAGCTTGCTTCACGAGGACAGCTGTCGGCAGAGCAATTTCTACAATTGCTGGCAGATCAGGGAGTTGACCGCGAAACCGTCCGCGATTTCGTGGCCGATCAGGTTTCGTGGCGCGACTATGTAAGCGCCCGTTACCTATCACAGGCACGCCCGACGGAAGATGAGATAAACCGGGCTTTGGGGCAATCCGGTGGGGGCGGTCTGCAGGTTCTGTTGTCCGAGATCATCATTCCCGTCAATCAGCAGACCGTGGCACAAGCCGAACTTCTGGCGGAGGAAATCGCCCGGCTTGAAGGCTATGACGCATTCGCAGCAGCAGCCACACAGTATTCCGGGGCTGCCACGCGAAACGACGGCGGTCGGCTGGACTGGTTGAACCTGACCAGCCTGCCCCCAGCCCTGCAACCAGTAATCCTGGGCTTGAAAAACGGGGATATAACGCAACCACTGTCCCTGCCCAATGCCATCGCGCTGTTCCAGATGCGGGGCCTGCGCGAAGTCGCGACGAGTACCCCCAGTTTCTCCGAGATTGACTACGCGATTTATAATATACCGGGTGGTCGGAGCGCCGATGCGCTGGAAAAAGCTGCCAAATTGAAAGAGCAGATTGACACCTGTGATGACCTCTATGGCATTGCCAAGGATCAACCGGCCGAAGTTCTGCAGAGAATTCAGTCCAGCCCGTCTGAAATCCCGCGCGACGTGGCCCTGGAACTTGCAAAGCTCGACATCAACGAAGTATCGACGGTGCTGACCCGAAATAACGGTCAAACTCTGCAGTTTTTGATGCTGTGCACCCGCACCCGTGATCGGGGTGAAGAAACATCACGCGTCGATGTGGCCAATGCGTTGACCCAGCAACGCCTTTCGGCCTTTGCCGACAGCCTTCTGGCACAGTTGCGCGCCGAAGCAGATATCATCGAGCAATGAATGCTCCGATCGCCGTCAGTTGTGGGGAACCGGCGGGGATAGGCCCGGAAATCGCAGCCAAAGCCTGGTCTGAGCTGCGTGGCAGCTGTCCCTTCTTTTATATAGGTGATGCAGCTCACTTGCCGCCCGAAACCCCTTTAGCACGCATCTCGCACCCCTCCGAGGCGGTTAATCTAAGCGCCACCGCGCTGCCTATCCTGCAATTGGACTTCCCCGCCCCTAATGTCCCAGGCCGACCCGACCTAAAAAACGCGCCGTCGGTGATTGCTGCGATTGAACAAGGCGTGTCTCTGGTACAATCCGGCTTGGCCTCTGCACTTTGCACTGCACCGATCCACAAAAAGGCCCTGATTGACGGGGCTGGTTTCTCATACCCCGGCCATACAGAGTTTCTGGCTGCCCTCGCAGGCCGCGACCGGGTGGTGATGATGCTGGCCAGCGATCAGTTGCGGGTGGTTCCGGCGACCATACATATCGCGCTGTCCGAGGTGCCCTCGGCCCTGACCCCTGACCTGCTACGCGACACCATCTCGATCACGGCTGACGGCTTGCGTCGCCAATTCGGCATCACGCATCCCCGTATCGCCATAGCTGGCCTTAATCCCCACGCGGGCGAAGGCGGTAAGATGGGACAAGAAGAACTGGACTGGATTGCGCCTCTAATCGACGGCCTGCCCAATGATAGCTATACCGTTACTGGCCCTCACCCTGCGGACACAATGTTCCACGCTGCTGCCCGCGCCCGCTATGATGCTGCAATAGCCATGTATCACGATCAGGCACTGATCCCGATCAAGACTTTGGATTTCGATCAAGGTGTAAATGTAACGCTTGGCCTTCCCTTTATCCGCACGTCCCCAGACCACGGCACCGCGCTGGACATCGCAGGGAAAGGCATCGCCTCCGCTACCAGCATGATCCAAGCACTGAAACTCGCCCAACGCATGGCACAAAGCTCTTGATCCTTCACCTGGCTGAAAATATCCCCGCCGGAGGCAAAAAAACACTGGCGCAGCTCCATCACACCGCGCCACGGTAGTTAAATCATGAGCGCAATCGACAATCTCCCCCCTCTGCGCGAAGTCATCGCGGCACATCAGCTCTCGGCGCGCAAATCGCTGGGCCAAAATTTTCTGTTGGACCTGAACCTGACCGCCAAGATCGCACGTCAGGCCGGAGACCTGACCGAATGCGACGTGCTGGAGATCGGCCCCGGCCCCGGAGGTCTGACCCGCGGACTTCTCTCTGAAGGGGCGCGCAAGGTTGTTGCGGTCGAGAAGGACACCCGCTGCATCGCCGCCTTGAATGATATCGCCGCCGCCTATCCCGGTCGGCTTGAGGTCATCAATGGCGACGCGCTTGAAATCAATCCGTTGGAGCACCTGACGCCACCGATCCGCGTCGCCGCCAACCTACCCTACAACGTGGGCACGGAATTGCTGGTCCGCTGGCTGACGCCACCTGAATGGCCGCCCTTCTGGCAAAGCCTGACCCTGATGTTTCAGCGCGAGGTCGCCGAGCGTATCGTGGCTCAACCCGGCAGTAAGGCCTATGGCCGACTCGCCATCCTGGCCCAATGGCGGGCTGAAGCGCGGATTGCGATGTCCCTGCCACCCGGTGCCTTCACCCCTCCCCCCAAAATCTCGAGCGCCGTGGTCCACCTGACCGCCCTGCCCGAACCGCGCTATCCAGCGGATGCGGCCACCCTGTCACGCGTTGTGGCTGCCGCTTTCAATCAGCGTCGTAAAATGCTGCGCGCCTCGCTAAAAGGCGTCGCACCGGATATCGAAGATCGCCTGATCGCAGCGGGAATCAAGCCCACAGAACGGGCAGAACAGGTCCCGCTCGAATCGTTCTGCGCTCTCGCTCGGGCAGTAAAAGAGAGCTGAATGTCGGCCAGGCTTCCCCCAGCCAATCCTGCAATTCACTGTTATTTCTGCAGATATCACGATTGGTTAATATTGACAAAGTTGTGAGCTAATCGTGAACAGCCTCTTGAACCCTATTGTGTACTAATCGGTTCCAAACAAACCAGAACAGGGAAAGTAACAATGAAACAACTTTTCACGGGTGCGATCTGCGCAATTGCGTTGGCCCTCGGAACACACGCAGCACAGGCTGAATCGACCGCGCTCAGCGAACATGTGGTCAACTCAACCAGCCGCGGCATTGCCATGGATGGCTTTGACATGGTGGCCTATTTCACCGAAGGCAAACCCGCCAAAGGCAAGATGGAGCACCGCACCGAATACAAAGATCGGGTTTGGGTGTTCTCCAGCGCCGAAAACCTGAACCTGTTCAAGGAAAACCCCGAGGCCTACGCACCCCAGAACAATGGCTGGTGCTCCTGGGCCGTAGCAAATGGCTATGCCGCCGAGGTTGATTTCGTCAACGGCTGGTTCATTGATGATGACAAGCTTTACCTGAACTGGTCGGAAGAAGTGAAAGAGCGCTATCTGGCGAAAAAGGACGATATGCTGCCGCTGACCCACGCCAACTGGGATCAGGTTCATTCCGGCCTACAGGATGGTACGGCCAAATTTTTCCCCCACTCTGCCAAGCCGGAACTGGGTTACATCCATCCGCAACCACTGCCGGAGTCGTGATCGGCACCGCAGTAATTGCAGCGGGATAAAACCCGCCCTAGACTTACCTATACCGAAGCCTCCCGCCTCAACGCGGGTGGCTTCTTGTCAGTAACAAGTGCAAAACAAATATGAGCAGACCCAGACAGTTCGACGAAACCACAGCACTGGAAGGTGCGATGGTCGCCTTTTGGGAACACGGTTACGCAGGCACTAATCTGCCCGATCTGTTGGATGCAATGTCGCTCACACGAGGGTCTTTCTACAAGGCATTTCAAGACAAGCACGCGGTCTATCTACGAGCTATCGACCACTATGCCGAAACCCGCATGAATGCCTCACTGGCCGCTTTGACCGATCCCACAGAAGGTTCTGCGCAGGACCGGCTGGTCAAAATGTTTCTGCGTACGGAAAACCATCAAAACAAACCATCGCCCAAAGTGGGCTGTTTCGTCTGCAACGCGATGGTGGAAATGGCCCCGTTCGACCCGGATTGCGCCGCCAGCTGCGCTCGGGTGTCGGAACGCTTGCGTCTGGCCTTGCGGTCGGTCCTGAAAGAACTGCGCCCCGACGCACCCGATGAGGTACTGGATCGCAAATCAGCAGCGTTGGAGCGGCTGTACTTTGGCTCCCACGCGATGGGCCGCATGGGAGGATCGTTTCAACATTGGTCTGAACTGCTGTCAGACCTGATCTGAACTCAGATTATTCCGCCGCCTCAGGCGCATCGCCATCATCTGGCGCAGGTGCCGCCTCGGCTTTGGGTTTGCGCGCACGGGGCTTGCGGGCAGGCTTTGCCTTGCGCTCTGCCGGTGCGGGTTCGGCCCCCTTGCTTTCAGGGGTCTCTACCAGTCCGCTGTCTGGCGTTGCCGGTTCGGAACCAAAATCCACCACATCAGGCTGCGGCGTTTCTGCCGGATCAGCCTGACGTGCGGCTTCACGTTCCTGACGCTCGGCGCGTTCACGATCGCGTTCAGCCTGGCGTTCACGGTTCTGGCGTTCCTGCTCTTCGCGGCGGGCTTCGATCTCACGCTGCGCTTCGCTCAGCAGACGCAGATAATGCTCGGCGTGCTGCTGAAAGTTTTCGGCGGCCACACGGTCATTCGACAACTGGGCATCACGCGCCAGTTGGTTGTACTTGTCAATAATCTGCTGGGGCGTACCACGCACCTTACCTTCAGGTCCCGAGCTATCAAAAACCCGATTTACGACGTTACCGCCAGAAGGACGATTGCGGTTGTTCTTTGCCCGCGAACGGGATTTGGAAGATCTCATCTTACTCTACGTCAGCCTTGTCTTTCGGTGCCGATAAAGTCGCGTCCTGCACTGCTCAAAGGCTTTAGCCGTCACGCGATGTCGACTTTTTTGGGCTTGGCGTCAGGGGCCCGCTGAAACAGCGTCAACCTCTCCGACTAATTCTGAGTAAACACGTCCAGAGCGCGCAGACAAGAGCTTTGTCCAAAAATTCGCAGCTTTTTTACATCAATCGGCGTTTTTCAGCCTCACTCACTACCGTCTCTATGGATTTCTGGCCAAAACAACGCGGTCCCGCCCGTCCAAATCCGGAATGATCCGGGCTTCGACCAGACCTGCCGCCTGGAACAGGGATGCGACACTTTTTCCTTGTGTCGGCCCAATCTCAACCAGGATACGTCCACCGGGTGTCAGGAAATCTGGGGCCGAGGCTGCGATATGACGATAAGCGCCAAGACCGTCACCCTCATCAGTCAAAGCCATGCGCGGCTCGTACTCGCGCACCTCTGGGGAAAGTTCCGCCATCTCATCCAACGAAATATATGGCGGATTCGAAACGATCAGGTCAAATTCACCGTCAATTTTTTCGAACCAGTTGGAGCATAGAATCTCGATCCGCCCCTGCACCTGATGCTGCACCGCGTTGGCGCTGGCCTGCAGACAAGCGGATTCGCTCAGGTCCGCACCTATGCCAGATGCGCTGGTGCGTTCTGCCAGCAAGGTGATCAGAATACAGCCGGAACCAGTACCCAAGTCCAACACGTGATCAAACGGCTCGCTCAGCGCGGCCTCGATCAGCGTTTCGGTTTCCGGGCGCGGGTCCAGTACATCTCGGCTCACCCGAAAACGTCGGCCGTAGAATTCTCTTTCGCCCAGTAAATGCGACACAGGCACACGAATGGCCCGCAGCGAGATCAGTTGATCATAGCGTTCGGCAACTTCGGGTGACAGTTCCTCGGGTGCGATAAGGGTCACGCGACTGGCCTCTATCCGCGCAGCGTGGGCCAACAGAACCCGCGCGTCCCGTGCCGGGTCTTCAACCCCTGCCGCACGCAAGCGCGCAGTCGCGGTCACCATCGCCTGAGCAGCAGTCAGAGCCGCAATCATTGTGCCATCTCGGCCAGCAGGCGCGCCTGATCATCTGCGGTCAGCGCGTCGATCACTTCGTCCAAATCACCCTGCATCACCTGATCCAGCTTGTACAGTGTCAGGTTGATGCGATGATCCGTCATTCGGCCTTGCGGGAAATTATAGGTTCTAATCCGTTCAGAGCGATCCCCCGACCCAACCTGACTGGCGCGATCAGCTGACCGTTCGCTGTCAATCCGCTGGCGTTCCATGTCGTAGAGGCGCGTCTTCAGAACCTGCATCGCGATCTCACGGTTGCGGTGTTGCGATTTCTCAGAGCTTGTCACCACAAGTCCGGTGGGCAAGTGGGTGATCCGCACCGCTGAATCCGTCGTATTGACGTGCTGCCCGCCCGCGCCTGAACTGCGCATCGTGTCGATACGGATGTCATTGGCGTCAATCTGGATATCGACATCCACGGCCTCGGGCAGAACCGCTACGGTCGCGGCTGAAGTGTGTATCCGCCCACCGCTTTCGGTTTCTGGCACGCGCTGCACGCGATGGACGCCGGATTCGTACTTCATCCGGGCAAACACATTGTCGCCCTTGATATGGGCAACCACTTCTTTGACCCCACCTAGATCAGAGGCTTGTTCTTCTATAACCTCAAATTGCCAGCCGCGCCCTTCGGCATAGCGCTGATACATGCGCAATAGGTCACCCGCAAACAGCGCTGCCTCGTCGCCACCAGTGCCGGGACGAATCTCTAGCATCGCGGGGCGCGCGTCTGCCTCATCACGGGGCAACAGCGCCAGTTGCAACGCATGCTCTGCATCGGGGATGCGGGCCTGAAGGCTGGGGATTTCCTCTTCTGCCAGTTCCTTCATATCAGGGTCGGCCAGCATCGCTTCTGCCTCGGCCAGATCGCCGACAAGTTGGCGCCACGCCATGATCTGATCGACCACGGGTTTCAAATCCGAATACTCTTTGGCCAATGCCGCGATATCCCCGCCCGAGGCGCCATCGGCCATGGCAGCTTCGAGGTACTGGAATCGCTGGGTTATCTGTTCAAGGCGTTCTTCCGGGATCATCCGCGCGGTGTCTCTCAATCGGAGGCTTTGGTCAAGGGCTGTCACTATGCTAAGCTGATGCTTATGACACGTATGGCCCTTGTATTTCTGTTGTGCGCAGCCCCCGCCGCAGCCGATGTGGTCGGCCCCGGCGGCAAGGTTCAGGACTGTTATTGCACTGACAAATCCGGCACACGCGTTGAATTGGGTGAGATGATCTGCCTGCAGGTCGACGGCCGTATGTTCACGGCGCAATGCCAGATGTCCCTGAACGTTCCGATGTGGCGCGAAGTTCAGGAGGGGTGTTTGTCATCAGAGCTTCAGACCGGACAACCACCCATCAACACGATTTCGATTTACCCCGAAATCACGCCTGCCAAATCGTAGCCGACCGTAAAGACGCAAGGTGTCTCCGTCCTGGTGAGCTGTTGTATAATCGGGAAATCCAATGACTTTCGTGCGGGTGACGTAAGTAACCATCCCCTCATCCACAGAACCAGCCAGAACCGACGTACGCGGCGTTGCGCGTGCGATTGCGTCCAGACGCGTCAGACCATCCGGGCCGGTTTCCACTACTCGAAAAACTCCGCCCTCTTCATCGCGATCCACCTTGCCCACGGGTGGTACGTGCCATCGAGCGGGATCCGTAGGGGCCTGCCGGATATAGGCGCCAAGAGCCACCACCAGACCGACAATCAGCCAGAGCATCATTTTCTTCATCCCGCACCCAACCTTTTCACGAACAATATTCGGAACAAGGCACCAAACAAGGTGCTGCCGCCCCTATCGCGACGTCACTCCGGGCAGGATGCACAGCATCTCGAACAACAGGTTTGCAGCCGTCAAAGCCGTGTTACCCGACGGGTCGTAGGGTGGCGAAACCTCAACCAGATCGCATCCAACCACATTCATCCCGCTAAGGGCGTGGATCAGCTGCAGCGCCTGCGGCGTCGTCAACCCTCCGATCTCGGGCGTTCCGGTCCCCGGAGCAAAGGACGGGTCCAGGCTGTCAATGTCATAGGAGATATAGACCGGGTGATCTCCGATAGTTTTGCGGATCTGCGCGCCAATCTCGGTCAGGTTCTGCTGCCACAGCTCCCAAGCCGGGAACTGCCGAAAGCCCCAGCCCTTTGCCTCGGTGAAATCCGAGGCCGCATAACCCGAGCCGCGAATACCGATCTGAAAGGTCTTATCCGGGACAATCAGCCCCTCTTCATAGGCGCGACGGAAAACCGTGCCATGGGTTTCCTTTTCACCAAACATCTCGTTATTCACGTCTGCATGGGCGTCCACGTGGACCAGAGCCACCGGTCCCCGCTTGGCGGAAATAGCCCTTAGGATCGGCAGGGTGATCGAGTGATCGCCGCCCATAGCCACTGGGATTACCCCCTGAGCCAGAATAGCATCATAGCTTTCCTTGATGATCTTGAGACTATCAGCCAACGAGAACGTATTGATCGCCAGATCGCCGATATCAGCGATTTGCAGGCTGTCGAAAGGAGCCGCCGAATTCGCCATGTTATAAGGTCGGATCATCGCACTTTCGCTGCGGATTTGCTTGGGCCCGAACCGGGTGCCCGACCGCCACGAGGTGCCAATATCCATCGGAATACCCAGCACGACTACGTCCAGCCCTGCCAACGACTCCGCCTGCGGCAGGCGCATGAATGTGTTCGGCCCGGAAAACCGCGCCAGATCGTTGCCGCTGATTGGTTGGTTAAAGTCCGTCATGCCCGTATTTCTCCCGTCCGGTCTTTTGGTTAACCAGATACCGGAAAGATGGCTAACCAATGGTTAATCCTGACCCAGCTTATTCCACCCCAACAGGCAAATGATCTGCGTCGCCACATGCGCTCCTGCAATCGCCGTGGCACCAGACGTATCAAAAGGCGGAGAGACCTCGACGACATCCCCACCCTTGATGTTGATCCCGGCAATGTCACGCAGAATGATCTGCGTCTGGATGGACGTCAGCCCGCCCCATACAGGTGTGCCGGTACCGGGGGCAAAGGCCGGGTCCAGGCCGTCGATATCAAAGCTCAGATAGACAGGACTGTCCCCCAAGATGCCTTTGATCTTTTGTGCGACGGCGGCCGGGCCGGATTCATAAACTTCGCGCGCGTCGATGATATTGACGCCAAGCGTATCCTCATTGTGGGTGCGAATACCCACCTGGACCGAACGTTTGGGGTCTACGATCCCCGATTTCACTGCCTTGTAGAACATCGTCCCGTGGTCGACGCGGGACATATCATCGTCAGCCCAGGTGTCCGTATGTGCATCGAATTGCAGCAATGACATGGGCCCGTATTTTTCTGCATATGCTTTCAATATCGGAAAGCTGATGTAGTGATCTCCGCCCAAGGAAACCGACGCCACGTCAGCAGCCAGAATGGTGCGGATATGATCGGTCAGCGTGTCCGGAAAGGCCGGGATATTGGCGTAATCATAGGCCATGTCGCCATAATCCACGATGGCCAGTTCGCTGAGCGCATCAAAGGGCCAGCCATATGGCGCATCCGGCGATTGCAACGTACTGGCCTCGCGGATCGCACGTGGTCCAAGCCGGGTGCCGGGTCGGTTCGTCACCGCCTGATCGAAGGGTACGCCGGTCACTGCGATATCTACCCCCTTCAGTTCCTTGGTATACAGACGCCGCAGGAACGAGGTCGCACCGCCAAAGGTATTTTCGTAGGACAGCCCTTTTAGGTCCGGATTGGTGAACGCTTCGTCCACCTGATTTTTTGCGTCTTCCAGTGCCATGTCTAACTCCCCATCAACTCAGCGGTTGCGCCTTTTCTACGATTTTTGCAAAGAATGACGCCCCCACCGGCGCGATCTCGTCGTTGAAATTGTATTTCGGATGATGCAAACCGGCCCCTTCGCCCTGCCCCAGAAACAGATAGGCGCCGGGGCGGGCCTGCAGCATGTATGAAAAATCCTCGGCCCCCATCTCGCGTCCGGTGCTAGCAGTAACACGATCTTCGCCCGAAATATCACGCGCGACCTCTGCCGCGAAGGCCGCCTTATCCGCGTCATTGATCGTGGCTGGATAGTTCACCTCATAGTCCAGCCGAGCTTCGACCCCGTATGAGGTCGCCTGACCCTGAACGATCTGTTCCATCCGTTCCATCACCATTTTCTGAACCGAAGGGTCAAAGGTTCGCACCGTTCCGTTGATAAAGGCGGTATCCGGGATCACGTTGTTCACCGTGCCGGTATGAATCTGCGTGACGGAAACCACCAGATCGTCCAGCGCATAGTGATTGCGGCTCACGATGGTCTGGATCGCCTGCGCGATGCCACAGGCGGCCATCACCGGGTCGCGGGTTTCATGCGGCATTGCGCCGTGACCGCCAACGCCCTGAATATGCACTTCGAACGTATCAACCGCTGCCATGATCGGCCCCGGCGTGGTATAGAAAGCCCCCTCGGCAAAGCCGGGCGCGTTGTGCAGGGCATAGACCTGAGAGATGTTGAAACGGTCCATAATCCCTTCTTCGACCATGACACCGGCGCCACCGCCCTCTTCCTCGGCAGGTTGAAAGATCAGCGCCACGCGGCCGCGGAAATTGCGCGTCTCAGCCAGATAGCGTGCGGCCCCCAACAACATCGTGGTGTGCCCGTCATGACCACAAGCATGCATCTTGCCCGGATTTTTCGAGGCGTATTCTACACCCGTCTCTTCGGGGATCGGCAGCGCGTCCATATCCGCGCGCAGGCCAATGGTCGGCCCTTCGCCCTGCCCATTGATGATTGCGACGATCCCTGTCTTGGCAATGCCCTCATGCAGTTCATCGACCCCAAATTCGCGAAGACGATCCGCCACGAAAGCGGCAGTTTCATAGCATTCGAACTCCAATTCCGGGATCGTATGCAAGTGCTGCCGCCACGCGGCCATATCGGCAGAGAAATCGGCAATTCGGTTGACGACGGGCATCTGGGGTGGACTCCTGATCCTGACTGCGGAATGGATGCATCTGACACCGGAACGAAAGGGTTCGCAATGGCCGAAAATCCTCTGATCCATGACAGCGACGCGGGTATCGAGCGTCTGCTGGAAATCATGCGCCGCCTGCGCGACCCACAATCAGGCTGCCCTTGGGACATAGAACAGGATTTTGGCACCATCGCCCCCTATACGATCGAAGAGGCCTATGAGGTCGCCGACGCCATCGAACGCGAGGCTTATGACGAACTGAAGGGAGAACTGGGTGACCTGCTGTTCCAGTCCGTTTTCCACGCGCAAATGGCAGAAGAGGCTGGGCATTTCAGCTTTCAGGACGTGGTGCGCACCATGTCGGACAAGATGGTCACCCGTCACCCGCATGTGTTCGGTGAGGAATCCCGCGACAAATCCGCAGAACAGCAGACGGTAGATTGGGAAACCATCAAAGCTGCCGAGCGCGAGGGTAAGGAACAGAAAGGTGCTCTGGACGGCGTTGCGGCCAACTTGCCCGCCCTGCTGCGCGCCCACAAGTTGCAAAAACGCGCCGCCCGCGTGGGATTCGACTGGCCTGATGCCAGCCATGTACTCGCCAAAATCACCGAAGAAGCCGCCGAACTGGAAGAAGCCCGCGACAGCATGGACGCGGACGCTTTGGAGGATGAATTCGGCGATCTTCTTTTTGTGATGGTCAATCTGGGCCGCCATTTGGGCATCGAACCCGAGGCCGCCCTGCGCCGCACCAATGCCAAGTTCACCCGCCGTTTCGAACAGGTCGAGGCCAGGTTGGCCGAACGCGGCAAAACCCCGTCACAAAGCGATCTGGCCGAGATGGATGCCCTTTGGGACAAGGTGAAGATCGAAGAGCATCGCGCCAACGGCAAACTCCCGCCTGTGGATGCGGTGGCCGACACCTAATTCGGCTAGACAAGCGCGGTCACACTTGCGAGTGTCCGCGCTTCAAGACCCCGGAGGCAGAGCATGGCACCGCGCAAGATCATCATCGACACCGACCCCGGTCAGGACGACGCCGTCGCCATCCTGCTGGCGCTGGCCAGCCCCGAAGAGATCGACGTGTTGGGCATTGCCGCCGTTGCGGGAAACGTACCGCTTGAGTTGACTGCAAAGAACGCACGCATTGTCTGCGAGTTGGCCGGGCACACGCATGTCCCCGTTTACGCTGGGTGCGACCGTCCGTTGAACCGTCCGCTGGTCACTGCCGAACACGTACATGGCAAAACCGGCCTGGACGGCCCTGTCCTACCTGATCCCGAGATGCCTCTGGCCGGCGGTCACGCGGTGGATTTCATCATAGAAACCCTGCGCACGCATGAATCCGGGACGGTGACACTCTGCCCGCTGGGGCCGCTGACCAATATCGCCACCGCCTTTCAGAAAGCGCCTGACATCATCGACCGGGTGCAGGAAATCGTACTGATGGGTGGGGCGTATTTCGCGGTGGGAAACATCACCCCAACCGCCGAATTCAACATTTACGTTGATCCGGAAGCTGCTGAAATTGTGTTTAAATCTGGCGTTCATATTGTGGTTATGCCGCTGGATGTGACCCATGACGCGCTGGTCACGAAACACCGCAACGATGCGTTCCGCGCGCTTGATTCAAAAGTCGGGCATGCGGTTGCCGAAATGACGGATTTCTTCGAACGTTTCGACAAAGAAAAATACGGCTCGGAAGGTGCACCGCTGCACGATCCCTGCGTGACCGCATATCTGATCCGGCCCGAGCTGTTCTCGGGTCGTCACATCAACGTTCAGATTGAAACACAGTCTGACCTGACCCTGGGGATGACCGTCGCAGACTGGTGGCGGGTCACGGACCATTCGCCCAATGCGATGTTTATGGGTGAGATCGACGCTGACGGGTTCTTTGACCTGCTTACAGAAAGGTTGGCCCGCCTATGAGCGCCGCACTAAAACTCGCCCGCCCCGAAGATCTCGACCGCTTGTTGGGTCTGGTCGCAGCCTTTCACGCCGAGTCTGGAATTGAACAGGACTCCGATCAACGCCGAAACGCACTAGCTCCGTTGCTAGAGGGCATCCCCCACGGCTGCGTTTACTTGATCGGCCCCGGCCGTGCGCCATTGGGTTATATCGTGCTTACCTTTGGCTGGTCCGTCGAGTTTGGCGGCATGGATGGCTTTGTCGACGAAATCTATATCCGTCCCGCCGTCCGCGGCCGTGGTATCGCAACTGAGGTTCTGCTTGCCCTGCCCAAGGCGCTGGCGGGTGCCGGGTTGACGGCCCTGCACCTTGAAGTCGACCGTGCCAAAGTAGCCACCCAGAATTTGTATGCACGCACCGGCTTTAAACCACGTGAGCGGTATATGTTGATGAGCAAGCCGCTTTAGCGCGCCTCAATCCCCATATCCATTCCGGGAACGTCCATGCCCATAACCGGGTCAGTGGACGATGCCTGCATCCCTGATACCGGATACGTCCCCGGCCCCGAGCAAGCGGCCAAAAAAACAGCGCTGATCACTGAAGCTACGAGAAGGAATTTCGAACCAGTCATGGTGTGCTCCTTTCTGTAATGCAGCCACATTACGTCGGCTCAACATGATACAAATAGGAAAAAGTTCACACATAATCGAAATTATGGCGAAAAAATGTCAACGAAATTGTATTTCTAAACGTTTACAGGGGGATAGCTGCCTAAGTTTTTTGGACGAATTGTCATGTCGGTTTATCTGGCTTCAGCGGCATCTCAAAAAACAACAAAGTGTCCTTTGCAATCTCTGGAACCTCGGAATAGGCGTCACGCAGTTGAAAGCCCATTGAAAGGTACAGACGCGTCGCCGCTTCTAATGGTTTGCCAGTGTCCATGCGAATACAGTCAAATCCCTGCTTTCGGCATTGGTCAATCAAGGACATCATGACCGCATAGCCTGCACCCGTCCCACGGGCGACATCGCTAACAAAAACCCGCTTGATTTCAGCAATGCCCGGCCCAATTGTTCGAAACATTCCGCACCCAACGGCCTGCCCGTTCATTAACGCCAACCTCACCCCTCCGGCGGGTGGAGCGTGTTCAACTTCGATCTCATCCAACAGCTGGGCATAAACATCACAAGGATAAAACGTTTTCACGACGCGCACGGACTTTTCGTCCAGCGTCAGCAGAAAATCCCGGTATTCCCAACACAAACGCCGAACCTCATCAAAGTGGTTCGGCGTTCTGGGTTCTATGATGCTAAGCAAAATCTGATCCTCAAACTGAAACTGAGGATCAAGTTAGCATTCCTGACGTCACTTGCGAAGGATCGACGCCCCTGCGTATTTGGCGATTTCACCCAACGATTCCTCGATGCGGATCAGTTGGTTGTATTTGGCCAACCGATCCGACCGCGCCAGCGAGCCGGTTTTGATCTGACCACAATTGGTGGCGACGGCCAGATCGGCAATGGTGGCATCCTCGGTTTCGCCCGAGCGATGCGACATCACGTTGGTATAACGTGCGCGGTGGGCCATATCGACGGCGCGCAGGGTTTCGGTCAGCGAGCCGATCTGGTTCACCTTGACCAGCATCGAGTTGGCACAACCACGCTCGATCCCTTCGGCCAGACGCGCAGGATTGGTCACGAACAGGTCGTCACCCACCAGCTGCACCTTGTCGCCAATGGCGTCGGTCAGGGCTTTCCAGCCATCCCAGTCGTCCTCGGACATACCATCTTCAATCGAGATGATCGGATAGTCGTTGACCAGAGCCGCCAGATAGGCCGCGTTTTCTTCGGACGACAGGGTCGTACCCTCACCTGCCAGAACGTATTTCCCGTCTTTGAAATACTCGGTCGCGGCACAATCGAGCGCCAGGTGGATTTCTTCACCCGGCCTATAGCCCGCCTTTTCGATAGACTTCAGAATGAAATCCAGCGCCTCGCGGGTGCTGGCGATGTTGGGCGCGAAACCACCCTCGTCACCCACACCAGTGGCCAGACCGGCCGAGGACAGTTCTTTTTTCAAGGTGTGGAAAACTTCTGCCCCCATGCGCACGGCTTCGCGGATATTCGCGGCCGAGGTCGGCATGATCATGAATTCCTGAATATCGATCGGGTTGTCCGCATGCTCACCACCATTGATGATGTTCATCATCGGCACTGGCAGAACGCGGGCCGAGGTGCCACCGACATAGCGATACAGAGGTTGCGTGGTGAAATCCGCCGCGGCCTTGGCAGTAGCCAGAGAAACGCCGAGTATGGCGTTTGCACCCAGACGGCCCTTGTTGTCGGTTCCGTCCAGTTCGATCATTGCCTGATCGATGGCGACCTGCTCGGTCGCGTCAAAGCCCACCAGTTCCTCGGCAATTTCACCGTTCACTGCTGCAACGGCCTCAAGCACGCCTTTGCCCATATAGCGCGATTTGTCACCGTCGCGCTTTTCCACGGCCTCATAGGCACCGGTTGACGCGCCCGACGGTACGGCCGCACGGCCCATGGTGCCGTCTTCCAAAATCACGTCGACCTCAACTGTCGGGTTGCCCCGGCTGTCCAGAATTTCACGTGCGTGGATGTCGATGATGGTGCTCATGAGGCCCGTCCCTGTGGCTGCGATCAATTGCACGCCTCTTAGCATCATCGGGCAAAATGTAAACTGCCTATGTTATCGCTAACAGGATCATTCTCTGATCTTTAGGGCTAACACTCATCTGTTTGCGCCAACGTGCGACGATACGTCAAGCCACCACGGCCAGTTCACGCGCCAACTTGCGTTCACGGATAAAGGTGTACATGCCCGAACCAATGATCAGCGTCGCCCCGGCCAGCGTCATCGTATCAGGACGTTCACCGAACATAAGCATCCCGGCTATGATCGAAAAAACCAATCGGGTGTAACGAAACGGGGTCAAAGCAGACGCTTCCCCGATCCGCATGGCCGAAACGATGCCGTAATACCCAAGAACACCAAACCCAATGGCACCTAAGTAGGGACCAACCTGAACCGCCTGCAAGGGAACAACAGGTTGCGCCGTGAACAGCATCAACACCAGTCCTGCAAGCCCCACTGCGATATAAGCCTGCAATGCCACAACGGATGAGGCCACGCGAACATCCAGCCGCCGGGTAATCAAATCACGCGCCGCAATCGCGATCACGGTTGCAACTACAAATAACGAGTCAGGCTGGAAGCCTTCCAGCCCAGGACGAATGATCATCACAACGCCGATGAATCCTACGCCAATTGCGCTCCAGCGTCGCCAGCCGACTTGTTCGCCCAGAAACAAGGCCGCACCCATGGTTACGGCCAGCGGCATCGCCTGAAAAACGGCCGCCACAGTGGAAAGATCGACAAGCGACAGCGCGGTCACAAATGTCAGTGCCCCAACCGCTTCGGTTCCAGCACGAGCCAGCGGTAGTGCCTTCCACGCAAGCGGATCAAAAATACGTTTGCGTGTCGCCAGAGACATCACAACGAAAATCAGGCTACAGAACAGCCCCAAGACAATCATGATCTGCCCGGTCGATACACTGATCGACAAGTGCTTGATAAACATGTCCTCAAGCGCAAAGGCCGCCATTGACCCTATGATCAGCAAAATGCCGTTGATGTTGTTCATAAGCGTTTCCGTTGGAATGGGCTGGCAAAATGGGCGCCCTTACGGCAGCAAAACCGTAACTTTCACAACAGAGCAAGCAAAAACTCGACAGGTATTATGAATTGATGTGAGACCACCAATCGCGTTTTGTGATGAATCAGTCCCGTTCCAAGGGAACGCCATACAATTCCAACCGGTGACCTTTCAGCCTGTACCCCAGCTTAGCGGCTATTTTTTCCTGCAGCGCCTCGATCTCGGGATCGACGAATTCGATCACTTCGCCCGACTGCATATCGATGAGATGGTCGTGGTGGTCCCGTTCGGCATCCTCATACCGAGCGCGCCCGTCGCCAAATTCCAGACGGTCGAGAATCCCCGCCTCTTCGAACAGTTTCACGGTGCGATAGACGGTTGCGATTGAAATACCCGAATCCACCTTGGAGGCACGGGCATACAGCTCTTCGACATCGGGATGATCGTCGCTTTGCTGCAGCACCTGCGCGATTATACGGCGCTGTCCCGTCATACGCAGGCCTTTGGCTTCGCAACGGGCGATGATCGTGTCGGACATGAGTGACCCTCAGAGTAGTTCGGGTCTTTGTCTTAATACGTCTGCGCGGCTGGTGCCACAGGGGAATTGAACCTCAGGCCACGCGGCGCAGGTCGGCCCAGATCGGCAGATGGTCGGATGCAATATGCGCAGGCCGCGTTTTGTGCGCACCGTGCAATACCGCCTCAAGCCCCTCGCCCAGCGCGATCCGGTCCAGAGCCCCTAATGGCTGTGCGGCGGGGAAGCTTGGAACCGGTGGCAGAAATCTCATGTCTGGCGCCAAATGGTCCAGCACTGGCTGCCGGGACCATTCGTTGAAATCCCCAGCCCAGACCGTCGGCATATCATCCAGATCCTCGTCAAAATGGCGAATATGCGTAATCTGCTGACGGCGGGACGCGGGTAACAGACCCAGATGCATTCCCATCACCCGCAGCGGACCGATCTGCGTGTCGAACTCAACCCGCACCGCCCCCCGAGGCTCCAGCCCCGGCAGATCGTGATGGCCGGACTGCCGCACCCGGATCGCGTCGCCCCGCCAGATCACCGCATTGCCGTGCCAGCCCAGACTGCCCGCGCCACCCAGATCAACGATCTGCCAACCGGCCTCATCCAGCATGAAATGCGGCAAAGCAGCGGGACGCGGAGGCAGACGCTTGTCGGCCTCTTGCAGCACCACGATATCGGCCTTCATGCTGTCGATCACCTGCATGATACGCTGAGGTTGCCGACGGAAATCGAGGCCGACGCATTTCTGAATATTGTAGCTGGCTATGCGCAGGGTCGATGGGTGTGTCATGAGGCTCTGATCATTCCTATGCAAACAGAGTGCCATGCTAAACGCTGGGTGCAACCCCCTTAGACCTGCAAGACCAGATAAAGCGAGGCTTTACCGAAAGCCCGGCTTTCTTGCCTAAGAAAGGATCAGCAAAACGCGGTTTCTCTTGATCCGCGGCCTTCCGTGCCTCTATGCCAAAACGACTGTTATGGCGGATCGTCGACTCAGCGAGGGATCAATGGTTTCAAGCGGCATCCAGTCAAGTGACACCACGCGCGCCAGTCTTGTGTTGGTGATCGGCGGCATGATATGGGGGCTGTATTGGATCCCCGTGCGGTTCTTGTATGACCTCGGCCTGACCGGCCCATGGCCGGGTATCGCGATGTACAGCTCGGCCTTGCTTGTGCTTTTCTTCCTGATCTGGCGAGAGCGGCAAACACTGGCCTTGCAATGGCGCGATCTTATGGTCAGTGGCATGTTCACCGGCGCAGCCTTCAGCCTGTACTCTATCAGTCTTGTCTATACTGAGGTCGTACGCTCGATCCTTCTGTTCTACCTGACGCCGATCTGGGGCACGCTTCTGGGGCTATTTTTCCTGAGAGAACGCATTGGTCTTGGGCGCATCTTAGGTTTGTTATGCGGGATCGGTGGCCTGTTTGTTGTCCTTGGGGATGCGGGAGAAATACCCTGGCCAAAAAATATCGGTGACTGGCTGGCACTGGCCTCTGGCATATGTTGGGCGCTCGGCTCGCTGGGGCTTTACCGTACAAGCAACATTTCGGCTTCTGGGCAAGTATTTGCCTTTGTTCTGGGCGCAATGGTGCTATCCCTGATCAGCCTTGTTTTTCTGCCCGACGGGGCACTGCCTGGCCTTAGCCAAGAGAACGCACTTAGGCTGCTTGTTTTTGCTTTGCTCTCAGCCCTCTATGTGCTGCCCATGATCTACATGACGATCTGGCCCGCAACCAAGCTATCCCCTGCCCGCGTAGGCCTATTGTTGATGAGCGAGGTTGTTGTCGGCATCGCATCAGCCGCTGCCCTGTCTGGGGAGCCCTTCGGACTGCGAGAACTATTGGGCACTGCATTGATTGTCAGCGCCGCCGTATTGGAAATCGTCCGGAAATAACACTCAACAGGGTTGATATTACGTCCCACAGAACGTCGCGTGAACGACCTCATTCTCGGTCGGAGGGTGTGTCAGGTCGGCCGCTTCGGGCTGATCCTCGTATGGGCGTGCTAGAACCGTGTTCAGCCGATGGAATGGTTCATATTCCCCTTGAACGGCCGCCTGAATCATCTGCTCGACCCGATGATTGCGGGGAATAAAGGCCGGGTTCGCAGCATTCATAACGGCTTGCGGGTTTTGTTCGCGGGTCAGGCGTTCTTTCCAACCCTTGGCCCACTCATCAAACGCTTGCGGTGTCAGGAATTGGTCGCGCGCGTTATCGCGGCCCAGAGCCCGGAACGTGTTGGTAAAATCAGCATTGTTGTGCGCCATTCGGGTCAGCAGGTCGGTAATTAGCGCCTCATCGCCTTCGTCTTCGGTGGTCAGGCCAATCTTGGCACGGAAACGCGTCAGCCAGTGCTGTTGGATCAGGCCGGGCATTGCATGCACAATCTCTGTCGCCTCTTCGACCGCACTCTCGGGGTCTTCGACCTGTTGGATCAGCGAGGTCGCCAACTGTGCCAGATTCCACACGGCGATATCCGGCTGATTGGAGTAAGCATAGCGCCCCATCCGGTCAATCGAACTGTAGACAGTGTTCGGATGGTAACTGTCCATAAAGGCACAGGGGCCATAGTCGATGGTCTCACCCGCGATCGACGAATTGTCGGTGTTCATCACCCCATGGATAAAGCCCACGCTCATCCATTGCGAAATCAACTGCGCCTGCGCATCCCGTACCGCACGCAACAACCCCATAGGACCGTCGGCTTGTGGATAGTGCCGGGCAATGGCGTACTCGGTCAGCTTTTTCAGGTTGTCGACCTGCCGACGACCCGCAAATACCTGAAACGTACCCACACGCAGATGACTTTGCGCAACGCGGGTCAGAACCGCTCCGGGCATCGGACCTTCGCGCAGAACGATCTCACCCGTCTCAACGGCAGCCAGCGCGCGAGTGGTCGGAATGCCCAGCGCGTGCATCGCCTCGGACACCACATATTCGCGCAACACCGGCCCCAACCAAGCACGGCCATCGCCTCGGCGGCTGAAGGGCGTCTGCCCCGAGCCTTTAAGTTGAATATCCCGCCTTACACCATCAGTGCCGACCGTCTCACCCAGCAAAACCGCACGGCCATCCCCCAGCTGGGGATTGTAGGTTCCGAACTGATGCCCGGAATACAACTGCGCAATTGGCTCGGCACCTTCGGGCAGCGTATTGCCAGCAAAGGTTTGGGTCATGTCCTCAATCTCGCCAGGGGTAACGCGCAATATCTGCGCAAGCTCCTCGTTGAACGCGACCAGATGCGGCGCGCGCACGGGCATCGGCGCCTGCCGGGCATAGAACGTGTCAGGAAGGCGGGCGTAGCTATTGTCAAACGGGATCGTCAGGGACATACCGCAAACATATTGTCGAAATGCGCAAATACCATAGCGGATCGCATGACCGCGTGCATAATCGCGTCAACATGACGAGGCACCACATGACAGCGGAAGAAATCATCGCGCACCTGAACCTTGAACGCCACCCCGAGGGCGGCTGGTTCCGCGAAACATGGCGGGCTGAGAACGAAGGCCGCGCAACAGGCACCTGCATCTATTTCCTGCTACAAGCAGGCGAGCGCAGTCATTGGCACCGCGTGGATGCGACCGAGATCTGGCTGTATCACTCCGGCGCACCCCTGACCCTGTCTCTCAGCGCCACCGAGGACGGCCCCGCAACCGATCACCTGCTGACCCCAGATCTAACCAGTGGCGCACCACAAGTGATCGTGCCCGTGAACCACTGGCAATCGGCGCAATCAACCGGAGACTATACCCTGGTAAGCTGCACCGTCTCACCTGGGTTCGAGTTCGACGGCTTCAAACTGGCCGAGCCAGATTTCGATATCCCGCGCGCGTAAGGCAGTGATCATCGAGTCGATCCCGGTTGCGACGAAAGTCAAACCTTGGGCTCGCCCCCACCCCATATCGGGCAGGGTTCGATCGAGAGATCAGGCCAGATCGATGTTGTCGTCGATGCCAGCTGCTCCAGCAGTCAGAACGTAACCAAGATCCTCAAGGGACGCGACCGACCAATCCGACAAATAGCTGGTCGCATCGTACGTACCATCATCTGCCAAATACCCGATATACCCGGTCATCAGCTCATCCTGATACGCTTCTTCGTCCCAGTGCCCTCCGGCTGTGCCTGACCCGCCGTCAGTTTCGACCAATAGGAAATCTTCTTCGGTGAAATAGCCAACGTATTCCGAGTTTGCTGCATCACCGGTATAGAGGCTGGTCACTGTGTCATCAGTTGGCCTTCTGGTGTTATTGTCGTCCACCACAGTCGATACCAGACCATAGTAATCCCAAAGTGTACCCAACCCCATGACATGCATCATTTCATGCAGAACGATATCATCGAACTGCCCCGCATCGTGATAAGCTAAGGCGTCAGCTTCATCGAAAGTCATCTCACCAATAGCAGGCAAACCGGTGTCACTGCGGATACCGGTGGGTCCCGCCTGCCCCAGCACACCCCCTTCACCATCTATGGCATCTAAATCCGCCATGATGACAAGGTCATCGTAGATGTTGCCCGCGCCATCGACCGCATCTTCGATATCGCCATCAATAAGAGAGGCCAGGTAATCAGCTGACGCAATGAACACTGATTTCAGATCTTCCGGCCAGTCTCCGACGAACCGAACTTCGATATTGTACTGAAGGCTGTCGTCGATCCCATCGTTTTGCCCGGTGATGTAAACGTCGGTGACTGTTTCTGTTTCGGTGTCACCCCCGCCGCCTTTTCCCGGCGGTGGCCCCTTGTCGCCTCTGGCAGCGGCGGGCTCATCAATGAAAAGAAGGTCACCGCTCAGACTTCCGATGGGTTGATTGTTACTTTCAGATGCATGGAGACGCGATGCGCCTGCACCTGACGACTTTACATAATCAAGAAAATTTCCACTTAATTCTGACGGCATAACCTTTTCCCTCGTATTCTAACCCAACAACGTCACCCAGTTTATTTGCGAGGACACAATTTGAACAAAAGAAATTGACGAAAATGTGACTTGACGCACAATTTGACTGAAAAACTCAGCTCAATAGTCACTATACATCAGTCTTTGTCAGCCATTAGGCTATAAAAGGAAAGCATAAATGCAAAAATCCAAGTTCACTCAAAGAATGTTTCAATGGGTTACTTTGCGTTCGACTGAGCTTACCACGCCGCCGCCGACCAGCGCCTGAACCCCCGTCGTACCTGGGCATGAGGTTGGCAAACCCCGCGCCACGCGCACCGCGAGATAGGCAAAAGCTTGCGCTTCGAGCATATCACCGTCCAGGCCCACTGCCTCTACCGGTTCGACCCGGCAATCCAGCGAGACGCGCAGCATCTCCATC
This sequence comes from Ruegeria sp. BB7, assembly GCF_056539365.1. Taxonomy (NCBI): domain Bacteria; kingdom Pseudomonadati; phylum Pseudomonadota; class Alphaproteobacteria; order Rhodobacterales; family Roseobacteraceae; genus Ruegeria; species Ruegeria sp. BB7. The sequence continues at coordinate 312,698 of NZ_JBQFUV010000002.1, read as the reverse complement.
AACACCGGGTTACGCCGCCCACCGCCTGTCACCAGAACGCGAGACGGAGGCTTGGGGCAATGTTCCATCCCCTGAACAACACCAACCGCGCACATGCCGGTCAGGGTCGCCACGGCATCAGCGTCGGACAGCTCTTTCACCAGCCCGATCATCTCGGCAAAGTCGTTGCGATCCAGCGATTTCGGCGGCATACGGGAAAAGAAGGGTTCAGCCAAAAACAGCTCCAGCGCGCCCATTTCAACCGTACCGCCGCGCGCCACAGCGCCGTCCCGATCCATCGGCAGCCCCAGACGCGCCTGCATCAGGTCATCCACGGGCGCATTGGCCGGACCGGTGTCAAAGGCCAGCAGCGCACCCGGGGCTTCTGGCCCTTCAAAGCTGGGATCGACATAGGTCAGATTCCCCACCCCGCCGAGGTTCAGAAAGCACAGTGGTTCCGTGGCACCGATCCATTTGGCACAGGCAAAATGGAAAAAGGGTGCCAGCGGCGCACCTTCGCCCCCCATGGCCACGTCATCACTGCGGAAATCCCAGACCACCGGCACGCCCAGAGCTTGCGCCAGCCCCTTGCCATCGCCCACCTGCAACGTGCCACGTCCGCGTGGTTCATGCGCAAGGGTCTGACCGTGAAATCCGATCAGGTCTATCTGTTCGTATTCAGATAACGCCTCGGCATGGGCGATGGTGACCAGTTCAGCAGCCGCATCAACGTCCGGCCCGTGCCATTGGCCAAGCGCCGACCGCAGGACGCTTCGCTCCTGTTCCGAATACGCCCTGTAACCGCTGGGACCAAAGCCCACAATCCGCTGCCCGTCCGTTTCGACCACAGCGGTGTCCACGCCATCAAGAGATGTTCCAGACATTGCACCCAATGCTCTGATCGTGCCTGTTTTGCTGATCGCCCGGCCCACGTTCATCCTCTATTTGCTTGTCACACCCATTTTCTCGGCGCGTTGGTGACAACCTGCACGGTAACGCAAAGCTTAGGCAAGCCACATCGTGTAGCACCCGCGTTTTTCTTGGAAATGGTGCCTTTTCCTTGGCACCACCACCGCCTATACACTGCCCCGCAACATCAACCCAAAGGGCACGATATGACCTACCATCCCAAATCGGATTTCATCGCCACGATGATCGAGCGCGGCTTCCTCGCCGACTGCACCGATTATCAGGGCCTTGACGAAGCGCTGATGAGTGGATGCAAGCCGGCCTATATCGGCTTTGATGCAACGGCCAAGTCGTTGCATGTGGGCAGCCTGATCCAAATCATGATGCTGCGCTGGTTCCAGAAAACCGGCCACCAGCCGATCACCCTGATGGGGGGCGGCACCACCAAGGTAGGCGACCCGTCTTTCCGTGCGGATGAACGCCCCCTGCTGGGCCCCGAACAGATCGACGAAAACATCGCGGGTATCAAAAAGGTTTTCGCGGCCTACATCGACTATGACAGCGACGCCGAAAACAAGGCGCTGATGCTGAACAATGCCGAATGGCTGGACGGTTTGAACTACCTCGACTTCCTGCGGGACATCGGGCGGCATTTCTCGGTCAACCGGATGCTATCATTTGAATCCGTGAAATCACGGCTGGACCGCGAGCAGTCGCTTTCGTTCCTCGAATTCAACTACATGATCCTGCAGGCCTATGACTTCCTTGAGCTAAACCGCCGTTACGGCTGTGTTCTGCAGATGGGCGGCAGTGACCAGTGGGGCAATATCGTTAACGGTATCGACCTGACCCGTCGCGTGCTGGATCACGAGATCTACGGCCTGACTTCGCCCCTGCTGACCACCAGCGACGGCAAAAAGATGGGCAAGTCTCAGGACGGCGCTGTATGGCTGAACGCGGAAATGCGCTCGCCATATGAGTTCTGGCAGTTCTGGCGCAACACCACCGATGCGGATGTGGGTCGCTTCCTGAAGCTCTACACTGAAATGCCGGTGGATGAATGTGATCGCCTTGGCGCATTGCAGGGGTCGGAGATCAATGAGGCCAAGATCCGCCTCGCCAACGAAGTCACCGCGCTGCTGCACGGGGCCGAGGCTGCGGCAAACGCCGAGGCCACCGCACGCGAAGTGTTCGAAAAGGGTGGCGTCGGGGACGATCTTCCGACCCTGACTTTAAGCGCGGATGAGCTGGGCGATGGCATGTCCATCGTACAGGTCATCGTGAAATCGGGCCTTGCGAAATCCGGTAAAGAGGCCAAGCGCCTGATTGCCGAAAATGGAGCAAAACTGGATGACGCTCCGCTGACCGATGCAGGGCTGATGATCGACGCGGGCGCGCTGTCCTCGCCAATCAAGCTGAGCGCTGGCAAGAAGCGGCACGCGCTGGTGCAGTTGGGCTGATCAGCGACCAGACAAAGGAAGCAACGGCCACCTAGGCGGGTGGCCGTTTTTCGTTTCAGGTGGTGGTAAGGAGATTACCGCTTGCCGCCGTTGCCCTGACCGCCTTTGCCGGACCCGTTGCCCTGGCCGTTATTGCTGCCACCATTTCCGGTGCCGGGGCCAGAGCCGCCATTGTTGCCTCCGCCGTTGCCAGGGTTTCCGTTGTTTCCGTTACCATTGCCCGGACCGCCATTGTTGCCGCCGTTCCCACCGCCGTTGTTGCCGTCACCTGGGTTACCCCCACTATCGCCGGGATTTCCTCCCCCGCCACCAGGACCTGAACTTCCTCCGTTGTCCGGGTCAATACCAGCGAACTGTTCACTTTCACGGTTCTCTCCATCAGGAGCAGATGCACTGATCGCCTCCGTCGGGAGGTCTGTCAGCAAAGCCGCCAAACCGGGACACATCGCTCCTGTGTTTACCAAGGTGGTTTCGAAATCTGAACGTTTCTGCAACTGCTTAAGAAAACTCGGCGTGACCTGTGAACAGGCACACAGCGCGGCATAATCGCCGCCGTTCGCTGCGTCACGCGCAGTTTTCGCGTTGCAGACCTCAGACGCTGCAGCCGCGCTGCCGGTCATCAAAATCCCCATGAAAGGCGCGATCGCAAGAGCGCCCAGCTTGTGCTTTGTACTCGTTAACATGTCAGTACCTCCTGACCAATAAACAGCCAACCACGTCAGGTTGTTCGATCACGAAATGGGCACAGAGGGTAAAGGCTGGATGAGCATAATCTGAGGATTTGTTAATCAATTTATACCGACAGCAGCTCAAGGTCTGGTTCCAAAACACTGGACAGGCCCCCAGCGTTCCAGTTATTGAACATTTGTTCATTAACCTGGAAGGCACCTGTCATGCACCTGTCGAACACAGCAGCCATCATAACCGGAGGCGCTTCGGGCCTTGGCGAAGCAACGGCCCGCCACTTTGCGGACCAAGGCGCGCAGGTCACGATCCTAGACAGGGACACGGATCGCGGCACGCAGGTCGCCGCCGAGATCGGGGGTTACTTTGCGCAAACCGATGTCACAGACGAAAGCTCGGTCTCTACCGCCATCTCCACTGCACTGGACAAAATGGGCAAGATCACGGCAGCTGTGAATTGTGCGGGCATTGCCATTGGGGCCAAAACAGTGGGTCGTGAAGGCCCACACCCGCTGGACGCTTTCCAGCGCACCATAGACATCAACCTAATTGGCACTTTCAACGTTTCGCGCTTGGCTGCCGTTGAAATGGCTAAGAACGAGCCAGAGCCGGATGGCGCCCGCGGAGTAATTATCAACACAGCTTCGATCGCGGCCTTTGATGGGCAAAAAGGCCAAGCCGCCTATGCGGCCTCAAAAGGTGGTGTGGTCGGGATGACCTTGCCGATGGCGCGCGATCTGGCCTCGAGCGGTATTCGGGTTATGGCAATCGCCCCCGGCATTTTTATGACCCCGATGCTGGCCAGTCTGCCAGAAGAGGTGCAGCAACAATTGGCCGCCGACGTACCTAACCCTGCCCGTTTGGGAGATCCTCGTGAATACGGGCAGTTGGCCGGGTTTATTGTTGAGATGGGGTACCTGAACGGAGAAGTCATCCGCATCGACGGTGCCCTGCGTATGCGCTAAGCCTACCCTATGACCGAGCGGGAAAAGATGCAGGCCGGGCAGTGGTATTGCTGCCTTGACGCGGAATTGAATGAATTGCGCGCGGAAGCCCGGCGAGCAGTTCATGCGCACAATACCTGCCAGCCGGACGCACGAGGAGCCATGGCACCAGAGTTACAAGCCCTGCTCGCCAGCACAGGCCCTGATTGCTTTCTCGAAGCCCCCTTTCACTGCGCCTATGGTCTGAATATTCACCTCGGAGCGCGAGTCTATTTCAACGCAGGATGTATTGTTCTGGATACCGCGCCGGTGCAGATCGGAGACGACACGATGTTCGGCCCTCACGTCCAGATCTATTGCGCCCAGCACGCCAAAGATCCAGCTGAGCGCGCGCAAGGGCTGGAAATCGGTCTACCAGTGACCATTGGCCGGAATGTCTGGGTGGGCGGCGGTGCCATCCTGATGCCCGGCATCACCATCGGCGACAACGCCACCATAGGCGCAGGCAGCGTCGTCACCAAGAGCGTCGCTGCCCGAAAAACGGTAGTCGGAAATCCTGCCCGCCCTGTGAAATGATTCTGTCACCTATTCACGAGAGCGTTTTTTTGACCAGCGCACTTCGATTGTCGCTGTTCCGGATTCCCAATCAAATTCCGTATCGGAACTCAGGTCTTCAGAGGATTTTACAGCCCCTTCAAAGGAAGGGCGCAATTCTATCCCAACGCGATTTACCATCGAGGTTGCAGCATCAGCCAACTGCCGCCTAAGTGTCTCTGCGGGAATAACCTCAATTTCGGCAATCGTTACGCCATCCACCTGAAGCTTTGGCATATATTCTGCTCCTTTCAGTACCTGACTTACAATTGCCCGACTTGCCCTAAACACCCTCAGCCTTTTCCTCAAGCGTCAACCACTCTTCCTCAGCCGCTACCAGTTTTTCCTGGCGCTCCACCAGAGCTTCGGTCGCCTTCTGAAACTTAACCGGCTCGCGCGTGAACAGTTCGGGGTCAGACATGAGTTCTTCCAGCTTGCCGATCTCGGCCTCAAGGCGGGCGATTTCGGCGGGCAGCTTCTCAAGACGATGCTTTTCCGAGAATGAGAGGCCTGATTTAGGCTGGTTTTCCTGCTTTATCTTCGGTTTGGATGCCTTTGTTTTTTCAGCCTTCTTCTCAAATACATCGCCCCGCTGCGCAATGTAATCCGACCACCCGCCCGCGTAAACGGTTGCGCGACCATTGCCTTCCATCGCAATCGTCGTGGTGGCGACCCGGTCCAGAAAATCCCGATCGTGGCTGACCAGCAGAACAGTGCCGTCATAATCGTCCAGCAGTTCCTGCAACAGGTCCAGAGTTTCGACATCCAGATCGTTGGTCGGTTCATCCAGCACCAGCAAGTTCGAGGACTTGGCCATCAGCTTGGCCAGCAGCAACCGCGCCTTTTCGCCGCCCGACAGGGACTTAACAGCCGCTCTCGCCTGCCGTTCATCGAACAGGAATTCCTTGAGGTAGCCGACCACGTGCTTTGGTTGACCACCGACCATGACCTGATCGGCCTTGCCCGAAACCCGCATCTCGGGGTCGCCGGTCAGGCTGTCCCACAGGCTCATCTCGGGGTCCAGTTGCGCACGGGTCTGGTCAAAAACAGCAGTTTCCAGATTGGTACCCAAGGCCACCGAACCCTCATCGGGCTGCTCCTGCCCCAGCAGCATTTTCAGCAGCGTCGTCTTGCCAACACCGTTGGGGCCGACAAAAGCCACGCGGTCACCGCGCTGTACAAGCAGATCAAAGTTCCGAACGATCTGCTGCGCGTCAAAAAACTTGGTCAAGCCTTTGGCTTCAATTACCTTTCGCCCCGATTTCGGCCCGGCCTCGAGCGTCATCGCCGCCGAGCCCTGACGTTTAATCTGCGCCGCTTTCTCGGCACGCAATGCCTGTAAAGCTCGAACCCGACCTTGATTGCGTTTCCGGCGCGCACTGATACCTTCAACGGCCCATTTCGCTTCGGACTTGATCAGGCGGTTTAGTTTGTGTCGCTGCTGATCCTCTTCGTCCCAAATCTTGTCACGCCAGGCTTCGAACGCATCGAAACCCTGCTCCTGCCGTCGCACCATGCCGCGGTCGATCCACAGCGTCGCACGTGTCAGCGCCCGCAGAAATGCGCGGTCATGCGAGATCAGGACATAGGCAGTTCGAGTCGAACCCAACTCACGCTCGAGCCAGGCAATCGCTTCGATATCCAGATGGTTGGTCGGCTCATCCAGCAACATCAGGTCAGGTGCTTCGGCCATCAACTTGGCCAGCGCCGCCCGCCGCCTTTCCCCACCCGAGGCGGTTTCGACCGCGCGGGAGGGATCAAACTTCAGCCCCTCACCCGCACGCTCGACCTTGTACAGCTCGCCCGGCTCCAACCCGCTTGAGGCATAGTCGCCCAACGTGGCGAAGCCTTCCATGGTCGGGTCTTGCTCCATGTAACCAACAGATTTTCCAGGTGGAATCACGATATCGCCTTGGTCGGGTTCAACCAGCCCGGCCATCACTTTCATCAGGGTGGATTTGCCCGACCCGTTCCGCCCCACCAAAGCGACACGGTCGCCCGGCTGCACCACTAGGTCCAGCTCCGAAAACACCGGATCGCCCCCGAAGGTCAGGGAAATACCGGACATCTGCAACAAAGGAATTCTCGCCATGCCCGCCAGCTAAACCGGCAGACACAATGCGTCAACGCCTCTGCTTCACCTTTTCAAAAATACTCAAATCACCCGGCGACCGCCCGCAGCAGACGTTTTCGGGCTGGGGGAATCGCGCCGATCTCAAGCCCGGTGAAGACATGCAGGGTATTCATGTGCCGGTCCACCACGGCATGATCGCTGACCCAACCACCCATCATCAGATAAGTACGCAGCAAGGGCGGCATCCGTAGCATCGCCTTTTTCGCATCCGGCCTGCGACGCAGACGCGCGGCAAATCGAAAAACATCCGGCGCCTTTACCCGCGGCAGCCAGCGTTTCGGCGCCAGATGCCGGTGCTTCAGCATTGCGAAGGCATCAAGATATTCCTCGGTCTCTGTACCGGCAAAAGAGGAACAGCCGAACAACATCTCAACCCCGTTTTGATCGACATAGGCTGTCATCGCCCCCCAAGCGACACGCAGAATGTCCGGGTCGGTGCAATCGGGATGGATGCAGAACCGCCCCATCTCGACCATCCGCTTCTCAAAACCCTCAAGCACGGAGAGATCATAGAATTGTGAAGAATAGCTCCGGCTAATCTCAGCCCCGCTGTCCATCGTCAGCATGCGAAAGCAACAAACCAGCTGCCCATCGTGCCGCATGTCTTCAACCAGAATATGTTCGCAGACCAGATCAAAATCGTCCTGATCAGTCTGCTCTGTGCCAAAAGCCAGCGTGCGCAGTACCTGCGCCGCTGCCACATCCTGAGGTGACTGCGCCAAGCGCGCACGATACCGGCCTTTGCCAAGCAATAGTGTCATGGTCGCATCCTCCACGGTTGCTGACCCGATTTCTCATGCTGTGTCATTACCCACAATGTGTGACTGTCGTATGACTATCGCAAGGTGTGGCTTGCTGTTACTCGCTGGCTCCTGGGATATTGGCCGGATTGAAATTGCCAATGTTGCCCAGCAGCTGACGCAGGAAGCCCGAGCCTTCAATCGACGATTCGGTGACGCGACGATCCAGCTGAACGACGATTCCGTCTTCAAGCCCGAACCGTTCGATATTGCGGACAACACCCCGGTCATCGAAGCTGATCGCCACCAACTCGCGCGATACTACTTCAGGTTTTTTCGGGCCGTAGTGCCGAACACGCGAGCGGACGTAGTAAAAACCGGAATCACGCACTACGCCGGACGAGCTGGGCGCCCCGACCGCTTCGAGCACACTGTCGCGGGTGTCGACGCCTACCTTGATCTCGGCCAGTTCTTCAGGTGCAGGAATATATCCGTGATTATTGAAGACCGGCGTACATGCCGTGGCCGCTGCCAGACAGGCCGCAAAGACGAGCGTTTTCGACGCCGGTTTCAACCTGTTCACAACCTTCAACATTTACACCCTCTTGCCTTAGCCCTTTGCGGGCCCTATCCGCTTACATCAAACCGCCGCCCCGGTTCAACACAGGAAAGGGTCACAAATGAGCAACCAGACATCTCTGCGGGTGGCCGACCTGCCCCAAAATGCATCAACCCCCTTTGACTTGCGTCCTGACGCCAAGGCATTGGAGGCTATAAAAGATGAACTAGACTTGTTGGGTCTTCGCAAACTCAGCTTTGTGGGTGACGTCAGGGCACAGGGTAAACGCGACTGGGTGCTGACCGGCAAATTGGGCGCGACAGTGATTCAACCTTGCGTCGTCACGCTTGAACCTGTGACCACGCGGATCGACATACCTGTGGCGCGAACCTTTATGGCCGACTGGGTCGATCCCGAAGAACCTGAATTCGAAATCCCCGAGGATGACGAGACCGAGCAACTGGGCGCTGAGATCGACCCCGCCCTTGTCATGATCGAGGCCCTATCGCTGGCCCTGCCCCAATACCCGCGCAAGGTTGGCGCGGAACTGGGACAAGCCGACTTTACCGAACCCGGTAAACAGGCAATGACGGACGAGGATGTCAAACCCTTTGCCGGTCTGGCCGGTTTGCGTGACGCACTGAAAAAAGACGAGTGACATAGGTCTGTTTTCCTGTCATAGCAGTCGCTCAGAAAAATCGCTTGAACATGTCGAGAATCGCAGTATTTTCGCGCGCTCATCGGAATTTGGGTTGGACATTGCGGGGCTCGTCCCCTAAACGCGCGTCAAACCACGAGAAAAACGAAGAATGAAACCCGGCCCACAGCGAATCTGTTGGCCCTCAGTAGACAAAGGTTGAGACCATGGCCGTCCAACAGAACAAAGTTTCCAAGTCGCGTCGCAACAACCGCCGCGCGCACGACGCTCTGGTTGCTGCAAACCCGAACGAATGCGCAAACTGTGGTGAGCTGAAGCGCCCGCACCACGTCTGCGCGTCCTGCGGCCACTACGGTGACCGCGAAGTCGTCGCACAGGCCGACGAAATCGACCTGGACGAAGACGCGGCCTAAGCTTCTAAAACGCGCAGGCAAGGCATGACAGAACAGCCCTCGCAGGCCGGACGGATTACCATCTCGGTTGACGCTATGGGCGGAGACTCGGGGCCCGCAACCGTGGTTGCGGGCATTGCCACATCGGCAAACAAAAATCCCGAAATCGCATTCATCCTGCACGGGCCTGAGCAAACGCTGCGCAAACTTGTCGCCAAACGGCGTGTCCTTCAGGGGCGCGTCGTTTTTCGTGATTGCCCGGATGTAGTCACGATGGAGGACAAGCCCAGCCAGGTTGTGCGCAACGGCAAGAACACGTCGATGTGGTCGGCGCTGGAGTCCGTACGCAAAGGCGAAGCCCATGGCGCCGTGTCCTGCGGCAATACCGGCGCGCTGATGGCGCTGTCGATGATGCGCCTGCGTAAATTGCCGGGCGTGAACCGTCCGGCTATTGCGATTCTGTGGCCCTCGCGCAACCCGCAGGGCTTCAATGTGATGCTGGATGTGGGCGCGGATGTGCGTGCCGACGCCAAGGATCTTCTGCAATATGCGCTTATGGGTGCCTCGTATGCGCGCAATGGCATGGCGCTGGAACGCCCCCGGATCGGCCTGTTGAATGTCGGCACCGAAGAACACAAAGGTCGGGCCGAGCTGAAAGAAGCACACGCGATGATTTCAGATTTCGCAGAGCGGGCAAACTTCGATTTTGTGGGCTTTGTCGAAGGCAGTGACATACCCGGTGACAAAGCAGATGTTATTGTAACCGATGGGTTTACCGGAAACGTCGCTATTAAGACCGGCGAAGGTACGGCCAGCCTGATTGGCGATCTGCTGCGTCAGGCGTTCAAGTATTCTCCTTTGTCGCGCCTTGCTTCAATCCTGGCCATCACTTCATTGCAGCGCTTGAAAAAGCGCATCGACCCGCGCCGTGTGAATGGCGGAGTCTTTCTTGGCTTAAATGGAACCGTGGTCAAATCGCATGGTGGCGCTGACGCCACCGGAGTCTCTGCGGCAGTCAAACTGGCCTTCACGCTGGCCCAGTCTGGTTTCGCCGAAAAATTGGCGGCACGGGTTGCATCGACAGCCGAGCTTGCACAAGATGCCGCCCACACGCCGCCAAAAGCCGGCGAATAACAAAAAAGGCAGTACCCCAGTATGGCAGGCCGTTCAGTTGTCGTAGGTGTCGGACACTATTTGCCAGAGCGCATTGTTCCGAACTCCGAGTTTGAAAAGACACTCGATACAACGGATGAGTGGATCAAGACCCGCTCTGGGATTGAGCGACGCCATTTCGCTGCCGAGGGGGAAACCACTTCGGATTTAGCCACAAAGGCAGCTGAAGCCGCGCTGGCCGATGCGGGGATAACGGCTGAAGATGTTGACGCCATCATTGTGGCCACCTCAACCGCCGATCTGACCTTTCCGTCTGCCGCAACCATGGTGCAGGCACAGTTGGGCATGACCAAGGGTTTCGCCTTTGACGTTCAAGCCGTCTGCGCCGGATTTGTCTTTGCGCTGACCAATGCCAACGCCCTGATCCTGTCTGGTCAGGCCAAACGCGTTCTAGTCATTGGGGCCGAAACCTTCTCACGAATCATGGACTGGACGGATCGGTCGACCTGCGTGCTGTTCGGCGATGGCGCTGGCGCGCTGGTGCTGGAACTGCAAGAGGGCGAAGGCTCAGCGCAGGATCGGGGCATTCTGGCGACCGACCTGAACTCGGACGGGCGTTACAAGGATCTGCTTTATGTGGACGGCGGTGTGTCGACCCATTCGACTGGCCACTTGCGTATGCAGGGCAATCAGGTTTTCCGCCATGCCGTTGAAAAACTGGCAAAAACGGCCGAAACCGCGCTGGAAACCGTCGGTCTGAACAGTTCAGACGTCGACTGGATCGTGCCGCATCAGGCGAATATCCGTATTATTCAAGGCACTGCCAGGAAAATGGGCTTACCGATGGAAAACGTCGTCGTCACTGTCCAGGATCATGGCAACACGTCGGCAGCGTCGATTCCCCTCGCGCTGTCCGTGGGCAAACAGCGCGGTCAAATTAAGCAAGGCGATCTGATCGTGACCGAGGCAATCGGTGGTGGCCTGGCGTGGGGTGCGGTTGTTCTGCGCTGGTAACCGGCGCAATTCGGCTTACACACCGCCCTGCAATTCATTGATATTGACAGTGAATTTCCCCTCGCCGTATTCTATGGCATCAACAGGGGAAATGGTATGGGCGATAAAACACTGACCCGAATGGATCTGAGCGAGGCCGTCTTCCGCGAGGTCGGCCTGTCACGCAATGAAAGTGCACAACTGGTAGAAAGCGTTCTGAACCACATGTCCGACGCCTTAGTGCGTGGTGAACAGGTGAAGATCTCGTCTTTTGGCACCTTCAGCGTTCGGGACAAAACTGCTCGTATCGGTCGTAACCCCAAAACTGGCGAAGAAGTACCTATTCAGCCTCGCCGCGTTCTGACTTTCCGCCCGTCGCACCTGATGAAGGATCGCGTCGCCGCAGGGAATCGCAAGTAAGATCAGGGCGGCACGATCATGAGCAAGTCCCCCGACGCCTTTCGCACGATCAGTGAAGTTGCGGACTGGCTCGGCGTTCAGGCTCATGTTTTGCGCTTTTGGGAAAGCCGCTTCAATCAGGTCAAACCAGTAAAACGTGCGGGGGGCCGGCGCTATTACCGGCCCAATGACATGCGCTTACTGGGTGGCATCAAGAAATTGCTGCACGAGGACGGAATCACCATTAAAGGCGTTCAGCGCATCCTGCGCGAACAGGGTGTGAACCACGTCGCCTCGCTGTCTCAGGGGTTGGAAGAATCGGCTGAACCGATTGCTTCGGCACAGGACAATGTGGTTGTTCCTTTTGCATCCAAGCCTGCACCAGCAAACGAACAGATCAAACTTGACCTTGGTGAAAATACAGCTTCACAAGCTGCACCGAAGTCTCCTGCCGCATCGTCGCAAACGCCTGTTCCTAAGCCTGAAGAGCCCGCTGAGAAGGCTGAACCAGAATTTGCGAATGAGGCACCTCTGATGGGTGGGATCGCAACGCGGGCCTGGCAACGAACGGATTTCGACGATCAGTTGTTGAAACAGATCGCGCCGGTTGCAAAAGACCTGCGTGCCGTCTTGAACCGCATTGAAAACCGAACGGCGGGATAAGAAAAAAGGCGATGATTTCCTCTTGCCCCTGCCGGGAAAGTCTTTATGAACACCTCAACGTCGGGCTATGGCGCAGCCTGGTAGCGCGTCCGTCTGGGGGACGGAAGGTCGCAGGTTCGAGTCCTGCTAGCCCGACCAAATCACACCGACGTTTATGGCAGACAGGCCAGATCCCGCTCTGGCATCAGGGGGATCGGAATGACAGGTGTATGCCCAAACCAACAGATCGAAACGATGATCGAACGTGGTGAGATCACCGCCAACCCCGAGATTATTCCGGCTCAGGTCCAACCGGCAAGCCTTGATTTACGTCTCGGAACAACAGCTTACCGTGTGCGCGCATCGTTTCTGGCAGGCGCAGGACGATCGGTTGCAGATCGGTTGAACGAATTTGAAATGCACCGCATCGACATCTCGGACGGTGCCGTGCTTGAAAAAGGTTGCGTCTATCTGGTTCCGTTGATGGAATCGCTGGCCCTGCCCGATCGTGTAACTGCGGTGGCCAACGCCAAAAGCTCGACCGGGCGGCTGGACCTTCTGACCCGCACCATTACCGATGGTGGTACCGAGTTCGACCGCGTGCCTGCGGGCTATACCGGACCTATCTACGCCGAGATCTGCCCGCGTTCTTTCTCGGTTCTGGTGCGACCCGGAATGCGGCTGAACCAGATTCGATTCCGTGAGGGTCAGGCGGTTCTCAGCGATGCAGAACTGACCGTGCTGCACAACGATTCACCTTTGGTTGATGGCCCAGCGGTCATACAGGATGGCTTAGGTTTCTCAGTCGACCTGCAACTGCCTGATACCGATCTTGTTGGCTACCGCGCCAAGCCGCATACCGGCGTGATCGACTTGGACCTTATCGGAGAATACGAGCCCCAAGAATACTGGGAAGCGGTGCGCACCAAGGACGGCCGCATCATTCTGGACCCCGGAGCGTTCTACATTTTGGTCAGCCGAGAGGCCGTGCACATCCCGCCGATGTATGCGGCCGAAATGGCCCCCTATCTGGCGATGGTCGGCGAGTTTCGGGTTCATTATGCAGGTTTTTTCGATCCCGGCTTTGGCCACGCCGCCGCCGGAGGCGCCGGTTCGCGCGGCGTGCTGGAGGTGCGCTGCCACGAAGCGCCCTTCGTGCTGGAACACGGTCAGGTCGTCGGTCGGTTGGTCTATGAAAAGATGGCCGAGATGCCCACGCAGCTTTACGGTGCGGGCATTGCGTCAAACTATCAGGGACAGGGGCTGAAGCTGTCCAAACACTTCAAAGCGGTTAGCTGATCAGAACTTTGTAAATCGCCGCATCTGCCGGGTGATCCGTTGCGCCTGTTTCAGGTGCTGCGAAGGGCGCGGCCCGTTACTCTTCGCACTGTTGGGTTCGTCAGGTTGGCCGCCCATTCGGCTGGCCATGTCAAACCCCTTGTCCACCCCCTTATTGACAAGGCGGCGCATGACCTGACGCACGATCATGTCGATAATCCGATTGGCGTTCATTGCTCAACTCCGTTTCCTCAGCCTCAACATAGGGGAACCCAGTGACAGCAAAAAGGGCTGCTCGATCACTCTTCCTCGAACAGTTCGGTCTGATCTTCCTCTTCCTCATCCTCGCGGCCTTCGCCTAGCGGAATTGCACCCGGAGGCGGCCTGTTCTCCAACAGGCCAGCGGCGCGTAGTTCCTTGAGCCCCGGCAAGTCGCGGGCATTCTCCAGGCCGAAATGATCAAGGAATTGCGGCGTCACCACAAACGTCACCGGGCGACCCGGCGTCATGCGACGGCGGCCCAGCCTGATCCATTCCATTTCCAGCAATTGGTCAATGGTCCCTCGTGAAACCGAGACGCCCCGAATCTCCTCAATCTCGGCGCGGGTACAAGGCTGGTGATAAGCCACGATGGCCAGCGTCTCGATCGCGGCGCGGCTAAGCTTGCGGGTCTCGACCGTTTCCTTCTGCATCAAAAAACCAAGATCAGGCGCGGTTCGGATAGCCCAACCCTCACCCACCCGCACAACACGTACGCCGCGGCCTTCATAGCGTTTTTGAAGCAATTCTACAGCTTGCGCCGCGTCGCTGCCATGAGGCATCCGCGCCTCAAGGTCACCAATCGAAACCGGTTCGGCACTAGCAAACAACACGGCCTCAACCATGCGTTCCTGCTCCGCCAAGGGCGGCGCTTCGAACAGGGTGCCGGTGCCTTCGTCTTCGGGGGCGTCAGTCACGTGTCTCGGTCCTCTTGCGCAAATGGATCGGAGCAAAGGTCTCGCTCTGCTTGATCTCCATGTGTCCTTCTTTCACCAGTTCCAGCGAGGCCGCAAAGGTCGCTGCGGTGGCCGAACGCCTGCGGACCGGGTCAGCATCCCAGCCGTCAGGCAAATAGGTCTCCATATCTGTCCAGGTGCCCGCAAAGCCGATCAGGGGGCGCATCCGTTCCAGCGCCTGTTCCATCGTGAACACCGAATCCCGGTCCATCACGAACGGGCGGAACTCGTCACGGGTGCGGATACGCGCGTAGCCCTGCATCAAGTCCAACAGGGTAGCCGAGTAAGTTACGGTTCGGATGCGAGTGACATCCTCGGCCTGCCCTCGCTTGAAGAAGTCACGGCCAAGCTGATCCCGCGCCATCAAGCGAGCGGCAGAGTCGCGCATGGCTTGCAGGCGTTCCAACTGAAACGCCAGATGCGCGGCCAGTTCCTCACCCGACGGGCCTTCGTCATCCGGATCGGGGGGCAGCAGCAGTCGGGATTTCAGAAACGCCAGCCATGCGGCCATCACCAGATAGTCAGCCGCCAGTTCGATCCGCAGCGCGCGGGCCTTTTCCACAAACGCCAGATATTGCTGCGCCAGCGCCAGAACCGAGATTTTGCGAAGGTCGACCTTTTGCGTGCGCGACAGAGTCAGCAGCACGTCCAGCGGGCCTTCGAACCCGTCGACGTCGACGATCAGCGCCTCGGCGGCCAGCCGATCCGCGACCGAGACCGGGTCTTCGCTGAAAAGGTTATCGTTCATATACCTGCCCGCCCATTAGGGCAGATAGTTCCGCCTCGGCGGCTTGGATGTCAAGTTCCACAGGCTTTTGCCGCATTGCCAACGCTTTTTCCGCGCGTTTTTGTGCCGGATCAGTCATTTCATCGGCAGCCTCCAATACTTTGGCGCGGGCTTCAAACGAGCCATTGCAATGCAGAACCACATCGCATCCGGCGGCCAGCGCCTGACGGGCGATTTCTTCGGGCGCGCCGCTGAGGGCCTTCATCGAGATGTCGTCGGTCATAATCAGACCCTTAAAGCCAATCTTCTCGCGGATCAGGCCGATCATCGTTGACGAGATTGTCGCGGGTCGCGGGTCGATCTGGTCATAAACCAGATGCGCCGTCATCCCCATTGGCAGGTCATTCAATGCGCGGAAGGGTGCGAAATCTGCTTGTTCCAGCGCATCCAGCGGCAAGTCCACATGCGGCAGGTCGTGGTGGCTGTCCAGCGTCGACAAACCATGCCCCGGCATGTGCTTTATGACAGGAAGAAGTCCGCCATCCAAATGCCCTTTGGCCACCGCGCGCCCCAGCCCGGAAACCGTTTTGGGGTCAGACCCATAGCAACGGTTCTTCAGAAACTTATGAGTATCCTTACGCGCCAGATCGACCATCGGGGCGCAGTTGCTGTCGATGCCCAGCTCGAACAGCTCATTCGCAATCAGACGGTAACGCAGATACATTGCGCGTGCGGCCTGGTCCCCAGCCCTTTCGGTATGATCCAGGGGCGGCATCCATTCCCGCGCCAAAGGCGCGCGCAGGCGCTGTACCCGCCCCCCCTCTTGGTCAATGGTGATCGGGCAATTGCGGCCCACGGCCTCGCGAAAGTCATCACACAAGGCGCGTATCTGGTCGGCGGTGTCGATGTTGCGGGCAAACAAAATGAACCCGAACGGGTTCATATCGCGGAACAGGCTCTTTTCCACATCCGTCAGGCGCAGGCCTTCGGCGTCGGTGATCGCCGCGCCAAAGCTCACCTGGCGGCCACCGGGATACAATCGGCGCCTTGCCCCTCAAGCGCAGCACAGAACTGGCGTGATTCGCTCAGGTCATCGAAGCCAAGCACACGCAGGCGATAAAAAGTCCGCCCCCCACGTGAAGTTTTTTCTATAACCCGTTGCTTTCCATCCATATACTCTGCGAACCGACCGTTCAAACGATCCCATTCAGCGCGCGCTATGTCGGAGCTTTCATAAGCCCCCAATTGCGCCATGCGCGTACCCTTGGACAGGGTGTTGGGGTCTATGTCCAGACCAACGGCCGCTTTTACTGCAGCGTTGATTGCATTTTCAGTGCTGCTGTTGGGGGAAATACCGCTGGATGTTGAACGCGCCGGGCGCGTGATCGGTCGCAAGGATCGACGGACACCCGGCAGCGCGGCCAGTTCCGGATCGGGCAATTGCGCGGCCAAATCAGCAGGATCAATAGCAGGTTCGTCTTCGGGCAATGCCAAAGCGGCCAGTTGCACGCCTTCATCCGCTGGTTCTTCGGCTTTGGCATCCTCGCCCGCCAATTCAGCGACCAGAGCATCAACGGTGTTCTGGCGCAGTTGGGCGGCTTCCTGATCGGAAATCTCTTCCTGAACAACATGCACGGCCGGGGTCGGCTTTAGTCCATCAACCGGCGTATCCTCATCCGTCAAAGAAACGGGACGCGGTGCAAGGATCAGGCGATCCGCCGGGGGCGCAGCGGTTCCGACCGCAGCCACCGCATTTACTGCAAGACCCTGATGGTCCGCAGGTGTTCCACCTGGGTTTTCTGGCTGGATGCGCATTGGCCCTTCGATGGCGCGCACAACCGGTACGCCGCTGACATCACGCATCACCAGCTTATAGCCCCAGACACCAATCCCGGCGACCAAAGCAAGGGACGCAACCGCGCCCAGCGCGTTTACGATACGACCCAGCCCCGCTGCGCGCGGTGCCTCTTCATACTCGTGCATGTTGTCGGAATATTCATACGCATCCTGCGGATGCGGTTGATTCGTGTAATGCATCTGCTCGGGGCTGATTTGCCCCGAGTAATCGTAACGTGCCATGTCCGCCTCACCGCCCGAATCACGCCTGAAAATAAGGCGCGCGGGTCATTTCTTGCCTACCTCGTACCGGCGCGTCGGGCGGTATTTGTTACCGCATCTCCTGCGCTGGAGTAACGCCAAGAATACCCAAGCCCGCTGAAATCACAACAGAAACAGCCCGGGCCAATGCGATTTTTGACTGGCTTGTGACAACATCGCCATCCTGAATGAAACGCAACTGCGTTTCATCGTTGCCCTTATTCCACAATGCGTGGAAGTCGCCCGCAAGTTCATACAGGTAGAAGGCAACCCGGTGCGGCTCGTTGGTGCGGGCAGCAATCTCAACCAAACGCGGCCATTCGGCCAGCTTCTTGGCCACGGTCAGCTCAGAGGCGTGATCGTTCTTGCTGAGGTCAGCACTGGCGAGGATCGCATCATCGGCGGCAATCCCGGCCTCGGCGGCACGGCGCAGCACGCTCATGACGCGGGCATGGGCGTATTGCACGTAGAACACGGGGTTCTCGCGGCTTTGCTCAAGCACCTTGTCGAAATCGAAATCCAGCGGTGCGTCGTTCTTGCGGGTCAGCATCACGAAACGGGTCACGTCAGGTCCAACCTGATCCACCACGTCACGCAGGGTAACAAAGTTCCCTGCCCGCTTGGACATCTTGAACGGCTCGCCATTCTTCCACAGCTTCACCAACTGGGTCAGCTTGATGTCCAGCGGCACCTTGCCATCAGACAGGGCCGAGACAGCCGCCTTCATCCGTTTGACATAGCCGCCATGGTCCGCGCCAAAAACGTCGATCAGAGCATCAAACCCTCGGGTCACCTTGTCATAGTGATAGGCGATATCGGGGGCGAAATAGGTCCAGCTGCCGTCCGATTTCTTAACCGGGCGGTCGACGTCATCGCCGTGCTCGGTCGATTTGAACAGGGTCTGCTCGCGCGGCTCCCAATCCTCGGGCTTTTTGCCTTTGGGCGGCTCCAGAACGCCTTCGTAGATGAGGCCTTTCTCGGTCAGCGACTCCAGCGCAGCCTCGATCCGGCCCGTGCCATAAAGCGATTTTTCCGAGAAAAACACATCCATCTCAACACCCAGCGCCTTCAGGTCGGCGCGGATCAGGTCCATCATTGCATCAGTGGCAAAGTTGCGCAGATCCGCAAGCCACTCGCTTTCCGGCTTGTCGATCAGGCTGTCGCCATATTTCTCTTTCAGCGCCTCCCCGATCGGGATCAGGTAATCGCCCGGGTACAGCCCCTCGGCAATTTCGGGGCTCAGACCATTGGCCTCGCGATAGCGTTCATAGGCCGAGCGCGCCAATACATCCACCTGCGCGCCGCCATCGTTGATATAGTATTCGCGGGTTACGTCATGGCCGGAATAGGCCAGCAGGCTCGCCAGAGCATCCCCGAACACAGCGCCCCGCGTATGGCCCACATGCAGCGGACCGGTCGGGTTGGCGGATACGTATTCGACGTTAACCTTCTGCCCTTGTCCCATGGTCGAGCGGCCAAAGTCGGTGCCCTTCTCCAGCACCGCTGCCAGCACGCCCTGCCAGACCGACGGCGCAAGACGCAGGTTCAAAAAGCCCGGCCCGGCCACCTCGGCACTGGTGATACGGTCATCCGCCGCCAGTTTTCCGGCCAGCACATCGGCAATGTCGCGCGGCTTCATCTTGGCGGGTTTTGCCAGCACCATCGCCGCGTTGGTCGCCATGTCGCCATGCGCGGCGTCACGCGGCGGTTCGACCGCGACGTTGTCAAAGCTCAGCCCCTCGGGCAGCGCGCCTTCGGACTGCATCTGTGCCAGCGCGTCCAGTACGAGGCCGCGGATCTCGGAAAACAGGTTCATTTCGGATGTCCTTTTGCTTGCTCGGCGGTTTACCACGCAAAGCGGCAAGGTCAATGGAAGCGATCAGTTTCCGCTTGGATTAGCTGTAAACGAGGCTAAGGTCACAAAAAGTTGCCAACTCGGAGATCGTTTCATGCGCCTAGCTCTGCCTCTTGCCTTTGTCCTGACTACATCGATGCCGGTCTGGGCCGAGATGCCTGCGCCGCAAGGTCACGTTCTGTTGACGCTGGGCGGAGCAGTTACGGAAACCAACCTGCCTGCACGCGGTGAAAATGATGGCGGCTTGCTGGGCCACCTCGACGTACAGCACGACGGAGCCGCCGGTTTTGACGCATCAACACTGGACGACCTTGAGCAGGTGCAAATCACCATCTCATACGGCCCCGAGGGCAATAAGCGCGACATTGCCTTTTCCGGCCCGCTCCTGTCCGACGTGATGCGTTTGGCAGGTGCCGATGGGAAAACCGCAAAGCCAATGGCTATGGATGGCTATCAAGCAAAAATTCCATGGGCCAAGATTGAGGCACACCAACCTATCTTGGCTACACATGCCGACGGCACTCCGATGGGCATTGGCGACTATGGTCCGACGATGATCGTTTTCCCCCCCACCGAGGACGCCGATCTGGCGCAGGAACAGGCGGGACAGCAGGTCTGGGCACTGGCCTACATTGAGATCGAGTAACTACCGACCAGTTAACCGCGCGTGATCCTGCAAGGCAAAGCGATCCGTCATACCGGCAATGTAATCCGACACGATCCGCGCCAACGCGGTTTCATCTTGCGCCGCCTCGATATCCCCATGCCAGCGCTTAGGCATCTGCTTGGGATCATCAAGGTAAATCGGGAACAGTTCTTTTACGATCCGGCTTACCTCGGCCCGCACCTCCATCACGCTGGGCGCGCGGTACATTCTCGAAAACAGGAAGGCGCGGATTTCCTTTAGCTGCGCCCAGAGGCCAGTTGAAAACTGTATCACTGGATAGCCCAAATGCCGGATATCCTCGACCGTCTGTGCCCCTGACTGCGCCATGAGATCACGCGAAGTGTCAATCACATCCGAAACCATGACACCAAAAACCCTCCGCAACGCTTCATGCCGGCGGCGATACGGATCCAGACCGGGATACTTGCGGTCAACTTCCGCATAGCAGTCACCGACAATCGGCAATTGCTGAATGTCATCATCGGTGAACAGATCGGCCCGCAGCCCGTCCAGCAGGTCATGATTGTTGTAGGCGATGTCATCGGAGAGCGCGGCGACCTGCGCCTCGGCGCTGGCATGGGTGTGCAATTCCAGATCGAAACTTTCGTTGCACTCAGCCAGAGCCCAGGGCAATTCCCCATCTACCGGCCCGTTATGCTTGGCAATCCCCTCAAGACACTCCCAAGTCAGGTTACAGCCGTCGAAATCCGCATAATGACGCTCCAGCTTGGTGACAATCCGTATAGCCTGCGCGTTGTGATCAAAGCCGCCATATGGCCCCATCAAGGCGTGCAATGCATCTTCTCCGGTGTGACCGAACGGCGTATGCCCAAGATCATGCGCCAGCGCCACTGCCTCGGTTAGTTCCGGGTTCAAACCCAAAGCACCGGCGATCGTCCGCGCCACCTGTGCAACTTCGATCGAATGGGTCAGACGTGTGCGATAACTGTCGCCTTCATGCTCTACGAATACCTGAGTTTTGTGCTTCAGCCGCCGGAACGCGCTGGCGTGAATAATCCTGTCCCGGTCACGCTGAAAACATGACCGAAAACTGCTTTCCTCCTCTGGCACAAGCCGCCCTCTTGCGCGGCCTGGGTCCGAGGCAAAACCCGCTCTATCCAAAGGTCTTGTCCTTGTCGCCTGTCTTAAGGTTCCATATATTGTAGGTTGTTCAATAAATAAACCTTTGGAGTCCGGCATGAATCTGCCCCCAACAGTGACAGAACGCGCCTTCGATCGCCTGGCCGAGATCGGCGCAGCGGATCAAGGGCAAGCCCTACGCGTCGCGGTGGAAGGCGGCGGATGCTCAGGTTTTCAATATGAAATCGCGCTGGACGAGCCGAAAGAGGATGATCTGGTTCTTGAAGGCAAGGGCCAGAAGGTCATTGTCGATTCAGTTTCTCTACCATTTCTGGAAAATGCGGTAATCGATTTCACTCAGGAATTAATTGGCGCGCGGTTTGTGATCGAAAACCCAAACGCCACCTCGTCTTGCGGCTGCGGCACGTCTTTCTCGATGTAATCGCCAGTGGGGGCTTTGCCCCACACCCCCAGGATATTTTCAGCCAGATGAAGGAGGGATCCGCTCTCTGACCAATGCCAGAGAGCTTCACCTGGCGCGGTCATCGGCGTCCCCGCCTGTTCCGCCTTACAATTTTTCCGCAAAAATGGTTAAAAATCCGTTTCTTCATCTGGCTAAAAATATCCCGGAGCGCGAGGCAGAGCCTCGCTAACCCGCCAACTGACTTGCCGTTGGACCAGTTCTGGGCGATAGGTTGCGACAAGCCAGCGGAGGAGCGCGCATGAAAATCGCCACGTTCAACATCAACGGCATCAAAGCGCGGGCCGAAGCTCTGCCAAGGTGGCTGGATGAATCTCAACCAGACGTGGTACTGCTGCAGGAAATCAAATCAATCGACGAAAATTTCCCACGCGAGATGTTTGAAGAGCGCGGATATAACGTCGAAACGCATGGCCAGAAGAGCTTCAACGGCGTAGCGATCCTGTCAAAGCTACCGCTTGAAGACGTGTCTCGTGGCTTGCCGGGCGACGAAGATGACAAACAGGCGCGCTGGATAGAGGCCACGGTGATTGGCAAGCAGGCGCTTCGAATCTGCGGGTTGTACTTGCCCAATGGCAACCCCGTGCCCGGACCAAAATACGACTACAAGCTGGCCTGGATGGAGCGACTGTATCAGCGCGCGCGCGATTTGATGGCTGCTGAGGAACCTGCTCTTATGGCGGGGGATTACAACATTATACCTCAAGCTGAGGATGCGGCCCGCCCTGATGCCTGGCGTGAGGACGCCCTGTTTCGTCCTGAAAGCCGTGCGGCGTTCCGCAAAATTCTCAATCTGGGCTTCACCGAGGCGTTCAGGACCCGCACTCAGGGCCCCGGCCAGTATTCTTTTTGGGACTATCAGGCCGGAGCTTGGAACAAGAACGACGGCATTCGCATCGACCACTTTTTGCTGACGCCGCAAGCTGCTGATCTGATGCGAGACTGCCAAATTGACTCAGCGGTGCGCGGGCACGAGAAGCCTTCGGATCACGTGCCGGTCTGGATCGACCTCGACCTGTGACCGCTTACGCCGTCGCGTCGTAGCTGTAGATCCACTCGTATTTCTTTGCCAACTGCGCCCCGATCGCCATCAGCGCCATCTGTGCCGCCAGTCGCATCGGGCCGCGCAAATGGAAATTACGCGCATTGGCGCCTGCGGCGGCAACCACTCGTTTGGCTCTGGATCGACGGTGGGCTTCATAGGCTGCCAAGGCTTGGGTCACTCCGGGTTGTTCTTCGAAAGATCGGGCCAGAACCCAGGCATCCTCTAGCGCCAGGCATGCCCCCTGCGCCATGAAAGGCAGCGTTGGGTGCGCGGCATCGCCAAGCAGGGCTAGGCGTCCGTCCTGCCAGTTTTGCGCAACGGGACGCAAGAACAGAGCCCACACATGTGTTTCTGCCACTTCGGCCAGAATGTCACGCACCGGGTCTCCAAAATCGGCAAATCGTTGACGCAGGTCGTTCGGATCACCCTGTAGACGCCACCCCTCTTCCTGCCAGTCCGAGCGTTCCTCGATCGCTACGACATTCATCAGGGATTGATCGCGCAACGGATAGGTCACCACGTGCCGCCCCGGGCCCATGGTCAACGAGGCGCGCGGAGAGTGATCCCGGTGTGACCAAGGAACCATCGCACGCCACGCCACCTGATGCGTGAACTGCGGATTTTCGACCCCATTCAGGATAGGACGGATCGCACTGCGCCCCCCATCCGCTGAGATGGCACATTCCGAGCGGAACCGCGCGCCGCTCTTAAGAACCACCTCTGCTTCACCGGGATGGTTAACCACTTTCTCAACCCGCGCGCCAAGGCGGATATCAACGCCGGTAGCCACAGCCGCGCGGTGCAGCAAATCCAGAAGGTCCGCTCGGTGATAGTAATAGGTCTGCCCGGCGGCGGGCGCAGGAACATGGCTGATAATCCGGCCCCGGCGATAGTCGCGCAAGACCGTACCATGGGAGATCTGACCATTCTCGGGCACTTGCCCAACTACATTCAGCGCCCGCAGAACCGTCGTCCCATTTGCGCTGATCTGGAGACCCGCGCCCATTTCGGTCAATGCCGGGGCTTGCTCTAGCACAGTCACCTGCGCCCCGCGTTGCTGCAACGCCAAAGCAGCCGCTAGCCCCCCTATTCCGCCGCCGATAATACTGAATTTCAGACTGTCGATATTCATGGCATCGGCTTAACGCAAAAACGCCGAAGCCACAGGCCCCGGCGTTCGAGTATTCCCGAATTTCCCAGCGATCAATCGTCGCGGTGGACCTTTTCGCGGCGCTCGTGGCGTTCCTGCGCCTCAAGCGTCATTGTGGCGATCGGACGCGCGTCCAGACGTTTCAGCGAGATCGGGTCGCCCGTCATCTCGCAATAGCCGTATTCACCCTCGTCGATGCGGCGCAGGGCCGAGTCGATCTTGGCCACCAGCTTGCGCTGACGGTCACGGGTGCGCAGTTCCAGCGCGCGGTCGGTTTCCTCGCTCGCGCGGTCAGCAACGTCCGGAATGTTACGGGTGTTGTCCTGCAGCCCTTCGATCGTGTCGCGGCTGCCCGCCAATAATTCAGTCTTCCAATCCAGCAGCTTGCGGCGAAAATACTCAAGCTGTCGGTCATTCATGAAAGGCTCATCTTCGGCCGGACGGTAATCCTCCGGCAGAAAAACTTCCTGCTTCATTTTTGCTCCCTCGGTTTGGCCAGAAACGTCGGTTGCGATTGATTCACCTGACATTTGGCACTCCCTTCTGCCGTGCGTTTATCCGACGCGCGTATGAATGTCACTACACAAACGTCGTGTTGAAACGCTACGGCATCGACTTGTCTAAATATGAGACATGTAACAGCAAAACCTTGTTTTTCTGTGAAAAATGTCAGGCGAAACTTGGGCAAACCACAACCAGAGCGGCACTCAAAGGGTCCCGAATCACACAAAAGAGATTGGAGTTGCTACGAAAATTGCATCGCGTGACGCGGTCGCCCGCTTGTCAAAATCATCGCCCCTCTGTAACCCGAACAGCACAGATTGCGCGAAACCACACGAGGGGCCCATGACCGCACGTTTCCAAGGCACGGCAGAATATGTTGCCACCGATGACCTGACCATTGCGGTGAACGCCGCTGTGACACTGGAACGCCCCCTGCTGGTCAAAGGTGAACCCGGCACCGGCAAAACCGAATTGGCCAAGCAAGTGGCCGGAGCGCTGGGGCTGCGCATGATCGAGTGGAATGTGAAATCCACCACCCGCGCGCAACAGGGCCTATATGAATATGATGCGGTCAGTCGTCTACGCGACAGTCAGCTGGGTGAAGAGCGCGTGCATGACGTATCGAACTATATCCGCAAGGGTAAACTTTGGCAGGCGTTCGAAGCCGACGAAAAGGTCGTGTTACTGATCGATGAGATCGACAAGGCCGACATCGAATTTCCCAACGACCTCTTGCAGGAACTCGATAAAATGGAGTTCCATGTCTACGAAACTGGTGAAACGATCCGCGCCAAGAACCGCCCCATTGTCATCATTACCTCAAACAATGAAAAAGAACTGCCCGACGCTTTCCTGCGTCGGTGTTTCTTCCACTACATCCGCTTTCCGGACGAGGCCACGATGCGCCGGATCGTCGAAGTCCACCATCCGGGCATCAAGGATGCGCTGCTGACAACCGCGCTGACGCAGTTCTATGAAATTCGCGAAACGCAGGGGCTGAAGAAGAAGCCTTCCACCTCGGAAGTGTTGGACTGGCTAAAGCTGCTTCTGGCCGAAGATCTGACCGCCGAGGACCTTAAACGTGACGGTGCCAACGCCCTGCCCAAGCTGCACGGTGCCCTGCTAAAGAACGAGCAGGACGTTCATTTGTTCGAGCGTCTGGCCTTTATGGCGCGCAGTAAGCGTTGAACCTTTTGAACTTCCGGTGATCGCCGCTTGCCTTGGGTCTGTCTGACTGTCAGCATTGCAGGTGGCGGCCCGGCTGTGCCGGGCTATCTTTGACCGGACATGACGGGGCATTCTGATTGGCTAAAACACTGACCATCCGCGCGCTGCGGCTCGAAGATCGCCCAGATTGGTCCGACATGTGGCGCGATTATCTGGCTTTCTATGAGACGACAGTCCCAGACGAAGTCTATGACACTACTTTTGCGCGTCTACTGGGTGACGATCCGCATGATTTCTCGTGTTTTGTTGCGGAACAAGATGAAACATTGGTTGGCCTGACACATTACCTTTTTCACCGCCATGCTTGGAAGGTTGAGCCCGTTTGCTATCTGCAGGATCTCTTCGCTCGGCCACAAGCGCGCGGCACTGGTGTGGGACGAGCCCTGATCCAGGCCGTTTATGATGAGGCCGACCGACAAGGTGCCCCCTCGGTCTATTGGCTAACGCAAGAGTTCAACCACACCGCCCGCAAGCTCTATGACCGCATAGGCAAGCAAACGCCGTTCATAAGATATCAACGACCATGATGCGCTGGGTGGCTCTTCTTGCCGGTGTGGCACTTGCAGGCTGCGCAACGGTGGAACCGACCGAGGTGCCAACTCGCGTGAAAGCCATTGAAGAGACCTTGCCTCCAGCCAAGGCGTTCACCCGCGCCCAACCGTCGCCTCCGGCTAGGTCAAATGCGAATATTGCTGCGGATTTCGTCTCGCTGCATTTCGCGCTGGAAGGCGGCGCCCAACTCCCTGTGTTCACACGGTTCGAAACACCGATCACGGTGCGCCTTACCGGAACACCCACACCCTCGATGCAGCGCGACCTGACGCAGTTACTGAACCGCCTGCGCCGCGAGGCCAGAATTGACATCCGCCATATTTCGGACGGCTTGGCCAACATCACTATCGAAGCCGTCAGTCAGGATCAGATTCACGCCATCCTGCCACAGGCGGCCTGCTTTGTGGTGCCAAACTCGTCGAGTTTTGAAGAATACAGCCGCGACCGGCGTAAACAGAAAAGCAGCTGGAGCCGCCTGCGAAACCGGGAACGTCTGGGTATTTTCATCCCCTATGACGTCAGTCCGCAGGAAAAGCGTGACTGCCTGCATGAAGAGATCGCCCAGGCGCTGGGGCCGCTGAACGATCTGTATCACCTGCCGGATTCGGTGTTCAACGATGACAACATCCACACCGTTCTGACCGGATTTGACATGCTGATCCTCCGCGCGGCCTATTCACCTGAACTGCGCAGTGGCATGACCAAAGAACAGGTTCAGGCCGTCCTGCCCGGCGTCCTGAGCCGCCTGAATCCCCGCGGAGACGCCCTGCCCGCGCAGCAGATATCTGAAACGCCGCGCGACTGGATCAACGCAATTCAGAAATCTCTGCGGCCGCAATTGGGGTATCAGCGGCGTTTGCGGGCCGCCCAATCTGCCGCTCGGATCGGGCAGGAACAAGGCTGGACCGACCATCGCCGCGCCTATCCTTATTATGTGATGGGACGTATGGGGCAGTTCGACAACCCGCAAGAAGCCCTGCGAAACTATCAGATTGCCTTGCAATACCTGCGCACCACCCCGGGGACCGAAGTTCATCAGGCTTACGTGACCACCCAAACCGCCGCCTATTCACTGGCACGAGGCAAAGGACCCGAAACCCTACCCGAATTGGACAGGGCAATCGACGTTATGATGCGGGCCGAAAATGCGTCGCAGCTGGCAACTCTTTTGCTGTTAAAATCTGAGGCGCTCAATCAGGCCGGTCTGACCGATCAGGCACGTTCCGTCAGGCTGGACAGCCTTGCATGGGCGCGCTACGGGTTCGGCTCGGAGACGGTGGTTCGGTCGCTGATGCAGGACGTTGCGGAAGGCCCCCGAAATAACAACAGAGGCGGATAACGCATGGTCGTAGTTTTGGGAATGGCGATACTAGGGGCAATCCTTGGGGCCCTGACTGCACGCAAACGCAAAGGCAGCGGGGCGGATATTGCCCAATATGCGGCGGGTTATGGTATTGGGTTTGCCCTGATCGGCCTGGTTCTGTCGCTGATCCTTGTCCGGTTCGTGGTGTAACTAATGTTCATACCCTTTTTCGAAAACCTACGGAAAGCAGGCATTCCCGTATCTTTGCGTGAATATCTGACTTTTCTGGAAGGTATGAAAAAGGGATTGGCCACCTATGATGTCGAAGCATTCTACTACCTTGCCCGCGTCTCGATGGTGAAAGACGAGCGCAACATCGACAAGTTTGACCGCGCATTTGCCGCCAGTTTCGAAGGTCTGGACCAGATAAGCTTCGATCAGGTTTTGGAGGCGATTGATATCCCTGCCGACTGGCTGGCCAAAATGGCCGAAAAGCACCTGTCCGAAGAAGAAAAGGCTGAAATCGAAGCCCTTGGCGGTTTCGACAAGCTTATGGAGACGCTGCGTGAGCGCCTGAAGGAACAGCAAGGTCGCCATCAGGGTGGCAACAAATGGATCGGGACAGCCGGGACATCCCCGTTCGGCGCCTATGGCTACAACCCCGAAGGTGTGCGCATTGGCCAGAAGGAAAGCCGCCACCAACGCGCAGTCAAAGTCTGGGATAAGCGCGAATTCAAGAACTTGGATGACACAGTTGAGCTAGGGACGCGGAATATCAAGGTGGCCCTAAAACGCCTGCGCCGCTGGGTGCGCGAGGGGGCGGCAGAGGAACTTGATCTGGACGGCACCATCCGCGCCACGGCCGAGCATGGCTATCTGGATGTCAAAACCCGGCCTGAGCGTCACAACGCGGTTAAGGTGCTGTTGTTTCTGGATGTCGGCGGCTCGATGGACCCTCATATCAAGGTAGTTGAAGAGCTGTTCTCGGCCGCCCGGACCGAGTTCAAGCATTTGGAATATTACTATTTCCACAATTGCCTCTACGAAGGTGTCTGGCGCGACAATCGCCGCCGCTGGGATCAACAAACCCCAACACATGAAGTGCTGCGGACCTACGGCTCGGACTACAAATGTATCTTCGTCGGCGACGCCTCGATGAGCCCCTACGAAATAGCCTATCCTGGCGGCGCAAATGAGCATTGGAACCAAGAAGCCGGTCAGGTCTGGCTGCAGCGAGCGCGCGAGCAATGGCCATCAAACCTGTGGATTAATCCGGCGCCTAAGAAATACTGGAAATACACCCAATCCGTCGGCATGATCCAAGAGATCTTCGAAGATCGCATGGTGCCGATGACGTTGGCCGGGCTAGATCAGGGCATGCGAGAGCTGACGCGCTAGAACGTAGCAGACCGGCAGTTTTCAAAATTATCGTCAAAATCAGAAACAAAAACGCGTATTACCCCTGCCCCCACAGGGTTTTATCCACAGTTCTGAAACAATTGACTAAAAAACACCTAGGCATCCGAATTTTGTGATATGTTTAGCCTTGGTTGCGGCTGGGGGGCTAAAATGATCAATTTAAATCTGCGGACTTTTCTTATTTCTACCGTGACATCCGCGTCACTTATTTGTTCATCCGTGGCTATTGTCGCATTTGTCCTGACACCTGACACCGCCTTTGCGAAAAGTGACAACGGTAAAGGGAAAGGCAAGGGTAAAGGTAAAGGCGGCGGTGGCAACAATGCCGGTAAAGCATTCGAAGCAAACCAGTTCAAACCGAAGTCACAGAAAACTCAAAACGGAAAGAGAGCTAAACTCAAGAACAACGGTGCGCGCAGTTCAAATACGGGCGGCGGGAAACTGCAGAAAACTTCGCTGTCTGACTTTGGGCGCGAATTCAAACGGGATGTTCAAGAACTATTCGGCACAAAACAGAGAACAAAGCCCAGACGAAATTCGGCAAAAACCCAAAGAAGGGCTAACAAAAAGGCTTCAATTGCGCCGCTCGAACAATCCATTCGCCCCGTTACGCGAAACAGAAAACACTACTATCGCGACCCGCTTGTGGTAAAGATTACTGACCCCTACGGCTCGGACAAGCTGCGCAACCTGAATGCTTCGAATGCGGCCTACCCGGCGTTTAGAAATGCGGCTCCCAATAGCAACGTAGGAAAGATCGCAACATATCAAGCGGCAGCAAATGAGTATTACGACTTGCGTGCCGACCTGTATGATGCTCGGCGCGATCTTCGTGAATTGAACGAAAGCTATGACGGGCGCACCAGCGAAGAGATTGCGGACGATATCGCCGACCTTGATCCGAACGATCCAAATTATGATGACGATCTCAGAGATTTGGAAAAAGAACTGCAAGACGCGGAAACCTATGAAGAAGCCCGAGACGATCTGCACGAGGATATCGCAGATACTAAGTCCGAAACCAAAGATGCACTTTACCAAGCAGAGGCTGCTTTCTTTGATGCCTCCAAGGGGCAGACATTAACACCCGACGCGCTGGGAGACTTTCATTCCAACCTCGGATTACCGCAACCGAAGGCCCCCTATCAGGACGACGTGACGATACAGCCAGTAGGTTACGATCCGAGTTACCATCACGATGCACAAGCCCGAAAGTATCAGCCAACAGAAACCGATTATCGGCTTCGCTATGAAAATGCCGAGTATAGCGGCAAACACCGCGGGAAACGTTATTATGGCGACCCACTTGTGGCGGCAATTACTGATCCCTACGGCTCGGACAAATTGCGCAACCTGAATGCGTCGAATGCAGCAGCTCCAGCCCTAAGGAACGCAGCCCCCAACAGCAATGTAGGGAAAATCGCCACATACCAGTCTGCTGCAAATGAGTATTACGACCTTCGATCCGACTTGTATGGTGCCCGGCGCGACCTGCGTGACTTGAACGAAAGCTATGACGGGCGCAGTAGCGATGAAATTGCGGATGATATCGCCGACCTTGACCCGAGTGATCCAAATTATGCCGACGATCTAGAAGACTTGGAAAAAGAACTACAGGACGCGGAAGCCTATGAAGAAGCCCGCGATGATCTGCGCGCAGACGTAAAAGGTCTGCGAGTTGATACCATGGTAGCCCAGAAAGAAGCGGAACATGCCTTTTTCGAAGCTTCTAAGGACACAGAACTGACAAAAGACGCCCTGGCTGATTTTCACGAGAACTTGGATTTGCCGGAGCCAGGTGATCACTACGATGACGAGGTTACGACACAGCCCATCTCGTACAACCCGGACTATCACCACTATTCCAATGCCCACGCCTATATGACAGAGGTCACGGACTATCAGCTGGATTTTGACGGTGCCGGTAGTGAGAGCGAAGAACCCCTGAACAACAGATACAGTGTTCCGCTCGCGTCAAAGACCAATACTATTGAGGAAACTTTTAAATTGCGCGATCAGCCCCCCGCGCGTGCCTTGGGACCGCGCTACGCATTTTCCAAGGATGAGGTCGCTGTGATAGCAGCGTATCGGACCGCAGTGGTTGACTATGATGAACCCCGCCCGAATCCCGATGTCGCTTCGCGTGAAGTGAGCATCTTGAAAGGTAGTGAATATAGCAGCGTTAGTGCTGACATCATTCGTGAAATAACCGAGCTCGATCCAAGCGATCCGGAGTTTTACAACAAGCTTGACGTTTTGGGCTCTGAGTTGCGCAAGGCGGATACGAACGATTGAGCTCATAGAGCCGTCGCGCAGACAAGTCGGCCCAGAATACACGAAGTTGGGCAAGCGGCGGCCTACGCTAAAGAAAAGGTGAGCCGGCATAGTTGCAAGCTTGCTTAAACTGTATTCCTTGCCCATATCTGAAGTATGTTACGCCTTACCCCCATTCTACTGGCAATTGCATACGCCGTTGTCATGTACCGGATTTCGGTCTGGCGCACACACCGGGAACTGGATGCCAAATCGACCGAACTGGCTGACCCTGCACTCAAGCGGGTGACCGACCGGCTGGCTGCCGCGCTCGAGATCGACCGGGTGCCAGTGTATATCTATGAAATCGATCCGGTGAACGGTTTAGCTGCACCAGATGGCCGAATATTCATTACGCGTGGGTTCTACCGAAAATTCCGAAACGGTGAGGTCTCAGCCGAGGAAATGGCCAGCGTAATCGCGCATGAGTTGGGGCATGTGGCTTTGGGTCATGCACGACGTCGTATGATTGATTTTTCTGGTCAAAACGCAATGCGGGCTGCGTTGATGATGCTATTGAACCGGTTCATTCCATTCATCGGGGCGTGGATCGCCAACATGTTGACACACCTTCTGGCTTCGCGCCTGTCGCGCGGGGATGAATACGAGGCGGACGAATATGCTGCCGCGTTGCTGACCAAAGCTGGAATCGGGATCGGACCGCAGAAGTCTTTGTTTCACAAGCTTGAAAATTTAACGCAGCAGCGGGCCGGAGTTGTTCCAGCCTGGTTGTTGAGCCATCCCAAAACAGATGAACGGATTGCAGCTCTGGAGACGCTTGAGCAGCGTTGGGGAACAAACGGTTAGGTCAAGGCAGCGAGGGGCCAGCCCCTCGCGCTCCCCGGGATATTTTTGGCCAGATGAAGTTGGATCCGGGTTTAGGTCGTCAGGGCTTTGCCAAGCCGAGGCAGGCGGGCTTTTTTCATCAGGCCGCGCAGGGTCCATTGCTCGCCGGACAGTCGATTAGCCTCAGCCAGTACGCGATTGGCCGTGTCGGTCATCCCGTCCGGGTCGGTCTGCCAAAACCCCTGCAACAGGCCGTCGGGATCGCGGCGGCCGAGGCCTTCTTCTGCGAGGATGTTCCTGGGAAAATCCCTGGCGTTAACAGTGACGATGACATCCGCCGAGGCCGCCACGGCAGTCGCCAAAACGTGAATATCCGCGCTGTCAGGCAGCCAGAGGCGTTGTTCGAGACCCGGAGTAGCGGTGCGTTGCGCCTTGGGCCAGTTCGATTGAGCCAAGGCAATTTCGGCACGGGCCTGCGTCTCGCCTTCCGGGCCAAGTTTGCGCGCTGCGCGGGCCCATTCCTCAAGAATTCGGTCTGACCAGATGGGGGTGAAATGGCCGAGTTTAGCAGCGCCCAGCAGCATCTCTCGCATCACCGTTGGGTAGATGACGCAGGTATCCAGAACAGCCTTCACAACCGGTAGAACACGGCTTTGAGGTACCCGCTTTCGGCAAGTTGCGGCAGTTGCGGGTGGTCGGGGCCAGTAAAACCTGTGTGGATCAGTTGCGCCTTTCGACCAGCGCGGCCAATCCCGCGCGAGGACGCATCGCGGAACCGACCCAGATCGGCGGCATGAGAGCAGGAGCACAGGCCCAGATACCCGCCCGGCTTCACCAGAGGTGCAGCAAGCCGGGCAACGCGTTCATATGCGCGCAGTCCAGCGTCCAGTGCCTGTTTCGAAGGTGCAAAAGCGGGTGGATCGCAGATAACTACATCGAATTGCTCGCCTTCTTCGCCCAGTTGCGCCAACACATCGAAAGCGTCGCCCTGCCGGGTTTGAAAACAGTCGGAGAACCCAGACGCCTCAGCGCCCTGCGCGGCCAGTTCCAATGCGGCAGCCGATCCATCGACGGAAAGGGCGCGTCCGGCACCTCTGGCCAGCATTGCCAGACCGAACCCACCGACATGGCTGAACACGTCCAGCACTTGCGCTCCCGGCTGGACCAGTCGAGCTGCAAAGGCATGGTTTGGGCGTTGGTCGTAAAACAGGCCGGTTTTTTGGCCGCCGGTCAGGTCAGCCATATAAGTCGCGCCATTCATCGGCACCGGGAGCGGCGCGTCAGGGGCCTCGCCGCGTAGGGTCTGGTTCACGTCATCCAATCCCTCAAGCCCGCGTGTACGACCCGAGGCGTTTTTCAGAACGGTCGTCACACCGGTGACACGGACCAAAGCGTCGGTGAGCACTTCCAGATGCGCCTCGGCCCAAGCGGCGTTGGGCTGGATTACGCACGCGTCTCCAAAGCGGTCGATGATCACGCCGGGAAAGCCATCAGCCTCGGCATGGATCAGGCGGTAGTATGGCGCATCGAACAGACGTTCGCGCATCTCAAGTGCGCGGCGCAAGCGGGTCTCAAACCACTCGGCGTCCAGTTGGGCGTCAAGATCACGATCCAGCACGCGGCACATGATCTTTGATTCAGGATTCACCGCAACCAGGGCAATTGGTGCGCGCTTTTCGTCCTCCAATACAGCCAGAGCACCCGCCGGGATTTTGCGGGTTCGCCGGTCGGTGACGATGTCATTGGCGTAGACCCAAGGGAAGCCGTGGCGCAATCCGCGCGCGTTGGCCTTGGGTTTCAGTCGAATACGGGGACGGTCGATGACTTGGTTCATGACGCCCTCATAGTGGCGATCGGGCCGAGGGAAAAGCCCTAGCGGGGGCGAGACCGCCACCCACCGCGCCGTTTCGGTGCTTGTGCGGATTTCAGCCCTTCGGCCAGTACCCGAGTCATCGGGTGATCAGCTTCTTGCTCAGCATACAAGGTGTGCAATTCGGTCAGGGCCTGCGTTTGGTCCCTATCTGCAGGCAGGCTGAGCGCCCAGTCCAAAAAGATGCTACGGCATTCGGGCAAGGTGATGCCCTCGATCCGATAAGCTTCGCGGATCAGGCCCTTGTGATCGTTTGGATCGTCATTGCGCGGCATCTTTCGCCCTTCCGATGACGCGACCGATGATATCGGCCGCTGCGGTGTATTTTTCCTGCAACGCAGCCTGAAGCTGCTCGACCTGCTCAAACCCTGTGGCGCGGCACAGGAACGCGGTGCCACCTTCGCCGATCTTGTCAGCGTCGATGACCTTGCCGGAAAGTAGCCGGGCTGCGCATTGCACCGACCAGAATAGGTCGTAGCAGTCTTTCAACGTTTGCGCCTGAGCGACGTCCAGTAATTCGGCTACGACAGCCCCGTCCAGTCCAGCGGATACGTCGCGCTGAGCGATACCGGACAACAGCGCTCCGGTTTCAGCCATCAGTTCAATATCCATCATCCGACCTGCGCCGTTCTTGGCATCCCAAATCCCCGCCGGAGATTTCGCAGCTGCCAAACGAGACCGCATTTCAGCAACTTCGTGCAACACCTTCTGGTGATCTTCGGGCTTCGACAGGAACTCGGCGCGGAAGGTTTCGATATCGTTCGCCAGCCCTTCGTCTCCTGCTACGACACGGGCGCGGGTCAGCGCCAGATGCTCCCACACCCAGGCTTCGTTCTGCTGGTAGTTGGTAAAGCTGTTCAAGCTGGTTGCCACCGGCCCCTGATTTCCCGACGGGCGCAGGCGCATGTCCACCTCATAGAGCCGCCCCTGCGACATCGGAGCGGAAAGCGCTGTGATCAGCGCCTGAGTAAACCGCGCATAATAGGTGCGTGTCGCCAGCGGGCGCGGGCCGTCTGACATATCCTGGTCCATTGGATCGTAGATCACGATCATATCCAGATCGGATTGCGAGTTGATGCGCCCTGCTCCCAGCGAGCCCATGCCCAGAACGGCCGCACCCCGTCCCGGCGCAGGCCCGTGTTTCTTTGCGAACTGACGAGTAACGCATGGCACGATTGCTGCAATGATTGCACTCGCCAGTTCAGCATATTGTTGCCCTGCCTGCGTGCCATCGATCAGACCGCGCAAGTGATGGACGCCGATCCGGAAATGCCATTCCTTGCACCAGCGGCGCGCAAAATCGAGCTGGGTTTCATAATCAGATTCTTGATCAAGGGCCCGCTCCAACTCGGCCTGCAAGGCCACCTGACCCGGCCAGTCGGTGAAGAAACTGCCGCCAATTACAGCATCAAAGACCGACGCGTTGCGCGATAGATGCCCTGCCAAAGCATGCGAAGTGCCTACAATATCCACCAACAGATCAATCAGATGAGGATTGGCCTCGAACAGGGAAAACAGTTGCACCCCAGCGGGTAAGCCCGACAGGAACCCATCCAGCGCCAAAAGCGCCTCATCCGGTTTCGCGGTTTTCGATAGGCGCGAGAGAAGCTCTGGCTTGAGACGTTCGAAGATCCGCGCGCCCCGCTGCGACCGCAGTGCCGGATAAGTAGGCCAGCGGGCCAGAACGCTTTTGTCGAAATCGGCCTCTTTCGCTGGAATGGGCGTTGAAGACCCAGGGGCAAAAAATCCCTCGGTCAGCTCATGTACTTCAGTCAGGCGTCGGGTCAGTTCGGAGGTCAGTTCGGTGCTGTCGACCCCCATCAGGCAGGCAACCCTTTCAATCCCGTCTGGCGACTGTGGCACCTTATGAGTTTGCGCGTCGTGCACCATCTGGATGCGGTGTTCAACTTCACGGTGGGCACGGTAGTGGTCGGTAAGCTTCGCGGCCACGTCCTGCGGAACCCAATTTTTCTCGGCGAGCGCCGCCAGACCAGGCACAGTGCCTCGCACACGCAGATCAGGATCACGTCCGCCCGCAATCAATTGGCGGGTTTGGGTGAAAAACTCGATCTCGCGGATACCACCCTGCCCCAACTTCATGTCATGACCCGGAATGGTCAGCGCACCACCCGTGCCTTTATTTTCACGGATACGGAGGCGCATGTCATGAGCATCCTGAATGGCCGCAAAATCCAGATGCCGACGCCACACGAAGGGCCGTAGCGCATCCAGAAACCGTTGTCCTGCCTTCAAATCCCCGGCGCAGGGGCGAGCTTTGATATACGCCGCGCGTTCCCAAGTGCGACCAAGACTCTCGTAGTAGCGCTCTGCCGCCTCTGTGGCCAAACAGACAGGGGTCACCGCCGGGTCGGGTCGCAAACGCAAATCTGTACGGAACACATAGCCATCAGCCGTCTTGTCGCTGAGCGTGGCACAGAAGTTGCGCGTTGCCCGCACCATACCCTGCCGCGCATCAAAAAACTCATCCGGATCAAATCGGGTTTCGTCGAACAGAACGATCAGGTCGATGTCCGAACTGTAATTCAGCTCATGCGCGCCCATCTTGCCCATAGCCAGAATGATCATTCCAGCAGCAGTTTCCACGTCTTCCTCAGTCACCCCAGGTAGCTTGCCGCGCCGGATCAGTGCAGCGATCTCAGCCTTAGCCGCCACATCCGCAGCCAAGGCACCAAAATCGGTCAGCGCGGCAGTCACTTTTTCAAGTGGCCACGCCCCTGCCAGATCGGCTAGAGCCGTCAGCAACGCCACGCGCCGCTTGGCCTGCCGCAATCCAGGCCTAAGCTGGTCTGGCGGCAACCTACGCGCTTGGGACATTACATTCGTCAATGCCTGATCGGGCTGGTGCAAAGCTTGCGACAACCACGCGGCCTCACTCTCGATCAGGCCCTTCAGATAAGGGCTGGAACCTGCCGTCCCGGCGATCAGTTCCCCTTGTTCGGCGGTCATATCCGAAACCGCTTTCAGCGCCTCATCGCCTAACGACTTGTCAAAAGCGCGCGGAACCCGGTGAATTGAAAACGGGTCGGTCATTGAACCTCCAACGGGGTGTCCTGGCTAAAACTGTTGACCCAGACATCGTGGCGACGCTCCCACAAAGACGAAATCAGCATCGCCTCCCACGTCGTACTTTCGGGTCGCTGATAGTCGGCGCGATAGGATAGCAAAACTGCATCAGAGGTAAGAACACGCAACTGCGTTTCGCTTAACTCGTACCGGGCCATCGTCGACGCATCCGCAAATTGGCCGACGTGATCATCGCGATTGGCAAAGCCACTGGGGTAAACGCCCAGAAAATCCGCACTCAACAACGCCCGGTCCGCCTGGGCATTTCCTTCGACCAGCGCGGTCCAGACCTGTTTTTCCAGATCCAGAATTTCGGCAAGCGACGGGGCGGGTTTTCGTTCTACAGCAGACATTTTGTAGTTTGACACATCTATTTACAGTAACTCGGAACATGCCGAATTACCCCGGAAGTACACGGACAGGTGTTTAAAATAAGGGGTCATAAGTACCTCCAACGATTCCAATGTGTTCCAACCTATTGGTTTTCAAACACCGTTGAAACAGGGCTTTACGAAGGCCGACTTGATTTTGTGACTCCAATGTTTGCAAACCTATCTGAGCCGTCGATGCGCCATGTAAATAAGGGCGACGGCAGTAGAAGGGCGCAATAGCGTCACTAAGAAACGGCGTCGCCGAGTAGTCAGAACCGGGAAATTTCCTTCCCAGAATGTGCGTCAGTTCCCAGAAACAAGCTTTTCCGTTATTTTACTGTGGCTTACCGAGTGTCCAACTAATCGGGCACCCGGCTAAACTGGGAAGCGATTTTGAGCCCTAAGCGGCGGTTTCCATCAAGCGGTCCAACAGGGAGTGCCCGCTTGTCCCGACGCCGCCTCCCGCCTGAATAGGTGAGCACAGCGAATAGTTAACCATTGGATCGCAGGTCATCTTAAACGGGCGATAAGCCCGTCTATCTTCAACGCCATCATAACGTGTGCCGCATGGCTGAGCATCATACCCGATCGATCTTAGCAAGCGCCCGAAGCTGACTGGTGATAGTGAGACCAACCATTGCCCGCCATTTCGCCTTGCGATCTGACACAGGCCAAAAACAACGGACTTTAAAGCCAACATACGCTCTTCTGCGCTTATTGAACTGTCATCCAGAACCAATCTCGTGCATTCCCATGTCCCGCCATCGACCGGGTACTCGCTCATGAGGTCACACGGTATGAAACTCAGTTTTTTGAGATGGGCGTCGTTGAGCATGTAGGTCCAGCCCATCCAATCGCTTGCACAACTCAGTGCCCTGCCTCCTGCGACGGCTTTACCTCCAATCGTCACGATTGAGTATACCGCCAGCGGATGATCGTATTGGTCCATCTCATGCAGACCATCATGGGCCAGCGACCAGCCCAGTTCGTCCACAAACTGGCGCTTGCGCAATGACAAATAGCTGGTGAAGCAATCACCATGTTTATGCAGTTCGGTGAAGTGAAATGTGTGTAGTTCCATTTGGGCCTCCTAGTTGCCCGCATGGAACCGCACGTTTGAATAAAAGTGTCAGAAAACTTGTTAGATCCAGCCGTTTGTTATCGCAACTGATACCAATGCGGCGGAAGTTTGCGCTCCTGATTTGTCATAAGCAGATCGACGCCTCTTCCTGACAGTCTCGATCTTCAAACTTAGTGCGCCTGCGATCTCTTGATCTTTGAGACCCGAGGCCATTAACGAAACGACCTCCAGTTCGCCTAGCTTTAGAACACATGGAAACGGTTCAGGTGCTTCAATGTGATGAATCGCACTGGCCGCAGCTCTCGCTTGGCGCAGTTGTGTTGGTGACCACCGAGGTCCAGATGCGCTAACAATCGTGCGCACCCCATCGATTTTGAGCGACAAGGTGTTGCCCTCAGTCAATCCAAAATTTCTTGCTTCCGGAAAAACCGGGTTGTCGGGATAGAGGCGTTGAAGCTCTGACCATGTGAAATGACCAGACACCTTTTGACCGTGGATAATCGTTGGGTCTTTAAGAAGGAAACTCTTGTCAACATAGGTGTCGACCCAATCTTTGCTGTATGTTGAATGCACAAAGAGAGGTTTGTTTTTATCGAAGCCCACCCCTATCGAAAAGCCCGCATCTGACAGCCTCGTGAGGACTGAAAAAAAGAGTGGATTAGTATCACTTATCATATTGGCAGTGCTCGCATAGCGTGTATCGTGCGTGCTACATAATTTAACAAGAAAAGTATCACAAGTGATAAATTCTAAGCCCAAGGCCGACACATCACGAATAACCGCTGACACGCTGATGATTATCGCTGAAAACCTTCAACGACTAGACAAGATAAGCCCCGGAACCGCTCGAAACGAACTTAGAAAGGCTATGGAAGAGGCAGAATCACTTAGGTTTGGCGCTGGCGAGAAGTCGCGCTACTAGCGAGGCATCCTCTTCGGGAATATCCATTGCTTCGCTCAGCGCACGTTTTGTGTCGTCACTGACATCATCTTCCAAGAATAAGAAACTGGGCTTTATCCCAGCTACCTCGCAAATAGCTAAGATTTTATCGACAGTTGGATTGATCCGGCCGTTGAGCATTTTGCTTACATATTCAGCGTTGAACCCCGCTGCCTCGGAGATCGCGCCGTAGTTTAGCGATCGGGCATCTAAAGCCTGCCGCAGTTTTACGCGCCAAGGCTCCAGTTCCCGCTTATTCTTGCTACCAGGTTTCTTCATGCGCGCACTCTCTCACGGAAATATATTTCTTGTAAATGGAAATGTATCTGCACGATCCCCTCTTGAGTTCGCTCTTTTAGAAAAATATTTCTATTTTTTACTAAACATAGGTTGCTAACCTAGACATATATTTCTATCCTCTAGAATTAACGGAGGGCATTATGTCACGCAAAAAGATACCAGAAGCGCCTATGAGCGGCCTTAAGTTCCAAGAGTTTCTTCGAAAGGAACTTGAGCGCAGGAACAGTGGCCTAGTGCGCGTGTCCCTGAACCAGCTAGGGACTCTGTGCGGTTACACCGGTCGCTACATTAGTCACCTACTGACGGCCGAGGACCCAAATCCATCGACCAAAATGATGCGTTGCATCCTGTTCACTCTTGGATGCGAGATTGAGAATCCTGAAGAGGACGTAATTCCGCACCTAAAAGAAAAGGGTGTTTACGACCCGGCCATCCATGGCGTGAAGCAGAAGTGACGTCATGACAAAGCACCACACATTTACTCCCCCCCAGGGCGAAGAAGACGCATCGTCTTTGGCTCTGTCCTCCCTGGGCACCTGCCCTGACGGCACAGGGATGCTGCCGTCAGGGCCTTTTAAAGAAACCGAATGCCGACCACTCACGTCGCTAGCCCCTGACCGCTTCACTATTTTTGGGCGCGGTCAGGGACACCTTTCTAGCCGATCGATTTTCGAGTGGGTCGGCGACATCATTGGCGCGGTTTGCGTCTTTGCCATCCCTTACCTGTTTCTCTTTATCGTGAGCGCTTTCCAATGACCGCCGATAGCACCCTCGTTGCCCTCACCCACGCGCCGCTGACAGATGCAGAGCGGTTGAAAGACCTCATGGATGAAATTGCAACATTGTCCGCTCTTGAGGGTCAATCCTCAGCGGTCAGGCTGCAACGAATGACAGCAATGTCCGAGGGCAACTCGGCAGCGTCTGACGCCTTGGCCGACAAAGAATTGGAAGCCACGGAAGCGGAAGTGACTGCAATGTATCGCGTGGTTGCCCACGTAAAAATCCTGTTCGGCAACGGCATCCTGGACCGTTGCCATGACCACCTGAAATCGGAGGTTACAGGTAAACTCTAATGCACGACCAACAGGCCCAGACGAACACACAATCCAGTTCCCTCAAATCGGCGCATCAAGACGCAGAGGCTGGGCCTGCGGAACTTTCAAACTCTAATCCAAATAATTGGAGCATCCCAATGCGTGACGCAAAGCTGATCGAAACCAGAGAAATCCCGATAGATGAGATCGAGGTATCAGACCGCCTCAGACCCGTTTCCGACGCCGCCGTTGAAAGCCTCAAACAGTCGATCGAAACAGTCGGCCTGCACAATGAAATCCATGTGCGCAAAATCAAGAAAGGTGGCGCACTTCGCCTTATCGCGGGCGGGCATCGCACGGCAGCGTTTAAAGCCCTTGGCCGCGCAACCATCCCGGCCAAAATCTGGGACTGCACAGATGAATGGGCAGAGCTGGCAGAGATTGACGACAACTTGGCCCATGCGGAGCTGAGCATGTTGGAATTGTGTGTCTTTCTGGCCCGCCGCAAAGAGGTCTACGAGCGCGCATTCCCGCAGACCAAAGCGGCCACCGGAGCGGAGCTGGCGGCCAAGCGTTGGGATGCGGCGGACGATGTGTCCGTCGCATCGTTTGTGGCCTCAACCGCTGAGAAAATGGGGGCCTCGAATCGCAACATTCGCCGCCTTGTCGCCGCTGGTCAGCAGCTCGGGCAAGATGAAATCCACATGCTGCGCGAAGCCCCAAAGCCGGTAACGCTGGCAGACCTGACCGAGATTGCGAAGTGTGGAAACACTGCCGAGCGCCTCGGAATTGTGCAAGCTCTCAGCTCTGGCAAGGCCAAGTCGGCCAAGGACGCGCTGTCCCAGAAGAAACAGCCTGGAGCGGCGGCTGTCAGCCCGGCTGAGACGGCTCAGAACAAGATTGCTGACGCATGGGTGCGGGCACCGAAAGAGGCGCGCAGGCGCTTTGTGGCCGCGCATCTGAGCGAGCTGCAGGATCTGCTTTCAGACTGCGAAGGCGAGACCGGCGAAGTTGTTCAATTTCAAGCACATGATCGGGAGGCCCGCGCATGAGTGGTATCGAACCCCGCAAACTATGGTGGAGTGCCGAGGAATTGGCCACTTCGGGCCTGCCTGAATTACCAGGCACCAAACGCGGTATCAATGCCCTTGCTGATCAACTGCGCTGGCGCACCGTGCCGGGCTGCACACGAAAGAAACAGGGGCGCGGAGGCGGCTGGCTGTACCATTGGTCGGTGCTACCGCTGGCAGCACGTCAAGTGCTGCTGAAGGAAGCTGCCGAACCCGAGGCTAAAGCCACAAAGAAACGGCTCGAGCGCGGAGACGCATGGGCAATCTTTGATCGACTTCCCGAGGCCACAAAAGCGACTGCTGCCAAACGCCTCAAGATCCTTCAGCTTGTAGAGACGCTCTACAGCACGGGTCTGAAACATGTTCAGGCAGTGGATGCGGCCGCACGACAGGAGGGCATTTCCGCCAGGTCGATCTACAACTGGATCGAAATGGTCGAAGGTGTCGCCGATGAGGACCGCCTTGCATATCTCGCCCCTCGCAACCGCATGGCCGAGCGGAAAAAGGCCATTGCGACGTGTTCACCAGAGTTTTTGGAGCATTTAAAGGGGCTTTATCTTCGCCTTGAAAAGCCCACATTCAAACAGTGTTACCGCCTCGCTGTGAAAATGGCGCAGAAAAAGGGCTGGGATACACTAACCGAGCGCACGGCTCTGCGGCGCATCGAAAAAGAAGTTCCCCGGATCACACAGGTTTTTGCCCGTGAAGGCGAAATTGGTTTGATGCGGTGCTTTCCCTCGCAAATCCGCGACCGCTCAATGATGACAGCAATGGAAGGTGTCAACGCCGACTGCCACAAGATCGACGTGTTTGTTCGTTGGCCCGATGGGACAGTCAACCGCCCCCAGATTGTCGGGTTTCAGGACATTTATTCCGGAAAAATCCTGTCATGGCGCGTTGATCACGACCCGAACAAGGTCATGGTCATGGCGGCATTTGGCGAGATGGTCGAAAACTTCGGCATCCCGAAACACTGCCTGTTCGACAATGGACATGAGTTTGCCAATAAGTGGATGACGGCCGGAAGCCCTACCCGCTTCCGGTTCAAGGTGCGCGAGGATGATCCGCTCGGCGTGTTGCCGTTGTTGGACATCAAGGTACATTGGGCGCAGCCTGCGCACGGCCAGGCTAAACCGATTGAGCGAGCTTTCCGTGACTTAGCCAGCGATGTCGCCAAAGACCCACGCTTTAGCGGTGCCTATGTCGGCAACAAGCCTGACGCGAAGCCGGAAAACTATGGCAGTCGCGCCATTCCGGCTGATACTTTTCTAGCGGTTCTTTCCGAAGGTATCGAAGAACACAACGCCCGCGAAGGCCGTCTTTCGCACACTGCAGAAGGTCGCAGTTTTGAAGCCACCTTCTCGGAAAGCTACGAGGCCGCGCCGATCCGCAAGGCCACGGAAGAGCAGCGCCGACTTTGGCTAATGGGGCAACATCTCGGTCAGTTGAATCGCAAGAACGGGCAATTGCAGATCCACGGCAACCACTACTATTCGGAGTGGATGAGCGAAGCGGCCGGGCAAAAGGTTATCGCCCGATTTAACCCCGAGGATTTGCATGCGGGTGTCTACATCTACGACACCAAAGGTGCCTTCCTTGGCTTTGCCGAGTGCCGCCAGAAAGTCGGGTTCTTTGACTTGGCAGGCGCGAGGGAAGAAGCCCGCCGCCGCCGTCGGATCAAAAAGGCCGAGAAAGCCCTGCTGGACGCCAGCCGCCCGGTTTCGATCGAAGAAATCGCGGCCGATATGGACCCGGAAGCACCCGAACAGCCAGAACTGGAAGCCAAGGTCGTTGCACCAATGTTCGGCAGGCGGCCGGGGCCATCCCCTGCCCGGCCCGTCTACAACAGCGTTCAAGACGCTGAGTTGGATGAAGAACACCAAGCGCTGATTTTAAGCATGCAGAGCCAGCAGGACAATGCACCTGCGGCTGAGGATGCAGAGGATTTCCGAGTGTCTGAGGATGCCGATATCCGGTTTGAACAAGCCCAAGACATTCTTCGCCGGTCAGAAGCTGGCGAACCTGTCGGACGCGCAGAGGCGCGTTGGGTGGAAGGTTTTACGAGTACTGCGGAATACGAAACGCAACTGTTAATGCGCGAACATTTTGACCTTGGCGGAGCTGGAAAGGGCCGAGCCTGAAATCGCCGCCGTCCGAACCTCACTCCGAGACGGCGGCCAGAGCAGAAGTAGGAGACAACATGTCAGAGAGCATGGCATTGGGCAACACCATTCAGCCACTGCGCAACGTCGCATCGCTGGTGAAACTGATCAAAGAGGTGCAAAGCCGCCAGTTTGGTCTGCCCGGTATCGGAGTGTTTTTTGGTTATCCGGGGTACGGAAAAACCTATGCGGCGATCCACTGCACAGCAGCTTTGGACGCAATTCACATTTCGGTTCAGAAGCTTTGGACCAAAAAGACGCTGCTGGATCAAATCCTGCGCGAACTGGGTGTAGCGCCGAAAAAAACGCTTGCGGAAATGATGGCCCAAGCCTGCGAGCACTTGGCCATTGCACAGCGCCCCCTGTTAATTGATGAGGCCGACTATGCCGTTTCACGCGGCCTGATCGAAGTCATCCGAGATTTGCATGACGGGTCGGACGTTCCGGTGATCCTGATCGGAATGGAAGAGCTGCCCCAAAAGTTGAGAAAGTGGGAGCTGATCGACAGCCGCATTATGGGCTATGTCCCGGCAGAACCGGCGACCCTTCAGGATGCCCAATATCTGGCCCGCATCT
Source organism: Ruegeria sp. BB7 (assembly GCF_056539365.1). Lineage (NCBI taxonomy): Bacteria > Pseudomonadati > Pseudomonadota > Alphaproteobacteria > Rhodobacterales > Roseobacteraceae > Ruegeria > Ruegeria sp. BB7. Next base: position 268,531 of record NZ_JBQFUV010000002.1, on the reverse strand, counting down.
ACGCGCCTGACGTTGAGATCAGCGATGACCTGTTGGCGCATATCATCGAGCGCAACACCGGCAACGTGCGGCGCACCGTGACCGATCTAGCCTATGTTCAGCGCCGCAGCACAACAATGGATATGCCGTCGATTTCGCTGGATAGCTGGGGCAATGCGCCCTTCCTGCGGAATGAGGCCCCAGCACCCCGGAGGGGCTTGCTGTGAACTTCCAAGACCCCGAGCAAAAAGTAATCTGGGACTTCCTGAACAGTTGGCCGCGCGTGACCTACAAGGAGATTGCGGCCGCCTGTCCGGGGTCAGATTGGAAGCGGGAAAACTACCTGCTGCGCCTGCGGAAAAGCGGCGTTCTGAAGTTTTGCGCGCGCGAAGGGCGCACCCAATATTTTACGGTTTTTGACGTTGACACCGTCAATGCCGAAGCGGCGAAAAATTCGACTATCGGACAAGACCAGCAGTGGTCGGCCCAGCGTCTGGAAGCCAAACTGAAGGCGATGGCAGAAACGGACGAAGAAACGGCCGCTAACAGCTATGATCCGGTTGACAAAGACGAGCTGGCCTTCTGGACGTTTGCCCGAAGCGTTGCCCGGTTCACGGCCGCTGATATTACCCGAGCCTGCGGCCTATCGGAAAGCAAGCGTAATTCGATCCTGCGGAAGCTGATGGCGTCCGACATTGTTCGTGAGTGGGGTCGGGAAAACCGGGTTTTGTACTACACGGCATTGTCGCCCAAAGAACAGCACAACCGCTCCAAGGACATGCGCCGCACCAAGCCCGGCGACATTTGGACCGCGATCCGAATTCGCAGAACTTTCTCGGCCGAGGATATTTTGGCCTCATTGGCGGGCAACGAAATTCCGATAACGCTGCGGGACATCGTGGACTACTGCAAGATGCTCCACAAAGCTGGCTATTTGCAGGAGGTTCGCCAAGCCAAATCCAAGTCCAGCACTCGGTATCGTCTGGTTAAAGACACTGGCCCGCTGCCACCGATCAAGAAGCGCGTGGCGGTCGTGATCGACGGCAACGAAGACCGGATCGTGCATACCGGCGGGGGCCGTCTGGGATGAGCGACAGGATGGAAGCTGCACGAGCCGAGTGGGGCGATGTTCCAGACTGGATCGAGGCGCTGGTTAAGGCTTGCGATGAAACCTCACAGAACAAAGTGGCTGAACGTCTGGGTGTGTCCTCATCGACCGTCAGTCAAACGATCCGGAACATTTACCCCGGCCGCATGGAAACCGTCGCTGAACGTGTGCGCGCAATCTACCTGAACGACACGGTGCAATGCCCGGCACTGGGAGAAATATCTGCCGAAGACTGCCTGAAGTGGCGAGACCACTCCAAGTCCCTGGCATCGGCTAGCCCGATCCGCGTCAGAATGTTCAGCGCCTGCCGTCGCTGCCCGCGAAACACCGGAGACGACAAATGAATTCGGAACCCTTTCTGACCTCACTAGGCATTCCCGATTGGATTGGCCTTGTCGTCCTGTCTGGGACCTACGTCTGGGTGATCTGGTCGCTGCTCCCACCCCTTTACCCGGCCCTGCAACGACTGGTCGACCTTCACTCGAAACTTACCAACCGGAGAAACATTCAATGAGCGCTCACTTTAAACCCCACCTGATCCCCGACGGAAAAGTTGTAGCTGGTGGCCAAACCTACATGACGAATACCAAGGGCGCGCTGGTGCCGATCGAGTTGGTGAAGCCGCAAGACAAGCTGCAAGACGAAACTGTGCGTAAGATCATCGGCTACGGAAAAGCCCTGTCCGATCAGGTCAGCCGGTTCAAGACGCACACCTTTGACGACATCGGTGCCTTTGAGGCGATCCTTGCCCAAGAGTATGAGGCGACGTTCGGCGGCAAGAAGGGCAACAAAACGCTGATGACCCATGACGGGTTGTTCAAGGTGACGGTCCAGGTCGCAGACAATATCGACTTTGGTCCTGAACTGCAGATCGCAAAGGAACTGGTGGACGAATGCCTCAACGAATGGGCGGCAGACTCACGCCCCGAGATCCGCGCGATCGTCACCAAAGCTTTCAATACCGACAAGGAAGGCCAGATCAACCAATCGGAAATCTACATGCTATTGCGGCTGGAAATCGAGGATGAGCGTTGGCAGCGCGCCATGAAGGCAACCCGTGACGCGATGCGCGTTGTCGGTTCTAAGACCTATGTTCGTTGCTACGAGCGCCCTGCCCCTGACGCACCTTGGCAGGCCATTACCATTGATTTGGCGAAGGCGTGAGAGGAGAACGCGATGAGCCGGGAATTCACTTTCGACGAACGCGGAACCATGGCGCGCGGTGCATCACTGGTGATGCTCAACAACAGCCACGGCGGCACCGATCAACCTATATCTGGCGGTCTCGGTGCAGTTCTGCAGCGCAGCTCGCGGGTTATGGCGCGGGATTTGGATGAGCAGTTGTTGGGTGCTGACGACGGTGCGTTGACGTCTCTGGCTAAGTTGCACGGTAAGAGTTTGCTGGAACTTCAGGACCGCCAGAGACTGATAGACGAGGTCATTCAGCGCCAGTTTTTGGAGGGGATGTGATCATGACGGGTGACGTATTTCAACATCGGTTGCGCGCCCTGTTGGCTTCGCATCAGAAGAAATCGACCGAGCTTTATCATCAGCACACCAAAGCGATTGAAACTTTGTGCGGTGAGGCGTCGGCATCTGGTTTGGACGAGCATCTGATGGAGCAAATCGCCGAGGTCGAAGTAACGCGAAACGAACAGGGTACTGCTGAATTCGTGAGAGCGAACCAATGACCACTGCCCGCGCCCTACAGAAGAAAATCCACATGGTCTGCCGGGATCTGGGTCTGGATGCCGACGCGCGTCATGACATCCAGATGGCGGCCTGTGGCAAGGCGTCGATGAGCGACATGAACTCGGCCGAGCTGCAGTTGGTTGTTGACCACCTTGTAGATCGGGGCTGGAAAGGTGGCTTTAAACCCGGTTCAAATGGCCGCTACAAAGCCGCACCACGCGCGGATCTGCGCCTGGTCCACGTCCTCTGGCGAAAACTGGGCGAAGCCGACAAACTTCGCGACCCGAGCCGGGCCGGACTTAACGCCTTTGTCCGGTCACGGTTTGAAGGCACATGGAAGTCGGTCCCGATCGATATCGACGCTTTGCGCGATGTTGGGCAGATCAGCCAGTTGATCAACGCACTCAAAGACTGGTGCCGCCGTGAAGGTGTGGCACTGGAAAAATGAACCTGCCCTTCAAGCCATATCTGCCAGGCGTTCTGGCCCTGATCGCTGAGGAAATCAGCGAAGAGGTTGCCGTGCGCCTGGCGGAAGAACGTGGCGGGCGGGAAATCTACATACCACAAAGCGCCAAGCCCGGATCAGAGTTGGTGCGGATCTTCGGCGCAGATGATGCCGCCGAGCTGATCAAACTTCTAGGTCATGGCAAACTTGTCGTGCCCTGCGGCAATGTTGGCGGTGAAGCCGGTCGCCGCGAGCGGATCATTGCCCTTTGGCGAGAAGGTCTGTCTCATTCCAAGATCGCCGCAGAGGTTGACGTACATGTCAGAACTGTGGAACGTACCGTTGCGCGCCTTCGGAATACCAACGAGCCGACGCTCCCTTTTTAAACCAATAGCCGAGTAACCCCGACAGTTGTCCGGGCGCTAAAGCTACGCGCGTTTGCATAGCTTCGTGAGGAATTACGGAGCATACAAATGGGCAGCAAATCCAACTTTGATCGGGCATTTACCCTGATCATCGGTGAAGAAGGTGGTTACGTGAATGACAAACGTGACCCTGGCGGTGAAACCAAATTCGGGATCGCCAAAAAATATCATCCCGACGTGGATATCAAATCCCTGACAATAGCTCAGGCAAAAGCCATTTATCACGAGGACTATTGGGAACCCTACAGTTTGGATTTGCTGAGCTGGCCGGTTGCATATGTTCTGTTCGATGCCCTGGTTAACATGGGTGCGCGTACCGCCATTCCGCTGATGCAAGAAGCATTGGGCGAATTACCAGATGGGGTTGTCGGCCCTCGAACACGCCGAGCCATGAAAACTCAGGGGCGCTCTCGTGATCTCGTCGTGCGGTTTCAGGCAGAACGCGCCCTTTATTACGCCAGTCGTGGACACTTTGACCGTTTCGGGCGTGGTTGGCTGCGACGGGTAATCCGGGGTGCGCTTGACGCCTTCGAGGAGGTCCAGGCATGAAACGCGGCAAGCTCATCGAGGTTATTCAAACTGTCGCCCCCACCCTCGCAACAGCGCTGGGTGGGCCGCTGGCCGGAGTTGCGACCAAAGCCATTGCAGGCAAGCTTCTTGGTAAAGACGATGCAAGTTTCGAAGAAGTCGAAGCCGCCGTTGCCGCCGCGTCTGGTGCTGATTTGGTCAAGCTGAAGGCGCTGGAAATCGAGTTTAAACAGCATTTGAAAGACGCCGATATCCAGCTTGAACGCATCGCGGCGGATGACCGCAACAGCGCACGGCAACGGCAGGTTCAGATCAAGGATTGGACCCCGACCATTCTGGGGCTGGCGATCATTGTTGGGTTCTTCGGAGTGCTGGCTTACGTCTTCCGCTTTGGCCTGCCAGAGAATGGCGGCGAAGTGTTGCTAATCATGCTGGGTTCACTGGGTGCCATGACCACTCAGGTCGGCAATTACTTCTTCGGATCGTCAACCGGGTCCAAATCCAAGGACGCGATGATCGCGGAGCTGAAGGGTGCCGCGAAGTGACAATCGATTTTGACACCGCGCTGAAAATTATCACCTTCCTCCTATCCGTCGGGGCGATGATCTACAGCTTTATTGCGAACCGGAAGAAAGACACCGACACCCGGTTCAAGGAAGGGTCTAAGCGCATGGATGCGCAGGACTTGGAAATTGCGGCTTTGAAGCACACGGTCGCGACCCTGCCCGGCAAAGACGACATCCACAATCTGCAAGTCGAACTGGTGCGCGTCACCGGAACGCTGGGCGAAATGCGCGCGATGATGGACGGCAACGCTAAAATCATGGCTCGACTGGAAAACGTCGTCGGCCGACACGAAGACCACCTTATTGATGGAGCAAAGAAATAGATGGGCGACTACGTTAGCACCCTCTCCAAACACCGCCGCCTGACAATCCTGAAGTTCCTGAAGGATAGCCCGGAGTATACGTCCAACGCCTCGATCCTAGTCGAGGTGTGCAATGGGTTCGGCGTGACATCGACCCGTGATCAGGTGGCCGGTGACGTTGCCTGGATGAAGGAAAACGGCATGGTCACCTATGAGGACCGCAGCGACTTCATTGTGGTCACTGCAACCGCGCGCGGCGTTGAGATCGCAGAAGGCAAGGCGCGACATGACGGCGTTCAGCGCCCACGGCCGGGGGCGTAACATGCCCCCACGCCGCAAGATTGACCTGCTACCCGCTGAGTTGCGCCGTTGGCTTCAAGAGGAGCTGAAGGAACGCGGCTTTTCCGGTTACGAGGATCTGACCGAAGCGTTGAACTTCAGGCTTGAAGAGGAAGGGCTTGAGCTGCGCGTCGGCAAGTCGGCCGTGCATGCCTATGGGCAGGAGTTCCAGGACTACGCCACGATGCAAGAGCAGGCGCAGGACGAGATCCGCACGTTCCTTGAAGAAGCCAGTTTAAAGGATGAGGTGGACGTGACCTCGGCCCTGTTCCAGCAGCTCACTACGATCCAATGGCGGCTGCAGATGATGATGGCCGATCCCGACAACTTGCCCGATCCGCGCGGCGTCAAGGATCTGACCACGGCGCTGAACAACCTGATCCGATCGACCACGCTACGTGACGGCATACTGAAGGCCGAACAGGCCAAACAAGCAGAGCGACTGGATCAGGCCGTTGCGGCCGGAGACATCGAAGCAGAAGCTGCCCGTCGGGCGCGCGAAATCATGGGATTTGGATGATGGCTGATATGGCGATCGGCACCGTGGTGCTGGTGGGTGATTACAACTGGCGCAAGGGTCCGTTTAAGCCCTCGTTAATGGCGTTCTTTTTCGGCAAACGTCAGCGGTTCGTGCATCTTGGCATGCAGTGCACAGTTGCGTGGTGGAAAGACAAGCCGTACCTAATCGGCATGCGAAAGGCTAAAAAGTGAGCCTTGTTGCCCGCATAGCAAAGAAGATCGCTCGGCGGTTCCGCCGCAAAGGTGTGTTACGCAAACAGATCAACCTCCCCGGTCGCAATCGCAAGCCAATTACCGCCAAAGAACTGTGGCAGCGTGTGTATCGCTTCACAGAAAGAAAACCGGCGCGGGCTGGAACAAAACGTCGTCAGGCGCGTGAGCGACGACAGCGCATGAAACGGTTGTTTCAATGACCGAACAAGTCATCAATTTCCTGCCATACCAGAAAGCGTGGATCAACGACGATGCGCGCTTCAAGATTGGTATGATGACCCGCCGTGGCGGCAAGACCTTTGCCACAGGTGGCGAAGCTGTTGACGATTGCATCAAAGCTGAGATTGACCGGCGAAAGACCCGCTGGACAATCCTAAGCCGGTCGGAGGGAACGGCCAAAGAGGCGATCGACGAAGCCGTCCGCCCGATGACCCAAGCCTATTACGAGGTCTATTCGACACTCGCCAAACGCGGTCGGCCGGAGTTCACCGAAGAGGACTTTGTTGTCCCAGCCCATACTAAGCAATTGATCCAAATGGGTCAGGTGTATGAGGTCCATGTCGAAGAGGCCACATACAAGGCACAAGAGGTTCGCTTTCCGGGTGGATCACGGATAACGGCAATCTCTGCCTCACCCGACGCAGCTCGGGGTTTCGGCGGCAACCTGATCCTGGACGAATTTGCCTTTCACAACGACAGCCGCAGGATCTGGGCGTCTGCCTTTCCCGTCGCGGCGCGCGGCAATCACAAGATTCGCATCATCTCGACGGGCAACGGAAAAGGGAACAAGTTTTACGAGATCATGACCACGGCCGACAATGGCTGGTCAAAGCATCATGTGGACATTTACGAGGCCGTTAAACAGGGCCTCGAAGTCGATCCAGAAGAGCTGCGCAAGGCGCTGAACGACGAAGACGCCTGGTCGCAGGAATTCTTGCTGAAATGGTTGGAAGCCGCCAGCGCGTGGCTGACCTATGAGCTGATCTCGTCCTGCGAGGATCTCCGCGCCGGTCATCCCGCCGCTTATACTGGCGGCCCCTGCTTTGTCGGCGTCGACATCGCCGCCCGAAACGACCTGTTCGTGATCTGGGTGCTTGAGCTGGTCAATGGCCAGTTGATCACGCGCGAGATCATCGAAGAGCGGAAGATCAAGTTTTCCCGTCAGGATGCCCTGCTGGCTGATGTGTTCCGCCGATACCGGGTCGTGCGTTGTGCCATGGACCAGACGGGCATGGGGGAAAAGCCGGTCGAGGATGCAAAGGCAGCTCATGGCGAAAGCCGGGTAGAAGGCATCCTGTTCGGCGTGGCCTCAAAGCTCGAGCTGGCGATCGCGCTGAAGGAAAGCATGGAAGAGCGCGGGACACTGATCCCGGAAGGCAACCCGTTGCTGCGCGCGGATCTGCATGCCGTCAAATCCGTGACAGGTGCAACAGGCATTCGCCGCCTGGTCACCGAGGGGGACACGGACGGTCACGCCGACCGCTTCTGGGCGGCCGCGTTGGCGGTGTCGGCCTCACAAACCGAATACCAGGCATTTGAATATCGCTCGGTGCCTCCGGGTGGCGGGATTGACGCTGAAAGGGCAATCAAACTGACGGCCGGGTTTCGGGCCAAAGAAGGACTGTTTTAATGGCAAAGCTGCTGGACCAATTCGGGCGTCCTGTCCGAACACAAACCCTCGTCAAGCGCGTGGCCGAACCGGGCATCACTGGCATTCGGCAGGCATGGGCACCAACAGTCGCCTCGGGTCTGACGCCCGTTCGTCTGGCGGGCATTCTGGCGTCGGCCTCCGAGGGCAATCTTCACGACTATCTCGTTCTGGCTGAAGAGATGGAAGAACGGGACATGCACTATCAATCGGTGCTGGGCATCCGCAAACGCGCGGTGTCCGGTGTCGCCCCGATCGTCAAACCCGCCTCTGACAGTGCGCTAGACAAGAAGATCGCAGAAGACGTGCGGGAAAACATTGCCGAGCATGACGGGTTTGCAGATTTGATTGAGGATCTTCTGGACGCGCTCGGTAAAGGCTTCAGTCAGGTCGAAATTGACTGGAGACGGGGCAAGCGGAGCTGGTCGATACAAGAGTTCATCCACCGCGACCCCCGGTTCTTCATGTTCGATCGAGAAACCGGCCGAGAGGTGCGCCTGGTTGATGAGGACGATATGGTCGACGGTGTTCCGTTGGCTCCGTTCAAGTGGATCGGTCACAAGGCAAAGATGAAATCCGGCCTGCCTGTTCGCGGGGGCCTCGCGCGCCTGGTCGCATTCGGCTTTTGCTGCAAGGGCTACACGATCAAGGACTGGATGGCCTTTGTGGAAACCTATGGCTTGCCGCTACGCCTTGGCCGCTACGGTCCCAGTGCCACGCCTGAAGATGTTCAAATCCTGTTTAACGCGGTTGCCAATATCGGAACTGATGCCGCCGCCGTGTTGCCGGAAAGCATGAAGATCGACTTCGAGCAAATCGCTGCCGGTCCCGGTTATGACATCTTTGAAAACTTTGCGCGTTGGACAGACGAACAGATATCGAAGGCGGTGCTGGGTCAAACAATGACCTCAGACAACGGATCATCCGAGTCACAGGCCAATGTCCACAACGAAGTGCGTCATGACATCGCCCAGGCAGACGCACGATCTGTAACCGGCACCCTAAACCGGGATCTGGTGAAACCCTACGTGGACCTCAACTACGGCGTTCAGGCCAAGTACCCGAAGCTGGAGATCATTGTCGAAGAGGCTGAAGACCTCGACATGATCATGCAGAACGTTGACCGAATGGCGCAGCGCGGCGTGAAGTTCAAACAAACCGAGATCCGGCAACGTCTCGGATTTTCTGAGCCGGATGATGATGACGACGTGATCGGCGGGCCTGAAAAGAAGGATGACGGCGGCACGGCCGTGGCCCGCAACCGCGCGACCGAATCTGATCCTTATGACGACATTGCAGACATCGAGGATGGGTTGAATGCCGACTGGGAAGATGTACTGGCCAATGCGCTCAACCCGGCGCTGGATCTTCTGCAGACGGCCAGCAGCTATGAAGAGGCCATTCAGCTTGTCAAAGAGGCGTTCCCTGGAATGGGTAGCGAAAAGCTGATTGATGCCCTGGTTAAAGCAGCTGTTAAATCCCGAGCTGAAGGCGACCAGGTCAATGGGTAAAGTAATGTGCTGGCTGGGATTTCACCTATGGGTCGAGACCACCAGTATATTTGGTGATTTGCAGGTCGATCATTACACCTGTCACCGTTGCAACAAACCTGCGAACCCAGAGGCACTGAAAGAAGCCCTTAAACAAAGGTTTGAAAATGCCGATGGATGAGTTCACCGACAAGCCCGGCTATGCCTTCAACCCCGGCCCGCCGCCCGAGGTGTCCAGCTACTTCCGTAACAAGTCGCTGCGCCCCAGCTTCAGTTGGCAGGATGTAGAGCCCGAGGAACACGCGGTTGCCTTTACCGTTGCCAAGGCCATGAACATGGATGTCCTGGAAGCGATACAGGGCGCGATCCAACAGGCGACCGATGAGGGCATCCCCTACGAGCAGTTTGCCAAAGAACTGAAGCCGCGCTTGCGCAAGCTGGGTTGGTGGGGCGTGAAAGACCAGGTTGATCCCCTGACGAAAGAGGTGCGGCCAGTTAGACTGGGAAGCCCGCGCCGCCTGAAGACGATCTATCGCGCCAATATCCGATCGGCTCGCGCAGCCGGGCAATGGGACCGCATTCAGCGTTCCAAGCGCGCCCTGCCCTATTTGCTCTACCTGTTGGGGCCGAGTGAGCGCCACCGGCCGCACCACCAGGCAAAGGCCGGTCTGGTCCTGCCGGTTGATGATCCGTTCTGGCAGACCTGGTATCCGCCTAACGGCTGGAACTGCAAATGCCATGTGCGCCAGATCACCAAACGCGAGGCCGAAGACCATGGGATCTCGGAACGTCCGGAGATCCCGATGCGTGAGGTGATGAACACGCGCACCGGCGAGGTCAAACGCATCCCTTCCGGCATCGATCCCGGCTGGGAAGGCAACCCCGGCCAATTCCGACAGCGCCAGATGGAACGGTTTCTGGCCGACGCGCTTGACGGCACCGACCCCGACATCGCCCGCGTTGCTGCCCGCGACATGGCGTCCAGTTGGCGGCTGCGTCGTATCCACGAAGGTACAGCTACCGGATCGGTGCCGGTTGCCATGCTGCCGCAGGAACTTGCGGATCTGATTGGTGCGCGAACACGGGTCGTGCAGTTTTCGGACTACACCGCTGCCAAGGGTCGCCTGAAGCATGGCGAAGCCACAGCCGAGGAATACGTGCGTGTTGCTGACATGCTCGAGCGTGGCTCGGTTGCGCATGAAGTGTCACCCAACGGGACAGAGAGCCTGATTGTTGAAAGTGGTCAGGACAAACGCTGGCGATTGGTGCTGAAGCGCACGATGGCAGGAGATGAGATATTCCTCAGCACATTCCATCGAACGACACTTGCGAAATGGCGGAAACTCCTTAGAAGTCGCAGCGTCGAACAAATAAGAGAATAAAGCACGTGGAGGGGCGGAAATTCCCTCTCGGCTCAAGACCGGCTTCCCTAGGCTCACGTGCACGAGCAGGATAACGAAATGATTGCTAAAATTCAACCGATACTAGATGCGGTTTCCCGTGCTGCAAGCTCATTGGCTTCTGAACTTGATAAGCTTCAAAAGATCATCAGGCATCCTAATAAGAAGGATGTAGTCAAAGTTTTGCTGGGCGCTGTGAAAATTTGGCTCGGCGCTTTTGCAATGTTTTCACTGGGGACTTTGGCCGTACTGCCGTGGGACATTTGGAGCCTTGTAGACGAAACAACACTTTTGTTTCTTGCTGGAAATATGACAGCACTAATCGCAATTAGCTATGCTGCCTTCCATGTGTCCGCTTTTATGTTGTCGCCGCTGGTCGCATTGGTCCAACGACTTTCCGGTGCCATACGGTTTTCGCGTAAATTCCCTGACGGAGGAAACTCGGAAGTTAAAAAGAGATATCTGCGCAAGCTCACTTGGAAGCTGATGAGTTTGGGGCTCAGTGACAAACGTGTGGTTGCGATACAGATAGTATTCGGAGCGCTTTTCTTGATGTACTCGGTGCTGGGCCCAGCTGGGCTCTTTTTTACCAAAGAGCAGATCGAGCTGCCTACGTTCAAAAACTTCGTTTACGTAGTAGCTGTTGTAGTCCTCCCCATACCGATTTTCCTAGCCTACAGAACTCGAGCTAGTTTCAGGCCCAATAGTACAATGTTCGCTTCTCGCTGGAACGAACTGTCCAAAACAATGCTGATCATGGTTTTTGTGATTGGAGCTTCAAGACAGATAGCACTTATGGCATCTGATCCACTGGTGCTTTCTGATCCCTCCGGTTCGTGCAACCTGGTACCCATTTTCCCTGTATTTACCGGTGAGCTGTTTTACGAGCAAAAGTCGGGCGATTTTGTAATTTTGCACGATTCAGGAAACAAACTTTTTCTACGCTATGGCGCGCTGTCTGAGCCTACTTCGTGCTGATCTGAAAGTTTGAAGGCTGACTGCTCTGCTCTCTTCGACGTTAAACACCATTTAAAGGGGTCAGCACGGCCCTTGCGGTAATTCGCGGCGCGGGATAGCGTTCAGTCAGTTTCGTTGCTGTGCGGGCCGCTGAGCGGCAAAGGCCAAATCCCCTAAATCGCCAAAATACTGACCCCGACAGTTGTCAGGGCACCAACCCGTCAGCAGGCAGGGCAAATTGCCCCCATGAAGCTGACCAACTCCATCCAAACCATCGCCCTGGCACTTAACGCTGAAGGTGAAGCTGTTCCTGCCTGGATACAGCTCACCCCGTCCGGTTCGAACATCGAAGGCCGCGACGGGCGCAAGTGGTCTGTCTCCGATCCTGAAGCGGTTGTTACCGCCTTCAATACTAACGGGGCCGATCTGCCAGTGGACTTCGAACACGCCACCCAACTGAAGGGCGCGAAAGGTGAAGCCGCGCTTGCCGTCGGGTGGATCAAAGCGCTCGAGGTTCGCGACGGAGCGATCTGGGGTCAGGTGGATTGGGGCGAGGAAGGCCGCAACGCGATCGCCTCGAAAGGATACCGCTATGTAAGCCCAGTCTTCAAATTCAAGAAGGCCACAAGCGAGATCACAAGAATGGTCTCGGCCGGTCTGACCAATCAACCCAACCTGCAACTTGCCGCCCTGAATTCGGAAGAAGACGGCGGCGCTGAAGAGGAGCCTGCAATGAACAAGGCGATCCTTGAGGCCCTTGGCCTGCCCGGAGCGGCATCCGATCTGGATGTTCTTCAGGCGATCAACACGCTCAAGACCAATGAGCAGACGGCGCTAAACCGAGCCGAAACGCCCGACCCCGAAAAGTTCGTGCCGCGCGCAGACTACGATCTGGCGATGAACAAGGTGAAGGGCTTCGAAGAGTCCGAAACCGAACGGCAAGAAGAGGCGATTAACACCGCCGTCGACGCTGCGATCGAGGCGGGCAAGATCGCTCCGGCCAGCCGCGACTATCACGTCGCCGCCTGCCAGGAAGAAGGTGGCCTGGAACGCTTCACAGCGATGGTCGAGGCCAGCCCTGTCATTGCCGACAAGTCCGAACTGGATGGCAAAGACCCGACGGCAAAAAACAAAACCGCCCTGTCGGATGAGGAAGTGGCAGCTTGCCGCGCCCTCGGCATGTCCCAAGAGGATTTCGCCGCCGCCAAGGCCGAAGAGGCGAAGGAGTAAACCGCCATGATCGTCACAGCAGCATCGGTTGCCGCCCTTCAAGTGGGCTTTAAAAAGAACTTTCAGGACGCTTTTACGGCAACGCGTCCCGAGGCGGATTTCACCAAGGTGGCAACCGTCATCAATTCAATGTCGAAATCGGAGACTTACGGCTGGCTGGGTAAATTCCCAAAAATGCGGGAATGGGTCGGTGCCCGTGTCCTTAAAGACATGGAAGCCCACGGTTACACGATCACCAACAAGGATTTCGAAGCCACGGTGAGCGTCGACCGCAACGACATCGAGGATGACAACCTCGGGATCTACACGCCCCTGTTTCAGGAAATGGGTCAGAGCGCCGGTCAACAGCCTGACGATCTCACCTTTGGACTGCTGGCAAGTGGTACGACAGAGGTCTGCTATGACGGCCAGTATTTCTTCGACACTGACCACCCTTCCTTTGACAAGGACGGCAATGCAATCACGGTTTCGAACGTGGATGCATCAGGTTTGGTCACCGATCCGTGGTGGTATCTGCTGGACACGACCCGGCCACTGAAGCCGCTGATCTATCAGGAACGCAAAAAACCTGAGTTCATCGCCAAAACAAACCCGAACACGTCGGACGACGTCTTCAACAACAAACGGTTCGTGTACGGCGTGGACTGCCGATGCAATGTCGGCTTCGGCCTGTGGCAGATGGCCTATGCCTCGAACGCGGCACTGAACGGTGACAATCTGGATGCCGCCATCGAAGCGATGCGTAGCTTGCTGGACAGCAACGGCCGTCCGCTTGGCATCAAGCCGAACCTGCTGGTTGTTGGTCCGAAACTCCGTTCGGCTGCGAACAAGACCGTCAAGGTCATGTTGGGCGACGGCGGCGCGTCGAACTCCAACTACAACGCGGTCGAGGTCCTGGACAGCGACTGGGCCGCCTAAGCCTTATCGCGGGGTAGAGCAGCGGTAGCTCGCCAGCCTCATAAGCTGGAGGTCGCGGGTTCAAGTCCCGCCCCCGCAACCAGGCACACCAAACCGAAACACGAAACGACAAAGGAGAGGCCCCATGTCAGGCCGTATGTTCATCGTTGCCGCAACTGTTGCCCAAGGTTTCTGGCGTTGCGGTCGTCACTGGACCAAGGAAGGCGTCCTGGTCGATGCCGCCGAATTCACCGAAGAGCAGTGGAAACGCATAACCAGCGAGGCGAAGCTGCGCGTGAAGGAAGCCAGCGATGAAGACACCGCGCAGGCAGATGCCCGGACTGACCGGATTGCCGAGGCGATCAAGTCGCTAACACCAGACGATTTCCAGCAAAATGGAAAACCGAAAGTGGATGCGCTGAACGCACTGCTCGCGGACGAGCTGGAAACCAAGATCACGGCACCCGAACGCGACACGATTTGGGGCCTACTGATCGACGAAGGCTTCGAGACCCCCAAGGCCGACGAGTAACGAATACCACCCGCGCCCGCCGACTGGCGCGAACAATTACCGGGCTGCAGCGGCGGGGCGGCCTGGACGAATTCTGATCCGATGCGACGCAAGTCGATCCCCCAGGTCTTCTCCGCATCGGTAACAGCCCGATCAGCAGTTTGGCAGCACTGTTGATCGGGCACCTTAAAGAGAGACCCGCCCAATGGCCTACGCCACGCAAGACGACATCGTCACGCTTTACTCTCAGGACGCGCTTTATGTCGCCGACCGGGACAACGACGGCGTACCAGATGCCGACGCGATCACGCGGGCATTGGAGCTAGCCACAAGCGAAATCGATAGCCACGTTGGTGCACGTCACGCCTTGCCACTTCCCGAGGTGCCGCCACTTCTCGTTCAGTTCTGTGTGGACATTGCCGTCTACCGCCTGGCACTCGGCCGAGACGTCCTGACGGAAGAAATTCGCACCCGCTATACAGATACGATCAGCAGCCTAAAGGGCATCGCCAAAGGCACCGCCTCGCTTAACCTGCCTGGTCCTGTTGACCCCGCAACCGGAGAGAACACCGCCGCGCCAAGACCACGCCCGATCGTTTCAGGTGGACCCGCGCGAGAGTTCACTCGTGAAAAGCTGCAGGGACTGTGATCGATGGCGGGCGTTACCACCACACTGACTACGACCGGGCTAGAAGAGTCGATCGGCAAAATCGCCGCGTTGGGCGGCTTTCATCTGGCCGAGCTGACCGGCGACGCGGCCGCGATCCTCGAAAGCTCGACCCGTGGTCGTTTCGAAACCAAGGAAGCGCCTGATGGAACCCCGTGGGTGCCTTGGTCGGACGAGTATGACGCGACCCGCAATCACGGTGTTCATTCGCTGTTGGTCGAAGAAGGTGATCTGAACGACAGCATTTCAAGTTTTTCTACCGGCACCGAGATCCACGTAGGCTCCAATCTTGTTTACGCGGCCCATCACCAGATCGGCGGTGAAGAAATCGGCAGCGGTGTCCCTGCCCGCCCATATCTGGGCGTTTCGGACGAAGACGAGCTGGATCTGCGTGATCTGGTCATTGGTCGGGTTGAGGAGTTGCTGAAATGAGCGCTACCCTGCTATCCGATTTACCGCAGACCGTCTGCGACACGCTGGAACCACTGATGCCCGCGCTGAAGACGTGCAAGCCGCACGCGGGCAAATTCTCGCTGGACGAGCTGAAGAAATCCGGACTGCCATCGCCCAGCCTTTTGGTCTCGGTTCTGGGGGCCAAACAAGACACATCCTTTGCGGGCGGTGCAAAGTCCTTCCTTCTGCAGATGTCAGCCTTTGTTGTGACCAAGGACGGGCTGGGAACACCCCGCGACATCGCTGCCGCCAATATCTGTCAGGTAATCCTTTCCACGGTACCGGACAAGAACTGGGGATTGGACGGGATCGGGCAAGCCCGCGACGTGAATATGCACACGCTGGTTTCGGCAAAGACCAGGGATCACGGTGCCTCGCTTTGGGCTGTCACATGGAACCAACCGATCAGTTTCTTTGAACCTGCGCAGTCGCCGCTGGGCGTTGATCTGTACGTTGCCCAGGGCGACGGCAACCATGAACAAGTGGGGGGCTGATCGATGTCATCGTTTGAAGCCGCAGAAGCCGATCGCCGCATTGCCAACCTGATCCGCGTTGGCCGGGTTGTTTCGGTCGATGCTGGCACCGCCACCGCCGTTGTCAGTTTCGGGGATCTGAAATCGCCGGCACTTCCAGTCGGTCAAATGCGTGCGGGCGGCATCCAGTTTTGGTGGATGCCCAGCTCGGGTGAACAGGTTCTGGTCGCATGCCAGGGCGGCGACATCGCTCAGGGCGTCATCGTCGCCTCGATCTACGCAGGCAACGCGCCCAGTTCGGACGGTGCGGTGCCGATGATCAATCTGGCTGGCGGTAAAATGATCATCGACGGAACGCTGGAAGTGACCGGCGATGTGAAAGTCACTGGGAACGTGGAAACCGCAAGTGATGTGATCGCCCAAGGCAACGTGACCGGGGGTACCGTCAGCCTGCAAGACCACACCCACCACTCCGTTGCCTCTGGCCCGGACAACACAGGAAAGCCGAACCAATGAGCGAGAAACAAAGCTACACCGTGAAAGCTGATGGCTGGGTCGCGGGCAAGTACCGCAAGGAAGGCGAGCCGGTCGAGATGACGGCAATCCAAGCGAAGTACGAAGCGAACCTCATGTTGGCCTCTGAAGCCGAACCCGACGTTCAACTGGTCGGTTCGCTGGATGACCCAACCGTTAAATCCTCCGGGCTGGCCGCCAAAGCCAAATCCGAGAAATCCAAGCGGAGCAGCGCCAGCAAATGAGCGGCATGAACAGGCATACCGGCCGGTCGCTTGAAGGCGGCGCGCATCTGGCCCAGTCGATCCACGACATTCTGACGACGCCAAAAGGCTCGTTGGTGATGCTGCGCGACTATGGTTCAGATCTGCCTGACATCATCGACCAACCACTGAACGGCGAGACCATGATCGACGCCTATCAGGCGACGGCCGAGGCGCTGGATTTGTGGGAGCCGCGCATTGATCTGGCGCGGATTAGCCTGGTCAATGCCGGGCCGGGCTACGCCGAATTCGAACTGACAGATGCCAATGGCAATGTGATCCCGATGCCGATCGACCTAACCAGCGGAGGTGCGGCATGAGCGGTTTCAGCGCAATTGATCTGAGCAGACTGCCAGCTCCGAACGTCATCAAGACGGTCGATTACGATGCACTGTTGTCCGAAATGAAGGCCAAGGCCATTGAGGAAATGCCAGCACTGGCCCCGTTTCTGGATCTGGAAAGCGAACCTGCGACCAAAGTGCTGCGTGTGTGCGCTTACTTTCGGATGCTCGATCATCTGGAATTCAACGACCGGGCCAAGGGCTTGCTGATGGCTCAGGCAACCGGCGCTGAACTTGATCAGTTGGCTGCGTTCTGGGGCGTGGAAAGGCTGATCGTTCAGCAGGCCGACGACACTGTCCAGCCGCCGATCCCCGAGATCCTCGAGTCGGACGAAGCTCTGCGTCGTCGCGTTCAGCTTTCACTGGAAGGTCACACAACAGCAGGGCCGCGCGGGTCTTATGTGTTCTGGGCCTTGACCGCCTCCGGCCTCGTGAAGGATGTAGCAGTTATCAGCCCTACACCCGGCGACATACAGGTTACAGTGTTGTCCCTGGAAGGTGATGGCGCGGCATCAAACGACCTTTTAAACACCGTTCAAACGGCTTTGAACGACGAAGACGTGCGCCCATTGTGCGACATCGTCACCGTCCAAAGCGCAACGATCCTACCCTACGAGGTAGAAGCCGTCCTGACCCTCTATGAAGGTCCCGGCGAAGCCGAGGTTCTGGCAGCGGCCGAGGCGGCATTGGACAGCTTTATCGAAGAGAAGCACCGCCTTGGTCACGACATCAAGCGGTCTGGTCTTTTTGCAGCGCTGCATCAACCCGGCGTTCAGAATGTTGAACTGACCAAGCCCGCCGCCGACATCGAGGTCGATCCCACACAGGCCGCTTACTGCGCATCCGACAGCCTGGTCGTCACGGTCGGAGGGCGCGATGTCTGATCCCGTCTCAATCCTGCCCCCGAACCACACCCCGACCGAAGGCGCGCTTGAGTGCGCAATCAGACTAGGTGACCCCGAACTGGCACCGATCTCAACGCTGATGGACCCCGTTTCCTGCCCGCCAGAGCTGCTGGCCTATCTGGCCTGGGCAATGTCGGTCGACGAATGGGATGTGAATTGGTCTGACGACAGCAAGCGAAACACGATCATATCGTCCGTTTCGGTGCATCGCCGCAATGGAACAATCGGCGCGGTCAAATCGGCCTTGGTGGCGGCTGGATACGGTGAGGCACAGGTCGTCGAGCGTTACGGCTGGGAGTTCCACGATGGAACATATTCTTATGACGGATCGATCACTTATTCGGAACCCGATCATTGGGCCGAATATCGCGTGATTCTGACGCGCCCGATCACAATCGAACAGGCCGCGCAGGTGCGCGCGATCCTTGCAAACGTCGCCCCCGCGCGCTGCCACCTGAAGTCGCTCGACTTCACCGAAGCCCTGAATATTCACGACGCCCGCATCACGTATGACGGGCAGTTCACGCATGGAGTTGCATGATGGCAAATCTGGTCGAAAACCCGAACTATGAGCTGGGCATTTACCAGTTGGAAATGACCGACCCTGTGTTGGGCGGGCCTCCTGATCTCGCGCAAGCCCTAGGGCTAAGCAACGTTGCTGCCCAGCAGCTCGCAAACAGAACCGCATGGCTCAAAGCCCAAATTGACTTGATTGTCGCTGGTTATGCCACAACGGATGATTTAGCCACAGCAATCAATGACCTGATAGGTGGTGCACCTGCCGCGTTAGATACACTAAATGAACTCGCGTCGGCATTGGCCGATGATGAGGATTTCGCCGCTACAGTGACAGCACAGCTCACAGGCAAAATGTCCGCCGACAATAACCTCTCAGAACTGACCGACACTGACGTTGCGCGGACAAATCTTGGCGTTGAATTGCCGATAGGTGTTGGGCAGACATTGCAGGATGTGACTGGCAGTCGATCGTCTGGGACGGTTTATCAAAACACCTCTGGCCGCACGATCTTCGCAATCATTGATATTTCGGGTTCAACGGGCAATGCGCAGCTTTCACCTGACGGCGTTTCGTTCACGTCAATGGTGGTGCTTTCTAACCACGGCACGACGCTGCTCGTGCCTGACGGCTGGTATTACAAAACCAGTGGCACACTACAAAGATGGGTGGAGATAAGCTAATGGAACGAGGCTTCTATCACGCGGATCGCGGTTATTGGCAGACAACAGGCGATGTGCCTGATCGTGTTCTCGCAAACTATCCAGTTGGTACGGTTGAAGTACCGACTAAGCCGGGACCTGGCACCGTCTGGGATGTGACTGAAAGAAAGTGGGTGCCGGGCCAAGATGAGCCGACCTATCCAACATTGAAAATCGCCCGTGCTGCGATGGTCGCGTGGATTGATGAGCTCCTGACAAAAATCACAGGATTGGTGCCGCAATTCGAACGCGACAGTTGGCCGTCAAAGGCTGAAGCTGCACGGGCTTTCATCGCCGGAACCGCGCGTCCGGATCAAAACGCTCTGATCGCCAACGAGGCGCTGACCTCTGGCCGCACTGATGCCGAGGTTGCCGCAAAGATTGTGGCCAAGGCAGATGCCTATGAAGCTGTAATCGGCCAAGCCACGGGCCTGCGTGTGAAACTGGATGATGATCTAGAGGCCGCAACAGACCCATTCGAATACGAAACTATTCTCGAAAACGGAAAATCCCAGGCAATCGCGCTGGCCGAGGGGCTCGGGATCAACATCACGACCGCCTGAAGCGGATCGCAATCGCAGGTAAAGGAGATCAAAAATGCCTGAGCAGTTTCTTCACGGGGTCGAAGTCATCCAGATTGATGACGGCATTCGTCCCATTCGTACTGTCAAAAGTTCGGTTATCGGCATTGTCGGCACCGCCCCTGATGCTGACGACGCGACATTCCCACTGGACACCCCATTGCTGATCGAAGGCCCGCGTAAGGCCGCTGAGCTGGGCGACAACGGCACCCTGAAAGACGCCTATGAGGCACTCTATGCACAAGGTGCGATCGTGGCAGTCATGATCCGGGTTGCCGAAGGTGCAGATGCCGCCGCGACACTTGCCAATGTGGTAGGTGACCCAACCGCGCAGACCGGCGTCTGGGCGCTGGAAACATCAGCGTCGGTGCTGGATCTTGTACCGCGGATCTTGTGCGCACCCGGCTTTACATCCACCGCGGCGGCTGATCCGGCCAGTCCGGTTGTCACCAACCTGATCGCCGTGGCCGACAAGATCCGCGCATCCGTCGTTTCCGATGGTCCCAACACCAACGAAACCGACGCCAAAACCGAGCGTCAGAAATGGGGTTCGGATCGTCTGTTCATCGTGGACCCGTCCGTGCTGGTCTTTGATACCGTCTCGGCAAGCTACGTGACCCGCCCGGCTTCGGCTTATGTCGCCGGTTTGATCGCCAAGCGAGACATTGAAAAAGGCTTCTGGTGGTCGCCGTCCAACCAGGTGATCAACGGGATCTCGGGCACGTCGCGTCCGGTCAGCTTCCACCTCAGCTCAACCGAGACCGAGGCTAACCGGATGAACGAAGCCGACGTCGCCACCATCGTGCGCCGCAATGGTTTCCGCCTGTGGGGCAACCGGGGCGCGGGCATTGATCCGCAATGGGCGTTCCTGTCGGTACGGCGCACGGCCGACATCATCTACGAAAGCATCGAAAATGCGCTGCTCTGGGCCATGGACCGCCCCATGTCCGCGCAGTTGTTCCAGGACATCCGCGACAGCGTTCAGGCGTTTGGTCAGGGGCTGGTCAATCAGGGTGCACTGCTGGGCTTTAACTGCTGGCTGGACCCCGAACTGAACACCGAAGCCACGCTGAAAGCCGGGAAACTGTACCTGGACTTCGACTTTGAACCGCCCGCGCCGCTGGAACACCTGATCTTCCGCGCCCATCGCAACGGCTCTTACTACGACGAAGTAATCGCACAGGCCAATCAGGCCGCATAAGGCCCTGGCCGCGCATCGCGAGAACTATCAGAAACCATGGCCGTACTGCTGATCGCGGCCCCCGAAAAAAAGGAACTGACGAAATGCAGTACCCCCGCACTATTCGGAACTTCAACGCCTTCATTGACGGGGTCAGCTACGCTGGCCGCGCTTCCGAAGGCAAACTGCCCGAGCTGGCCCTATTGCTGGCAAACCATCGCGGCGGCGGTATGGACGCGCCGATGGCGCTCGACATGGGCATGGAAGCCATGAAGGCCGAGGTCACCCTGGCGGAATGGCCACCCGAGCTGATCACCATGTTTGGCACCCGTCGGCGCATGGTCCTGCGCCCCGGTGCCATGGGCGAACATGACTTCTCGGCTGACAGCTTTGTCGCAACGCTTGGTGGCCGTTGGTCCATGGTCAACTTCGCGGACCTGAAGCCCGGCTCAGACGTCCCGATGAAGCTGAAACTGGAAGTCGACTACTTTCGCATGCTGCAAAACGGTACCGAGCTGTTCGAGATCGATGTCGAAGCAGCCAAGCGCGTGATCGGCGGTGTCGATCAACTGGCCGAATTGCGCAGGGCCATGGGCTTCTGACGCCCTAGATCAGGGCGGCTCAACCCGCCCTGAAACACCCCTTCAAAACCTGTTTAAACCGGAGCTGCACAATGACCAAATCCACAAAAACCACGACGGTGACCCTTTCCAACCCGATCGAGATCGATGGCGCTAAAGTCACTGAGATCACCCTGCGCAAACCCAAGGCGGGCGAACTGCGCGGGCTTAATATGGTGAACATCCTGCAGATGGACGTCTCGACAATGTTCAAACTGCTGCCGCGCATTTCTCAGCCGTCTCTGTCCGAGGTTCAGTTGTCAGCCGAGATCGATTCTGAGGACTTTACGAAACTGGCGGGGCAGACCGTAGTTTTTTTCACGGGCTCCGGTCAATTGCAGATGCCGGACTAAAGCTGCCTGAAGAGGTGGAAGATGCGATGGCGGACATCGCCTCGATCTTCCACTGGACGCCAGACGTGATGGACAAAATGTCGATCGAGGAACTGGCAAGCTGGCGTGAAAAGGCCCGAGTTCGGGCAGAAGTTGAACCCTCTGGAGCTGGTAATGGCGGTCGGTGATCTGAACATAGCAATGATCCTGAAACTGGTTGACCAGGTCACCAAACCTGCGCGTTCGGTTCTGGGATCGTTGGACCAGATCGGAGAGGTTTCGGCGCGCGTTGGCCGGTCTGGCGTGGACTGGTCTAACCGTCAGCTTGAAGCCAACCGGGCGCGGCAGCAGGCCCTTCAGGGTGAGGCGCTCAGCGTCATTGCCCTGGGCGGTAGTCTGCTGGCCCTGACCGAACCCGCAATTCAGGCCGAAAAGCGGTTGGCCGAGGTTTCCAAGGTTGTCGAGTTCCAGGATGAAAACGGCTTTCAACTGCTGGCCAACGATATCCGCGAGCTGGTGACATCTGACCTGATCGGCGCAACGGCCGATGGGATCACTGACATTGTTGCCGCAGCGGGCCGGATGGGCGTTGTGGATCAGAACCTGCCCGACGCGCAAAAACGCGCCGAGTTGCTGAAGTTTGCGGCTGATGCAAGCAAGATGGCGATCGCCTTCGGGATATCGGCCGATGAGTCGGGCGAGACCTTGGCTAGGTGGCGCCAGAACCTTGGCTTGTCGCACGAGCAGGCGATGCTGTTGGGGGATGCGGTCAATGTTCTGGGCAACACCATGGCCACCAATGAAGCTGACATTCTTCAGGTAATAAACCGGCAGGGTGTGGTCGCCAAAACGGCCGGTCTGGCAACTGATGAAATAGCCGCTCTCAGCGCCACTCTGCTGGCGGCAGGGGCACCGCCTGAGATCGCCGCAACCGGGCTGAAGAACTTCACCAACGCCCTGACCCGAGGCGAAAGCGCGACCAAACGCCAGCAAGCTGTCTGGAAAGAGCTGGGGTTGGATGCGGAAGCCACGTCCAAACTGATGCAGGAGGACGCCAGCGAGGCGCTCCTGTCCGTGCTGGATGCCTTTAAGGACATTGAACCCTATCGCCGCAGCTCACTGATCGGCGATCTGTTCGGCGAGGAAGCCAAAGGCGCGATCACGCCGCTGGTCGACAATACGGAAATGCTGCGCGAAGCGCTCCTGAAGACGGCAGATGCGTCTCAGTTGGTTGGCCTGATGGAAGCCGAGTATCAACGCCAGGCAGCCACGACCCACGCCCAGAGACAGCAGTTTCTGGAATACCTTAAAGGGCTGTCTGTAGTTATTGGAACGGTTATCCTGCCTCAGCTTAACGAGCTGATGGCAACGGTCGCCCCGTACATCAGCATGTTTACAGATTGGGCGCAGGCGCATCCCGAACTAATCGGCCTGCTGTTCAAACTGGCGGGTGGGTTGCTAGCTTTGAAACTTGGCGCGCTGGCAGCGGCGTTTGCCTTTACAACCATGATGGGACCGATCCTGCACCTGATCCGCGCCGGTAGCTGGTTGCTGATCGCCCTGCCGAAGTTTGGTGGTGTACTGGCATGGGTCGCGGCCGGGCCTATTAAATGGCTGATCGCTGGTGTCGGTCTGATCACAAAATCACTGATCCGCATGGGGCTCGTCGCGCTGGCCAACCCGATCGGCATCATCATCGCGGCAGTCGCCGCCTTGGCCTATGTCGTCTTTGACAATTGGGATCAGATCGTCACCTATGTAACCGACAAGATCGAGGTCGTCCGAGCCGCCTTCGATGAAGGGTTGCTGAAGGGTGTTCTGGCTGCTCTGGCCGAATTCAATCCTTGGCGGCTGATGATCGAAGGCGCGCAGGGTCTGATCGGCTATCTTTTGGAACTGGTCGGAGTTCCCGAGCAAATCATCGCCAGCTTCAACGAATTCAGCCTTTGGGACACCGGCGTCAGTTGGATGCAGTCGCTATGGGACGGCATGATGTCCCTGATCGACCAACTTGTCAGCTCGATCGGTGACCGGCTGGCCGCGCTCAAGCCGCAATGGCTGAGTGATCTGCAGAATTGGGTTGGTGGCGACGATACCAACACCGCCCTGCCCGGTCGGGACAGTGGCGGAGCTGTGCGCGCAGGCATGCCCTACGTTGTTGGCGAGCGAGGCACGGAGTTGTTTGTGCCTGGCGTGTCCGGATCTATCCTTCCCACCCGCGCCCTGAAGGCGGCTGTCGCTGCCTCGGCGCTTGCCGGATCGGTCGCTGCCGCCGCGCCCAACACCGGCGAGTTGTCGAGCTTGATCGACAGTCGCCCTGCTATCTCGGCCCTGTCGGCCGGTCGCGCGACTGGACGCCAGGGTGACACGTTCCACATCTCGATCGCGCCGCCGCCCGGCACAGATGAGGCCACGATTGCGCGCCTGGTACGCGAAGAGATTGAACGCCGCGATCGGGCGCGCGACGCGGATCTGCACGACGGAGTGTATTACTGATGTTTGGTGGGGTCATGATGGCGCTCGGCGCGTTCCGGTTTGGAATGTCGAACGACGCTTACCAGAAACTGTCACGCAGCTCTGGCTATCGCTGGACCGAGGTCAACCGGATTGGCCGCGAGGCCGCCTTGCAGTATTCCGGCAAAAGCGCCCAGCAGATCACCATTGAAGGGGTCATTTACCCCCACTTTAAAGGTGGCCTGCGACAGGTCGATCTGATGCGGGTTCAGGCCGATCTCAGAACACCCTTGATGCTGGTCGACGGGTTGGGATGGGTCTGGCAGCGCTGGGTGATCGTTGGGATCGAGGAGCGCAAGGGGTTCTTCATGGCGGACGGGGCTCCGCGCCAAATCGAGTTCTCACTATCACTGAAATCCTACGGGCGGGACGCGCCTGATCTGCCGGGACTAATTGGGGGGCTGCTATGACCACCTACCGCACAATCGACGGCGACATGGTAGACGCAATTTGCAAGGCCCACTACGGGCGCGAGGATTACGCCGTTGTGGTCTATGGCGCGAACCCCGGTCTGGCCGCGATGGGTCCGATCCTGCCCAAGGGGCTGGTGATCACCCTGCCCGTCGTTCAGCAGGAGCTGGTGCGCACCCCGATCCGGCTGTGGGGGTGATCCGTGGAAGTCGATTTTCGCATCCTCGCTGACGGCATCGATGTCACCCAAGCCTTTCAGGACCGCTCGATCCGGATCACGATCACGGACGAAGCTGGCTCCAAGTCCGACACCGCCCAGATCACCGTCGATAACCGCGACTTTCTTGTCGCCCTACCCCAGGCTGGCGCGGCGCTTCAGATCGCCATGGGCTTCGAGGGCAACCTCGTGGCGATGGGCCGGTTTGTTGTCGATGAGCTGTCGGGCAACTTCGACCCTGCGACAATCACGATCGACGCCAAGGCGGCCGATATGCTTGGCGACATCCGCGCCAGGAAAACCCGCGATTGGCCCAACGCGACCGTCAGTGGCATTGTCAATAAGATCGCGGTCGAAAATGGCTTGACGCCAGTCATCAGCGACAGCCTGAAGAACAAGGCATTTGAGTACCTGGCACAAACCTCGGAAAGCGATCTGAACTTCCTGACCCGGATCGCGCTTGATCTGGACGCGACCGCCAAACCGGCAGGCGGTGCCCTGGTCTTTGTCAAGCGTGGCGAGGCTAAAAGCGCCGATGGCAGCGACCTGCCCACATTCAGCTTTCACCTGTCTGACATCCAGCGCGGCACATTCATTCTCAAGGGGCGCGGTCGTTACGGCAGCGTGACGGCCG
Organism: Ruegeria sp. BB7; assembly: GCF_056539365.1. Taxonomy (NCBI): domain Bacteria; kingdom Pseudomonadati; phylum Pseudomonadota; class Alphaproteobacteria; order Rhodobacterales; family Roseobacteraceae; genus Ruegeria; species Ruegeria sp. BB7. The sequence goes on along the minus strand of NZ_JBQFUV010000002.1, from coordinate 242,960 downwards.
AGTGGGCCGAGTTGGGTTCGGCCACGGTCCACAGGGAAACGGTTGGCGACAAGAAACCCGAGCTGGTTTTGCGCCACCGCCAGTCCTCGGCCGAGGAAGCCCGCCGCGCGGCGCAATCCGCCCTCGATCGATCTGAACGCGGATCTGCATCCGTCAACGTCACCCTCGCCGGATTCCGGGGCGATCTGATGGCCGAAGCCAAGGTCGATCTGCGCGGTGTGAACCCCGAGCTGGAAGGCGAATGGCTGGTCAAGCGTGTGACGCACGAACTGGCCGGAACTCTGACCACCCGCTTTGAAGCGGAACGCGACAACGAAAAAGGGGCAGCGGCATGAGCTTGGACTGGGTCAAGATGAACATCATGGAGCCGGATTGGTACGAGGCACACCCCCCGCAAGGTCCGGTGCAGCTCAACATGAATTGGGAAGAGGACGAGTGGCTTTTATGCCGGGATAAGGACGTGATCTTTCGCACCGGAACCGGAGATATCGAAGCCGCCCAAATCGCTGCTGAAAAGTGGCTTATCAGCGAACTAAGGTAAGGAAGACGCGATGACCCATCCAGCCTTGTTTAACCTGCAGGACAACATTGACGCACTGACTGCAGTTCTGGAGCTGGAGGGCCTTACAAGAATCCAGCGACAGATACTCACTGATATGCGCGATGATCTTATGCAATCGGCTGACATCCACACGTTTCAGGACGTGATCGAACTCGCAAACAAACAGGCCGCGAGCGGCTACTATTAAAGGGAACCCGGCATGGCAGATGATTACTTAGACATTCACCCGAAAGACGGGCTTCCGATGACTAGTAACGGCCCCAGAATGCACAACGATTGTGGCAGCGTCGACCGAGTGCCTTGCAATCGGGAACGTCAGGGCATGGACGCCAAGACAGTAGAGATAACCCCGGATCAAATCGTGGTAGATCGCCAGGCTTTGCTGGTGATTGTGAGCGCGCTGGACATGGGCACACAGTCGGCGCTGGGAGACCTTCCAAAAGCGCTCGACAAGTTGCGCGAGCCGTTCTTTGCGGATGAATTTAGCACGGGCAAGGCGCGCACCGATTTTTCAATGAACAAGTACAACTAAGGAAGCCTAACCATGAAGCGCCCCAGCTTTGACGACCTGATCGAAGAACAGAAACAGAGCTTCGGCAATGGCGTCGGCCCTTACTGGATGCCGGACTGGATGCGGAAACTGGTCACGGAAACCGCAAGTTGGTTCTTCAAGGACGCAAGCTGGCGGCACCACGACTTCGGCTATGTTGTCGGCGGCGACCGTTGGGATCGCGCCCGCTGCGATTGGAAGTTCTTCACCGCCATGTCGAAAGACGCCCTGTCGCAGCGCTGGCCCTTGGCGCTGATCACAATCCCGACCGCGCTCGTCCTGTCGATCGCCTTCTACATCGCCGTGCGGATCGGCGGGCAGTTTGGTTCATTTGAGTACCGCGACTGCTACGCCACGCTTGAACAGGTTCTGCTTGAGATGCAGGAGGGCTGATCAATGCCACACCCAATCCTCAAGTTCTTCGACTACCGGGCAGAGCCGCCCCAGATCGGCGAAGTCATCAGACCTTTCGCCAAACTCGCATGGGACATGGATCAATCGCTTCCTGACGGCCCGGAAAAGTCGGCCGGTCTGCGCAAACTGCTGGAAGCCAAGGACTGCATGGTCCGCGCGAAATCCTCCTGAAGGGGAGGTCACAGAGCGCGCCAACGCTCTGCAACACGGGGCTGATCGCCAAACCAATCCCCGCCGACCCGCGTTAGCTTAAGGCCGCTCCCTACCCCTGATCAGGGTGGCGGCACAAAGGCATGATTCTACCTATGATGGAAAGACCCAAACTGACCCCCGCTGACCCAGTGTTGCCTGTTGCCCCATGGCTGGGCGGCAAGCGCAATCTGGCAAAGACTATCACAGCCATTCTGGACAAGACCTCGCATCGCACATACGCCGAACCTTTCGTCGGAATGGGCGGCGTTTTCCTGCGCCGATCGATGCGCCCGCGCACCGAGGTGATCAATGATTTTGGCCGCGATGTCAGCAACCTGTTCCGCATCCTTCAGCGCCACTACCCGCAGTTTCTGGAAGTGCTGCGCTTTCAACTGACCACACGCGCCGAATTCAACCGCCTGGTCGATACCAACCCGGAAACCCTGACCGACCTCGAGCGCGCCGCACGCTTCTTGTATCTGCAGCGCACCGCGTTTGGTGGAAAGGTCAGCGGCCGCAACTTCGGAGTGTCCAAAGAACGGCCCGGTCGATTCAATCTGAGTACGTTAGAACCCATGCTCGAGGATCTGCACACCCGGCTATCCGGCGTTGTGATCGAATGTCTGGATTACGCCGAGTTCATTCGACGCTATGACGGCGGTGAAACTCTGTTCTATCTCGATCCGCCCTATTGGGGCTGCGAGAAGGATTACGGCAAGGACATGTTCGGCCGGGATGACTTCACGCAGATGGCCGAGCAGCTCAGCGGGATCAAAGGGCGCTTCCTGATGTCGATCAATGACGTGCCCGAGATCCGCGACATTTTCAGCGCGTTCAATCAAAGGCAGGTTGCCACGACTTACACGGTCAGTAAGGTCACGGGAGGACGAGGCCAGCGCGCCGAGCTGCTGATCTCGAATTTCAAACTCGACTGATTACACGAAGGAACCCTTTTTAATGAAACTGGTAACATCGGCTGCACTGACTCTCTCTCTGATGGCAACATACGCTTCAGCCGGAGACCCGCCCCCACATGCCTGGCTGTCTCAGGCGACGTGCGCCGATGTTATCCATCGCGTAGACAACCCTTTTGACAAGACCGGGTTATCCTCCCCTGTTTCCGGCATGGCATACCTAGGTTCAGCCTTCGGTTACATTGAGGGTTATCGGACAGCTCAGGGTGTCGAAATGACCGCTGAGGAATTTAAAGACGATGTGTTTAGCCGGTGTGTAAACCTGCCCCATATACCGTTTAAAGCATCCGTTGAATCTGCTGCATCGGACCCGGCTTAAACACTTTTGTTCCCTGAAAGGCGGTTACTGCAAACATGTCTGTCTGGCCCAACAGTATCCCTTACGACCTCGAATGCGAGATACTTACGCGCGATGCGAAGGACTGGGAGTCCGCCGTCCGTGCCTGGGCAAAGACCCATAAGTTGCGCCTGAAGGTCCAATGGTTCGCTGAATTGAAAAGAACAATGGCAGAGCTGGATAGCTATCGTTTTACGCCTGCACCGCAGGATCGTTGGCTTCGGATCAAGGAATGGATGGAAGCAAACAACGTACCAGCCCCCGACAAACTCCCTACCCGACCGGAATTACCAACAACGCGCTACTAGGCCCAATTTGGCGAAAAACGAGTTGCTGCAAACAACCGTGACAAACTTTGAAAGAAATCGTGGCGCGCTACACATTTCTGCAAATTGCTTGGTTCCCTTGGGGACGTCAACCAAAGTTGAGGGACGCATCCAATGTAAATCTTTTTTACATCACCCCCTTGCAACCACCTGCGCACTCCCCATCTAATCAATGTGAAAACGATTTACATCAAACCCGGAGACCCAACATGACTGCACTTTCCGAAACCGCTGTCCCCGAAAATCCGGGATGGCTGCGCCGTATCGAGACCTGGCTTGACGACAAGGGCAAGGGTGCCTGGATCGCAGTCATGGTCCTTGGTTTCATCTTCTTCTGGCCCGTGGGCCTGGCCCTTTTGGCCTATATGATCTGGAGCAAACGCATGTTCAGCAAATCCTGCAGCCGTCGCAAAACCTGGCACAATCACATGAGCGCCATGAAACCTTCGGGCAACAGCGCCTTTGACGCCTATAAGGCCGACACGCTGGCGCGGCTGGAGCGTGAACAGCAGGATTTCGAAGCCTTCCTGCGCCGCCTGCGCGACGCCAAGGACAAGGCCGAGTTCGATCAGTTCATGGACGAACGTACCCGCGAAAACCAAGACGAAGCTGAAAACGGCGAACGCGCCTGATCCGATCTTGCCCTGTCCCGCCATTCGGGACAGGGTGATTTTACGAAAAATATCCGGAATTTACGACATGACTTATCTGCCCGATCCAGACAGCCAGCCCGAGTTTTACCAGTCAGTGGCGTCCAAGCGATTTATCGCGTGGCTCTTTGACGTCGCTTTTATCTCGCTGCTGTGCATCGTGCCGGTTTTCCTGACATTTGGTGCAGGATTACTTTTCCTGCCCCTGATCTACGGCGTTTTCAGTTTTATCTACCGTGTCGTCACAATCGCAAACGGATCGGCAACTCTGGGCATGCGTTTCATGGGCATTGAACTGCGGGATGCCTTCGGCTCTCGCATGGATATGGGTAAGGCCGTGGCGCACACTGCCGGATATTTTATCAGCATGGCGTTCTTCGTAATCCAAATCATCTCGGTCATCATGATGCTGACCAGCGCGCGATGTCAGGGCCTGACAGACTCATTCCTCGGTACGGTCATGATCAATCAGCGGGCATAAAATCAGCCACGTGAATCACTTGGCGGCTTGGGGAACCGTTGCTATCATCCCGTTTCAGGAAACACGGGACGTTCATGCGACACACGCTGCCAATTGCGCCGCAATTCTATGTGACTGCACCCCAGCCCTGCCCTTACCTTGAGGGCAGGATGGAGCGTAAGTTGTTCACAGCCTTACAGGGCGAAGGCGCCGATCAGCTGAACAACTCTCTGTCACAACAAGGGTTTCGCCGGTCTCAGAACGTACTCTACCGTCCATCCTGTACCGACTGTGCCGCTTGCCTGTCTGCACGTATCGACGTGTCGGCCTTTCGCCCCAGCAAAAGCCAAAAGCGAACGGCCAAGCGAAACAGCTACCTGCAACGTAGGGCGAACTCACCTTGGGCAACAGATGAACAATACGAGCTGTTCCGTCGTTATCTGGATACGCGCCACGCCGATGGCGGCATGGCCGATATGGACGTCTTCGAATTCGCCGCAATGATCGAGGAGACCCCCATCCGCAGCCGAGTGGTCGAATATGCCAACCCCGAAACCCGAGAGCTAATCGCCGTCAGCCTGACAGATGTTTTGGATGACGGGTTGAGCATGGTCTACTCATTCTTCGATCCGGATCTGCCGCAAAACTCTCTGGGGACATACATGATCCTCGATCATATCGACATCGCACGCGAGGCTGGTCTGCCCTATGTCTATCTTGGCTACTGGGTGCCGGGCAGCCCCAAGATGGGCTACAAGGCCCGTTTTTCGGGGCTTGAAGCCTATATTCAGGGCGACTGGAAACGTATCAAAAACCCCTCTGAACTAGCGGACGGTAATCATCACCCCCTGTCGACCGCTCCGATTGCCGAGCAGGTCGCCAGCATACAGTTGCCCGACCGCCACCCCACCAAGGGCTAATCAACCATGCGCCAGAGCCTCCATGCGGTCACCCTTGTGGTGCCGGATTACGATGTCGCCATCGCCTTCTACACCCAAACGCTCAACTTCACATTGACAAAGGACATCGATTTAGGCGGAGTCAAACGCTGGGTCCTGGTCACCCCTCCGGGGTCTGAAGGTGCCTCAATGCTGCTGGCAAAGGCCGAAGGTCCCAACCAAATCGCCGCCGTCGGCAACCAAACCGGAGGTCGCGTGGGCTTCTTTCTGCAAACCGATAACTTCGAACGCGACCACACCGCTATGCGCGACAAAGGCGTCTACTTCGAAGAAGAACCAAGGCACGAACCCTACGGCTCAGTAGCCGTTTGGCACGACCCATTCGGCAATCGCTGGGATTTGATCCAATTCACCTGATCCGCGCTTCATCCGGCCTCTATATCTCGGGGATGAATTGGCCAAAGGCCAAGAAGGGGCTGGCCCCTTCTGCCAAACAGCAAAGCAAAGGGGGCCAGCCGGCCCCCTTTTCAACTAGATCGCTGATTAATCAATTGGGCATCAGATCAGGCACAATTGTCACAATTGACGGGAAGAACCACAGGATCGCGATCCCCACCACCTGAATGATCACAAACGGAACGATTCCACGATAGATATGCCCGGTCGTCACCTCCTTTGGTGCCACGCCCCTTAGATAGAAAAGCGCAAAACCGAAAGGCGGGGTCAGGAACGAGGTCTGCAGGTTCACAGCCACCATGATCGTCACCCATTTGGGATCGAAAGACCCACCATAGATCACCGGCCCGACGATGGGGATCACGATGTAAATGATCTCAAGGAAATCCAGCACAAATCCCAGAATGAACAACACCAGCATGACGATCAGGAAAACCGTAAACTCGTTGTCGAAACTACGCAGAAACTGCTGAATATAGTGCTCGCCTCCGAAAGAGATCACCACCAGGTTCAACAACTGCGACCCGATCAGGATTGTGAAAACCATCGACGTCACCTTGGCCGTCTCGCGAACCACCGGCGTCAGAACACCGCTGGAAAACAGCACCCAACAGGCAAAGATCAGACCGAAAAGCGCATAAAGATAGGCAGCATAGGCGAAGATGAAAGCGATCCAGCTTTCGACAGATACATTGCCTTGGTTTATGCGCAGGTCGAAATTTATGCCCATCAGCATGCAGATGATGACAGCGAGAGTCGACCAGATGATCACCTTGCCCGATCGCCCCTGGTCCTGCAGCTTGCGATAGGCCGCCAGCATGATCGCGCCACCCGCGCCCAGCGCCGCAGCTGGTGTCGGGTTGGTAATACCGCCAAGGATCGAACCCAGAACCGCGATGATCAGAACCAGCGGCGGAAAGACCACGCGGATCAAATCATTGGTGGCACAGCGTTCAGCTGCGAACTTGCAGCCATAAATCGCCAGAGCAAACGGTATCGCCAGTATCAGGAAAGCCGTCCCCGATGAGGTTGTCGGCGCAATCAGCAGCACATCCACCAGCAACATCAGCAATAGACCGATGGCGCCTACTATCAGCGGTTGCGTCGACTTCGATGGTGCAATACCGCGACCGAACAACAAGGTCAGACCCAGCAGCACAACGATGACAGCAACGCCTGTTCCGATCGGTGCTGCGGCCGCGATCTTGGCTTCCTGCGCAGCAGCCAGCTCTTCTTCGGTCAGACGCTGCGACTGGGAAACACCACCGGCTTCATCCAATGCCTGCTGTTCAGCCACGGCCTGATCCCAGGCCGACTGACCATGCAATTCGATCATTGAAACCTTGCACTCTTCCGAAACATTGGTGCGCAGCGACGCTCCCTCACCAATGTCGGAAAAGGCCGAAACGGTGATGTTCTGGCTACCGATCATGCCGGCGCTTCCAAGCAGGACTGCACCAACTATCAGAGCGACCGGAGCCCCCAGAAGCCATGTGAGACCTTCTGACCGGGTGATCGGCTCACCGCCACCGCCACCCATTTCAACGGCTGGGGCTTTCTCGGGGTTCATCAGCGCATAGCCAAAGGCATAAAGTGCATAGAGCAAGGCCAGCATGATCCCCGGCAGCAGAGCTGCCTGGAAAAGAGTGCCGACGGAGACCACAGCAGGCTCACCCAGATAGGTCAGCGCGTCGGAACACCCGGCCTCGATCGCGCGGGTCTCTTGCGCAGTCGAATACAAATCACCGGCCAGTGTACCCAGCAGAACGATCACGATAGAGGGCGGAATGATCTGCCCCAACGTCCCCGAGGCCGCAATCACCCCGGTCGCCAGCTCGGGCGAGTAGTTGTTTCGCAACATAGTCGGCAGCGCCAACAGGCCCATGGTCACAACTGTCGCGCCCACAATCCCGGTCGATGCCGCCAGAAACGCACCCACGACCACGATCGAAACGGCCAGACCGCCAGGCAGAGGCCCAAAGACACGCGCCATTGTAGTCAGCAGATCGTTCGCGATTTTCGAGCGTTCCAGCGTGATCCCCATCAAGACGAACATCAGCACGGCCAGCAGGGTCTCGATGGATTGCCCAGCAAGAACACGTTCGTTGATGCGGTTTACGATGAACGAAACGTTTCGATCCAGCGCAGTTTCCCAGCCAGACGGGAAGACTGGTTCGCCAATAGTTGGTAAGTCCGGGTATCGAAATACGGATATCACATCCGGTTTGACCCCCGAATTCACCAGATCTCGATAGGCTTGCGAGCCTGAATCAATTGCCTGATGCACCAGCAACCCGGCACTGTCCAACGCCGCGATGATCCCGAATGAGATGATACCGGCCCCACCGATGGCAAATGCCACCGGAAAGCCGGAAAGGATGCCTCCGAAAAGGCAGAAGAATACGATAATGAGGCCTATCTCGACGCCATCAAGTCCGAATAGCATTGTCTGGGTCTCCGTCCTTAATGTGCGCCTTCGTAGGCTTCTTCACCCTCGCCAAGGCTGTCCTTGTCGAGGTATTTTCCTTCACTTTCCGGCCCTTCCACATATTCCAGATACGACCGGTAAATGAACGCGATTGCGTGCAGGAACACCATGCCCGCAAAGGCGACCAGAAGGATCTTGAACAGGAAATACGCGTTGAAACCGTTAGGGCTGAACCCGATGGTTTCTACGTTCCACCGCAGGGCGCGGGATTTCATCACCAGACGGTCCAATGTGTCACTGGCAGAAGGTTTCGGTACGATCAGGTGCCGCCACATAAAGTACCAGCCATACATCCATGTCAGCACCGCCACCGGCATCATGAACAAAAGGGCGCCCAGCATATCAACGACGCGTTTGGCGCGGTAGCTGATCCCGGCATAGATCAGGTCAACACGCACATGCCCGCCCTGTACAAAGGTGTAGGTACAGCAAAGGCAGACGACCATGGCGTTATACAGCTTCAGTTCTTCAGCGAACCAGCTGATGTCCTGGGTTAACGGTATCCCAAATCCAAATGACATGTCCGGTCGCGCAAATATTCTCTGCATGAACACGATCACGATTTGTTGGACCACCATCAGAAGACCGGCCCAGGCAAAGAACCGGCCTGCGGTGTTGGCGAACCCTTCCAGACCGCGCACCATGCCCCACATGAAGTTCCGGTAATAGAGCCCAATGGCCGTCAGAACCAGAAAGAGTGCGAAAACCACAAAGAAGAACTCGACCGAGCCACCGTAATAGACAAAGCGCATGATCGCTTCTTTGTCCGACCAGTTCAGCCAGAGCTGCGGATGCGTGATGGCGTATCCGAAATTATAGAAGGCTTCGGCAATGTTCTGAACGAACCATATCAGTCCGTTCCACAGGGCGCCGAAGAACGAGATACCGTTATCGTCCTGCATGTTGTCCCCAGGTCGTCTCAGTTGCACTGCTGATTATAGCGGATTTGATGCATCCACGCATTTGCAACAGGAAAGGTTTCCCCACAAATGCGGGGAAACCATTTGATCGAGAAGCGAATTATCAGCCGCGTACGCGGTTACGCTGCGCGGTGTAAACGCCCGAGGACAAATCCAACCAACCAGCTGAAGACGCCGAAGACGCCGCTGCGCTGTCGTGAATCTTCTTGAACAGCTCATCGCTCATGTTCTCGTCCAGCACTTCCTGGCTGGCCTTGCCGAACGCATCCCAAACGCTGTCTGGGAATTCCATAACCTTGACGCCACCCGACTGCAGACGTTGCAGCGCGGCACCATTGTTGGCCAGGAACTGCGACAGGTTCCACTGATGCGCTTCGCCTGCTGCGATCTCAATGATCTTCTGCTGACTAGGTGTCAGGCTTTCGAACACGTCACGGTTGGTTGCCAGCGACAGGCCTGCGTTAGGCTCGTGGAAACCGGCGGTGTAGTAGACCTTGGTGATTTCCTGGAAACCAGCCTTTTCGTCCGCCCATGGGCCGATCCACTCGGTTCCGTCGATCGCGCCGGACGACAGTGCCTGATACACTTCCGAGCCCGGAATGTTCTGTACCGATGCGCCCAGTTTGCCCAGCGCTTTGCCGCCCAGACCCGGCATACGGAACTTCAGACCATTGAAGTCTTCTGGGCTGTTGATCTCTTTCGAGTACCAGCCGCCTGCCTGCGCGCCAGTGTTACCGGCCAGGAAGGACTTCAGGCCGAAGATTTGCCCCAGTTCGTCATGCAGCTCCATGCCGCCATCCTGGTAGTACCAGTTCACCATTTCCTGCGCGGTCATACCGAACGGAACGGCGGTAAAGAAGGCATAGCCCGGATGCTGACCGACAAAGTAATAGTCAGCCGCGTGATACATATCAGCCTGACCGGACGATACCGCGTCAAACACTTCGAACGCGCCAACCAGTTCGCCCGACGCCTTGACTTCGATTGTCAGGCTACCGTCCGACATTTCGCTAATGGTGTCGGCGCAACGCTGCGCAGCATCAAAAACGCCAGCCAGACCACGACCCCACGAGGTGACCATGGTCAGTGTCCGCTTGCCCTGTGCATAAGCCGGAGCTGCCAGTGTGGTGGCCGCAGCCGCCGAGCCGCCCAGAGCAGAAGTTTTCAGAAATGAACGACGATCCATATGAGTGTTCCTCCCCTTCATATTCAAAACCCGGACTGATGCCGGGTGCAGTCGTTATTAGTGCGCGTCAGCTTAATGAGCCGGTTTTGAATGTGAATACCTACTACTGCGTAGACAGCCGGGTTTTTGCGGGTCCAAAGCTGACAAAACAGCCCCAAATTCCTTCGACTTCACGGGTTTCGACTCGCATTGTGACGCGAATACCCAAAAATTTTGCATTTTCCCGCGCGCTTGCGTATCGATTCGACCATGAGGGGAATTCGAAATGTGATATCGCTGACGTACGGACAGAAACTGTCTCTGGTTGCGGCAATCCCGCTGGTCGCGGCCGTAGCGGCGATTGCATTGCTGGTCGCATACGAATCCCGCGCCACCGCCGAGCGTGAAATACAGGCGCTGGAACAGCGACTGATCGAAGCCAAGAAAGCAGAACTGCGGAATTATGTCACTCAGGCCCGGAACGGGTTTGCCTATATCTACGGTCGCGCCTCTCCGGATGACGCCGTTGCCAAGAATCTAGTGACACAGATTTTGTCTGCCATGATCTATGGGAAAGACGGGTTCTTTTTCGTCTATGACTACGATGGCAACAATTTGGTCAGCCCGCGCCAGACAGAATTCATCAACCGCAACTGGGTGGGCCTGACCGACAGCGATGGCACTCCGGTCGTGGACGAGTTCATCAACCTCGCCCGTCAAGGTGCCGGGTGGCACAGTTTCATGTGGCAAAAGCCTTCGACCGGTGAAGAAGCACAGATGATAGCCTATGTCGTGGGCCTTCAGGACTGGCGTTGGGCCGTCGGCACGGGTGTTTTCATTGACGACATCGTGGCGACCGTCGCCAACGCCCGCGCCGAGGTCGAGGCGCGAGTGCAACGGACTTTCAGGTATATCGGCGCAATCGTTCTGGCAGCGGTGTTGATCGTCTTTGCCTCGGGCATGTTGCTGAATTTCCGCGAACGAAGGCTGGCGGATGCAAAGCTCAAGGAACTGACCCAGCGCGTGTTCGATGCGCAGGAAGAAGAACGCGGTCGCGTAGCCCGAGAGCTGCATGACGGGATCAGCCAAATTCTTGTTGGCGTACGTTATGCGCTGGACAACGCTCGACGGCGTCTTGAACGCGGCGACGACGACAGCGCCCGTGATCCGCTGGACAAGGGGATCGACAACCTCGGCACAGCCATTACCGAGGTCCGCCGCATCAGTCGTGACCTGCGCCCTGGCGTGCTGGACGATCTGGGGCTCGGTCCGGCGGTCAAGGCGCTTACCGACGATTTCCGCGAGCGCACCGGGATCGAAACCCAATTCTCGACGGTCGTATTCCGCAACCGGCTGGACCAGGATGCCAAGATTGCTCTCTACCGCATCGCCCAGGAGGCGCTGACGAATATCGAGCGCCATGCAGACGCGACCCGTGTTACAATCGACCTGCGCGGTCACAAAAAGGGCGCGACCATGCGCATCACCGACAACGGTCGTGGCCTGCCCCGCGAACAAGGCGCTAGCACCGGGATCGGGCTGCGCAACATGCAAGAACGCATCGAGCAGCTTGACGGGTCGCTTCGTATTCTGTCATCACGCGGCCCGCGCGGCGGCACGGTGATCGAGGTCACCCTGCCACTCAGCCACCTGCTTCCGCCGCAGGAAGACGCAACTCCGAACCGAAAGGCCGGTACATGAGCATCCGAGTTCTCATAGTCGACGACCACCCGATGGTGGCCGAAGGGATTCAGTCGATCCTCGAAAGCTACGATGATATTGAGGTGGTTGGCACGCTCGGCACCGGTCAAGAGGCGGTTGATCGAGTCGCTGACCTATTCCCCGATGTGATCCTTATGGACCTGAACATGCCCGGCTTAGGCGGGCTTAGCGCGACAGAAATCATTCTCGAGCGCGCACCCGACACTCGCATTCTGATCCTGTCAATGCATGACAGCCCGGAATATATCTCAACCGCGTTAAGCCACGGCGCCAAGGGTTATGTCCTCAAAGACGTACCGACAGAAGAGATCAAACAGGCCATCGACGCAGTCATGCGCGGCGAGCAATATCTTTGCACAGGAGCCAGCGGATCGCTGCAACCCAAAGAAGGCGGGGCACGCGAAGCGCTGACAGGTCGCGAACAAACCATCCTATTGGAACTGGCGCAGGGCAAATCCAACAAAGAAGTCGCGCAAACCTTGGACATCTCGGTTCGCACAGTCGAGACACACCGCAAGAACATCAAGCGCAAGCTGGGCATCTCTTCTACCGCTGGCCTGACCCGCTACGCGCTGGAACACGGGGTTCTTCAGGGTACTAGCCCTGGTTTCTAGGCACACGCAGCGCGCAGCGCTGCCTGGCCCAACTGGCGGAGATGCGCCGCAGGCGCATCGACAACAGGCGGGAGCGCCTACTCCCTCGGACGGATATCTTGGCCAAAGAACACTAGGGTTCCGTCTTCATCAATGATATGGAATTCACGCTGCTGATAGGGCTGGTCAAATGGCGGGCGCACGCGCCCCTCGGGCAAATCCGCCAATCCCGGTCGCAGGACCTCGTACAGGTCGTCAATCTCATCCACATCTATATAGAATGATTGTTCTTCACCCAACTTCCGCCCATCGTCACGCGGCGGGCACTCCAACAACCGGATCGCCACGGACCCCAGCGACAGGAACGCGTAATTGTCTTGCCGGAACCCGCAAGAAAACCCCAAACGCTGGCAATAGAAATCAACCTGTTTCTGCAGGGAAGAGCACAAAACAAATGGCGTAAGCTGCAAAATCTTCGGCATCAAAGCCTCCAGCCTTCAAATGATCCAAGGTCAGCCTAGCATAGCTCAATCCAGCAACTGATCCTTTCTCAACCCTTCCCTCTCATGATGATGTGGCAGCACACGTCCGTAAAGCTGCCGGGTCCGCTCGACACCGCCGCACATCCCTTCCGCTTCGACAAAGGAAAAAATCCCAACATACCGGCTGCGCGTTCCGGCCACCGGAGCAACCCTGTGCAACGCGTACCGCCCCTTGAATACCTGCAAGTCCCCCGGTTGAAGTTCCAGTTCACGCACCCGCGCCCTGTTTCCATCCAGAATCGAAGCCACGGCTTTGAAATTCTCATCATCCGATGTGCGAAGGTTCGGCACATATTCGAAGGTTCCTCCAGAATCTCCGTTCTGAATCGCCAATGTAACTGTGTAATTGTTGGTGTCGAAATGCCATGGAAAGCCCTGCCCCTCTTCGACCACGTTGATAATCACATCAGCCAAAGGATCATCATAGCGAAAGAACTGGTCTTCCGGCTCATCCAGCGCATCCCGAACAAAGGGCATAAACCATTCATATTCGTAAATGCGACGCAAGGGCCCGGACGCAGGGAAGTTATCTGCCGGCACAAAGGCATTTGAACGATCATAGAAGCGGCGGATCGGGTGACCGATCCCAAAGCGCGGATCATCCTTGGTGAAATAAGCATTTGTTCGATTGAAAGACCGATGCGCCCGTGGGGCGACATCATCCGCTTCGCGCACCAGCTGCTGCAACCCCTCTTCATGCACAAACCCGGGCAAAACTGCGCAGCCATCCTGATCTAGTTCGCGCCTTAGATCCGCAATCATCTGATCATAAGCCCGAGAGCCCGGCCGATCGATCGGGTAGCGCCCCAGATCAACCAAGTCCTGTAGCATCATCTGCCTCCCTAAACAGTTCCTTTGTAATCAGCGTGACTCAGAGAACTGCTTCGCTCATGTCTATTTTAGACATCGCCTTGACGCTTTCAGACCTGATCCGACCCGACCCAAACCCGTCAATCGGGCCAGATTTGGCGAAAATTCCCAGCCTGCGGCAATCCGCGCAATAAAATGTCGCAAAATTCACCCATCAGGTTACAAAATTGGTGCAATTGCCTGTTGACGCCCCTTCCCCTCACTCATAATGTCCCTTCACGCAAAAAAGGAGCCTCTGGCGATGAAAGCGCTAGTCGTAATCGTAGGAAACACGCGCATGGGCCGGTAACGGTAAACCATAATCGAACCCATGCGCCTCCGAAAATCTCGGGGGCTTTTTTTTATGCTAAACGCAAGACACATGTCGCGAACGGAGCAAAGCAGATGACACGTGAGATGACCGGCGCAAAGATGGTAGTTCAGGCCCTCAAAGATCAGGGTGTGGACACGGTATTCGGATACCCCGGCGGCGCCGTGCTACCGATCTATGATGAGATTTTTCTGCAAAACGATATCCGTCACGTTCTGGTGCGGCATGAACAGGGCGCGATCCACGCAGCCGAAGGGTATGCCCGTTCAACAGGCAAGCCCGGCGTTGCATTGGTGACATCAGGCCCCGGCGCAACCAATGCGGTGACCGGCCTGACGGATGCGTTGCTGGACTCGATCCCGCTCGTTGTTCTGACCGGGCAGGTTCCGACATTCATGATCGGCTCGGATGCGTTTCAAGAGGCTGACACCGTTGGTATCACCCGCCCCTGCACCAAGCATAACTGGCTGGTGAAGGACACCGACTCGTTGGCCGAGACCATCCACGAGGCGTTCCACGTTGCAATCTCGGGCCGCCCCGGTCCGGTGCTGATCGACGTGCCGAAGGACGTTCAATTTGCGTCAGGCGAGTACAGCGCACCGAAGCCGTCGACCTCGCATTACCAGCCAGTTCTGAAGGGCGATCTGGAAGAGATCACCGAATTGGTCGCGGCGATAGAAACGGCGAAAAAGCCTGTTTTCTACACCGGCGGCGGCGTCATCAACTCGGGCCCTGCAGCCAGCCAGTTGCTGCGCGAACTGGTGGATGCGACCGGGTTCCCGATCACTTCGACCCTTATGGGGCTGGGTGCCTATCCCGCATCGGGTGAGAACTGGTTGGGTATGCTGGGTATGCACGGTCTCTACGAGGCCAACCTGGCAATGCATGACTGCGACCTGATGATCAACGTCGGCGCGCGGTTCGACGACCGGATCACCGGGCGGATCGATGCGTTCTCGCCGAATTCGAAAAAGGCGCATATCGACATTGACCCCTCGTCGATCAACAAGGTCATCCGCGTTGATATCCCGATTGTCGGCGACGTCGGCCATGTGCTTGAGGATGTCCTCAAAGTCTGGAAAGCACGCGGCCGCAAGACCGATGCGGCGGCTGTTAAGCAGTGGCAGTCGCAGATCAGCGATTGGCGAAAGGTCAACTGTCTCGCCTACACCAACAGCGAAAAGACCATCAAGCCTCAATACGCACTGCAACGCCTGGAAGAGCTGACCAAAAACCACGATCGCTATATCACCACCGAGGTTGGCCAGCACCAGATGTGGGCTGCGCAATACCTTGGGTTCGAAGACCCCAATCGCTGGATGACCTCGGGCGGTCTGGGCACAATGGGCTATGGCTTCCCTGCCTCGGTCGGCGTGCAGATGGCACACCCGGATGCGCTGGTGATCAACGTGGCTGGTGAGGCATCGTGGCTGATGAACATGCAGGAAATGGGCACCGCGGTTCAGTACCGCCTGCCCGTCAAACAGTTCATTCTGAACAACGAGCGCTTGGGCATGGTCCGCCAGTGGCAAGAGCTGCTGCATGGCGAACGCTACTCGCATAGCTGGTCCGAGGCCCTGCCCGATTTCGTCAAGCTCGCCGAGGCGTTTGGCGCCAAGGGCATCCTGTGTTCCGACCCCGCCGATCTGGACGACGCGATCATGGAGATGATCAACTATGACGGCCCAGTGATCTTTGACTGTCTGGTCGAGAAGCACGAGAACTGCTTCCCCATGATCCCGTCAGGCAAAGCCCATAACGAGATGTTGCTGGGCGAGGCCGAGACGCAGGGTGTGATCGATTCCAAAGGTTCGGTTCTGGTTTGAAGAATTACTGTTGGGCGCTGCCGCTCGCCCAACACCACAAGGATGATGAAAGGGACGTAAATGTCTGCCCTACATATCAAAAAAGGCGCTACACGCCATTCCGCCTATAACCTACGCCCGACCTTCTCGGACGTGCAGGAACAGCACACAATCGCGGTTTTGGTTGAAAACGAACCCGGAGTTCTGGCCCGTGTAATCGGCCTGTTCTCGGGCCGTGGTTACAACATCGAAAGCCTGACCGTGGCCGAGGTCGACCATACTGGCCATCTCAGCCGCATCACCATCGTTACAACTGGTACACCGCAGGTGATCGAACAGATCAAGGCACAGTTGGGTCGTATCGTTACAGTTCACGACGTGCACGACCTGACCGTCGAAGGCGATGCAGTCGAGCGCGAACTGGCGATCATCAAGGTCGTTGGCGAAGGCGATAAACGGGTCGAGGCGCTGCGTTTGGCCGATATCTTCCGTGCCAATGTGGTGGACAGCACCCTGAACTCCTTCATCTTCGAAATAACCGGCGCGCCCGACAAGATCGACGCTTTCGCCGATCTGATGCGCCCGCTTGGTCTGGTTGAAGTGGCCCGTACCGGTGTAGCTGCCCTGCTGCGCGGAGAGTAATTAGCGCCCCCACCCTCTTCGGACCGCCGATTAGGGTGGGGGAATTTCGACCATTCGAATTCGATCTTCATGGCGGGTTTGGTCGATGTGATCATCATCGGCACTATATTGCCGAAAAGATCATGCAAATTAAAATAAACCCTATTGCGTTTGTGGCATTGAACGTTAGCCTCTGAGGTACGACGCGGCGTTGGGATGCGCTCGTTTGTGTTATCGATACGTTTGATACGTAGTCTCGGCCAATTGGTCGAAGACAATACGTGTATCAAAACGAGTTGCTGGAACCTGGGACGCCAATGACCAAAGACATCCGTAACCCGGACGAATTGCGTAGGATGTTCGGAGCCAACCTCAGGCGCCTGTCTCAGCAATATTCCTCGGTTTCAGAGCTTTGTCGCCAACTCGGTGTCAACCGAACACAGTTTAACAGATATCTGGGTGGAGAAAGCTTTCCCCGCCCTGATGTGCTGGACCGCATATGCCGATTTTTCGAAGTCGATGCCCGCATACTGTTGCGACCATTGGATGAAATCGACCACCCGCCAACACATCCGGCAGCTTCGGCCCTGACTGATTTTCTGGGGTCCGGCCCCTCAACCTTGACCGAAAACCTATTTCCCGCCGGCTTCTACTATGCCACTGAAACCGAGTTGGACGAACCTCGGCCTTCTCGGCATCGGTTGTTCCACGCACGCCGATTGCCGCAATGCACTCTGGTCCGAGGATATGAACCTCGCCCCGGCATGCCGGGTGCTGCCCCCACTGATCGCGAGGTTCAAGGCATCGCCGCTTGCGCGGGGCGACAGATTTATATTCTGATGTCCAGCCGGGCCTCTCAAAACAGCCGGATTTACCTAGTGACGCGCGGGTCCGAAGACCACTCCGACCGCTGGCGTGGAGTCGCGATCTGCCTGTCCAAAACGACGGCCAGTGCGACAACGACGCGTCGGATTTTGTTGCGGCATCTGGGCGAAAATCCATCGGCCATTCTGGCCGCTGCGCGTACGGCTCGCCGGTCTGAGCAACCGGCACCGCAGGCTGTTGGCTAGGGCTGAACCACGCCCTCCGTTGGTGCCTGTGTGATCAGACGATAGAGATGCCAACTTGCGTGCCCAAGCAGAGGCAGCACAACGAACAACCCCAAAAACCACGGGATCATGGCCACAAAAGTCAGAATTGCGATGAAGGCACCCCACGCTAGCATTACAACCAGATGGTCGCGGACATAGCCAAAACTGGCGATCATGGCGGTCACGAAATCCAATTCTCGATCCAGTAGCATTGGGATCGAAAGAACCGTAATCATATACAATACCGTGGCGAATACAGCGCCTACGACGGTTCCCACCGCCAGCATCGTCAAACCGTTGGAGGTCATGTAAACCTCTAATGACGTGGATACATTGGTCATGGTCGACAGCCCCATGAACAACGCAAAAATCATATGGCCCAAAAAGAACCAGAATAGAAACATCACCACGATGATTGCACAGATTGATGGTAATTGGCGCCGCCCCTGCTGTATGACAACGCCGAATATCGACTTGAAATCCAACGGCTCTCCCTGCTCAAGCCGATGCGAGACCTCATACATCCCTACAGCCGCGAAGGGCCCGAGCAACGGAAACCCGATCGCCGCAAGCACCAGCCAATATGATGTGCCTGTCTGGACCGTCACCCATGCAATCGCCCATCCGGCCAGCACATAAAACCCCGCAAACAGCAGGCCAAATACGGGCGCTCGGCGAAAGTCGGCCCAAGCACGGCGCAGAGCCTCGCTTAGCATCCCCATATTTACCGGTCCCATGCCTGGAACACCAAATGGCTTGTCCATAGTGTCTTTCCTCCCTTGCCGACCTTGTTTAAGCCGGTCGTTTTTGCGGCCACCTCGTGGCCAAGTGATAAGCCTCGCCAATTGACAGGATTTCGGCATCGGATCCACGTGGGCCAAATAGCTGCATTCCCATCGGCAAACCATCTGCACCAAATCCTACAGGGACCGACAGACAAGGCAATCCGATCAGGCTGACCGGCACCATCACCTCCATCCAGCGATGATATGTATCCATACTTTTTCCTGCAATCTCTGTCGGGTACGGCGTTTCTATCTCAAACGGCCACACCTGCGCTGAAGGCAAAACCAAGGCGTCGAAATCGCGCAGAAATTCGGTCGCGCGTCTGAACCACGCCGTCCGAACAACGCTGGCCTGGTGCACCTGCATCGCGGTTATCGCCAACCCCCGATCCAACTCCCACTGCGCGGTATCCTTCAACGCCGCGCGATGTTTGGCCAACGGTGCCAAACCTGCCGCAACGCTCCAAGACCTCAAGGTTATCCAACTGTCCCAAATTTGTTCGGCTTCGAAAGGTGGAGGTACGCGGACAACCTCAGCCCCCAATTGGTCGAACACGGACAACGCTTCGAGGCACAAATCCCGGATGCCATGCTCAAACGGGTAAGCCCCACCCCAATCATCCAGCCATCCAATCCGCATTCCACGCATATCAGCCGCTGGCACAGGCGACACCTCCCGGCTGGCAACTTCGTAAGGTTGCCGAGGATCTGGCCCCGAAATCACATCCAGCAGCAGACCCAGGTCCTGTGGGCTGCGCGCCATCGGTCCAAGCGTAGACAATTGATGCAAGAACCCATCCCCTTCAGGCTGCGAAGGCACACGCCCCCAACTTGGCCGGAACCCGTAAACATTGTTCCAGGCCGCCGGATTACGCAGGCTGCCCATCATATCGGACCCATCCGCCAATGCGACCATCCCCGTTGCCAGCGCCACCGCAGCCCCGCCCGACGATCCACCAGATGTCCGCGTCGGATCATACGGGTTGCGCGTTGCCCCATAGACTGGATTGAAGGTGTGCGATCCCAACCCAAACTCGGGTGTATTGGTCTTGCCAATCAAGATCGCCCCGGCGGCCCGTATCCGCGCAGCAATCAGGTCATCCCGTTTGGGCACATGGTTCTGAAATAAAGACGAGCCCTGCGAGGATACGATCCCCGCTACATTAGACAGATCCTTGATCGCGATCGGCAGCCCATGCAACGGCCCCCTGTTTGGACCGTCGTCCAATGCTCGCGCCTCAGAGATCAATTCATCAGGATCGCGTATAGCAACGATAGCATTCGCTGACCCGTTGACAGCCGCAATACGGTCCAATGTCCACTGCATCAACTCAACCGCAGACATTTGCCCGGCAGACAGCGCATTTTTCAAATCGACGGCAGTCGTTTTGCTCAAATCCATCCCAGGCTCATCCCTCTCTCAAGATCAGCCTAACGAGGGCACACCCCCATTTAAACCCATTGTTTAAATGTATCTTTTCCGCCAGAGGACAAAACCGGGATCCGCTTCATCTGGCCCAAAATATCTCGGGGGAGGCTCCGCTTGCGGAGACGGGGGCAGAGCCCCCTGCCCGCGTCAGTCGCCCTGCGCTTCAGACCGGCTTTTGCCCGCCACGTTCAGCGCCAAGGTCGCCGCCATGAATCCGTCTAGGTCACCGTCTAGTACACCTTTGGTGTCCGAGGTTTCATGGTTGGTCCGCAGGTCCTTGACCATCTGATAGGGCTGCAACACGTATGACCGGATCTGGTTGCCCCATCCTGCATCGCCCTTAGCCTCATGCGCGGCGTTGATGTCGGCATTACGGCGATCCAGCTCTTGCTGGTACAGGCGCGACTTCAGCGCCTTCATGGCAATGTCACGGTTCTGGTGCTGCGATTTCTCGGAGGAAGTCACAACAATCCCGGTCGGAATATGCGTGATCCGCACCGCCGAGTCCGTCGTGTTCACGTGCTGACCACCCGCCCCCGAAGACCGATAGGTGTCGATGCGGATTTCCGAGGGGTTCACCTCGATCTCGATATTGTCGTCAACCACAGGGTAAACCCAGACCGAGCTGAACGAGGTATGCCGCTTGGCCGCCGAGTCATAGGGCGAAATCCGCACCAAGCGGTGCACGCCGCTTTCAGACTTCAGCCAGCCATAGGCATTGTGGCCGGAAATCTTGTAAGCAGCGGATTTGATCCCCGCCTCTTCGCCCGCAGTCTCGGACTGCAGTTCGACGGTGTAACCTTTCTTCTCCGCCCAACGCACATACATCCGCGCCAGCATCGAGGCCCAATCGCAGCTTTCCGTACCACCTGCGCCCGAGTTGATTTCGAGGAAGGTGTCATTGCCGTCCGCCTCGCCGTCCAGCAACGCCTCAAGCTCTTTCTTGGCAGCCTTGGCTTTCAGCTTTTTGATGGCGTCTTCAGCGTCGCTGACGACCTCTTCATCCTCTTCCATCTCACCCAGTTCGATCAGTTCGATATTGTCGTTCAGATCGGTTTTGATGGACTCGTAAGTCTCAATCGCGTCGACAAGCAGCTGACGCTCGCGCATCAGTTTCTGCGCGTTTTCGGGATTGTCCCACAGGTTGGGGTCCTCGACACGCGCGTTGAATTCCTCAAGACGATGAGGGGCGGTTTCATAGTCCATACGCTGCGCCAGCAGCTCCAGCGACTTTTCGATTTCCGCCACGGTATTCTGGGTTTCGGCGCGCATGGTCTTGTCCCAACTTGCTCAATCAGGCCTGCGTGATAGCAAGAGGTTCGGGGCACCACAAGACAGCGAAGCCCCGAAACATATCAGTTGTCAGTAAAGGCCGCCGCCCTGCAGATCACCCTGGCTGGCATTGGGGCCTACGGTGATGGTGTCGCCGGTCGACGTCGTCACCTGACGGCCCGAACTGGCCTCTTCGAACAGCGGCAGGTCGGACCCCATCGCAAAGCCGCCATCATAGACGCGGTCGATAAAGCCATCGACGCCATCGCGGAAGTATTCGGCCACGACATAGTCGCCGGTCGCATCCGCAGGAAGGCGCGCGCCGCTAAAGCGGTCGATCTTGATAAAGTGGCCTCCCTCGGGCACTTCGAATGGACCGCCGCCGTATTTCTCGACGGCTTTTTCCATGAAGCTCTGGAACACTGGGCCACACATGGTGCCGCCATACGCCCCCCGTCCCATCGGACGCGGGCGGTCATAACCAATATAGCAACCCGCCACGATATTCGAGGTAAAGCCGATGAACCACGCGTCCTTGGATTCGTTGGTCGTACCGGTCTTGCCCGCTGTTGGTACCGGCAGGTTCACATGGGCCGAGGCCGTACCCCGATCCACAACGCCTTTCATCATTGAAGTCAACTGATACGCGGTGATCGCGTCCATAACCTGCGAGCGGTTGGTTTCGATGGTCGGGGATTCGTCCGGCTCCAGCCAGGCCGAGTTACAATCCAGACACTGCCGATCGTCGTGGCGATAGATCGTCTTTCCAAAGCGGTCCTGAATACGGTCGACCAGAGTTGGCTCAAGCCGTTCTCCACCGTTGGCGAACATCGCATAGGCGGTTACCATCTTGTAAAGCGTCGTTTCCTCGGACCCCAACGAGTTCGCCAGGAAGGCCCCCATCCGGTCATAGACGCCGAAGTGCTCTGCATATCCCGCGACAACTGGCATTGTGACCTCTTGCGCCAGACGGATCGTCATTAGGTTCCGCGATTGCTCGATTCCGGTACGCAGAGGCGTTGGGCCGTAAAATTTGTTCGACGAGTTTTTGGGACGCCACAGCCCTTGGGGCGTGTTCACCTCAATCGGGGCGTCCACAACGATGGTGGCCGGGCTATAACCACTGTCCAGCGCGGCGGCGTAGACGAACGGCTTAAAGCTCGACCCCGGTTGGCGCTGCGCCTGCGTGGCGCGGTTGAAGACCGAATCCTGATACGAGAACCCGCCCTGCATCGCCAGAACACGGCCCGAGTTCACGTCCATCGCGACAAAGCCGCCCTGCACTTCGGGCACCTGACGGGCGGACCATTGGCCCTCTTCCCCGGCCATGACCAGAATGACATCGCCGCGTTTGAAATTGTCTTGGAAATTGCCCTGCATCCATTTGATGTCCGAACGCGGCACTATGCCGTCGGCGGGGCCATCTTCGATGCCGACGGTGAGGGATTGATCCGCCACATTCAGGACCACGGCCGGATACCACTGCGTCGGCAGCACCACATCGCGGGGGATTTCCATGATCGCCAGCGCTTCGCGCCACTGGGATTCATCTGCCAGTTTTTCTTCGGGAATCACCTCACCTGTGCCGCGCCACTTACCGCGTGAACGATCGTATTTCTGCAAAGCCGTACGCAGCGCCCTAGCCGCTTCAACCTGCATTTCCTCATCGACCGAGGCGCGCACGGTAAAGCCGCCGGTAAAGAACTCACCCTCGCCAAAATCCTCGCTCAGTTGGCGGCGGATTTCATCGGTGAAATAGTCACGTGGGGGCAGTGCGGTGCGGAAGCTTTCGAAATCGCCATTCTGGACCGAGCGCAACGGCATGTTGACCTCGGCCTCGTAAGTGGCTTGGTCGATATAGCCGTTCTGCTGCATCTCGCGCAGCACGTAATTGCGGCGCGCCAGCAGGCGATCTTTTTGGCGAACCGGGTGATAGTCTGACGGTGCCTTGGGCATCGCTGCCAAAGTGGCGGCTTCGTGCGGCTCCAGTTCTTGAAGCGTCTTATTAAAATAGGTCTGCGCCGCAGCGGTCACGCCATAAGAGTTCTGACCCAGGAAGATCTCGTTCATGTAAAGTTCGAGGATCTGTTCCTTGTCCAACGTATCCTCAAGCCGGGTGGCTAGAATGATCTCTTTGATCTTACGTTCCGCGCGACGGTCGCCGGACAGCAAGAAATTTTTCATTACCTGCTGGGTGATCGTGGATGCACCACGCACGTTTTCACCCTTGGACTTCACCGCCTCGACCCCAGCGGCAATGATACCGCGCGGATCATAGCCCTGATGGGTGTAAAAGTTCTTGTCTTCAGCCGAGATAAACGCCTGCTTAACCAGATCGGGAATTTCTTCGGACGGCGTGAACAAGCGTCGCTCTTGGGCGAATTCGTCGATCAAATGCCCCTTACCGGAATAAATCCGGCTAATCGTCGGCGGCTTGTATTGCGCCAGCGATTCATGGCTGGGCAAGTCGCGCCCGTACATCCAAAAGACTGCACCGATCACCAGCGCAGTCATGAAAATACCCAAGGTAACGAGGCTGAAGATCGCCCCGAAAAACGAAAGAATGAAACGGATCACGTTACTGCCTTTTATTCGCGCTGCCGCCTATATAGTGGTGCACCGGCGCAGGGTCAAAACACGATGGCCAATATTAGCCGGTTTGTGCCGCAGGGTCACTGCCCAATCAGGGACCGTTTGACCAGATCTTCCTGCCGCCATTTCTCCAGCCCGTTCAGAATGCCGCGTGCCATACCCTTACGCCACTCAGGATTTTTGATGTTTTTCAAGTCTCTGGAACTGGACAAGAAGCCAAGCTCAATCAAAACCGACGGAATATCCGCTGCTTTTAGAACTGAAAAAGATGCCATGCGGATTGGACGGTTGTTCATAGGCCCACCCTGCTGCGTCATGCCATCAGCAATCGACCGCGCCAGAGCATTGGTGCGGGGCTTGGTTTCCTGCCGCGCAATGTCCAGCAGAACGTCGGCCACCTGATCATCCGCACCGCTTAGGTCAACGCCCGAGATCAGATCGCCCCTGTCGTGTCGCTCGGCCAGCTTGTGGCTGGCCACGTCCGAGGCGTCATCAGATAGCGTATAGACCGCCGCACCATGTGCCCGGCCCTCGGATAAAATATCCGCATGCAGCGAGATGAACACGTCCGCCCCCGCCTGATGGGCAAGCGCAATCCGGCGTTCGAGGCTGACGAAATGGTCGTCCACCCGTGTCATCACCACCTGATAACCACCCGCGCGCAGCAGCGCCTCGCGCAGTTCGCGGGCGAAAGTCAGCATCAGGGTTTTCTCATCCGTCCCTCCGGCCTCGGCACCCGGATCAATCCCACCATGGCCCGGGTCCAGCATCACCAGCAACGGACCAGTCCCGTCTCGCCCCGGCGCAACAGGTGTCACCGCCGGTTCCGGCAAATCCCAACCCGGTTGTCGGGGCGCGCCTGCGCTGGCGGTAAAGCTGTCAAAATCTGTGCCGCTCAAGCTAAGCGACAGCCGCGCTGTCCCATCAACCTCATTCACCCTCAGGTCTGACGTTGCCACGGCCAGGGGCGCGCCAAGCTCTAGCACCATCCGGGACCAGCCAGGCACATAGGCCCCAAATTGCACACCGCTGATCCGATCGGTTTGCAGGAAACTGTCAGCCTCCAACCCGGTCCAATCGACTTCTTGGAAATCAAGTACCATGCGATATGGATCGCGCAGCGTGAACACCCGATAGGGCACACCCTGGCTTAGACCAAGCTCGATCCGCACGCCGGAGCGGCCGTCATCTGTGATACGGCTTTGATCCGGCAACACACGTGCAAGTGCGCTGAAATCATGCGCGAATGCAGCACTGGTCAGCGCCCAGATCAGCGCGATAGCGTAGAGAATCCTGCTCATGGCCTCAAGTTTTCCCGAGATCGTTTGACCAACAACCTAACGGACCTGAGTGTTTTTGTGAACGGGCTAAGCCGGAGTTGTGATCGCACCGCGTTCAGTCATGAAACGCTGCAAGCGGAACAGGCCTTCCTCGATATCCTCCGAGGACCGCGCGTAAGAAAAGCGTAGCGTGTGGTGTCCGCGGGCAGGGTCGAAATCCAAACCCGGCGTGACGGCCACCCCGGCCTTGTCCAGAATTTCGGCTGCAAAGGCGCGGCTGTCATCAGTCAGATCAGAAACATCGGCGTAGACATAGAATGCACCATCAGGCGGCGCGATATTGGTGAACCCGGCCTTGGGCAGACCGTCCAGCATCAGGGCGCGATTGCGGCGGTAAACGTCCAGATTGGCCTGTAACTCTTCTTCGCAATCCATCGCGGCCAAAGCTGCCAATTGGCTGGCATGGGGCGCACAGATGAACATGTTCTGGGCTATGCGTTCGACGACGCGCACCTGATCCTCGGGCACGACCATCCAACCGACCCGCCAGCCCGTCATCGAGAAATACTTGGAGAATGAGTTGATCACATAGCACTCATCCGTCAACTCAAGCGCGGTAACTGCTTTGGCCTCGTATTCCAGACCGTGGTAAATTTCGTCGCTGATGAACGAGGCCCCCTGCCCATGCGCCGCCTCGATCAACGCACTCATCGCCACGTGATCCAGCATGGTGCCGGTCGGGTTTGCAGGTGATGCAACCATCAACCCCTGCAGGTCCAACCTAGCAAAGTCTGCTGGCACGGGCTGCAGGCGGTTTTCCGGCGCAGTCGGCAAATCGACTGGCACCAAACCCAAGGCTTTCAGAATCTGCCGGTAGGACGGATAGCCCGGCGCGCCGATGCCGACACGGTCGCCACTGTCGAACAACGCCGTGAACGCCAGCAGGAATCCGCCTGACGATCCGGGGGTAATCACCACGCGTTCAGGATTCAGGTCGACATCATACCACTCACCATACAGACGTGCGATCCGTTGCCTCAGCTGAGGCAGGCCCAAGGCAACTGTATAACCCAGCGAAGCCTCCTCCATCGCCTTGGCCAGGGCCTGCACAGCCCCTTTGGGCGCGCCCGTACCGGGCTGGCCAACCTCCATGTGGATAATGTGGCGCCCAGCCTCTTCGGCGCGGCGTGCGGCCTCCATCACGTCCATCACGATAAAGGGATCGACCCCGGATCGGGTTGAGTTTCTCATGCCCATCTCCCATGTTGCAACCATGGCTTTTGAACGCTTATCCAGGGTGGCGTCAATCCCGGCCCTGTTGCTGGTGGCAGTAACATGGTTCACAAGTGTTGTCCCTGCGACCGCTCAAAGCCTGATCCGGGATCCTGATATCGAATACGGGCTGCGCGAACTCGCCTTTCCCGTTCTGCGTGCCGCAGGGCTGAACACCAATCGTGTGCGAATTTTTGTGGTCAACGACAGCACGTTCAATGCCTTTGTTGTCGACTACAACGCGATCTACTTGAATTACGGGCTGATCCTGACAGTCGAAAGCCCCGAGATGCTGCAGGCCGTCATCGCCCACGAGGCCGCGCATATCGCCAACGGCCATCTGGCCCGTCGGGTGGAAAACCTGCGGGCGGCTAACCGCAACGCAGGCTATGGAACCGCATTGGCGCTGATCGCGGCGCTTGCAGGTGGCGGCGAGGCCGCGGCCGGGATCGCCGCCGGCACCCAAAGCGCGGCCCTGCGCAGTTTTCTGGGCCATACCCGTGCCGAGGAATCCTCGGCCGACCGCAGTGCTGCCAGCTATCTCAGATGGGCCGGGATTTCACCTTCGGGAATGGTCGCATTGCACCGGAAATTCGCAGGACAGGAGTTGCTGAGCACCATCAATCAGGATCCCTATATGCGCTCGCATCCCACCAGCCGCGAGCGTCTGCGCGCGGCTGAGGCGTTTATGGCCGAATACGACGACTGGTCAAAATCCGACCCGAATGCGGATTACTGGTTTGCTCGGGCAACAGGTAAACTATCGGCTTTTCTCAGATCGCCTATATGGACCATGCGGCGCTCCAAAGAGGAAAGCGCAAAGGATGTCCGCCTGATGCGCGAGGCTGCAGCCTATCACCAGAACCACGATCTGGCCAATGCACGCGCAGCGATCGACGGCGCATTGGCCATCCGCCCGAACGATCCGTTCTATTATGAACTCAAAGGCCAGATCCTGTTAGAGAACCGTCAGGTGAAAGACGCGATAACTGCGTACGGAAATGCGGTTGAAATGGCGCCGAATGACTCATTGATCCTAGCAGGGTACGGGCGCGCTCTTCTGGCACAAGGTCAGACGAAGAACGCCCTGCAAGCGCTTGAAAAAGCTCGGGCTAGAGATTACCGCAACGTCCGCCTGCTGCAGGACCTTGGTGTCGCATATGCGAAAACAGGCAACAACGGCATGGCCTCGGTTGTGACGGCAGAACGATATGCCTTGCAGGGCCGCTTGGCTGATGCTGGTATTCATGCAAAACGAGCCGTCAGGCTGTTACCCGAAGGCTCACCGGGTTGGCAAAGGGCGCAGGATGTGCTGATTGCCTCGGAACGAGCTGATAAATCAAAAAGGAAACGGAAATGATCCTCAGACATGCAGCACCCGCCCTTCTGGGGCTTTCCATGATTGCAGGCCCGGCTCATGCGCTGGATCTGAATTCGCTTAGCGAGGCAGAGAAAGCGGAATTTGGCGCGCAGGTACGGGAATACCTACTGGAAAATCCCGAAGTGATAATCGAGGCAATTAACGTCCTCGAACAGCGTAACGCCATTGCCGAGGCCGCCGCGGATCAAGAACTGGTCGCTGCCAATGCCGAAGAAATTTTTGATGATGGCTTTAGCTGGGTTGGAGGCAACCCCGATGGCGACATCACATTGGTTGAATTCATGGATTACCGCTGTGGCTATTGCCGCCGTGCGGTGCCCGAAGTGACCGAACTGCTGGCCGCCGATGGCAACATTCGGCTGGTGATCAAGGAATTCCCGATCCTCGGGGATGCCTCGGTCCTGTCTTCGCGCTTTGCTGTCGCGACCAAGCATGTGGCCGGCGATGACGCTTATAAACAGGTGCATGACGCGCTGCTGGAATTCAGCGGCGAACCAAACGAGATATCTTTGCGCCGGATTTCAGATGGATTGGGGCTGGATACTGACAAAATCATCACGGCGATGGATAGCGATGAAGTCACGGAAGAAATCGCTCAGACACGCCAACTGGCACAAAAGCTGCGGATTTCGGGCACGCCTTCCTTTGTCCTGGGTACTGAAATGCTGCGCGGCTTCCTGCCCGCCGAGCAGTTGTTGCAGATCGCCAATGCGGTTCGTGCTGAACAGGGGTGATTGGAATGGGGCGGTCCATCCGCCCCGCCCGTTCATAGACCGGATAGCTTTTCCGCCCGGCGTACATACTCGTCGTCGAACCGACCGAACCCGTCATCCAACCACATTCGAAAGCTGGCCACAGGCGTCATACGATCAAAGCAGCGCATGGACTGGAGTTGCGCCCCGCGTGGGGTTTTGACGAAAGTTCGTTCATATACCCCACTTGAGCCACTCGCCCCCTCTTTCGCGCTCAACGCGTTAAAGCGCACCCGTACAGCCGCGCAGGGTTCCAGTTGCTCAATGGTCTGCAGTTCTTCCACCCGCGTCAATTCATCGACCTGCGACACTTCAACAAAGCTCGCACCTGCCTCAACCCATTCCATGGAAACGGTTTTTTCCTCTCTGTAGGTATCAACCGTATCAGGTGTCACAACAAGGAATGGCCACAACTCCTCAGGGCTGAGGCGCGTTTGAACTTTACTATGGAATGCCCGTTTCTTGGCCGGAAGAAACCGGTCCAGCCACCCACCGGCGTAAACGAAAAATATCAGCTGCAGAAACATGACGGACAAGACCAGAAAGGTAAATTCCGAAAAGCTGGTCTCGACCTGCTGTATGGCCAAATGGACGCCGATGAACGGCAGCGAGAACGCAATAGCTTCCATACCCATTCGTACAGAGGCGAACAAAAGAGCAATGGCCATCAGCACGGGCGTCAAGATCAGAGTAAATGCGGCCCCGTATGCGAGTTGAAACGGAATTCCGAACAGAATCCGATCGTCGTTCATGCCCGCGATCAGCCCCGCAATGAATGTCAGCAACACAATGATGATGAATCTGCGCCTCTCACGATACAGGCGGCGTCTCAGCGAAATCATACCTATCTCCAAATAACTTTGACGTGTTGTGGAGAGAGATTGAGGCGCAAGTTTGGCAAGCGCGCGATTAACGCGCCGTGCCAAAAGTTGTTTCTGCCGGGTGCTTTTGCAGCAGCGTTATTCAGCTGCCTCAGCGGCAGCGTCCAATTCCGCCGCTTTCTTCTCAACCTCTTCCACGATATGGTCGACCATCTGATCGTTGGACATTTTGTGGCTGGCCTTGCCCGCCAGATAGACCATGCCTGACCCAGCGCCACCGCCGGTAAAGCCCACATCAGTCATTAGCGCCTCACCGGGGCCGTTTACGACGCAGCCGATGATCGACAGGCTCATCGGGGTTTTGATATGCTCTAACCGCTGCTCAAGTGCTTCGACCGTCTTGATTACGTCAAACCCCTGCCGGGCACAGGACGGGCACGAGATGATGTTCACGCCGCGATGTCGCAGGCCCAGAGATTTCAGAATCTCATAGCCAACCTTGATCTCTTCTACAGGGTCGGCAGACAAGCTAACACGGATCGTGTCACCGATGCCCATCCACAGCAGGTTGCCCAGACCGATTGCCGATTTGATGGTGCCAGACACCAGACCTCCGGCTTCGGTAATGCCCAGATGTATGGGCGCATCGGTGGCCTCGGCAATGCCCTGATAGGCAGCAGCCGACAGAAACACGTCACTGGCCTTCACGCTGATCTTGAATTCGTGGAAATCGTTGTCCTGCAAAATGCGGATATGCTCCAATCCGCTTTCGACCATCGCCTCGGGGCACGGCTCACCGTATTTCTCAAGCAGATGCTTTTCCAGACTGCCCGCATTCACCCCAATCCGGATTGAGCAGTTGTGGTCGCGCGCGGCCTTGATGACCTCTTTCACACGCTTCTCATCGCCGATATTGCCCGGATTGATCCGCAGACAGGCGGCACTGGCCTCGGCGGCCTCGATCCCGCGGCGGTAGTGAAAGTGGATATCCGCCACGATCGGCACCGGGCTTTCGCGGACGATCTCTTTCAAGGCTTTCGATGACGCCTCATCCGGGACCGAAACGCGCACGATATCCGCTCCAGCTTCGGCAGCAGCCTGTACCTGCGCCACGGTCGCCGCCACGTCGGTCGTCAGAGTGTTGGTCATGGTCTGCACCGCTATCGGCGCGTCACCCCCGATGGGAACATCCCCGACCATGATCTGACGAGATTTGCGGCGGTAGATATTGCGCCACGGGCGAACGTGATTGAGCGACATAAGGACGGATCCAAGGCAACCTGAGTTGCGTCTTTAGATAGTCCGGCTAGTGGACCATCGCAATGGCTAGATCACTCGGCGGGTTCTTCGGAAACCTGCGCCTTAAGTTCGGCCACCAATTGTTTGAGCGCGCTGTTCTGTTCGGCCTCAAGATCGGCAACAGCATAGGCCTCTGCAACGGCATCCTTAGACAGGACCACGCCCTTTGCTACGGTCCCTGGCGTACCAACAGGCCCGAAATGCTCTCCGTTCATCGAGAAAAAGACCGACCCGGCAGCACCGGCGCGCAACAGCGGCGGTTCTTCGGTCAGAGGAACCTCAAACACACTGCCCTGCTCGACCGTGCCAAGCGTGCCTTCGAAAATCACACTGCCATCAGAGGCGGTAACCCGCATCCAAGCAGGATCAACTGCAACAATCTTGAGCGTTGTATCAATCTGCTCGACCACTTGCGGCAAAGCCGGGCGCTCAACAGTGTGAACCTCAGCCACTTCAATCTTTGGCGGTTCCTCCGGAAGGAAACTGCCAACCTTGCGCGGATCGAGTGTGGAAATGGGCGCGTCGCGTGCGACCAGAACCGGAACGTCCAACGCCTGCGGGCGATACAGGCGGTCCAGCGCCTCGGCACTGGGTGTATCTGCAACGGCAACATCGGTTTCGACACTTGCGCGCGCCGCATCCAACGGATCAAGATCAGCCAGAACCACCGGCGCCTGTTCAACCGGGCTGACCTGCACTTGCTGAATCTTGTTCAGCACCGACCAGCCGCCATATCCAATGCCACAGATAACAGCGACCAGCACCAGCGATGATCCAATAGCCCGCGGTTCGATCTGGCTGACGATGGATTGCCTACCAGGAATGTAAGGTGTGTTAGGCGAGATAAACGGATCACGGCCCATTGGCCCGCGAGCCGGCAAATCACCCGAAGGTTTCCGCACGACCGAAGCTTCGGCGGACATACCATGTGCGACCTCAAACCCGCTTTCCTTGCAGAATGCGACAAAGGTCTCATCCGGGTTCATTCCCAGATAGCGGGCGTAAGAACGCACATACCCGGCGATGAAACCGGGTGTGTCGAATGCGTCTGGATCGGCATCTTCAATGGCAGCGATGTAATTGGCTTTGATCCGCAGCTCGCGCTGCACATCCAATAGTGACTTGCCCATGGTGGCACGTTCACCGCGCATCATATCGCCAAGACGTACCTCATAATCGTCATACCCCTTCGGTCTAACGTCGGTATCGCCCTTGGAATCGCGCTGTGATCTGCGCCCAATCATCCCTGCTGCCCCATTCTGCCTGCGCGTGTTTCACGCTAACGGCGAATCGCCCCATTAACGATTCGTCCGTTGATTTTGTTAGCTTAAGCTTAGCACATAGCAAACACGATGCACACTTAGGCGTGAGGTTAACCCGCTAGTTCGGCGCGATTTAGCGCACAATGTGACCAAAGTTCGTCCATCGCCTGCACCAGACGGTTTATTTCGTCGGGTCCATGAACAGGCGAAGGAGTAAAGCGCAAGCGCTCAGTTCCACGGGGAACGGTCGGGAAATTGATCGGCTGTACGTAAATTCCGAAATCGTCCAGCAGTCGGTCACTTAGGATCTTGGTGTGCACCGGGTTGCCAACGATCACTGGCACGATATGGCTGCCATGGTCGATTAAAGGCAGCCCCAACCCTTTCAGCCGAAGCTTGAGAATCTTGGCTTGGGTTTGATGCTGTTCGCGCAATTCCGGTGCCGTTTTGAGATAAGCAACCGAGGCAGCCGCCCCTGCCGCAACTGCAGGCGGCAATGACGTGGTAAAGATGAACCCCGGCGCGTAGGAGCGCACGGCGTCACACATTTTCTCGCTGGCCGCGATATAACCGCCCATCACACCGTAAGCCTTGGCCAACGTACCGTTGATGATGTCGATGCGATGCGCCAGGTTGTCCCGCTCAGTGACACCGCCACCACGCGGGCCGTACATACCAACGGCGTGCACTTCGTCGATGTACGTCAGAGCACCGAACTCGTCGGCGAGATCACAAATCGCTTCGATAGGGCCGAAATCGCCATCCATCGAATAGACAGACTCGAAAGCGATCAGTTTGGGTGCGTTCGGATCATCGGCCTCGAGCAACTCACGCAGATGGTCCAGGTCGTTGTGGCGGAAAATGCGCTTGGCCCCGCCGTTGCGACGAACACCTTCGATCATCGAGGCGTGATTCAATGCATCGGAATAAATAATCAGACCGGGGAACAGCTTGGGCAGTGTGCTCAATGTTGCGTCATTCGCAATATAGGCGCTGGTGAACAGCAGCGCGGCCTCTTTGCCATGCAAATCAGCCAGTTCAGCCTCAAGCCTTTTGTGATAGACCGTGGTTCCCGAGATATTACGCGTACCACCTGACCCTGCACCGGTTGCATCTACGGCATCGTGCATCGCATCCAGAACAACCGGATTTTGCCCCATGCCCAGATAGTCATTGCCACACCACACCGTGATGTTCTGCTGCGACCCGTCAGGGCGCGTACGCACAGCATGCGGGAAATGGCCATTGCGGCGTTCGATGTCTATGAAGGTCCGGTAACGTCCTTCATCATGCAGCCTGGCAATCGCTGTATCGAGCTGAGCAGTATAGTCCACCGGTGTCTCCTTACCTGCCCGACCAATGCCGCCATCGACCGGACATCCTGTTCTGACGCCTGCATCGGATGAATCCGAGTGAGCGCCGATGCGTTCCCTTGTGCCCATCACGTATAAACAACATTGGGATCACATATTTGATTTGCATCAAATATCCCGTCGCACTGGTTCCGACAAGTAAAGTTACGGCTATCGGACGCGAGGAAACGACGCAGGCCGGTGCCAGCGTTTCCGATATTATACCACATTCCCTTCAAAGCGCACTGGACGCCGCTGGTGGCGCTGATAGGGTTCCGGCAAATCTTAAGAAGCAGGAGTACCCTATGTCGCTGGACGCTGTTCTGAACCGTATTGACGACGATCTGCAAACCTCGATCGACCGCCTGATGGAACTGCTGCGCATTCCGTCGATTTCCACCGACCCGGCCTACAACGCGCAGGTGGATCAGGCCGCCGATTGGCTGGTGGCCGATTTGCAAAGCATTGGCATCGCAGCGGAAAAGCGTGAAACAACCGGCCACCCGATGGTTGTCGGCCATGTCGGAGAAGATAGCGACGCACCTCATGTCCTGTTCTACGGACACTATGACGTGCAACCTGTCGACCCTCTGGATTTGTGGAACCGCGACCCCTTCGACCCGGCCATCGAAGACACCGAGAACGGCCCGGTCATTCGGGGCCGAGGGTCTTCGGATGACAAAGGGCAACTGATGACCTTTGTCGAAGCCTGCCGGGCGTGGAAAGCGGTAAAGGGCACCCTGCCCTGCCGCATCACCTTTTTCTTCGAAGGCGAAGAGGAATCGGGCTCTCCGTCCCTTGTGCCATTCCTGCGCGAAAACGCGGCCGAATTGAAAGCG
Source organism: Ruegeria sp. BB7 (assembly GCF_056539365.1). Classification (NCBI taxonomy): domain Bacteria; kingdom Pseudomonadati; phylum Pseudomonadota; class Alphaproteobacteria; order Rhodobacterales; family Roseobacteraceae; genus Ruegeria; species Ruegeria sp. BB7. Next base: position 208,677 of record NZ_JBQFUV010000002.1, on the reverse strand, counting down.
GACCTGGCATTGGTCTGCGACACCTCGATGGTGTCGCGCGGTGTGCCGTCCATTGCATCGCAGCTGCGTGGCATGCTTAAGGATGAATTCACGGTCACCGGCCCCCGGATCGATCTACACTCGGGCCATTACGGCGGCCCCGGCCTGAACCCGCTGCGCGAATTGTCCAAGATCGTCGCCTCGTTCTATGACGACGAAACCGGGCGCGTCGCGGTGGAAGGCTTCTATGAAGGTGTCCACGAAGTGCCTGCCGATCAGCTACGCCAATGGGAAGGCTGCGGGTTCAACGAGGCCGAATATTTGAACTCGGTCGGATACTCGCAACCCCATGGCGAAAAAGGATATTCGACGCTGGAACAGCAATGGGCGCGCCCAACGATCGAGGTCAACGGCCTTTGGGGTGGCTACAATGGCGCTGGGTCGAAAACGGTTATCCCGTCACAAGCCCACTGCAAGATCACCTGCCGCCTGGTCGGAGATATGGACCCCGACGCTCTGCGCACCAAGATCCGCAAACATGTGGAACGGCGCCTGTCGCCCGACGCCAAGGTCGAATGGGACAACGATCTGGAGGGATCTCCGGCTTCGGTCATGAACCTCGACCGCCCCGAATTCGAGGCTGCACGCGGTGCTCTTTCCGATGAATGGGGGCGCGAGGCTGTCTTCACCGGTATGGGCGGTTCGATCCCGGTTGTGGGCTACTTCATCACCGAACTCGGACTGGATTCGATGCTGGTCGGTTTTGCCAATGATGACGACGCCATCCATTCACCGAATGAGAAATACGACGTGAAAAGCTTTCACAAAGGCATCCGGTCTTGGGCCCGCATTCTGGATGCGTTGAGCCGATAAGCTTTATGCGAGGCTCTGCCTCGCGCTCCGGGATATTTTCCGCCAGATGAAGTACGGATCCCATGCTTCATCTGGCCATAAATATCCCGGGGGAGTCGCCCAAAGGGCGGTGGGGGCAGAGCCCCCTACCCTAGCTCTGATCACATATGGATGACTTTACCATAAGCATCCAAAACGCTTTCATGCATCATTTCTGACAGCGTTGGATGCGGGAAGACCGTGTTCATCAGGTCTTCTTCCGTTGTCTCCAATTGGCGACCAACCACATAGCCCTGAATCAATTCAGTCACCTCGGCGCCGATCATATGCGCGCCCAGCAACTCGCCTGTTTTGGCATCGAAAACCGTCTTGATCAGACCTTCAGGCTCACCCAGCGCGATGGCTTTGCCGTTGCCAATGAAGGGGAAGCGGCCCACCTTGATGTCATAGCCCAGTTCCTTGGCTTTCGCCTCAGAGTACCCGACCGAGGCCACCTGTGGCTGGCAATAGGTGCAGCCCGCGATGCTTTCTGGTTTGACCGGATGCGCGTGCTTGCCTGCAATCAGTTCGGCGACCATGACCCCTTCATGGCTCGCTTTGTGGGCCAGCCACGGCGCGCCGGCGATGTCGCCGATGGCATAGAGACCTTCAACACCGGTGCGGCAGAATTCATCAGTGACTACGTGGGTCCTGTCGATTTTGACGCCCAAGGCTTCAAGCCCCAGGTTTTCGACATTACCCACGATGCCAACCGCCGAGATCACAGTGTCAAAGTCATGCTTCTCGACCTTGCCCTTCACCTCGATATGCGCGGTGACTTTACCTTTGGCGCGGTCCAACTGTTTGACCATCGCTTTTTCCATGATGGTCATGCCCTGCTTCGTGAAGGCCTTCTTTGCCAAGGCACTGATTTCGGCATCTTCGACCGGCAGCACGCGGTCCATGACCTCGACTACGGTCGTATCGGCACCCAGCGTGTTGTAAAAGCTTGCAAATTCGATACCAATCGCGCCCGAGCCAATGACCAGGAGCTTCTTGGGCATCCGCGGCGGTTGCAGCGCGTGCTTGTAAGTCCAGACCAGATCGCCATCGGCCTCAAGCCCTGGCAGTTCGCGCGCGCGTGCGCCCGTGGCAAGAACGATATTCTTGGCCGTCAGCTCCTCGGTGCCTTTGTCCGTCTTGACCGAGACCTTACCCTTGGCGGGGATCGTGGCCTCTCCCATCACAACGGTGACTTTGTTTTTCTTCAGCAGGTGACCGATACCACCCGAAAGCTGCGCTGCAACGCCGCGCGAGCGCTTTACAACAGCGTCCAGATCATAGCCGATCTTGTCCGCCTTAAGGCCAAAGTCCTTGGCACGCTCCATCAGGTGGAACACTTCTGACGAGCGCAAGAGAGCTTTGGTCGGAATACACCCCCAATTCAGGCAGATACCGCCCAGATGCTCGCGTTCAACTACGGCAGTTTTCAGACCCAGCTGAGCGGCGCGAATAGCAGCCACATATCCGCCCGGACCGGCGCCGATTACGATCAGATCAAAAGATTGTGCAGCCATTTTCCCTCTCGGCACAGGTCGTGTAAAAATTAGTTTACCATTAAACTAAATTTCACAACGCATCAATATGGTCAGCCCGCGACAAAAGCGACGACGGGTCAACAACAGCAAATTAGGCAGAATTAAGCCTATACCGGGCATACATCAAAGGCTAGAACCAAGTTACCGAGCCCACCCGCTCTTTCCCAAACACAAGTCATTTGAAAGGGTTATCATGGCCAATACACTTAAGGATCTGTTTCTTGCCCTGTTGAACGCCACTCTTATTCTGGTTGCTCTCTGTTTGTTTCTGGGGTGGAAGCTGGCGTCGACTGTGGAAGGTATCACCACTTCCTTTGCGGAAAAGGTTCAGATCGTCTCGCCACTAAAGGAAGAAATTCGAGGTGTTCGGGGTGAGTTGACGGCTCTGCGCAGCGATCTTTCCAGCATTCAAGCGAACGGCGGCCTCACCGACAGCGCCACAGCAGGGCGAGTTTTTGCTGCGCTGGCTAAGCTGGATCAACTGGAGCAAAAGATGCAGGATACTCAAAACCGCATTTCCGAGATCACGGAGTCTCCTGACGCGCTAATAAACAGTGCAATTGAAAAAACGGCCGACGAGATTGCCGACCGCATAATCGCAATCAGGGGGTGCGAGCCGTCTACTTAACCGGCAGCCTGCAGCTCGCGAACAGTGGCGCCGTAACCACCCATATTCACATAGGTTACTTCGTTCTCGGTCATCGGACGCTCAAGCGCCTCGTTCCGATAGGGGAAGCGGCCAAACTTGCGGATCACTTCGCGATGCGCCCGTGCATGCAACAGGTTACTTTGATCACTGCCTGTCATGTTCTGGCACATCAGACGCACACAGCGTTCCTGATCACACAGATTTTCCGAATGCATCATCGGCAGGTAAAAGAACTGCCGGGCAGGTTCGTCAATCTTCAGATCCCAACCCTTGTCCACCGCACACTTTGCGACCGAAAGTGCCGCCCTGTCAGAAGCGAAAGCCTTAGCACTGCCACGAAACATATTACGCGGAAATTGATCCATTAGGATGATGTAAGCAAGTGCGCCGCTAGGATAGGTCATCCAAAGGGAAAACTTTCCTTCACTCGCGGCCTCCCAGGTTGTCAAAAACCTTTCGCGAATTTCGGCATCCAAGGCATCATCTTGTAGATACCATCCCTTGGGACCAATCTCATCTAACCAAAAACTCAATACTTCTTCAGGACTTACCATTGCCCTAAACTCCGTCGTGTTGCCCTCCCCAGGCACGTAGGAGTATTAAATGCTGTTTTACAGATTTGTTACAGTAAAAAATTGCAACATTGGCGACATAATCGTGTGTCTTAGGCAACATCTTGCGATTCCTGCTCGGCTTCGGCGGCTTCGATGGCCACTTCCTGCGCAACTTCGAAGGCAACCGGAGAGGCCGTTGGATAGACCGGAGACATGGTACCCGTCTCATCGATCGGGATCGCGGCGCGCTGTGTCATACGGTAGAGCGCATAGACAGCCATCGTGACCAACAGAGCGGCGATGAACAGAAAGAAGCCCGGCGGACCGAAGATGGCATCTCCCATAAGCCAACCGGTGATGAGTGGCCCTGCAATGGCGCCAAGCCCGTTAATGAACAACAGCCCGCCCGAAGCAGCAGCCATGTCTTCGTGGTCGAGAAAGTCGTTCGCGTGCGCGATCAGTAGCGAATAAAGCGGGTTTGACATGCCACCGATAAAAAAGGCCGCGCCCAAGAGGACCGGGAAAGTGACCCCAAACAGCATACCCACCACAGCAGCGCAAGCTCCCACCCCGGCAACCAGCATGATCAGAAAGCGGCGATCCATGCGATCTGACATCCAGCCCAACGGGTATTGCAGCACCAAGGCGCCGATATAGAAAGTTGCGATAAAGGTCGAAATCTCAACCAGCGTCAGGTCCGCGCGCGCTCCATAAACCGAAGCCATGCCGAACTGCGCAGAGAATACGCCGCCCAGAAGGAACATACCTACGCAGCCAAGCGGAGAGCTATTGAACAATTCGCGCAAGGTCATCGGTTTTGTTGTGTCAAACGCGGGCGTTGGCGAGATCGACAGCAAAATTGGCGCAAAAGAAACTGAAACCAGAATGGACGCGATAACGAAGGTATCGAATCCAGCCGGGTCGCCTAACAGCACCAGTCCCTGAGCGCTGATAATCCCTGTCATTTGGAAGATCATATAAAGCGACAGGGCCTGTCCGCGGTTCTCGTTACTGGCTGCATTATTGAGCCAGCTTTCCGCGGTGACGTACACGCCGGAAAAGCAGAATCCTATCAAGACGCGCCCCAAAATCCAGACAACCGGGTTGGTCATCAATGGGTACATGATCATAACGGCTGAAATGAACGAAGCCAGTGCAGCAAACACCCGGACATGTCCGACACGCCGGATCATCTCGGGTGCCAGGCGTGAACCGCCCAGAAAACCCATAAAATAGGCCGACATTACGAGCGACATCTCTAGGGTCGAAAAGCCCTCGATCTCACCCCGAACACCTAGGATCGTACCCTGAAGGCCGTTACCGACCATAAGCAGGCCCATACCGAGAAGAAGAGCCCACGCGCTGGATAGGACCTGAATCATTGGGGCCTCCGTAAAATGCCGACCTGAACTATGGATTCGTTTTGATATGGAAAACGGCTCTGGTCATGCTTGTCTACGACAATGACATAGAACGATCCCGACAACGCGCCTTTTATGGGATCAAAAGCGACGCATCACCGTAAGAAAAGAACCGATATTTCCGTTCAATCGCATGCGCATATACTTCGCGCATCCGACCCTGTCCCATCAGGGCCGAAACCAGCATCAGCAAGGTGGATTTCGGCAGGTGAAAATTGGTCATCAAGGCGTCGGTCACGTGGAATTCGAAACCCGAATAGATGAAGATATCTGTGTCACCTTCCCACGGTTCGATCTGTCCAGAGCGCGCCGCACTTTCGATCAGGCGCAAAGCTGTTGTTCCGACCGGGATGACCCGTCCGCCTGCGGCCTTGGTCGCTCGAATTTCTTCGGCTGCGGTAGCACTGACCCGCCCCCACTCGGCGTGCATCTTGTGAGTGGTCACATCTTCGACCTTGACCGGTAGGAACGTACCCGCACCAACATGCAGGGTCACATGGCTGAGCGTTACCCCGCGCGCCGAAAGCGCCTGCATAAGCGCATCGTCGAAATGCAACGAGGCCGTCGGGGCCGCGACTGCGCCAGAGTTACGCGCCCAAATGGTCTGATAATCCGTCTTGTCTTGCTCGTCCGCCGGGCGTTTCGCAGCAATATAGGGTGGCAAAGGCATCGCGCCTGCCTGCTCAAGCGCCGCGTCGAAATCGTCGCCCGTAAGGTTGAACCGCAGATAGGCCTGTCCATCTTCAATCCGGTCCAGCGTAGCACCGAGATCGTCAGAGAATACGATCGTTTCGCCAATCTTGACCTTTTTCAAAGGCTTGATCAGCGAGCTCCATGTGCCGTCGGCCTGCGGCTCCAACAATGTTGCTTCAATCGCAGCGGCCACCGGCCCTTGGGCGCTGTCGCGGTGCCGACGCCCGCTCAGACGCGCCGGGATCACACGGGTATCATTCAACACCAGCCGGTCACCGGGTTGCAGCCAATCGGGCAGATCAAACACATGCGCGTCGGACAACGCGTCACCATTGGCCACCAGCAGTCGAGCCGACGACCGCGGGCTCGCGGGCCGTGTGGCAATCAGGTCTTCGGGCAAGTGGAAATCAAAATCGCTGAGTTTCATGGCCGCGCCATACAGCGCCTTGGCAGATTCGGCCACAGCACGTTTACCGGTTCGATTTAGGTGCGCCGAAGGTTCGTGTGGGTTCATCCGGCTTGATGGGCTGCGCGTTGGGGCCATCAGACACCGTAGGCGCTGGGGCTCTTAGCAGGTTGCGCAAGAACAACGGTGCAAGGCCGGACAACGGGTTCACTGAAACTTTCGGCTGCTTCAGCGGGCCGGTCAGGGTGTAGTTGAACCCGATGACGCCTTCGCCTTTCTTAGTAAAGACACTGCCAATTGCATTCACCAGATAGATCGGGGAAATGGCACCCCGCAGGTTCAGCATTCCGGCGACCGTGTCGATGGTGCCATCGAAGGAAAGCCCCATGGACGGGCCAACCGCGCTGCCGCTGAGAACCTTGATAACGGTCGGGGTTATGCGCATCCGGCTTTCGATCGTAGAGAAAAAGATGCCCTGCCCTGTCATTTCATCCAACAGACCTACAAGACTGATAGCGTCCAGCAAGGCTGCCATGGCTGGGGCGTCTGTGATGCGGGTATTGGTGATCTTCACGTTGACGTCGTAATTACCCGGACCGGCCACTGGTTCCAATTGCAGGTTCAACGCCCCTCCCCGCGCCTGAGTGATCAGGCCCGCCGACCGCAAGACCTCTCCCGCATCGCCCGACGTCAGCGTCACCGCGCTGCGGCCCGAACGCGGAGAGACCTGCCCGCGAACGGCGGCACCGCCATTGACGCTGGCCGTAAAGGCACCATTGACGCCTCCTGTAGTTTGGAATGCTCCTTTGAACCCAGTCAACGCAATGGTTTCAGTCACTTGTAGGCGATCCAGCGTCACGTCCATCCGAGGCCCCGTGCCAGAGCCCCCACCGCCACTACCACTACCAAAGGTTGCGCGGCCCAGATTCATTACTCCGCCCAACACACGAATATCAGGCACAGCCCGTCCGGTATTGACCAGTTCGGCAGGAACTGCCAGCCAGTCACCTAGATCGAATGAACTAAAAAGCACACGGTCGAAATTCCCCTCGTTGAACGAAATTGACGCAGAGGTTCGTAATCCAGCCGCATCCAACCGGAGCTCATCCACGCGCAAGGCGTCGCCCAATGTTGCGTCAACCGTCATTGTTCCGGTTGTTCCCGCTGCCTTGCTCCAACCGAGTTCAGGGATAGCCAGAACGACTCCCGCAAGGTCGGATTTTGCCGTAAGCTTGGGTGGCCCGCCTGCACCAATGCCCAGCGCAATATCTGCCGTGCCTTTACCCGTCAGCATCCCTTGCGGCAGGCCAGCCTTCAGTTCAGCCATAAGACGGGGCGACAGTTCAATCTGTCCTGTCAGCTCACTGCGCTGGGGTTCACGACCTCCTATCGGCTGCCGCCAACTTGCCCGAAGCGGGACATCACCGAAATTTCCTTGGCCTTCGACCTCAACCTCTGTCTGGTCACCCTCAAGCGTCAACCTGTCGGCACTGACCGAGAAACCCGGCACAAGCCTGTCACTTTGAACGTTGTCAATTTCGCCAAGGAAGTGGAACTGAGTCTCCTCAAACTTCAGCCCCTTTTTCATCGGCAGAGCCAGTGTTCCCGACAGGGCCACCTGCCCGTTCGCCACATCAACCGGCAAATTCGCCTTCGCCAACAATTGCAGCGGAGGTCGGTCGAGCAGAGACATGGCCGCAGTTACACTGCCCTTGGCCGTAATCCGGGTGATCGACGGGGACACGCCTTTGATGCTGGTATCGGGGATGATGAACGACGTACCAGAGGCGTCAATTGCGCCACCCTGATCGGCGACAACATGGCCCGATTCTGCCGTGGCCGTGAAACGTTGACCAATCAAGCTGGCCTGGCCTTGTGCATTTTCGATTGGTGGCAGGGTCTTGGCGAACCTGATCTTGGCTTTGTCGAAACCAAAATCCAGATAGATATCGGGTTTGGCACGCGGCTTTAGGCGCAACGCAAAATCAATATCTGAAAACTCTCCCTCAAACAGGTTTTCCGCCACCCATTTCCGCGGCTTCGAGGCCAGTCGTTCAGGCCAGTAATTCAGCAGATGGTCTGCGTTCATACTGTCTAAATGCGCATCCAATTGCGCGGACCACCCAGTTGCTTCACCAAGCAACGTACCCGAGGCCAATAGACGGTAATTTGAATCTTCAACCATCACTTGCCCCAAATGAAGCTCGAACGGGGCAAGTTTCATTTGAAAATCCAGATTGGCACGTGCCAGATCCAGCGGTTCGGGGAACAAATTTGCAGGATTGATGTTAATATTGTTGAGGCTCAGCTGAGAGGTCAGGCTATCCAGCACACCGTCTTCGATACCATGCAAAAACGCCTTACCTTCAGCCTGAAAGGCGCCCCAAGCCGAAACCACTGATATCTCATTGAATTCCAGCACCTGATAGCTGGGCTTATAGGTGAAATAAGTGCTGGCTGACTCAAAGGGGATCGGGCGCGTTTCCTGTGTCGGTTGAACCACCCCCGAACCAAGATTCAGCGTGGCAAATAGCGGGCCAAGCGTCGTGTCGTCATTGACACTGCCCCTTAATGCCCCGGAAATCGGAGCCTTGAGAACCTGCATCCACGACAGCGCGACACTCTGATTGGCGATATCTTCAGCAGGCAAGTCGGTGATCGAAACACCGAACTCGGCCTGAGGTGTACCCAATACACTGGTGTAGTTGGCCTCGATCGTGCTGGCGTAGTCACGCCCGGTCAGTACGGAAAATCCAGTGGCCAGCCGCATCTCATCACCACTGCGATCTATTCTTATGTGGCCGCCATCAAAAACCCAGGCCCTGCCAAGTCGCAGGTCCTGATAATCAAGCGTCAAGGATTCCAACTCTACCGACCGCAATCCCGACAGGATGGGCGACAAAAATACGTCGTCGGAATGTTCGATCAGTTGCGCCAAATCCGGCGCCTTTTGCACCGGGGCGCTGCCCGCCCCAACCGTTAGCGTCAGCGCACCATCCAGTCCACGGGTCAAAGCGAATTGCGCATCGCGTAGGAGAATACGCCGTGGCCGAATTTTCCCCCGCAGCAATCCACGCATGGATAGCCGGGTCTGCAGTTCCGAGACCTGAGCAATCTGCTGCCCCGCTGCGTCACTGATCGTAACGTCCATCAGCTGCAATCGGGGGCGCCAGTCTTCATTTACAATAAAGCTGGCGTCACCAAACCGGAATTGCAGGCCACCAAGGCTTTGCTCAAGACGATGCTCAACCCTCTTTCGCAGCCATTCGGGCGCATGCACGTTCTGACCGAACAAAAAGAACCAGCCTGCAAACACCAGCAGACCTAGGGATAATATCGTCCACCCGGAAAAATGCGCAGCTTTGCGACGGCGCGAGCGACGACGACGCGGAGGTTCCTCCGGCTGGGTCGCACTTTTTTCCTCGTGCTGCGCCAATTTTCGATCCACGCCTTCCAACCCGCTCATGCCGCCCTATGATGACGGGCAGCCCTATAAAGCTTCAGCGGAGTTTCCAATGCCCGACGTTTCAGACATCGCCCCTGATTTCACTTTGCCACGCGACGGAGATGGTGAGGTCACCCTGTCAGACCTGCGCGGTGGCATCGTGGTTCTGTTCTTCTATCCCCGTGATGATACGCCGGGCTGCACCAAGGAATCCATCGGTTTCTCGGAACAACTTCAAGACTTTGCCGATGCAGGCGCTCAAGTATTCGGCATCTCGCGCGACAGTGTGGCCAAACACGATAAATTCGTCGCCAAGCACAACCTGACAACGCCGCTGCTGTCGGACGAAAACTCGACTGTTTGTGAGGATTACGGCGTATGGGTGGAAAAAAACATGTACGGGCGTAAGTCGATGGGGATCCAACGCTCGACCTTCATCATCAACGGCGACGGCAAGATTGCCAAGGTCTGGCGCAAGGTCAAAGTGCCCGGTCATGTGGAAGAGGTGCTTGAGGCCGTGCTCGCCTTGTGACCCTCTCGACCACGGGCACCATCCGGTCTAAGACCCGCGCAATCATTTAGGCGGAGAAACCTGGTGTCCAAAACGCTAACCCAGATGGCGACCGAAGTACTGACCACGGCGAATGGGCGGGAAAAGACCGCCCTTTCAAAACGGCATGCCGCTGCGTGGTTTGCATCCCGCAAGGGTGAAGGGCCTGAAATAGAGGTCGGCAACGCATCTCCTCCGCTGCAACCTTCGCGCCCCGAACGGCCTGAACTGTTATCTCCGCGCGAAGTTCCAAAACGGAAACCCGGAACCGAAGCGGGGCGGATCGCCCTGTTGCATGCCGTCGCGCATATTGAATTGAACGCGGTGGATTTGCATTGGGATATTATAGCGCGCTTTGGTCACGTGCCGATGCCGATCGGGTTCTATGACGATTGGGTCAAATGCGCCGAAGAAGAGTCGCGTCACTTCGAAATGGTCTGCGATTGTCTGGAAGCCATGGGCAGCCACTATGGCGCCCTGCCTGCCCATGCTGGAATGTGGCGTGCGGCTGAAGACACGGCCGAGGACCTGATGGGCCGTCTGGCCGTGGTGCCCATGGTGCTTGAGGCGCGCGGGTTGGACGTAACGCCGGGGATGATCGACATATTCCGAAAAGCCAAGGAAGAACAGGTCATCACAGCGCTGGAGGTCATTTACGCCGAAGAAGTCGGCCATGTCGCATATGGTTCAAAATGGTTCCACTTTTTGTGTGGCCGCGAGAATGCCGACCCCAAGGATGTATTCCACCAATTGGTCCGGCGGTATTTCCACGGCGTTCTGAAACCACCCTTCAACGAGGAAAAACGCGCCGAAGCCGGATTGCCACCCGATTTTTACTGGCCCCTGACCGAAGACCTGCCGCCGCCGGGCACCCCGCAATAAACGCGCTCAACTTGACGTTATCGGCAAATTCTCGCCGAGAATTGGCGGGAAAAAGTAGGTTTTATGTGTGAACTAGTTAACAAACTTGCCCAATTAGCATGCGCCCTCTATGCAGTGCGCCCAAGGGATGGCGATCACTCACGACCGATCCCGATATCTTGGGGATGAGAGGTATAGGCGCGTGCGAACCCGTCTGGCAATAAAACTACACTCACTGCTTGAACGGCATTTCCCGGAGCGCCGGGTTTTTCTGAAATCTGACAACGATACGCGTTTCATCCGGCTCAGCTCGGAAACGCAGGTGGCTGCTGTGGCCGGGGTTGCAGTGATTATTGGCTGGACGGCTGTTTCCACAGCGATCCTACTGATGGACAGTATCGGATCGGGCAACTTCCGCGAGCAGGCCAAACGGGATCAGGCGACGTATCAGGAACGCCTGAATATTCTGTCGGCTGAACGCGATGCGCGCGCTCAGGAAGCGCTGGCCGCGCAAGACAGGTTCAACGCGGCATTGGAACAGATTTCAGCGATGCAATCGGAACTTCTGGCCTCGGAGAACCGCCGCCGCGAGCTGGAGACGGGTATCGAGGTGATTCAAACCACCTTGCGCGCCACCATGAAGCAGCGTGAAGAGGCCCGCACCGAATTGGCAGGCATGCAGGGTGAAACAACTGACGGCGACGTGTACGTGACCGCTGCGGCCGATCCCGAGCAGATGAATTTCATGACCGAGGCTCTGACCCGGACTGCCGCTCAACGCGACCAGATCGCCTCTGACGCACAGGATGCACTGGCACAACGTGACGAGCTTGAGCTGGAAATCCGGCTGTTGCAGGAACGCAGCGACGAGATCTTCCGCCAATTGGAAGAGGCGATGGTGATCTCAGTCGAGCCACTGGACAAGATGTTCCGCCAGGCCGGAATGCCTACTGACCGTATTATTGAAGAGGTCCGCCGCGGTTACAGCGGTATGGGCGGGCCCCTGACACCCATCTCTTTCAGCACGCGCGGTGAGGACCTGACCCCCGACGAAATCCGCGCCAATGTACTGCTGCAGCAGATGGATCAGTTGAACCTATACCGCATTGCTGCCGAAAAGGCCCCCTTTGCCAGCCCGGTGCGTGACGTTGTCCGTTTTACCAGCGGCTTCGGCACGCGCCGGGATCCCAAGACCGGCGGCCGACGCATGCATAACGGCGCCGATTTCGCAGGCGCCCACGGCACCGACATCTATGCAACTGCAGACGGTGTAGTGACGCATGCAGGGTGGCAATCCGGTTTTGGCAGGCTGGTAAAAATCAAACACGCCTTTGGTGTTGAGACACTTTACGCTCATAACACCAAGATCCGGGTCAAGGTTGGCCAAAGGGTCTCGCGCGGGGATCATATTGCTGATATGGGTAGCACCGGACGGTCTACCGGCACGCATCTGCATTATGAAGTTCGCGTCGACGGTGTCCCTAAAAATCCAATGACTTACATCAAGGCTGCGAGAAATGTTTTCTAAGAGCAAAATAAACGAGCCCGCGTCGACGACACCCGAGACGGCAAAACCCGCCGCTCCGGCGACTCCTGCGGCCCCGGCACCATCGGAAAGCAAGGCCAGCACCGCGCCCAAGCCCAAGCCTCCGGCATCGGTTCTGTCCTCGGATCTGCACATCACAGGCAATCTGAAGACCACCGGCGACATTCAGGTTGAAGGCACTGTAGAAGGCGACATCCGTGCGCACCTGCTGACCATCGGTGAAACCGCCACAATCAAGGGCGAAGTTACCGCAGATGACGTCGTGATCAACGGTCGCATCGTGGGCCGCGTGCGTGGTCTGAAAGTGCGCCTGACTTCGACCGCACGCGTCGAAGGTGACATCATTCACAAGACCATCGCCATCGAAAGCGGTGCGCATTTCGAAGGTTCGGTGCAGCGTCAGGACGATCCGCTGAACCCGGGCCGCAGCGCCAAAGCCGGCGCCAACCCGGCGGCCGAGGTCAAGCAGTAACGCTGACCTGATATCCGAATGCATAAACGCCGCGGGTCACCCTGCGGCGTTTTTCTTTTACTCTTGCCGATGGGACCGGTCGGTATAGGGTTCTGACATGCTGATCTTTTTCTCGATCCTCCTGCTGATCGCGGGCTTTTTTCTGTACCGCTACTGGTCCAAGTCACAGGCGCGGCAAGAGTTGCTGGCCACGCCCCTGACCGACCACCAGCGCAACGTGATCGAACAACAGGTGCCACTGATCCGCCGCCTGCCCCCTGACCTGCGCGCCAAGCTGGACGGCAAGGTGAACCTGTTTCTGAACCAGGTGCAGTTCCACGGCTGCGACGGGTTGGAAGTCACAGAGGAGATGGAGTTGGCCATCGCAGCGCAGGCCAGCCTGCTGCTGGTGAACAGTGACCTCTGGTATGATCATCTGACAACGATCCTCATCTACCCCAATGCCTTCAAGTCGCGCCAGCGCCGGCAGGATGGCTATGTCATCAGCGAGAAGGAAATCGTGCGCACCGGCGAAAGCTGGGATCGCGGGCCAGTGATTCTGTCATGGAGGCACAGTAAACAAGGAGCGGCGAACGACCATGACGGGCAGAATGTCGTTCTGCACGAGTTTGCGCATCAGGTCGATGACCTTTCCGGCGGCACCAACGGCGTTCCGATTCTGAGCGACGGGCAGAGCTTTGCCGAATGGGAGCGCGTCTTTCTGACTGCTTACGACGCCCATGTGAAAGCCGTCGAACAGGGCCAGCACACCGTTATTGATCCCTATGGTGCAGTAGGCCATGAAGAGTTTTTCGCTGTCTCGGTCGAGGTGTTTTTTGAACAACCAAAACAGCTGAAATCTGCCGTGCCTGAAGTGTACGAGCAATTGTCAGAGTTGTTTCGGCTGGATCCAGTCAACTGGCGTTAGCTGCGCCCCGAAAATCCAGCGTTTCACTCCTTAATAAGACACATAGAATTTCCCCGCGCCCCGCCGTTTCACAAAATGTAATTTTTGAATTATTCTTAAATCAGTGTTTTCAGGAGGGTTTTTCATGTCATCAAAACTAATGGCCGAGTTTTTCGGCACGTTCTGGCTGGTGCTGGGCGGCTGCGGCAGCGCAGTTCTGGCCGCAGGAGTTGCCGATGTGGGCATTGGTTGGCTGGGTGTTTCCTTTGCCTTCGGCCTGACAGTTCTAACCATGGCTTATGCGGTCGGACATATCTCGGGCGGGCATTTCAACCCGGCGGTAAGTCTCGGCCTGATGATCGGCGGTAGGTTTCCGGCAAAAGACCTGATCCCCTATTGGATCGCGCAGGTGATCGGCGCAATTGCCGCCGCGGTTGTTCTGTACCTGATCGTCAGCGGCGCGCCCGGTTTCGAAGGCGTCGGCGGATTCGCTTCGAACGGCTACGGAGAAGCCTCGCCCGAAGGCTATTCGATGATGTCCGCCTTGGTGATCGAAATCGTGATGACCGCGTTCTTCATCATTGTCATTCTTGGCGCAACATCCAACTTTGCACCTGACGGGTTCGCTCCGATTGCCATTGGCCTATGCCTGACTCTGATTCACCTGATTTCGATTCCGGTGACCAACACATCGGTCAACCCGGCGCGGTCCACAGGTGTGGCCCTGTTTGCAGATGCTCCGGCCCTTGGTCAGCTCTGGCTGTTCTGGGTCGCCCCACTCATCGGCGCGGCCATAGGCGCGCTGATCTGGATGGCCATGGGTGACGACTGAAACTAAATAAGCCCCGAAGCATTTTCGCATCGGGGCTTACTATTTACTCTGTCACAGTGACTTTTTTCATCACGTCCGGCTGTCCTATGACGGCTCCGTTCGGGCCATCGCCTCGCTTGATGGCATCCACCACATCCATGCCTTCAGTAACCTGACCGACGACAGTGTACTGGCCATTCAGGAAGGGACCAGGTTCAAACATGATGAAGAACTGCGAATTCGCGCTGTCGGGGTCCTGTGCCCGCGCCATGCCTACAACACCGCGGTCATAGTTGTAGTCCGAGAACTCAGCCGGCAGATCGGGTCGGTTCGACCCTCCGGTTCCGGCACGGCGCATGTCGCCACCGATGCGGCCAAACTCGACATCTCCGGTCTGCGCCATGAAGCCGTCGATCACACGGTGGAAAACTACCCCGTCATATTTGCCTTCAGCGGCCAGAGTGCTGATCTGCTCGACATGTTTCGGGGCGAGATCTTCGAACAGGTCGACGGTGACGGTGCCGTTGGCACCCTCGCCTTCGATCTCGATCTGAAGCCCGGTGGCCAGCGCCGGGCTGGCCAACAGGGCGAAAGCGGTAGCCAGCTTATACATCGGCCGCCACCTTCACGCTGATCATGCGATCCGGGTTCGCAGGCGGCTCACCGCGGGTGATGGCGTCCACATGCTCCATACCTTCGATCACGCGACCGTAAACGGTGTACTGGCCGTTCAGGAAGTGGTTGTCTTTGAAGTTGATAAAGAACTGCGAGTTGGCCGAGTCAGGGTTCTGCGAACGCGCCGCGCCCAGTGTGCCGCGATCATGGGGCAGCTTCGAGAACTCTGCGGGAACATTCGGCAGCGACGAGCCGCCGGTGCCTGCCATGCGAATGTTGAACCCGTCTTCCATGTCGCCGTGCTGCACGTCGCCGGTCTGGGCCATAAAGCCGTCAATCACCCGGTGAAAAGCCACGTTGTCATATTCACCGCCACGCGCCAGCTCTTTCATCCGTGCGCTATGCTGTGGCGCCACGTCGGGCAGCAGTTCGATTACGACTTTACCGTCTTTCAGCTCGACGATGATTGTGTTTTCGGGATCCTTGATCTCGGCCATGAGGCCCTCCTGTCATTTAGTCTTGCGCAAATACCTATTCGCCATGCGCATGAATGCCAAGTGACGCATTGACCTGAAGGCAAAATGCAGGAAAAGAACCGCCTAAACCGATTGAAACAATCTGAGGATAGCGCGATGGGCTGGAAAACGCTTGACGACATGGACCTGAATGGCAAACGCGTACTGGTGCGTGTCGATATCAATGTGCCAATCGTTGATGGGGTTGTCACCGACGCAACCCGGATTCAGCGCATCGTTCCAACAGTCAAAGATATTCTGGCTGCCGGGGGTAAACCTATCCTGCTGGCCCATTTCGGACGCCCAGGCGGTGAGCGTCGCGAGAATCTGTCGCTGAAACAACTGATCCCCACGCTTGAAGCCGCCTTTGGCACCGAAGTTCTATTTGCCGCCGATTGCGTCGGAACCGAAGCTGATCTGGCCGCCCACGCCCTGAAACCCGGTCAGGTGCTGTTGCTGGAAAACACCCGGTTTCATGCAGCCGAAACCAAGAACGACGCTGATCTGGCGGCAGGTATGGCCAAATTGGGTGACGTATACTGCAATGACGCATTCTCAGCCGCGCACCGTGCGCACAGCTCGACCGAGGCCATAGCTCGCTTGCTGCCCGCCTGTGCCGGTCGCCTGATGCAGGCAGAGCTTGAGGCGCTGGAAGGTTCACTGAGTGCACCAAAACGCCCGGTAACGGCCGTTGTAGGAGGTGCAAAAGTATCAACCAAGCTAGAGCTGCTGGGTAACTTGATCAACAAAGTAGACTATCTGGTAATCGGCGGCGGCATGGCCAACACCTTCCTGGTGGCAAAAGGCCTGAATGTCGGTAAATCGCTGGCCGAGCGCATCATGAAAGATACAGCAGCCGAAATCCTGGCCAAGGCGGAAAGCGCGGGCTGCACTATCGTGCTGCCCACCGATATCGTGGTTTCGGACAAGTTCGAGGCAAACGCCCCCCATCAGGTTTTGCCCGCCGACCAATGCACCGAAAGCGGCATGATCTTGGACGCCGGACCGGAAAGCGTTGCAGCCATCACTGACATTTTCGCCAAAAGCCAAACCTTGATCTGGAATGGCCCGCTGGGCGCTTTCGAAATCGAACCTTTCGATGCGGCCACCAATGCTGCAGCGTTGAAAGCTGCCACGTTGACACGTTCTGGCCAGCTAACCTCGGTCGCAGGCGGCGGCGACACGGTCGCGGCGCTGAATGCATCCGGGGCAGCCAAGGACTTTTCCTACATCTCGACCGCAGGCGGCGCGTTCCTTGAATGGATGGAAGGCAAAGCCCTGCCCGGTGTCGCCGCGTTGGAGGGCTAGTGCGCGCCACCTGGCCTCATGCCCGCGCTGATATCCATTCTGAGCCCCAAGTTTTCCGCAGCACAATACAGTTGCGGAGGGCAAACACAGCTCGAAACCAATTTTCTGCACCACATAAAATTGGAAATCGCGAGCCGCGCACTCCATCCCATAACAAACTTTAAAAAGTGCGAATCAAGGGATTCACAAGCCGAATCACCTGTGACATAGTGCGGTCAGATGCTCGCAAAGGGCACGTTATTGAGGCAGTTCATACGGCGGTAAACAGAGTGTCCCGTTCCCATCGGCCCGGTTTGGGCGCAGTCGTTTTCTTCATGGTGGCGTTTATGCTGGGTGTGTATTTCACCTTTGCCGCTGTGCAGGGCGACTACGGCCTGTTCCGACGGGTCGAGATTGCAGCGGAACGGGACGCCCTGTCACGTGATCTGGCCAAGCTTGAGGCCGAGATTGCCGAGATGGAAAACCTGACCCGACGTCTGTCTGACACTTATCTGGATCTCGATCTGCTGGATCAGCAGGCGCGCTCGGTTCTGGGCATGATCCGCTCGGATGAGATTGTTATTCGGTAACCCCCAAGCGTTAAAATGCTTCGCGGTTTGATGTATCAGGCTAACCAAATAGTTTTTGCATCTATTCGAAAGGGTCTACTGGCATGACGAACAAACCCGACGACGATTTTTTCGACCGGGCTGACGCCGTAATCAATTTGGCCAACACCCACCTGGAACACGTTGAACGAGGAAAAGTCAGCGCATCGCTTCTTTACGCCGCCGCGAGATTTAGCTCGTGGGTCAGCGCCTGTGGTTTCGATGACAGCGCCGACATGAAAGACCATAAGGACGAAACGATCGAATACTTTGTACAGGAGTATCGAAAGATGCTGACTGAGAACCTGGACGACTACATCGATAATTTTGAAGACTATATGCGCTAGCTATTGCTTTTGACCACTTGGAACGCAGGCAATCCGCCGACCAATAACCCTGCGTCACATTTGCTCTCGCCAGAAAGCCGGAAATGCTTTATGAGATAGTTTAACGCTAAACTATCTGTCCGGAAGGGGGAGATCGCCACGATGGCTGCGCGAAAAACCACAAAGAAACCAAATGTTTCTGCGGAAGAGCTTACAACTTACTACCGCGAAATGCTTTTGATCCGCCGATTCGAAGAAAAGGCAGGCCAATTGTACGGCATGGGTCTGATCGGTGGGTTCTGCCACCTGTACATCGGACAGGAAGCCGTCGTTGTGGGCCTGGAAGCCGCAGCCAAAGAAGGTGACAAGCGGATCACCTCTTATCGGGACCACGGGCATATGCTGGCCTGCGGTATGGATCCGGGCGGCGTGATGGCCGAATTGACCGGGCGTGAGGGCGGCCTGTCCAAAGGTAAGGGCGGCTCGATGCATATGTTCTCGAAAGAGAAGCATTTCTACGGTGGCCACGGTATCGTGGGCGCGCAGGTGCCTCTGGGTGCCGGTCTGGCATTCGCGGACAAGTACAAGGGAAATGGCGGCGTAACCTTCACCTATTTCGGGGACGGTGCCGCGAACCAGGGTCAAGTCTATGAGGCCTTCAATATGGCCGCGCTCTGGGATCTTCCAGTGGTGTTCGTGATCGAAAACAACCAGTACGCCATGGGAACCTCGCAAGAACGCTCGACCTCGACCAAAGACATCTATGTGCGTGGCGAAGCCTTCGGCATCCCGGGCGAGATCGTCAATGGCATGGATGTACTTGCGGTCAAAGAGGCCGGTGAAAAGGCCGTTGCGCACTGCCGCGCGGGTAAGGGCCCCTACATTCTTGAGATCAAGACTTACCGCTATCGCGGCCACTCGATGTCCGACCCGGCCAAATACCGCACCCGCGAAGAGGTTCAGAAGGTTCGCGAACAAAGCGATCCGATCGAACACGTCCGCGAGTTACTGCTGAGCGGCAAACACGCATCCGAGGATGACCTGAAAGCGATCGACAAGGAAATCAAAGAGATCGTCAATCAGGCCGCTGAATTCTCGAAAGAAAGCCCTGAGCCTTCCGTCGAAGAGCTCTGGACCGATATTTACGCCTGAGAGGACGATTAAGACATGGCAACCGAAATTCTCATGCCCGCCCTTTCACCCACCATGGAAGAGGGAACGCTGGCCAAATGGCTGGTCAAGGAAGGCGACACTGTAAACTCGGGCGACATCATGGCCGAGATCGAAACCGACAAGGCCACGATGGAGTTCGAAGCTGTCGATGAAGGTATCGTCGGCAAAATCCTGATCGCGGAAGGTACCGAGGCGGTCAAGGTTAACACCCCCATAGCTATTCTTGTGGAAGAAGGCGAAGACGCCTCGGCCCTGCCCGCGGCAGCGCCTGCTGCCGCAGCGGATACCGAAGCCGCCCCTGCGGCGGTTGAGGCACCCGCTCCTGTCGCCGCTGCCCCTGCCGCGCCGGTAGTGGACTTGTCTCCTGATTGGCCTGCCGACGCGAAAATGAAATCTGAAACCGTGCGTGAAGCTCTGCGTGACGCCATGGCCGAAGAAATGCGCAGCGACGAAGATGTCTATTTGATGGGCGAGGAAGTTGCTGAGTATCAGGGCGCTTACAAGATTTCCCAAGGTCTGTTGGATGAATTCGGATCGAAACGCGTGATCGACACCCCGATCACCGAACACGGATTTGCCGGTATCGCGGTAGGTTCTGCCTTTGGTGGGCTGAAACCGATTGTCGAATTCATGACCTTCAACTTCGCCATGCAGGCGATTGACCACATCATCAACTCTGCAGCCAAGACGCTTTATATGTCCGGCGGTCAGATGGGCTGCCCCATCGTGTTCCGTGGTCCGAATGGTGCTGCCGCTCGCGTGGCCGCACAGCACAGTCAGGATTACGCCGCATGGTATATGCAGATTCCCGGCCTGAAAGTCGTCATGCCTTACTCGGCCGCCGACGCCAAGGGTTTGCTGAAATCGGCCATCCGCGACCCCAACCCGGTGATATTCCTGGAAAACGAAATCCTCTACGGTCGCTCTTTTGATGTGCCGCAGGTGGATGATCTGACCGTCCCGCTGGGCAAGGCCCGCATCTGGCGTGAAGGTTCGGACGTGACCATCGTCAGCTTTGGCATCGGCATGCAATACGCACTCGAAGCCGCTGATAAGCTGGCCGAGGACGGTATCAGCGCCGAAGTGATCGACCTGCGCACCATCCGCCCGATGGATACTGGCGCGATCATCAACTCGGTGATGAAAACCAACCGTCTGGTCACAGTAGAAGAAGGCTGGCCGCAGGGTTCGGTTGGCAGCTACATCTCATCGGTCGTGATGCAGGAAGCGTTCGATTACCTCGACGCACCGGTCATCAACTGCACCGGCAAGGATGTTCCGATGCCCTATGCCGCAAACCTAGAAAAGCTGGCTCTGATCACCACGGATGAGGTGATCGCCGCCGTCAAACAAGTGACCTACCGGTAAGGAGCGACACAGATGCCTACAGAAATTCTGATGCCCGCCCTGTCTCCGACCATGGAGGAAGGCACGCTTGCCAAATGGCTGGTCAAGGAAGGCGACACCGTCTCGTCTGGCGACCTGCTGGCCGAAATCGAAACCGACAAGGCCACGATGGAGTTTGAGGCCGTTGACGAAGGCACCATTGGCAAAATCCTGATCCCCGAAGGCTCTGAAGGGGTCAAGGTGAACACCGCCATCGCGGTTCTGCTGGAAGATGGCGAAAGCGCCGATGATATCGCGGCCACGCCTGCTGCAACTCCAGCAGCTGCACCTGCAGCCGCGGCCAACGAGGCTGCCGCGCCCGCGGCACCCGAGGCGCCCGCCCCTGCTCCGGCGGCTCCGGCCAAGGCGGATGGTGGTCGTATCTTCGCATCACCCCTGGCCCGGCGCATCGCCGCGCAGAAGGGGCTTGATCTGGCGCAGATCGCAGGCTCTGGTCCGCATGGCCGCATCGTCAAGGCAGATGTTGAA
The DNA here is from genome assembly GCF_056539365.1 of Ruegeria sp. BB7. Lineage (NCBI taxonomy): Bacteria > Pseudomonadati > Pseudomonadota > Alphaproteobacteria > Rhodobacterales > Roseobacteraceae > Ruegeria > Ruegeria sp. BB7. Next base: position 187,576 of record NZ_JBQFUV010000002.1, on the reverse strand, counting down.
AGCGCCACGGCGGCTCCGAAAGCCGCAGCTTCGGCCCCTGCTGCCGCAGCGGCCCCCGCAGCAGCGCCTGCCGCTGCACCTGCCGGTCCTTCCGCAGATGCCGTGGCACGCATGTATGAAGGTCGCGAATACGAGGAAATCAAACTCGACGGTATGCGCAAGACTATTGCGGCACGTCTGGGTGAAGCCAAACAGACCATCCCGCATTTCTATCTGCGTCGCGACATCAAGCTGGACGCGCTGCTGAAGTTCCGCAGCCAGCTAAACAAGCAATTGGAAGGCCGTGGCGTCAAGCTCAGCGTCAACGACTTCATCATCAAAGCGGTCGCGAATGCACTGCAACAGGTTCCCGAGTGCAACGCAGTCTGGGCGGGCGACCGGGTACTGCAACTGAAACCCTCGGACGTGGCCGTCGCGGTTGCAATTGAAGGTGGCCTGTTCACGCCAGTTCTTCAGGATGCGGACATGAAGTCACTGTCTGCCTTGTCGACCGAGATGAAAGACCTCGCGGGCCGTGCGCGCGAGCGTAAGCTGGCCCCACATGAATATCAGGGTGGGACATTTGCCATCTCGAATCTGGGTATGTTCGGCATCGACAATTTCGACGCCATCGTGAACCCGCCCCATGCCGGCATTCTGGCCGTAGGCTCTGGTGTGAAGAAACCGGTTGTTGGCGGTGACGGAGAGCTGACCGTAGCTACGGTTATGTCAGTGACCATGTCGGTTGACCACCGGGTGATTGACGGTGCTCTTGGCGCTGAACTGCTGAAGGCCATCGTCGACAATCTGGAAAACCCGATGGTAATGCTCGCCTGAGTATCGTGTTAAATCGAATGCCCCGCCAGTCCTTGAAACGGCGGGGCATTTTCGTTTGCCCATGATGTGAGCAAGCGTGAACACCAGAGCCATTGCTCCTGCATACCGAAAACATCAATTTCATTGCACAGGTTCCTGACTCAACAGGTGTGCAATGACCCTTGTAAATTCAGCTAAAACTCTTCTGGTGCTGGTACTACTAGCGACAGCTCTGCCATCAGAGCCTGCCGCGAAACCCAACGGCTATCCGGGCGAAAACTCAAAGTTCAATTCATCCGATCCCGCAGTGGTTGCCAAACAAAAAGCGGAACGGGAAGAAAGGATCGAACTGCGGAAGAAACGTCGGGAAGAGCGGCGGCTCAAGCGGTTGAACAAAAAGAACAACCGCTCGAACTGATTTCGTTTGGGAAAGATTGGACTACTGGTCCTTACCCAACATGTGGTCCATCGAGATCGCCGGCTGATCACAGCCTGCCGCACCCACGATCTTAGCAGGAATACCGGCCACAGTCTTGCACGCCGGAACCTCCTGTAAAACAACCGAACCCGCCGCGATGCGGCTGCAATTGCCCACTTTGATATTGCCCAGCACTTTGGCCCCGGCACCGATCAGCACACCGTTGCCGATGGTCGGATGGCGTTGCTCTTCTTCCTTTCCCGTGCCGCCCAGGGTCACGGAATGCAGCATCGAGACATTGTCGCCCACGACAGCAGTTTCACCGATCACGATGGAATGCGCATGGTCGATCATGATACCCTTGCCGATCTTCGCGGCCGGATGGATGTCGATCCCGAAAATCTCGGACGAACGCATCTGGAAGAAATACGCCAGATCGTGACGCCCCTTCATCCAAAGCCAATGGGCCACGCGATAAGCCTGCATCGCCTGATAGCCTTTGAAATACAGAATTGGCTGCAACAGGCGGTGGCAGGCCGGGTCGCGTTCGTAAACGGCCATCAGGTCAGCGCGCGCCGCCTCAATCAGAGAGGGGTCGGCATCATAGGCTTCGTCCACAATTTCACGCAGAACCATCATCGACATCTCGTTAGAGCACAGCTTGGCTGAAACCCTGTAAGACAGCGCGCGTTCTAAGCTGCGGTGGTGCAGAATACAGGCGTGAACCAGGCCTCCCATCAACGGTTCGTCCTCAACCGCCGCTTGAGCTTCGGTCGTGATACGGTTCCAAACAGGATCGACAGGTGTAACCTGACTGCGCTTTTCCAACATGGTGTTTATTCCTTTGCTGCGCCTAGAATGCCATTTAGTTGCAAAAAGGCCAAACGCAAACCCGTGATCAGCAGGATAACGAAAATGAATGAAACTGAACTGGCCGGTTTTAAATCAAGGATAGAGGCGCGACTGGCCGATTTGGCAGAGCATTCGGCGTCAGAGAAGGAAGCCCAATCCATCGTCGAGTTAGACCAGCAGGCTGTCGGTCGCCTAAGCCGGGTGGACGCTTTGCAGAATCAGGCGATGGCCAAGGCGCAGCAGGCAAATCGGGATATTGAAACACACAGGTTGCAGACTGCGTTGGCCCGCATTCAGGACGGTGAATTCGGCTATTGCGAAGACTGCGGAGACGAAATTCCCGAAGGCCGGTTGCGAATTGATCTCGCCACCACCAAGTGTGTCAACTGCGCATCAGGTTGATCTGAAATCGGATTAACTGGCGCAGAGCCATTTCGAAACAAAGGCAGTATTGCAGGTCATCAAAATTTGGTTCGTCTACCAACTTTCTGTTCCGAGCGGCCGCCATCAGCGATCCATTGCCGAATATGGGGTGAAGTTTCCCCGTCTGGCTAACATGTTTGTCGGCCAGTTCGGCCTCTTCGATCATACGAGAACAAAGACGGTCCCGTTCGGTCGGCGGCGCGGCCAATAAAGCCCGCGCCGCTGCACTGATATCACCGTGAAGGACGGGACGCATGAACCCGCTTACGCAACCGTCAGGCTAGCCGGATACCCTGGACCATAGCTGGCCGAGATCTGCGCCACCTGTACTTCGTAGGATCCGGTAACGCCATCCTCGGCTTTCTCTACGGCAGAATATACCCAGTTCGGCTGACCGACGACCTGCTCTCGGATCAATGCGCCATTTGCGCGAACTTGAACCAGATAGGATTCGCTTTCCTCCGCCAGAGGAACGTCCAACGCAGCCCAGTCGTCCCCATCCAGGCGAGTGCGACGTATCCAGGAAAACTGATCGTCCGCAGCCGAAGTATTGGCACGCAAATGCACCGGAGAGTAAGGCCGCAATCCATTCCCGTCGAAAGCTTCGACCAGATGAACAAAAGACGGATCGTCATAACCTCGTGTCGCCGGACCGATACGATAGTGCTTGCTGACCCGCCGCTCGGACCGCAATAGACCGGTCTGATACACACTCTGATCCAAAAGTACGAACATCGACCCATCTGGCCATACATCCGGAACAATCGCATCTGTCCCCAGCTGTCCACGCAAACGCCCGGACAAGGTATAGATGCCGCTGTCCTGCAGCGTCGCATCGGTGAACTGGAAAAGCTCCCAATTGCCGGGCGTCCCATCGCCGATTGCTGCCAGATTGGCACCGTTGAGCAGGGCTTCGCGCGGGCGAGATTCCAGCACGCCGTCGATCAGATTGACGCGCAATGGTGCACCTTCGTCCCAAATTCCGGCGCTCGCACGCATCAAGGGCGTCTCTGTAAAACCGATGATAGCCTGACCCGTGATCACATCTTGCAGGTCGTAATCTTCATCATTGGCAGATGAATAAACGGCTACGCCACCGGGCCAAGGATTGGCCGACGCGGCGATATACGGGGCATGAGGCTGCTCTGAGCCGGTGATAAGCGGCAGGTCCATGAAGACAGGCAACACCGGTACCGGCGCAACAAAAGGTGTGGCGCTCACTACATCATCGGGTAAGTCGGATGGTTCATAAACGCTCGGCTCGATACGAACCGCTTCGACCAATTGTAAATCTGCCTGCTCAAGCCGGTCGATTCGATACCGTGCACCGTGGCCTTCTTTTGCCAAACTGACAACGTCGCCCGCCCCCAAATGCAGCATTGACGGCGGCAACGCGAACCGCGCCGTCTCACGCGAAACCCTCGCCTCGCTCAGCCATCGCTCGGCCGTCTGGCGACCTTCGGCGCGCGTCATCGACAAGGGCATTTCATTCTCGGACACCGAATGCGTGCGCGTGTCAGGCAATATAGCCTCTTCCGAAACCACATCGTGATCTGCATCCGATTGCGCGAACCGCAACCGAACACGACCGGTCAATTCGGCTTCGGCCTCTCGGCGGAACTCAATCTGACCATCTAAATCAGAGCTGTCGGCCAGAATATCGGTGTCCAGTTCCACGGATTGGCGACCATTGCGCATCTGGAACAAAAGCACTCCGTCCCGCTCAATGGCATCAAAACCATAACGCAACATCAGCGGTTGCAATGCAGCGCGTGCACTGCTCACATCTTCAATCGCGTAACCCCGTACAACGCCCTCAAGTCGCGAAACGTCAATGTCTACTACCCCGCCACCGTGACAGATTTCCGTGACCACTGATGCCAGCGTGCGCGCACCCGATCGTCCATTTAGCCAGTGACCTCTGGAATAATTTTCGCCATCGCTCCACTGACTGCGCAGATTTGGGAATGTTGGGAAAGGGCGTGCGTCCCACGCCCAGACATAGGCATTTCCCATGTCCACCATACGCCCGTCGTACTGATCTGAAGCCGGATTGACGGCGGGATCAGACCAATAACCCAACATTGCCTTCAGGTATTGAACCTGCATGAAGTCATCGCGCTGCCCGTTAGAATAGCGCGGCAAACTGGATTCCGAAGATTTCGGGTCCAGAAATTTATTCGGCTCATTGGTGCCCTTATCAATCGCCGCACAACCCAGCTCGGTGAACCAGATCGGTTTCGACCTGGGCACCCAATCCGTGGGATCAATTTGCCGAACCCCTCCGATACGTTCATGATGCGGCTGCGACCACCAATTGCGCAGGTCTTTGTATCGCCAGATCCAGGCCTCATCGTGGTCGTTATCTGTGATAGGTGTCCGGATTTGGGCCTCGGCCTCTTCGGGTGAAGCATAGTACCAGTCATATCCTTCGCCGCCTTCGATATTGCCGCGCAGGTAGCCCAGATCATAGATCGAATGCGCGCCGGACTGCGCATCCAGATGATCCACGCCATCCCGCCAATCCGACAAGGGCATGTAATTGTCGATACCCACAAAGTCGATATTGTCATCCGCCCATAACGGATCGAGGTGAAAGTAGCGGTCCCCTGACCCATCATTGGGTTGATAGCCGAAATACTCACTCCAATCCGCTGCATAGCCGATCTTGGTATCCGGTCCTAAAAGGTGACGCACCTCGGCAGCCAGAGAGCGCAGCTGGGACACAGCCGGAAATCCGGATAAGCCCCGGATCTGGGTTAAACCGCGCATCTCGGACCCAATGCAGAACGAGTCCACTCCACCTGCGGCTTTGCATAGGGCCGCATAGTGCAAGATAAACCGGCGCAAGCCCCATTCCTGCGGGCCAGTAAAAGTCACTTCACCGTCGCCAACGACAAAATCACTGGCGCGTGCGGTCCCAAAGAATGCTGCCACTTGGGCGTCCGCCGCTGCCGTCCGGTCTGGCGAAGCGTCTCGTCCCGGAGCAACACTTAGCGTAATTCGACCACGCCAGGGCAAATGCGGTTGGTAGTCCGCATCAGACCAAGGGTCGGGCAAACCATTGCCCTGAACCTGATCCATCAGGATAAACGGATAGAACATCACCCGTTTACCGATGCTTTTCATATGTTGAATTGCTTGCACCACTGATTGGTCTGTGGGGGTTGCACCGTAAAGCGGAAGATCGTCCTCATGACGTACAATCTGGGCCGCCTCCCGGTTCATGCCTGCCACACGCCAAGGCATGTTTTCACCTTCGTAGTTCTTATGCAGAACTTTCGGCTGAAGCTGGCATTGGCCGCATCGCAGATCACCCCCGAACCACGACACGATCAAAGAGGCTGAGTCACAGTCCGGCAGTTCAAATTGCAACGCCCGCGTCGATGTCACCAGATCTGGAACGCCTGAGGCCGAGTTGACATTTGCCGCCCAGCTACGTCCACGCCCTTTGGTATAATTGACTTGCTCGCTGGCCAGAGCGTACTCGCCAGTACCCGGCATCATCGCCACACCACGCACCGTTTTTGACAAAGCATCTGCTGTATCAGGCATTCCGGGTTGTTCTTGTCGCACAACTTCGAATGAAAATTGCGGCACCCGATTCCCGAACGATGCCAGTTGCAGATCCTCGATCACAACATAAGCTGTTCCGCGATAGGCAGGAACTTTACCTGATCCCTCGATCGCCTCGATCAAAGGGTCCGGCAATTGATCGCCTGTCCCCTTGTAAATGCGCATGTTCAGGCCCGAACGTTCCAGTTCTTCACCATCTGCCCAGATCCTGGGAACATCCGAAATCTGCCCGGCACCGACCGCGATTGCGAGAGAAATTGAATAGCTGTAGCTATGCGTGGTCGTCTTGACCTCGGGCGTACTCGGAGAGCCCTTTCCCCCGCCACCCGTTTGTCTGGTTGTACTTGTGCTTTTGGTTTCCAGAAAATCCGACGCCCAGATCACCTGACCACCCACTCGCATACGTCCGAATATCGTTGCAACGGGTGCACCTTCTCCGGTTCCCGTCAGGCGAAATCGGTCCAGCCGCCCAGTCTCAACAACCTCGCTGCCGCTTCCCATAACAGACTGGTGCATCAATCGCTGGTCGATGACCCGCCCCAAGGTGGCACCAACCGCGCGACCAACAACCGCCGTTGACAGCCCAGCAACCGTTCCGCCAATCGCGCCGCCCAGTGCAGCCCCTGCTGCGGAAAAAACTATTGTTGCCATTCACTTATTCTCCAGCGGGAATTCAAAACAGGCGACCACCCGGCGACGCCAAGGATCACTCAACGTGTTTTCGACAACGCCGTATCCTGAATATGCGTGGATAAAACGCAGCACGGATTCTGATTGACTGACGATACCCACATGCTTTGCAACTCGCCCGTCACGCATACGGAACAGCAATACATCGCCCGTGGCCGCATCCTCGCAAGATTTCTCGATCAGGTGCCGACGCGCTGCGGCCCACAGGCGCTCCTCACCTTGAGGCTCTGACCAGTCCATGCTGTAGGTCGGAACAGCTTCGGGCTCACCCCCGAGCACAGCCCGCCAAACACCGCGCAACAAACCGAGGCAATCCGTGCCTGCCCCCTTGACCGAAGCTTGATGGACATACGGTGTTCCAAGCCAACTGCGTGCCTCATCAACAATGCCCTGCCTATTGATGCTCATCGCCTGCTGCCCCCATTGTTCGCGTTTCTTTGCTTGGGGACCGCCAGCATCCAATCTTCGCTTGGCAGATCAGGAAAACCCTGAAAGTTTATGAGATTATTGAATTTCTCCCTGCAATCACTCATTCGCTTGTTGCATCCAGCCGTCAGCCGCACGCGATCTCCGACGGCCAAGCCACCACCAATTCCAGACCAAAGCGATATGTTGCGCCCGCCAGAGATAGGTTGGTCCAGCTTGATAGCGGCCCACAGCCCGCTCGCTTGCCCCGATACAACGTCTAGCCTGCCTCGCTGGAACCAAGCCGGTGCCGCTGCCTCCCCGCCTGTTAGCCGCAAGTCACCGTCCGCCCCAAATTCGGCGATCACTGCTTCGACCCAATACCCTGGCGTATCGAGATTGAATTTGCAGGTTACGTCCCCCAAAACGGCCGTACAGGGTTTCTGGTAAATCCGCCCCAGTGGTCGGTTGAGCAAATCCGTCAAACCCCGTAATTCGGCGTGGAATGCGCCACCAGCGCGTCGCATCTCGCCGATGGACCCTCTGAATTGCAATATGCGCTGTTCGGGTTCGGCCCAGTTGACCAACCACGCGCGCACTTCTGCACCGTCAAAGCGCCCCGCTTCGATATCGTTCTCCGTGACTGCAGCATCAGACAGCGCGCCCATGGCCTCGGAATTGTCGATTGACAGGCCCGTCGCCTGCTCGATTGCGGTAGCCGTCAGTCCGGTGCTGGCCTTGAAGGTGATACCCTCAAAGCTCAATCCCATGTCATGATCGGTGAACCCGAATTCCCGCCCATCCAAGCGCCTGATTGCCCAGCAACGGCAAGTCGTGGTTAACCCGCTTTGTAGATGTGTGTGCAGCCCCTGCCTATCACCACTCATCAGACGCGCACCTCGACAACCGGAACATTGGGAACATCACCAGCTTGAAAGCTTGCGACGCTGGTCTGTATCTTGTCGGTGTCGAACCGAACCGGAACATCAAATTCAAATCCGGCGGTTATCTCCACATCCTCCGGCGGCGGCGCTGAAAACGTTATCAGCCCATTGGCAAGATTAACCTCGAAATCTACGCCTTCGCGCATCGAATCCTGCTCCAATCCGATCATAACCGTCCCAAGAACGGGCTTTACGATCGGCCGGACATAGCTAAATCCACCCGAGCTATACGTCTTCACCAATTGAAATTCGGTTTGGCTACCATTGCCCACTGCAATGACTTGATCGTCGTAGGCCACATCTGCCGTTGCCGTACCAGATTTGTAGTCCGACCAGTCTTTCCATCGAAATCCGAACATCTGCCCCTGTCGGGCCTCAAAGAATGAGATCAGTGCTTCGATATCGTCCAGCGACCGCATTCCGAACCCGGCGTCGTAACGGCGACGGGAATGCGCCCAGGGTGTGTTGCGCTCTTCGAACCCGTTGGCCAGCGTCACGATATCTGTGCGACGCTCCGGGCCGCCAACCGAACCAAAGCTAAGGCTGGCGGGAAATCTGACTTCGTGGAAATTCATGAGCTGCTCCCTCATTTCACCTGTTGCGATTGCCGCGACCCAACGCGCGGCTCATCTGAGCGGCAATCTGCCCCTGGCTGCGTCGGAACCCCTGCACGTCCGGGGTCGTGATGTTCATCACCACGTTAACCGAGCGGCCTCCGCCCGAAGTCCGAACGCCCAGTTTGCCATCCGACCCGCGTGCCAGTGGCATGATCGCCTCAGGCCCTGCTTCACCCATCAATCCGGTGCCACCGCGCATTGGAAAAGTTGTGGGGCCGCTGATCACACCACCGTTGGCAAAAGGCATCACCCGCCCCTGCGAAAAACTTCCGCCGTCGGCAAAAGGCAAAATGCCCTGCACCAGACCTCCGACCGTGTTCGCCAACATGCCACCAAAGTGATCCGTTACCGGCTTGATCGCTGCAGAATAGGCTGTGCGGATCATTGACTCTTTCAGCACATTCAATGCGTCAGACAGGTTTTGGCCATCCAGTACCACGCCATCAAATGCCTTGCGCAACCCGCCAGACATGCCGCGCTCCAACGTGGCGACATCCTTACCGGTCTCTTCAAAGGCCGCGCTGATCCGTTTCATCTGGTTGTCGAAAGCCGCAGCCATCGACGCCGCATCCCCCAGCGAGTCGCCCAGCGCCTCGCCCCGTTCCTGCAGGTCGTCCAACCCGTCACGATCCGTCATCACGCTCTCCTTGTTCCTTGTCCGGAAAAGCCGCCAGCAAGGCATTTAAGCCCGCTCGATTCATCGACGGCACCCCATCGCCCTGCCCCAACATCAGCCGCAGTTCAGCCGGTGTCAGACGCCAGAACTGATCCGGCGTCAGGCGCAGACCAACGAAACCGGCCCGCATCAGGGCGGGCCAATCGAACCCGCTCATGCGCTACTCGGCACCATGAAGGCCCGCGCCAGCAATTCAGCCGCTGTCTTGGCAGCCTCCATCGGGCCACCATCGATCTCGGCGTGCATAAATTCAGCGCGGGTCACATCCGCCCCACCACCCCGCAGTCCTGCCACGATCAGCGCCAGCACATCACCGCTGGAATAGGCCCCGCCTTCGAACCGCTGCACCAGCTCAACCAAGGACCCGGCGCCCAGTTCTTGTTCCAATTCCGCCAAGGCTCCCAGCGTCAGCTTGAGCACCCGTTGTTTCCCGTCGATGGTCAATGCCACCTCACCCGTCCATGGATTGGCCATCGGATTATAGCGCTGTGAATGCCAGAGCGCCCGCGCTGGCTAGGCTCATCTCATAGGTGGCCTCACCGTTATGCGAGCCCGCATACTCGATGCCGGTCACCTGAAACGCACCTTCGACAATCCCGAAGTCGGGAATGATCACCTGAAAATCCGGCGTCTCGCCATCAAAGAACAATTGCCGCGCTCGCTCGTCAGTACCGGCATCCTTGAAAACGCCCGATCCCGAGATCGCGGCGGATTTCACCCCCGCCCCGGATAGCAACTCACGCCAGCCGCCCTGGCTTTCAAGGCTGGTGACATCCACACTTTCCGCGTTGAAACTGACCCGCGTGGCACGCAGCCCCGCGATGGTCTCGAACAGGCCCGAGCCGTTCATATCCACTTTGACCAACAGGTCTTTTCCGTTCTGGGCAGCCATATGCTCTCTCCGTTGATTGCTTAATCATCTTCCACGCGGGCGCGGAATCTCAGGTCGATCTGGCGGATTGCCCCGCCGGTTCCCGTGCGGCGTGCCGAGGCGCGTTCGAACCACAGCCCCACAAGGCTTCCCCTGTCCAAAGTCAGCGCAGCCCCCTCAAGCGCATCACACACCGCGCCGGCCAACGACTTGGCTGCGCCAAAACCCGCCGCCTCGGAAACGACGGACACGGTAAAGCGATGCACGGCACCTGAACCCGATTGATCCGAGGCATCCCGAACCTCTTCCGGCCCCAATGTCACGTAGGTGTGCGGTACAGCCCCAGCAGGGACCGCATCATAGATTGCGCCACCTGACAGCACGCCGATCCGGGCATCGCCTAAAAGTTGCTGATACAAAGCCGCCTGCAGGGCCGCTGAGATGCCATAACTCATGCCACCACCTCTTCGTCTGCAAAACAGATCAGGTACTGGCCGCGCGGGTCTCGTTCAGCTACCGCGCGAATGACAAAACGGCGGGCGCCTTCGGTAAAGCGCTGATCCGGCGAAGGTCGCATTGAGGACCCTTCTGGCGCGCCTCGCACCACAATGCGGTAGCCAACGCGGGATACCGAAGCTTCGCCCACCTCGCGTTCCGCCCCGCTTCGCGCCGCCACTTCAGCCCAAAGAGTGCCCAGCGCAGCCCATGTTTCGGTGTATCCGCCTGCGCCATCGGCGTTACGTAGTGGTGCCTCAAGCACCAGTTTTCGGGTCAGTCGAGGCGCATTCATTGCAACACCCCCGCACCGAACCGCACCGTGCGATAACGCTGGATCAGGCTGGTTACGCCAAAGGGCATGCACCCCGCGCCCAGAGCCGTTTCATCGCGGTATTCGTAGTAATGCGCTGCCAGCAGCAGCACAGCTTGCCCCAGATCAGCAGGTAAGCCGCCCCAACCAACCGACATTCCTGCGGTAAAGCCAATCTTCACTGAGCTGCCAGATGCAACCGTGGGCAATCTCGCCCCTACCGGATACAACCGGGGCCGCTGGCTGTCCTGATCCAACCGATAGGTTTCCGCCGCAACTACTGTTTCCGCACCCGCTGTGTCAGTGACAGTCACTGAATTCAAAGATACCACCGGAGCCACGGGTAGAATTTCGCTGGCAGGGTCCCGCCATTCACTCAAGCTCCAGGAAAATTCGCGCACAATCAAAACCTTGCCGGTGCGCGCCTCGACCGCTGCGATTGCCGCCCGCAGAAATCCCTTTAGCACCTCGTCCTGCACGCTGCCTTCAGAAAAGCCTGTTCCCAACCTCAGATGCGCCTTGAACTGATCCACCGGCAGCGCCGCATCCGCGATGGCGGTTTCTTCGATCAACATCATTCATTCACTCCGCAATCTCGGACCCCTCCGGGGCCACGTTCTTGGAAAATGACGGGCACGCGCCGCCCCACGTTGCTCGGACGGAGGGGAGCAGCTAGACAACGCGGGAATCTCACCCCGACCCGTACCCGCCGCCCGAAGGGCTGGTTTCCCCGCCCTCCGGATTCGTCACCGCTTAGGCAGTGCTGAATTTCACCAGCTTGATTGCAGCAAAGTCGCTGACGTCGCCGCCCACGCGCTTGGTCGCGTAGAACAGAACATGCGGCTTGGCGCTGAATGGGTCGCACAGGACGCGCAGATCGGGACGTTCAGCGATAGTGTACCCGGCCTGGAAGTCACCAAAAGCGATTGAGAAACTGTCGGACGCCGCATCCGGCATATCCTCGGCGATCAGCACCGGATAGCCCATCAGACGCGCAGGCTCGCCAGCGGCCAGACCATCCGACCAAAGAAAGCGGCCATCGCTGTCCTTCAGCTTGCGGATCAGACCCGCGGTTTTCGAGTTCATCACGAAGGTACCATTGACGCGGTACTGCGCCCCCAGAGCATAGACCGCATCGACAATTGCATCCGCATCGACACCGCCGTCGATCCCTGTCGGCACATAGCCAATGTTACCCCAGGTCCAGACATCGTTGTCGACCTTGGCGTGATCCAGAATACCCTTAGGCTTGTCGACACCATCGCCGCTGATAAAGGCCGAAGCCTCAGCACGAGCAAACTTGTCGGCGATCCGACCGGCCAACCAGCCCTCGACGTCAAACGCACTATCGTCCAGCAGACGCTGCGAGGCTTTCGGTAGCGCGCTCAGCTCATGCAGCGCGATCGAGATACGGTCAATCGATGGGGTGGCAGTTTCAGCAGCGGCCGAAGCCTCGTCCGCCCACCCCGCGCCCACATCAGTGTGGTCGATCAGCACGTCGAACGAGTTCGCCTCGACATTCACAACCGATGCAATCGAGCGGATCGACGCGGTGGATTTCAGCACCGATTTGATGATCTCGGCGGTTTGCGGGTCGACCAGATAACCGCCATCGCTGTTGACCGCGCTGGACAGCGATTTCGACTCCATCTCAAGCCCGCGCAGGCCGTCATCCTCGCCCGAACGCACATATGCGTCAAAAGCCTTCTGATGCGGTGCGCCGTCTTCGATCGAGGCCGCAAGGTGCGGGCGCGCCGCGATGGTTGATTTACGATCCAGCATGGTCAGTCGCTCTTCTGTCTGTTGCAGTTGGGTTTTAACTTCGGCCTTAAGGCCCTTGAATTCATTCACGAAGCCAGCCATCGCCCGCTTCACCTCCTGAACCAGGGGCGCACCCTCTCCGGTCAAGGCCGGAGTCTCGGTCTTGCTCATCAGCATGTCCTGTCTTTGGGTGGGTATTGAGGCGCGCTAGATCCGCGCCAGCTCCTGCCGGGCGTCGTTGAACACCTCGGCAATACTGCGCCAGGTGTTCTCGGCCTCGGGGTCGCTCCCCTTCGCCGCCACCCGCGCACTGGGCAGCATTGGAAAGGTCACCAAAGACACCTCCCACAGCTCCAGTTCGGTCAGGACCCGCTGGCCCTTGTCATTCTTCACGGCCCGCTTGGTGCGATAGCCAATCGACAAGCCATCCATCGCCCCCGCCCGGATCAATTCGGCCGCCTCACGGCCCTTTTGCGTAGCCTCCAGCAGACGCCCCCTGACCCACAGGCCATGGTCATCTTCACGCACCTCATCCCAGACGCCGATGGGCTGCGCCGGGTCGTGCTGCCACAGCATCTTGACACGCTGACCAGCGGCCTTGAGCCCCTCAAGCGAACCGCGATACGCCCCGCGCTGCACCACATCGCTGCCCTGATCAACCTGCCCGAACAGGCTGGCATAGCCTTCGATCACCGCATCCTCGGTCACCGACAAGCCGTCCCCAAACCGCGCGAATTTATGTTCCAAATCCATGAACTTCTCCATGTAACACACTGACATTATGGCGTTACCACAAGGAATGACTGAAACGCCTGCGCCAGGATCACTGCCGCCACACCATACACGGTCAGCCACAAGCGCTTCTCCAGCCGTTCCATCATCTCTTCGATCTGATCCAGCCGTTTGCACAAATGCGCCTGCTGAATCTCGGCCACCCTTTCATGCGCGGCCAGACGCAGGCCCGGCGCGCACTCAAACGGGGGATACCCCTCAGACATCCGCTCGCTCCGGCAGCCCCAGAAGCGCGCGCTTCTCGGCATCGGTCAGGAAATCGGCCCCATTGACCCGCGCCCACTGGGCATCGCGTTCCGCCGACAACGCCGGCACCTGATCCAGATCAGGTTTCAAAACCAGATCCTCACCGGTATATGCCGACAACCACTCGGACACCGCCGCCGCCACCCGCGTCACCAGGGGCAGCACGGTAAGGCGATAAAACGCCCGGTTGGCCTCCTGATAGTTCGAATAGGTCGCATCACCCTGAATCCCAAGCAGCATCGGCGGGACTCCAAAGGCCAGCGCGATCTCGCGGGCGGCGGCTTCCTTGGTCTTTTGAAACTCCATATCCGAGGGCGAAAAGCCCATCGGCTTCCAATCCAGCCCCCCTTCCAGAACCATCGGTCGCCCGGCATTCCGCGCCCCGCGATAATTCTGCTCGATTTCATCTGAGAGCCGACGAAACTGATCCTCGGCCATCACCCCGTGGCCATCACCTTTCCACACCAGTGCCCCCGAAGGCCGCGCCGCATTATCCAACAGCGATTTCGACCACCGTGACGCGCTGTTGTGCACATCAATCGCCATCGCCGCCGCCTGCATCGGCGAGAACCCATAATGATCGTCCTGAGGATGGAACGATTTGATATGACATATATTTTCCGCCGCAAACCGGTGCTTCTTGCCACCGACCGCATAATCATACGCCTTGGGCCAGCCATCCGCCCCCGGCACAACGCTCATCCGATCCGAGCGCAACACATGCAGCTCAATCGGCAGCCCCTCGTCAGCCTGTACCGCCTCAACATAAGCATTGCCCGACAGCAGCAACTGCCCAAACAGAGCCTCCATCAACTCCGCCCGCCCCTGCGCCGCATTCGGACGGCGCATCAGCGACAGGATGGGATGAGTATCAAACCGCTGCGCCTGATCCTGCAAAACCAACGGCAAAGCCGCCGCCGCCTCGGCAATCAGCTTGACCGAGCGGAACCCCACCGGGTTCCCCGAAAACCCCGTCCGCGTCAACGACACCGCGTCCCTGGGGCTCCACGCCACGCGCCCACCCGTCTGCCACGCCACCACAGGCCCCGCCGCGCTCGCCTTCGCCTCGGGCGCTGCCTCAGCCGATCCACGACGCAAGAAATCGAATACCATCTGTGCTCCTTTCTGCCGCCGCTCTGCCCGGCTTGTTGAAAGGAGTTATGACGGAAAGAAGTTTAGGGCTTGGGAATGGGGCGTACGGGGGTTGGGCAACGGGTAATCTAGTCCCTTTTGCTCGACCCAGATCAATCGCGGCTTCAGACGGGTAATTAGTGCTCTATGCCGATAAGAATGACTAGTTGCCAAAGGTGGCTACCGATAAACACCGAAAATTTTACATCCCAACAATCCGGCTGCCTCGTAGGCTGTTTTAAATCGAGCCGCTTCGTTTGCCAAACCTGTTTGGGTCGCCTCAACACAAGCTTTCATTGCACTGTTTTCTGCTTCTATTTGTGAGGAATAGTTGACGCCAAATCCTGTGTAGCCTGCTGGGTTGCTTGCAATCGCTAGGTAGTTACCCGGCACTGTATCTCGTTTTGCCTTGGTCAACGCACTTTTGTGCGCGTTGGGTATTGTATATGCCGTAGGTTTTTTTTTTTTGAGGAACAAACGTAGCGTAGAGGATACAAGTCTGTCGAGACACGATATCACAGTCAATCTTCGCCATTCGTTTTGCATCAAGCTCCGAATAGCGACCTGTCACTACTGCCCAAGAGCCACCATCCGGTCGAATGTAAAACGCTCCAAACGCTCCGTCTCCTTGACTCACGGCCTTGTCAAACGCACTTCTCACACGCGTGGTCAGCGGTTGGTCCGAGTGCTGCCGAACCTCGTAGGGGCCAAAAGTGGTCAGAGATTGTTTTGACGGTACAAAATTCTCGTCGGGTGTGGTTTCGACACATCCCGCCTGCGCTACAAGTCCAACAAATAAAATAACACTTTTAATTTTAGACACTTCGGTACAATTCCTCAATGATAATTGCTCTGTACATATGAGCTTTATCGCTAGCTGCATCCGTCTGCCTGGTCAACATTCCAACCGACCTGTCCACCAGAAGGCCAAGCCCGCTGGCGGAAGCTAAAATACTTCACAACGCCCGCACCCTAGGCCGCCGATACGCCCCCGCTGGCCCCACGACCAACTCATGCAGCGCCCAGACCAGCGCGTCGACCCGGTCGGGTGAGCCCTGCCCCTCGAACCCGCGCGCGGTCATCTGGCACATCTGCTCCTCCAGCGCATCCAGCCCGGCCACGTGGCTCACCCGTCCCTGCTCATACAACGCCGCCACAGGCTCCGCCCGCGCGACCTTGCCGCGTGACGCCCGCACCGCCCGATAAGGCACCAGAGGGTCCACCTGTCGCACCACCTCTTCCACCAGTTGCCCGCCCTGATTGACCTCGGCCACCAGCCGTTCGGCCCCAAACTCATCCATCGCGTCAATCGCCGCCTGCGCCCAACCCGCAGGGCCAACGCCCTGCACCGTCCGGTCAGCCAGCACATAGGCGCGCCACACCTCGGGCGGCCCTTGCACCTGAGCCCCCACAACCACAATCCCGCAGGCATCCGCATCCGCCCCCGCCGTCACCGCCGGGTCCAGCGCCACCACGATGCGATCCAACGCGGGCACCTGCGCGCACCGCGCCGCCTCCAGCATCGAACCCGTCCACAACGCCCCCTCAGCATCGGACAGCAGCACCCCGTCCAGCTCCTGCCGCCCCAGCCGCGTGCCAGCATAACGTGCGCGCACCTCCTCCAGAAACGAGTCCGCCAGATTGGCCCGGTTTGCCTCGGTCGGCGCATGGGTCTGCACCGTGGACGGAGACGCCAACAAATCCTTCAGAACCTTCACATTGCGCGGCGTCGTGGTCACACAGACCCGAGGCCTTTCCCCCAGCCGTAGCGCAAATTGCAACATATCCCAAGTCTCGCCCGCCTTCTTCCACTTGGCCAGTTCATCCACCCAGGCCGCATCGAACTGAGGGCCACGCAGCCCCTCAGGATCATGCGCCGAGAACGCTTGTGCCTCGGCCCCGTTCGGCCAGACCAGTTTTCGCTCCGAGGCCTTCCACAAAGGCCGTCGATCCGGCGGCGAGCACTGCAAAATGCCGCTGTCGCCAAATATCATCACATCGCGCACCTGATCAAAAGTCTCACCAACCAGTGCCACCCGACAAGCCTCACCCCGATCCAACGGCTTCGGTCCCTCCACCATCGACCGCACCCATTCGGCCCCGGCCCTCGTCTTACCGGCCCCACGCCCGCCCATGATCACCCAGGACCGCCAGTCGCCTTCGGGCGGCAATTGATGCGGCAGCGCCCAGAACTCGAACAAGAAAGGGAGGGCACACAGCCCCCCCTCTCCGATCTCACTCAGAAATCTCTCCCGAACCGCAGCATCGGCGGAGGCGAGCCAACCTGCACCCAATTTCAAATCGAGCGCGCTCAAGGTCGAGTGCGTACCCTCCTTGGGCAATTCCGGCTTGTCTGTGATGTTGTTCGACAAAGCTTGTCTCCACTTTCTGACAACTTCGGATCAGCCCCTCTAACTGCCCAAGTTGCTTGCCTGTTCCGGCAAGGTCTGCATCCTCCCCGGCGCCGATCTGCCTGCGCAGTTCTTCCGCTGTCTGGCGCAAATCGCGAATGGATCGCTCAAGCGACTGCAACAAGTCAGCCGTTTGGGAAATCCGCTCTTCCGGGGTAATCAAAGTCATGTTTGCCTGTGACCTCATGCGTGAGTTTTCTCCGCACGAGAGAAACGAAAAACGGCCACCGGGTCGCCCCGGGGCCGTTGCCCACTTCCTCTAGCATGACTCAACCTATAGGTGATTATGATCGCAATGTCAATAACTTACGCAACACATGGCGCAACACTTGGCGTGCGCTCAAGTAAGAAATTCTGATCTACGCGCCTATCAAACGTCGACTTAATAGCATTCGACGACGCACCTTAGCCATTGGCGGCGCAAGCATGCCAAACTCCACGAAGAACTAGAAAATGGGTCCGATCACCTGAAAGCATCGGTTCTCGGCCAACCCCAAAAAACTGAAAAAGGAACCAAAGCTTGACAATTTCGCCAACAACCCTCATGTGCCCCACAAGACAGCGCTGACGCGTGAGCATCGGCGGCCGAAACCCCGGCCCCTACAGCGCCACTACAACCTCCAGTTCCCCTTCACGCAGGGTTCTTGATGCGACAGCCGGACGTTACAGGATTCGCCTGTGTTATCCGAGGCTTCGCCTAACCCCTGCCGGTCGCGCAATTTGCGTGGCCTGACACTCTTGTCCGTGGCTGATTAACAGTCTCGGATTACAAAGGATTATTACGTGTTCGACTTCGACATGCTGGGCCTTGCTCCGGCTTTGAATGACGCGCTGCAGCGCGCCAACTTCACCCAACCCACCCCGATCCAGAACCAGGCGATTCCGCTGGCCCTGCAAGGCCGCGATATTCTCGGGCTGGCGCAGACTGGCACCGGTAAGACGCTGGCCTTTGGCCTACCGCTGATTGACCACCTTTTGGTCCAACCGGGCAAACCTGCCCCCAAAACAGTTAAGGCGTTGATCCTCGCCCCCACCCGCGAGTTGGTGAACCAGATTGCTGAAAGCCTTCGCGACCTGACTAAAAAGACGAAGCTGCGCGTGGCCACTGTGGTTGGCGGACAATCCATCGGCAAACAGATCTCATTCCTGTCGCGCGGCACCGACATTCTGGTCGCAACACCAGGCCGACTGATCGACCTGATGGAACGTGGCGCCGTTGACCTCAGTTCCGTCCGTCATCTCGTGCTGGACGAGGCCGACCAGATGCTGGACATGGGCTTTATCCATGCCCTGCGCAAAATTGAACCCGCGCTGGGCACACCGCGCCAAACCATGCTGTTCTCGGCGACGATGCCGAAACTGATGGAGGAACTCAGCCAATCTTACCTGAACAACCCGCAGCGTGTGCAGGTTTCACCTCCGGGTAAAGCGGCGGATAAAATCACGCAGTCTGTGCATTTCCTAAGTCGGGCAGAAAAGCCGGGGAAACTGCGCGAAATCCTCTCGGCAGACATGAATGCACTGACGCTGGTCTTTGCCCGCACCAAGCACGGGGCGGAAAAGCTAATGAAGGGGCTCGTGGCCGATGGCTTTAACGCAGCCTCGATTCACGGAAATAAAAGCCAAGGTCAACGCGACCGTGCGATCAAAGCGTTCCGGGCCGGTGAGATCAACGTATTGGTTGCCACCGACGTCGCAGCACGCGGCATCGACATTCCAGGTGTAACCTTTGTGATCAATTATGACCTGCCCGAGGTTCCCGACAACTATGTCCACCGGATTGGCCGTACCGCCCGTGCCGGACGTGAAGGTGAAGGAATTGCCTTCTGCGCGCCAGATGAATTGGACCAGTTGCGCCAGATTCAGAGGCTCATGAAGATCGAAATTCCGATCGCCAGCGGAACGATGCCCGAGTTTGCTGAACCGAAGAGACCGCAGAAACGGGGTGGATTCCGGGGACGCAAACCCCATGGTGCCAATTCAACCCAAAAGCCCTCATCAGCCAAGCGTCGTCGCCCTCGCAGGCGTCCCGCTGCTTAATAAAAAAAGGGCCGCGTTTTGTACGCGGCCCTTTTCTTAGTTGCTTGAACTGTTTCGCTCAGCCTCGATCTCGCGCCATTTGGCAACGTTGCGATTGTGCTCATCCAGAGTTTCCGCAAAGGCATGGCCGCCGGTGCCATCTGCCACAAAGAACACGAAATCAGTTTCGTCCGGAGCCACGGCAGCCTCAAGGCTGGCCAAACCGGGATTGGCAATCGGTGTCGGCGGAAGCCCATCAATCACGTAGGTATTCCAGGGTGTCGCCCTGCGCAATTCGCTACGGCGCAGACCACGGCCCAATACACCTTGCCCCTTGGTGACCCCATAGATCACGGTCGGGTCCGTCTGCAGCTTCATGCCCCGTTCCAGTCGGTTCACAAAGACACTGGCCACCTGTCCACGTTCACGCGGAACACCGGTTTCTTTTTCAATGATCGAAGCAAGAATAAGCATCTCTTCGGGGCTGCTGATCGGCAGACCGCCCTCTCGGCTTTCCCAAACCGCATTGATCCGAAGCTGCTGTTTATCCTGCATATCTTGCAGCACTGCAGTTCGGTTATCTCCCGGCGTCACTTCATAGCTGTCCGGAGCCAACATGCCTTCGGCAGGAATCTCGGTTACGTCACCGGTCAGAACATCGATCCCCTTCAGTGCTTCGGCTACCTGCCACGAAGTAACACCCTCAGCTACCGAAACCCGATACCGCGTGTCGGAGTCTTGCCGCTTTTCAATATATTCAGAGGGAGCTTCCTCTTCAGAAGCTTCAAAACTGGTAATCTCAACGAATTCCAGCGTCGATGGATCAAGTTCACGTACACGCGTCTGAACACGTGTCACACCGATCCGATATTCGATCTCGGACCCACAGGTGCTAGCTCCGCTCCGAGTAATGTCGTCGATGATCTGCTCCATCGACGCGCCTTCGCGCACGAGAAAGCTGCCTGCTTTCAACTGCTGGGCCTTGTCCGAATAATCTGCGGCCAGCCGAAAGATCAGCGCACTTCTGATGGCGCCGTCATCCTCAAGCTTTTGACTGACCACAGTCATGTTTGAACCGCGTTTTACCTGCAGGCACATGGCGGTTTCCAGCGGGCCTTCGGACTTGTACTGTGACTGGCCCCAAAGGATCAGACCGCCAACCAAGAATAAGCCGACCACCAGGATGGTCAGCGCATTCGATGCCAAAGCCCGCCACATTTAGCTGACCTTTCCGAAGATCACGCTTGCGTTGGTGCCACCAAATCCGAACGAGTTCGACAGGGCCACGTTGATTTCACGCTCACGCTTTGCATTGGGCGCAAGGTCAATTGGTGTTTCAACTGCCGGGTTGTCCAGGTTGATCGTCGGCGGCGCCACCTGATCGCGGATCGCGAGGATCGAAAAGATCGCCTCAATCGCGCCAGCGGCTCCCAGCAGGTGACCAGTGGCCGACTTGGTCGAGGTCATGGTCGCGTTGCTTGCGTGTTCACCCAGCAGACGCTCCACAGCACCCAACTCGATCGTATCAGCCATGGTCGAGGTGCCATGCGCGTTGATGTAATCCAGATCCTTCGGCTCTAGCCCAGCACTGCGCAGCGCGGCCTTCATCGAACGTTCCGCACCATCACCGTCCTCGGACGGTGCCGTGATGTGATAGGCATCGCCAGACATGCCGTAGCCCAAGACTTCGGCGTAAATCTTCGCGCCGCGCGCTTTAGCATGCTCGTATTCTTCCAGAACGACGATACCTGCACCCTCGCCCATGACGAATCCGTCACGGTCAATGTCGTAGGGGCGGCTGGCTTTTTTCGGATCGTCAGTATATTTGGTCGAAAGCGCCTTGCACGCATTGAAGCCCGCAATACCAATCTCACAGATGCAACCCTCGCCACCACCTGCAACCATGACATCCGCGTCACCCGCACGGATGATACGGCTGGCGTCACCAATGGCGTGTGCACCTGTCGAACAGGCCGTCACGACCGAGTGGTTCGGTCCTTTGAATCCATGACGGATCGAAACCTGCCCTGAGGCCAGATTGATCAGCGCACCCGGAATAAAGAACGGCGACACCCGGCGCGGACCTTTGTCGCGGATCAGGTTGGCCGTGTTCGCAATGGATCCCAGACCACCAATGCCCGAACCGATCAGGACCCCGGTGCGTAGACGTGCGTCTTCGTCTTCGGGCAGCCAATCGGCATCCTTACAGGCCATCTCGGCAGCCGCGATGGAATACAGAATGAAATCTTCGATTTTACGCTGCTCTTTCGGCGGCATCCAATCGTCGGGGTTAAACGTTCCGTCAGTGCCATCACCACGCGGCACTTCGCAGGCATAGGTCGTGGTGACCCCGCTTGCCTCAGCATCGAACTGAGTGATCGGGCCCGCACCGGATTCTCCGTCCAGCAGCCGCGACCAGGTTTCTTCGACCCCACTGGCCAACGGAGTGACCAATCCCAGACCGGTTACAACGACTCTGCGCATGAAATGCCTCTTGCCTGCTTCCTGTTTGAGAACCGCTCATACCCCGGCCAGGGGGCCGGGGGCAAGAGCCACGACGTATTCCCTTCCGGCATCATCCTGCCAAAAGCAAAACGAATGCACCGCGTTGTACCCCCAAACCATACAAAAAGAAAAACCGCCTGCCGCCGCGACGGGCAACAGGCGGTGTCCAATGTCAGTCGCGTTACTGGAACTGCGCCACCGGTTCGTGCGCCGTTTGAGCAACCTCAAGCGCCTCGGCCAGGCTGATCGATTTGCGGAACAAGGCCCGGCCAACAATAGCGCCCGAAATATTGTGAATATAAGCCAACCGAGAAATATCGTCGGCCGTGCGTACAACACCGCTTGCGATTATCGGCGTGCGGGATTTTTCGGCCAGCCCCGAGATCAGGCCCAGTTGCGCTTCGACGTCTTCCATATCGCTGTCGATATCCGTGACCACGATGGCCGCAAACGGGGTGTCAGCGAAAGCTTCGATAAAGGCTTCGGGTGTAAAAGCACTTTGACTGCGCCAGCCTTCGGTCATGACAAAGCCCTGCCACACGTCAACAGCCAGAACAATCTGATCCGGGTAGAGCTTGGCCAGTTCCTTGACAAGATGGGGGTCCCACGCAGCCAAAGTACCGATCACGATCCGCCCTGCGCCTTTGTCGATCCAGTGTTCAACCTGTTCGCGTGTGCGCATCCCTCCGGCCAACTGCACCGGCATTTCTGCCGTACGAATGATCTCTTCGACCAATTCGGCATTGGTATCCCGACCTTCGATAGCGTCGAAATCCGTCAACTGCATCCATTCGGCCCCGGCGGCCGACCAACCGCGCGCCGTTTCCACTGGGTCCACATGCCAAATCATGGCGTTGTCCAGACGGCCCTTATCCAGTGTAACGCACCGGCCGTTCTGCAGTTCCATAGTGGGGTAAATCCTCATGAGCCCGTTCCTCCGCTCAATCACATGGCAATCCAGTGTACCATATACGCCGGGCTAAAGCTGGATTTACCAGTTTCGGCAAACTAAGGACAATTTGCGGCATCGACGCATATTGAGACTACATGTGTTTCGGCGGCCCGTTCCGGCGCAGCAACACAACCTGAGAGCCGTTGTATTCACTTTCGCGCATTGCCACATAGCCCAACTTCTTGGCCAGTTTTTGCGAGACCGCATTGGCTGAATTTACCATGGCTACCAACGGGCCGGGCATGATGCGGTCAAACCAGTCATGCGCGGCCTGCGCGGCCTCAAGCCCCAGTCCCTGCCCCTGCGCCTCGGGAACCAGAATCCAACCCGCCTCGGGGAAGCTGTCAAAATCCTCGCCCATGGAACGGTTGCCATAAAAAAAACCGGCTTGCCCGATCATCAGCCGATTCGATTGCTGTAAAACCGCCCATTGTCCGAATCCAGCCATATGCCAATGTCCGGCGTTTCTAAGGAAGGAATCCCACGCCTCACCGCGCGAACGTGGCTTGCCTCCGATATGCCGCACGATACAGGGGTTGCGCCAAATCTCGGCGAACCGATTGAAATCTTCTGGCCGCATGGCGCTAAGCATCAAGCGTGCTGTGTTTATCGTCGGGGTGGATCGTATCATGCCCTGCCCGCTCGGAAAAAAATTGCCTCACTTCAAACTGTGGTTAGCAACAAAGCTTCAAGCAAGGATGAATTTACAGCGGACAAAAAAAACGGCACCTCCGTTGCCCGGAAGCGCCGCTTTAAAGGGTTCGAAGCTCTTAGGAAGCTTCAGAGATGAATTTGACGGCGTCGCCAAAGGTCTGGATGGTTTCGGCTGCATCATCGGGGATTTCGATGCCGAACTCTTCTTCGAAGGCCATAACCAGCTCAACGGTGTCCAGGCTGTCTGCGCCCAGATCGTCGATGAAGGAAGCGTTTTCAGCCACTTTGTCTTCTTCAACACCCAGGTGCTCAACAACGATCTTTTTAACGCGATCTGCGACGTCGCTCATGTCTATTCCTCATTCCGTTTCAGGGCGTAATGCCCGGTTCAGCCCTTGCCCGCTCAGGCTGGCTTTGATTTGCCCGGTCGGGCGGTTGGGTCCCGGAAGACCGGGAAAGTAGAAGGCCGACCAATCGGTCGACCCCTGCATACATGCGCCGCCTATAGCACAGACAACGCCCGAGGCAAACGCTTTCGCGTCCACTTCGGTGTGCGCTCACAACATGGCCATACCGCCATTCACATGCAAGGTTGTTCCTGTGACATATCCTGCCTCGGGGCTTGCAAGGTACAGAACTGCCGCAGCAATTTCCGACGGATCGCCCATGCGACCGGCGGGAACCTGCCCCAGAATACCTGACTTCTGATCGTCGGTCAGCTTGTCTGTCATCGCAGTTGTGATGAAACCGGGGGCCACCGCGTTGGCCGTGATTCCGCGGCTTGCGACCTCATAGGCCAGCGATTTGGTCATTCCGACCATACCCGCCTTGGACGCGGCATAGTTAACCTGACCCGGGTTGCCGGTCGCACCAACCACGGACGAGATGTTGATGATCCGGCCCCAACGCGCCTTCATCATTCCTCGCAGCACGCCTTTGCACAGCTTGGCGGTGGCGGTCAGGTTCACGTCGATGACGCTCTGCCATTCCTCGTCCGACATGCGCATGAACAGATTGTCCCGCGTAATACCCGCGTTGTTGACCAGAATATCAACCGAGCCCATCGCATCCGCCGCCTGCTTCGGCAGCGCAGCAACTGCTTCGGCATCGCCCAGGTTGCAAGGCAGCACATGAACGCGCTCACCCAGTTCATCCGCCAATGCCTGCAGCGGCTCAACCCGCGTACCGGACAGGCCAACAGTGGCCCCCGCGCCGTGCAAAGCACGCGCGATATCACCCCCGATACCGCCCGAAGCACCGGTGATCAGCGCGTTTTTACCTGTCAAATCAAACATTCGGTTTCCCTCTTGGTATGTCCATTGGGACTTTATTAACTTACGATTCGGCCTGAAGGACCTTTTGAACATCATCCGGCGCGCCAACGGCTTTGCCCGCGATGTCACGATTGATCTTACGGATCATGCCAGACAATGCCTTGCCTGCGCCGATCTCCCATGTCTCGGTCACACCCTGCGCTGCCATGTACTGCACGCTTTCGCGCCAGCGGACCGAGCCTGTAACCTGCTCGACCAGCAACTGATGGATCAGGTCCGGGTCACTGACCGCTTCGGCGCGCACGTTGGCAACCAGCGGCACGGCAGGCGCCTTGATCTCCACGGCCGCCAAAGCTTCGGCCATCACATCAGCCGCGGGCTGCATCAGCGCACAATGGAACGGAGCACTCACCGGCAGCATTACCGCGCGCTTGGCGCCCTTTTCCTTTGCAATCTCAGCCGCGCGTTCCACGGCGGCCTTGGCACCCGACACCACAACCTGCGTCGGGTCGTTGTCATTCGCCGCCTGACAGACCTCGCCCTGCGCGGCCTCTTCGGCGACAGCACGGACAGCATCCAGATCAAGGCCCAGAATTGCAGCCATCGCACCTTCACCTACCGGCACGGCGCTTTGCATCGCCAGACCACGAGTGCGCAGCAAACGGGCCGTATCGGCAACAGAAAGTGCGCCAGCTGCCGCCAGTGCCGAATACTCACCCAGCGAATGTCCAGCAACAAACGCTGCGTCGGTCACTGAGGCGCCCTCGGCCTCCAGCGCGCGCATTGCGGCGATCGAGGTCGCCATCAGCGCTGGCTGCGCGTTCTGCGTCAGCGTCAGTTCCGCAATATCACCTTCCCAGATCAGGCTGCTCAGCTTTTCACCCAGCGCCTCGTCGACCTCGTCGAAAACAGCCTGAGCTGCCGGGTAAGCCTCGGCCAGAGCCTTGCCCATTCCGATGGTTTGGGCGCCCTGCCCCGGAAAAACAAATGCGCGTGTCATTGCGACCTCTTGGATGACGTTAGGTTGCGGCGGGGTGTAAACCGTGTGACCGCTCGGCACAAGCTTTGCCTGACCTCTGCACTTTGGCACTGTGACTGTGCGTGTCTCGCTATTGCGTCCTGATCCCATAGCCTTAACTTGATCCCAGCCACCCCATCTCGGAGCAAATGATGCCCTCGACCAATACGTTTTCCAGCTATGGCAGCGTGACCAAAACCTTTCACTGGCTCACAGCCCTGCTAATATTCACTGCCCTGCCGCTGGGTTGGTTCGCCAATCAGTTGGCTCATGCCATCTATGACCCCAACATCGCAACTACCGAAGCTGATATCATCTGGGCCGCGCGGCTTTTCACCGCCCACAAGACTGTGGGTGTCACTGTGTTTTTCGTCGCCCTTGCTCGAATCCTTTGGGCCATGACGCAAACCAAACCCGGCCTTCTGAACGCAGACAACAAGCCCGAGGCTTTCGCGGCCGAAACCGTGCACTGGATGCTTTATGCCTCACTGATTTTGGTGCCACTGACCGGTTGGATCCATCATGCAGCCTCGGAAGGGTTTGCACCAATTCTGTGGCCATTCGGGCAGAACCTGCCCTTCGTGCCCAAATCACCCTATCTGGCCGAGGTCACGGCTGGTTTGCATTGGCTGTTTATCATGGTTCTTGCTGGCTCATTGCTGCTGCACATCGCCGGAGCGCTCAAACATCACGTAATCGACAAAGACAGCACCTTGCGGCGGATGCTGCCGGGACAGTTCGATGCCCCGCACCCTCCTGATCAGCACCATTCCGCTGTCCCTGCTTTGGCCGCCTTAGCGATTTGGGGCGCGGTGCTGGCTGTT
The DNA here is from genome assembly GCF_056539365.1 of Ruegeria sp. BB7. NCBI lineage: Bacteria > Pseudomonadati > Pseudomonadota > Alphaproteobacteria > Rhodobacterales > Roseobacteraceae > Ruegeria > Ruegeria sp. BB7. Next base: position 160,914 of record NZ_JBQFUV010000002.1, on the reverse strand, counting down.
GGCTGGTCCAACGGTGTCTTCTCGGACCACTCTGCCGCTGCAACCGATACGGCCGAACTGACAGAGGTACAGTCGGGCTGGCAAATTCAGGACGGCACCCTGTCCATCACCATAACTCAGTTGGGTAATCCGGTGACCGGCGGCTTTGCAGATTGGACTGCCGCAATCGCTTTCGAAGATCCATCTGAACCAGGGTTGGCTGGTACGGTTGACGTCACGATAACCATCCCATCTCTGACTATTGGAACTGTCACGGGTCAGGCATTGGGTGCAGATTTCTTTGACAGCGCCCAGTTCCCGACAGCCAAATTCAAAGCCGACATCTATAAAACCGACTCCGGATACGAGGCACGTGGCCCACTGACCATTCGCGACAAGTCCTTGGACGTGGTTCTGCCATTTGCTCTGGACATACAGGGCAATACCGCCACCGTATCCGGCCAGCTGGAGCTGAACCGAATGGATTACGATGTCGGCATCTCCCAGCCAACCGAGGAATCCCTAGGCTTTGGTGTCGTAGTATCAGTCGATCTGACAGCTGAGCGTCAGGAATAAAAAAAAACCGCCGGGGGCTGCCCCGACGGTTTCATTTCAGATAGTAGGACTTTGCTTGATTAGCCGCCTACGCCTTCAGCCTTCTGTGCTTCGATCGAAATCCGAATTTCGACCTCATCGCTAACAAAGGGTGCGAACTGGCCCAGATCGAAATCGCTGCGGACCAGCGTTGTGGTCGCGTCGAACCCGGCCCATGGCTTGTTCGCCATCGGGTGATCGCCCACCTGATTCAGCGTTGCGTCCAGAACAACCGATTTGGTCACACCGTTCATGGTCAGATCACCGGTGATATTGGCGGTGTTTTCGCCTGTCACCTCGATGGCCGTCGACGTGAAAGTCACCAGATCACCTTCGTCGGCACCAAAGAAATCCTCGGTCATAAAATGGTCTTCGCGCGGCTTCCAACCTGTGATCATTTCTACAACCGGGATCGAGACGGTCACGCTGGACGCGGCAGGGTCGTCCTGATCGAACATGATCTCGCCCTCAAAGCCCGAGAACATGCCGGTTGTGGTCGAATAGCCCAGATGGTTGTAGCTAAAGACAACTTGGCTGTGGCTGGGGTCCAGAACGTATTTCTCGGCGCTGGCAAATGCCGACGTCGCCGACACAGCAAGAGCAGCAGCAAGAAGGGTGGATTTCATGACAATCTCCGTTTTATTTGAGTATGTTTATGAGCAATCCGGTTGGGTTGCTCGTAAGTAAATGTGCTGTGCAACAGCAGCACACAAGTCCAACTGACTCACAATCTCTGTTCTTTTTTGAACAGAAATGCTTTTGGGCAATCATTGCTGATCTTTGGCTCATTTGGGCGAAAATACTCGGCAGACATCCGCCGACTCCAGCAGACTTCTTTCAAAAACCTGCCGTCAGCGTTCACCAAACTCGCTTATTAGCCGTCGAAGCGCACCGCCCGAAGAAGCGCGTGTTTCAATCGATTACTGAGCCTTCAGTTCCGCATTGATGACGATTTCCAGCTCGTCGCCGTTTGGCGGGAAGAATGCGCCCATTTCCCAATCCGAGGCCTTGATCTTGGTGGTCGCTGAGATGCCCAACCACTGGCCCTTGTAGTAATCGAAGAACTGCCCAACCGGATGTTCACCGTATCCATTGACGGTCACTTCGAAAGTTGCCGGTTTCGAAACATCCTTGATTGTCAGATCACCAACGACATTGAGCGTGTTGTCACCTGTCTGTTCTACCGAAGTCGAAACGAATTGAACAACTGGGAAGTTCGCTTCGTTGAACAAAGCCTCGCCCACTATGTCCGAATTAAACTGATCGTTCCCCGTTACAACGCTGCTTACCGGAATGCTGAAGTTGGCTTTTGCATCCGCAACGGCGCCTTCGGTAAATTCCAGCTCACCTTCAACGGTTCCAAACTCGATGGATTGCCGCGAAAACCCGGCGTGAGAGTAGTACACCCGAACTTCAGTGTGACCCGGATCCACTTTCCAGGTTTCTGCAAATGCTGATGAAGCCATTGCCGCGGCGGCGAACATCGTGGTGGCAAATAAGTTGGTTTTCATAACAATCTCCGCAAAATGAAGGGCGCAAACCTATTTGGATGCACATAAACGAAGATGTGCTGCCCAAGGGCAGCACGCAACCTGTAATCACTCACAGCATCTGTTCCCAGATGAACAGAATAATTTCTAGGCGAAGATTGTTACACTTCCGCTAAGTTGCCCCTTGAGGGCCCGGCTAACGTCGGCCGATTGCAGCGGCAGTTTCATCAGCAGGCTGCCATCAACATCGAACAGTTCGACCTGATCATCTGCGAAACGTGCTCCGCCCAATGTATCATAGCTGCGACGCAGAACCGTTTGAGGGCGGCCATTCTCGTTCTTTTGCAAAACCCGAACTTCTTGGCGAATGGGATCAAAGTAAGCGTCCGGGCGGGCATCCAGCACCTGAACGGTCAGCAAGCTGACACCGACCAGCAGAAACAGCAGCGACGAAGCAAGCTTGATCGGCCATACCTCGGCGGCCATTGCCGAGCCAGGCACCAACCACATGGAGAAGGCCATCATGACCAGAAAGGCACCTACCACCCGAGCGAGTATCATCCGAACTTTCCAGTTTGGCGCGAAAGCGATTAAGACAGGTACAGATTTCTCATAGCCCGTGTTGGTCGCAGTTTCTCCGAATGCATTCGTATTCATGACACTCATATCTCTCGCCCTGTTTTCAGGTTGCCGTTCTGGGTTCCGTCGGTTCGGATCGTCCCCGGTATGGAAAACAACTTTGAGCCGAAAAGCGTCAGGAATTGGGCAAGCCAATGTTAATTGGTTGTTAATAGCGCGACGATGCCAAGGCGTCGGAGCGGGTCTTGCCCCCCCCGCTGAAACGTGTATATGGGGCCATCCTTCGCAAATCACGTGAATCGCGCAGCCTCTCGTGGCAGGGTCGCGAAGGACCAGATGGCCCCGCCTATGAAATGCGCCTTGATATAAACAGGAGTGCACATGCCACTGTATGAGCATGTAATGATCGCGCGTCAGGACCTGTCCAACGCGCAGGCAGAAAGCCTCGTCGAACATTTCGGCACCGTTCTGGCTGACAATGGCGGCAACGTCGTCGACAGCGAGTACTGGGGCGTCAAGACGATGGCCTACAAGATCAACAAAAACCGCAAAGGCCACTATGCCTTCCTGAAGACCGACGCCCCCGCTGGTGCCGTTCAGGAAATGGAACGCCTGATGCGCCTGCATGAAGACGTCATGCGCGTTCTGACCATCAAGGTCGACGAGCATGCCGAGGGCCCCTCGGTCCAGATGCAGAAGCGCGATGAGCGCGAAGGCCGCCGCGAGCGCCGCTGATCAACGCCTGACGAAAGGACATAAACCATGGCCGCAAAACCATTTTTCCGCCGCCGCAAGGTCTGCCCGTTCTCGGGTGAGAACGCGCCGAAAATCGACTACAAAGACACTCGTCTGCTGCAGCGCTACATCTCTGAGCGCGGCAAGATCGTACCTTCGCGCATCACCGCCGTTTCGGCGAAAAAGCAGCGTGAACTGGCCCGTGCTATCAAGCGCGCCCGCTTCCTCGCCCTGCTGCCCTACGCCGTGAAGTAAGGAGAGACTGACATGCAAGTTATCCTGCTGGAACGCGTTGCGAAACTGGGTCAGATGGGCGACGTCGTTGACGTCAAGTCTGGCTACGCCCGCAACTTCCTGCTGCCCCAGGGCAAAGCACTGAGCGCATCGGACGCCAACATCGCGTCGTTCGAAGCCCAGAAAGCGCAGCTTGAGGCCCGCAACTTGGAAACCAAGAAAGAAGCTGAAGCACTGGCTGAAAAGCTGGACGGTCAGCAGTTCATCGTGATTCGCTCGGCATCGGATGCCGGCGCTCTGTACGGCTCGGTCACCCCGCGTGACGCCGCAGAGGCCGCAACCGAAGCAGGTTTCACCGTCGATAAGAAACAGGTCGTTCTGATCGCTCCGATCAAGGAACTGGGCCTGCACTCTCTGGCGGTTAAGCTGCACCCCGAGGTTGAAGTCGAGATCAAAATGAACGTCGCTCGCTCGGAAGAAGAAGCCGAGCTGCAGGCGTCGGGCAAGTCGATCCAGGAACTGGCTGCTGAAGAAGAAGCCGCCGCTGAATTCGAAATCGCCGAGCTGTTTGACGATATCGGTTCCGCTGCTTCGGATGATGACGATCTGGTTGCTGAAGAAGCCCCGGCTGAAGAAGACGAAGCCAAAGCCTGATCCGGCTCAACTAACGAACAAGAAGGCCGCACCAGTTGTGCGGCCTTTTTTCATGCCTGCACTAGACCGGCAAAATTCAGCCAGATTCCAGCCCTATGCTTGCAGCTGGTGCGTTGCTTTCTATCATCGCGCCCTGAAATTCGGAGTACACAGATGATATCTATCTTGCGCCGCAGCGTACTCGCCATGCTGCTTTCCATCCCCATAGCTGCCTGCGGCGGCCCCGAGACACCCACACAGGATGCGTTCGATCCACCTCTATACCCTAATGAAACCCCTGAGCTAAGGGCGTCGATTAACAAGTGGGCGGATCACTACGAACTGCCGCGCGAACTTGTGCACAAGCTGGCGATCCGGGAAAGCACGCACCGCCCGTGGGCTGTGAACCGGCCCTATTACGGCCTGCTGCAAATTCTGCCCGCGACGGCTCGCTCCATGGGGTACTCCGGTAACGCACAGGGGTTGCTGGACGCGGATACAAACCTGGAATTTGCTGGCAAGTATCTGCGTGGCGCGTGGTTGTTGTCGGACGGTGATCAGCAAAGAGCCATTTTTCTGTATGCCAAGGGGTATTATCCCGAAGCCAAGGCCCAAGGTATGCTGGTCGAAACCGGACTGGAACCACAATAGATCTCTGGCAAATCGCGACATGACACTCGATTTCAGACAAGAAACCGCTTCAGGATAGGTGGATTATTGCCGACATCGGCATGTGTCGGGTACTTTTGTTGCTTGAAGAACGCATTGTGCCTGTACGAAACGAACTATTCCCTTGTAGTTACCCCATAGGTTGACGCAACGTAGACCTTAGGAAGTACAGACTTGGCGCTCGTGGGGATGATGGGCGTCGCTGCAAAGGTTGGACAGGTGAAACTCATAGACTTGGCCGCAATCGACCACGAGGAGAAGTCGGCTGCAGACATCATAAACTCCGTATGTGAGGAGTTGGGTTTTGATTATGCCTCTTACGCGACCATGAACCCGGTCAAAGGGGATGTTCAAGGCTACGCCAACTACCCGGACGAATGGAAAATCCACTATGGTAGCCAGGGCTTTCATCACTTTGACCCAACCTTGTACAAGTCTGCACTCAGCATCGCGCCCGTGGATTGGGCACGGTTCGATCAGGATGAAAAGTTCAACTCCGTCTTTCGGGATGCCCATGATTTTGGGATTACTTCACGCGGTTTAACTGTTCCCGTCCGTGGCCCATACGGTGAATGCGGCTTGCTGAACGTCACCCGGGATTGTTCAGATGCCGAATGGGAGAAGCTGAAGAAAAACGTCATGGGCGACCTTCAGCTGGCAGCTGTCCAGGCACACGACACAGTCATGCAATCCGGCCTTCTTTCCAAGGCCCTGTACTTACCAGCGCTTTCCACGCGCGAAAAAGAAATCCTGCAATGGGTAGCCGTTGGAAAATCTCAGCAGGATATCGGAGACATCCTATCCATCTCCCACCGAACCGTTGAGGTTCACATGCGATCCGGTCGCGAAAAGCTGGGTGCGTTAACCACGCCTCAAGCCATAGGCCGAGCCATCGGCTTGGGCATAATCGCACCTGGATAAGCAAAAAAACCGCAAAAATACGGGATACCCCCAATAGCCCCTGATCACAACTTGGTTAACTTTGAGTTCACGGTAACCAGACTGCAGGGGGATGGATATGATCATCGTAATTGATGGTATCAACCAACATAAATTTAGTGATGTCCTAGACGAGATGTTCAAGCTCCGCGCGCGCGTGTTCGGAGATCGGTTGGGCTGGGAAGTCAATATCAAGGACGGGCGCGAACGCGACATGTTCGACGACCTTAATCCGACACATGTGGTCAGCATCGACGATGATGGGGAAGTCGTCGGATGCATGCGCCTGTTGCAAACGACAGGCCCACATATGCTTGCGGACGTCTTCAACTCGATTTTGGATGGCGAACCACCGCTGCGCAGCACACAGGTGTGGGAAGCCACCCGGTTCTGCGTCGACACGAAAAAGCTTGGCCGCGGTCGTGGCAAGAACTCGGTCTCATATGTCACCAGCGAAGTGATGATCGGCTCGTTCGAGTACGCCAAAACTGCGGGTGTGCTGGATTCTATCGCTGTGATCGACCCAGTCATGAACCGCGTCCTGCAACGCTCGGGCAACGCGCCGTACGACTATCTTGGCACGGCCAAACCTATGGGCAAAGTGGTCGCAATGGCTGCGATGATGGATTGTTCAGAAGAAAGGATCTCCGGCATCCGCGAGTATGCGGGCATCGAGCATGATGTCTTTCTGACCGACGAACAGGCAGTAGCACGCTTCGCCCGAAGCAACACCGCCAAGCCAGCGAATTCCAATCACCAACCGCTGACTGGGCTGGAAAGCTACTTTGTCGAACAGATGCATTCGGCAAGAACGAAACACGAAGTCGAGGCCGTTCTGAAACTGATCGAAGCGCTCTCAGATCGTTTCACGCCAGAGCAGAAGTTTGCTCTGCTAAGTACCCCCCGTGCTTTTGCTCATGAGGCCTGACCCCCTCACCTCATAAGTACAAAAGCCACCCACCGGAGCCGTCTGATTTACAGGCGGCTCCGCTTTTTTAAACCCATTCCGTAGGATGGGCAGACGAGGATTACTCCTCGTCCAGTGCCTCAACGGCTTTCTGCAGGTCGTCTTTGCTGACTTCCTTGTCCGCGACCTGAGCCAGTTCGACGATGTAGTCGATGACCTTGTCTTCGAAGATCGGCGCGCGCAACTGCTGCTGCATCTGAGCGTTCTGCTGCACGAATTCAAAGAACTGACGTTCCTGACCCGGGTACTGACGCGCCTGGTTCATGATCGCCTGGGTCATCTCGGCATCGGTGACTTCCACCTCGGCCTTCTGACCCAACTCGGCCAGCAGCAGGCCCAGGCGCACACGGCGTTCGGCCAGCTTGTTGTGCTCGTCGGTCGGCTCGATCTCACCGTGGTCGTGGCCTTCCACTTCCGGGTTTTCTTCGTGCCACAGCTGGTGTGATATCTGCTTGGCTTCAGCTTCAACCAGCGACGGCGGAAGGTCGAAGGAAACCTTCTCGTCCAGAATGTCCAGCAGAGCACGCTTCATGACCGCGCGCGACGCACCAGTGTACTCGGCCTCCAGACGCTCGGCGATCTGGCCTTTCAGCGCTTCCAGATCCTCGGCGCCAAATTTGGTTGCCAGCTCGTCGTTGATCTCGGCAGCGACGGGCTCTTTCACTTCTTTCACGGTGCACGTGAAGACAGCATCTTTACCGGCCAGATGCTCAGCGCCGTATTCCTCGGGGAAGGTGACGTTGACGTCTTTTTCTTCCTCGACTTTCACGCCAACCAGTTGCTCTTCGAAGCCGGGAATGAAGCTGTTGGACCCCAGAACCAGCGGATAGTCTTCGGCTGAACCGCCTTCGAATTCTTCGCCGTCAACCTTACCCACAAAGTTGATAACAACCTGATCGCCATCTTTTGCCTTGGAGCCCTTGCGACGCGCTTTGAAATCCTGCGCGGTTTCGGCCAGGCTTTGCAGCGCTTCTTCCACGGCTGCGTCGTCGGCTTTGACGACCAGTTTCTCCAGTTCGACCGACTTCAGGTCGACTTCCGGAATCTCAGGCAGCGCCTCATAGGACATCGCTACCTCGACGTCGTCGCCTTCTTTCCAATCTTCGTTGGTCATCTTGACTTCGGGCTGCAGCGCCGGACGCTCACCGCTGTCTTCAAAGTGCTTGCTCATGGCGCCGTCGATGCTTTCCTGCATCGCTTCGCCCAGCAGGCGCTGACCAAACTGCTTTTTCAGCAGCGCCATCGGCACCTTGCCTTTACGGAAACCCTTCATCTCGATTTCAGGCTGCGCTTCGACCAGTTTTTCATTCACTTTGTCGTCCAGCTCAGCCGCGGATACGACGATGTTGTAGCCGCGTTTCAGACCTTCGTTCAGCGTCTCGGTAACCTGCATTATGGTAGTCCCCATAGGATTCGGGGCGCGCAAAAAGGGCGCGCCGGGCAAATTTGACGCCTTCTATTTGCCCAGCCGCCTGCGTGCAAGGGGCAATGCCCCGATCAGCCTTGTTTTGCCGTCGATTTGAACAAAAAAACGCCCCGGAAAGAACCGGGGCGTCTTTGAAACAAACAGGGTCAGATCAGAACTTCCAACGTGCACCCAATACCCAAGCCTCGTTGTTGTCGAACGAGGTGCCGTCATCGAAGTCATGGTTACGGTACTTCAGATACGCGTCCGTGTTGATCGACTCGAATTTCTGCACCACTGCTATCCCCCAAGCTTCGGTGCTTGAACCGTCAGTGTCGAAATCCGAGCCGTCGAAATAGTCAATCCCGATGCCGGTCTTGCCCCAAGATACCCAGTCATCTTCATATGCAAGCTTTGCATACCAGTAATTTGGATCGCTGGCGTCGGTGGCGGTGTCATCGCGCGTACCCGCGGCGGCGGTAAAGCTGAACCCACTGGGGAACAGAACCGAGGCTGACCCGAGAGTGTCTTTTCTCTCGCCCGATATGTCATCATAGTCGCGAACCGCATAGGCAACACTTGCAGCGAATTCGATGCCGCCCGCAAAGGTGTTTTTGTAGAAAACGCCTATGTCGTAATAGGTATCATCATCACTGCTGGACAGAATGTTCTCACCATAGGCAATACCCGCTGAAAACCCATTAAAGTCCGGCGTATCATAACGAATTCGTCCACGGCGAGACCCATCTAGGTTGCTGCTCGAGGCGCCGACAGTGATATCGCTCAGGATTCCATCTGTGCCTCGGTAGAAGAAGGCCGAGTTTTCGTCATTCGTGAATGAATACAGAGTGGTACCCACATAAGAGAGGTCGGTTTCAGCCGCCCCGTCGGAAACCATGCTGCCCTGACCAGCCGAAAACTTACCATAGTTCCCCTTCAGTGCGAAATCGACATGGCGAAGGTCTTCCCGCGTCCAACCGCTGAAATCAGTGCCATCCTGGTTCCATTCTGTCGAATTCGGCAGGCCCAACGCGGTTTCAAACCGGAAAGTAAATTCGTTTGCACCATAGGGTTGCATCAAGCGCAGTCCGACCCGGCTGTTCGACAGGTCGTTGTCCAGAACGCGGGTATCCGTTTCCTCGCCGTCATCCACTGAAATCAGGGCCGGGTGCAACTGTCCGTACAACAGGACATAGCCGCCACTGTTGTTTTCGTATTTCAACTCTGCCGCGGCAGGAATTGCCGTCGTTGCGGCCAGAACCGCAGCTATCGAAGACAATTTTAGTTTCTGGGTCATTTCACTCACCTTGAAAATTCCGGCTATCAGTAACCCTACATCGCGCACATGTTACTAAGGTTCCAGCAACCTGCATTGATACTTTCGAACTATTGCATGCTTGCCACGCGGTCCGCGAAAAGCTGGAATTAATTCCTATCTGAATCAAAGAATTACCTGCGGTGTAACCGCAGCTGGAGGCCCCCTCCAAGAGGATTCTGACGTTCAGCCATGCATCTGGCAAACACTCGCTTTGATACCATGTCAAAGCGGTCGGCCAATTGCTGCCGACGACTCTGTCGATCGGCCAATTCCCGCCTAAACAATCATATATTCAGTTGTTTTAAGACTTTAGGCAGTTGATCGGGCAGATCTTCGGCAATCAAACCGGGCCCAAAACTGCGCGCACACTCAACATGCAGCCAAGCCGCCGTTTCAGCAGCTTGCATGGGCTCAAACCCCCGAGCCATCAGCCCGGTAATGAACCCCGCCAGCACATCGCCGGATCCAGCCGTCGCCAACCAAGGAGCCGCGCGCTCATACACCGCCGCATTGATCGAGCAACGACCGTCCGGTGCGGCGATCACAGTGTCCGGCCCCTTGAACAGGATCACACAGCCTGCCCGTTTGGCCGCATCTCGCGCTGCATCAACCTTGGAATAGGCTGGCCCTTTGGTTGGTATAGCCGCGAGCTTTTCGGCAATATCCGGAAACAGCCGCGCAAACTCGCCCCCATGCGGCGTTAAAACACATTTTTCGTGCAATTGAGCAAACAATGCTGAGGGATCATCCGCAAAAGCCGTCAGCGCATCCGCATCCAACACCGTTGCGCGTTTTGCGTCCAGAACAACCGGCGCCAACTCCCGTGCGCGCTCCAGCCCCAATCCGGGGCCAAGACACAGCGTATTCAGCCGTTCATCTAAAAGCACCTCGGACAAATCATCAGCGCCCTCAACTCTCTGCATCATGACGGCGGTCACCTGCGATGCGACTTCCATCTGGGCGGATAGAGGCACCCCCAATGTCACCAAACCAGATCCAACGCGCAAAGCACCCCGCGCCGCCAACCGCGCTGCACCGGTTTTCGAGGAGCAGCCTGAAAGGATGAGGGCATGGCCGTGAGTGAACTTGTGATGCTGTTTGAACTTGGGCAAGCGATAGAGTGGCAACCCACCCCATGTTCGCTCGTCCTTCACACGACCCGGTGGCTCGGCAAGGGTCAGAAAGGCAGGGCGGCTCCCCCCGCGAAAAGAAGTGGGGCCAAATGTGAAAGCGCTGTCATAAGGTTCACCGTTAAAGCGGCAACGCTGCATGGAAATGCCGATGTCTTTCACAACAAGCTTGCCACACAAATCCGGCCCTTGCGCCAGGAAATGCCCGGGCTTTGGGCTGTCGAAACAAACAGTCAACCACGCAAAACGGTCGTGCAAAGCACGCGCGCCGCCCGCACGGACAACCTTGTTCCGCATCTCTTCAGGAGCACTGTCCAAAAACTCGCGAGGCCATAGGTTCATAGGTTCTTGATGCAGCACACGTCCGCTGTCCAAACACAAGCCGGATGGGGCGTCAATGCTGACCATACGGTCGGCGTAATGGTCCCCGTTCACACCAGAAAGATGCCGAACGACCTTAAACAGCTCACCTTCCAAACCGCGTTTCAGTCCCGTCCCGAACAGAGCGTCAACGTAAAGGTCGGCAGAACCACTCTTTAGCATGTCCTGTTCAGTCAGCGGCACAACCTCCCCTAAACCCAGCCACCAATCGTAATTCACCCGCGCATCCGGCGGCAGCTTTTCCGGATCGCCGTAAAGAAAAACTTCGACCTCCCAGTTCTGCTCTTTCAGCAGCCGAGCAACAACAAAACCATCACCGCCGTTGTTCCCCGGCCCACACAATACCACGGCCCGACCAGAGGTTTTCTCCAACTCCGGCCATTCTTCGAATATCGCTTTGACAACACCCCGCCCGGCTCGCTCCATCAGCTCAAGGCCTGTCACCTCACCGGCGTCAATCGCGGCCTGTTCGATGGCGCGCATCTGCGCGGCTGTCAGCAATTCCGTCATCTCAAATCCCTCGGCGATTCAATTCTGATTACTTTTTAAGCAAGTCGTTCAAAAATTCACCTGCCGCCTATTTTCTCCGCACCTCTGCACGGTCATTTTCGCAATCGGATTGCCCACCGATCTTAGACGTGATCAGTCCCATCGTGACAAGTGCTATAGGGAGCCAGTGATGAAGAAGATCGAAGCGATCATCAAACCGTTCAAACTGGACGAAGTGAAAGAGGCGCTGCAAGACGTAGGTGTTCAGGGTCTCAGTGTGATCGAGGTCAAGGGGTTTGGGCGTCAAAAAGGCCATACGGAACTCTATCGCGGTGCGGAATACGTGGTCGACTTTTTGCCAAAGGTTAAGGTCGAGGTTGTGCTGGATGACGATCAGGTCGACGCCGCCATCGAGGCGATCGTTTCCGCCGCAAAGACCGACAAAATCGGCGACGGCAAGATCTTTGTCTCGCCCGTTGAACAAGCCATTCGCATTCGGACCGGCGAGACCGGTTCTGAAGCGCTGTAAATTAACTGAATACTGAAACATCTACCAGAAGGACAAAGGGAATGAGCGCAGAAGCAGTTCTCAAAACACTCCGCGATGAAGACGTCGCGTATGTTGATATCCGTTTCACCGACGTGCGTGGCAAACTGCAGCACGTGACTGTGGACGTGGATCTGGTCGACGAAGACTTCCTTGAAGAAGGCTTCATGTTCGACGGTTCCTCAATCGCAGGCTGGAAGTCGATCGAAAACTCGGACATGAAACTGATCGCCGACACCACGTCAGCATATATCGATCCCTTCTATGCCGAAAAAACGCTATGCCTGCACTGCTCGATTGTCGAGCCCGACACCGGCGAAGCCTATGGCCGTGACCCGCGCGGCACCGCGCAGAAGGCCGAAGCCTACCTGAAATCGTCGGGCATCGGTGATGTGGCCTACATGGGCCCAGAAGCTGAATTCTTCCTGTTTGATGATGTGCGTTTCTCGAACACTATCAACAAGGTATCCTTCGAAGTTGATGCAACCGACGCATCTTGGAACACCGATACCGAATACGAGATGGGCAACATGGGCCACCGTCCCGGCGTCAAGGGTGGCTACTTCCCGGTCAACCCGATCGACGAAGCGCAAGACCTGCGCTCCGAAATGCTGTCGACCATGAAGCGTCTGGGCATGAAGGTGGACAAGCACCACCACGAGGTTGCCTCGTGTCAGCACGAGTTGGGCCTGATCTTTGACAGCCTGACCAAGCAAGCCGACGAACTGCAGAAATACAAGTACGTCATCCACAACGTCGCGCATGCCTACGGCAAATCGGCCACGTTCATGCCGAAACCGATCTATGGCGACAACGGCACCGGCATGCACGTGAACATGTCGATCTGGAAAGACGGCAAGCCTCTGTTCGCTGGCGACAAATACGCAGACCTGTCGGACGAAGCGCTGTACTTCATCGGCGGCATCCTGAAGCACGCCAAAACGCTGAACGCCTTCACCAACCCGGCGACCAACAGTTACAAGCGTCTGATCCCGGGCTTTGAAGCTCCTGTTCTGCGCGCCTACTCGGCCCGCAACCGCTCGGGTTGTGTTCGTATTCCGTGGACTGAAAGCCCGAAAGCCAAGCGCGTTGAAGCTCGCTTCCCTGACCCAGCTGCGAACCCCTACCTGGCATTTGCCGCACTGCTCATGGCTGGTCTGGACGGCATCAAGAACAAGATCGATCCGGGCGAAGCCATGGACAAGAACCTGTACGATCTGCCTGCCGAAGAACTGGCCGATATCCCGACCGTCTGCGGCAGCTTGCGCGAAGCTCTGGAAGCTCTGGCATCGGATCACGACTTCCTGCTGCAGGGCGACGTGTTCACCAAGGACCAGATCGACGGCTACATCGCACTGAAGATGGAAGAAGTCGAAACCTACGAGCACACCCCGCACCCGGTTGAATACGGCATGTACTACAGCTGCTAATCCGGTTGCAGAGTCACTATGGCAAGGGCGTCCATTTGGGCGCCCTTGTTTCATTCCGCACGATCTTTCACACTCGGGTCACCCGGCCAGGAGCGATCGTATGCCTTCAGATAACCCCTTTTCCAATTACACCGACTTTGTAACTTCGACCGAAGAGCTTGAGCAGATAACCGGCGCGCCCCTACCCCAGATCATCGCCAAAGAGCTATCGGCGCTGGATCAGATGTGCCGCGACTTTATCGCCAAGTCCACGTTTTGCCTGATTGCATCGGCCAACCCCGAAGGCCATCTGGACATCTCCCCTCGCGGTGATCCCGAGGGTTTCGTACAAGTGCTGTCGGATGCACTGATCGCAATCCCAGACCGCCCCGGCAACAAGCGCGTGGACACGTTTCACAATGTCCTGCGGGACCCGCGCGTAAGCCTGATTTTCTTCGTTCCCGGCAAAATGGAAACGCTGCGCATTCGAGGATCGGCGCGCATCAGCAAGGATCCAAAGTTGCTTGAAAGCATGGCGGTCAACGACCACGCCCCCAAACTGTCTCTATTAGTTCATATCGAGACGGTTTTTGCCCACTGCCCCAAATGCGTCATTCGTTCGAACCTTTGGAAACCCGAAGCTTGGCCGGATTCGTCGGACCTGCCCAACATGAACGCAATGATGGTCAAGCATGCCAAGATCAACAAAACACCCGAGGAGTGGTTCGAAACCCTAAAAGGCACGGACGAACTAGACCTGTATTAACGCCTTTGCTGATAAGGAAATGCAGCGTACCCTTTTCTCAGCATTTTAGTGACCTGGATTTTGTCGATGCTTCGATTTGTACTTTTGTTCGTTCTGGCCCTGCCCTCCTACGCGGCTGCAGCGCCCTGTGGTAACACCAGCAATGGCTTTGATGCCTGGAAACAGGATTTTGCAAAACAGGCCAAGCGCGCAGGCGTAAAGAAAAAAGGGCTGCAGGCACTGGCCCAAAGCCAATACGCCACCCGTACCATTACAGCAGACCGCAATCAAAAAAGCTTCAAATACTCGCTGGACAAATTCATGCAGATCCGCGGCGCTGACACTATCGTTGCTCAGGGGCGCAAGCGCAAAGCCCGCAACCCACAGTTCTACGCCGCGTTGGAACGCCAATATGGTGTCCCTAGCGGCGTGCTTATCGCTATTCACGGAATGGAAACGGGCTTTGGGAATTTTATGGGCGACAGTCAGGTTGTTTCAGCAATCACGACGCTCGCCTATGATTGTCGCCGATCCGAGTTCTTTATTCCGCATGCTATCGGAGCACTCAAACTGGTCGATCAAGGCAGCATTACGACGGCCACCAAAGGGGCGAAGCATGGCGAATTGGGGCACACTCAGTTCCTGCCGGGCAACGCGCTGACCTATGGCGTCGATGCTACAGGCGACGGTTGGATCGATTTCTACAATATGACCGACGCGCTGGCCTCAACAGCCAATTTTCTGCGCCAGAAAGGGTGGAAACCGGGGCGCGGCTATCAACCGGGGCAGCCCAACTTTGAGGTGATCCAGAAATGGAACGCGGCCTCTGTCTACCAGCAATCCATCGCGATCATGGCAGCGCGAATCGACGGCTGACCTTTGCCACAAACTAAACTGCGCCTTCCTCAATCCAGCCACATTGTTGCCACAGACATCAAACGGCCCCTAAAATGCCTAGGTTTCCAATGAGTAATCAATCCAGGCGTTTTCTAATTTTTTTCCATTTTCGCCAAAATCTGTCCCATTTCCGTTGTTAACCTGTTTCTCAAGGCAGGATGTGACAAAGGAATGTGCCGTGTCTCCGAAGCACAGCTATCATGGTGGTCTTCAATTCAACGGTGAGACCGAAGGCTCGATCGAACGCTTCAGCTCGATCGTCGCGGCGACGTTGGAAGACTATGGCCATTTGGTCGAGCGCAAGAACGAGTTAAGCGCGACAGAGGCCAGCATAGTGTCCAGCCAGTATCTGGTTCGACTGACTTTGGATACGCAGGTTGCAGAAACCGTGGATCGCTTCGAACGCCTTGATCGCGCGGTGGGGCTAAAAACAGCCCACAGACCCATCGTGACCCTACCGCAAAATCGATTGACTATCACCATCACGCCTGTGTCTGCGCTGCTTGATGACAGCGAGATATCTGAACTTATGCTGGTGGTTATTCTATATCGAATGGTCGATATCTGCGTGACGCAGCGCGTGGAATGGCTATCGTCGAACACGGTTCTGACAATCGAACAATTCATGAGCGCCTTTGATACTTTGGCGCCATCCAAGCCACGAAACAGGAAACAGATTTTTGAGGCAGTATCAGGCCCGTTCGCGGGGCTGAATATAATTGATGAAGACTACCCGGAAGAGCCACAAAAAAAGGCGCTGAAACCAGCAGCCCGGCCGATCCAGCTGTCGGATGAGCAATTGCTCAACATCGCATTTCGGACAGAACCATTCGAGCAGCCCACTGATGGGGATGAAGACACGCCCCCCCTCGACCACGACAGGCCCAGCGATATCCTGCGACTAACCACATGGGGATTGACCGGTGCCGTGGCCAGCGTGTCGGTTCCCATCGCGGCTTCCCTCGCCGCAGTTAACCTGATCAAGGGTGAAGACTTTCGCCTCAACACTCAAGTTCTTGCCTACTCCGTCGCAATCTCCGCTCTCAGCACAAGCGGAGCAATCGCCGGTGTCGCCAACGCGTTGGGCATTTAGCACTAAACCAGAAGACCCTCCTTGGAGGCCCCGCCATCAGGCGGGGTTTTCCATTTTGTGCAGGCGTTTAGCCTCAACCACATAAGTATGGATCGAAAAGACCACGGCTCGTGTGCGTGGAAGGCGCAACAATGTTTGCCGCTCGCTGCGCATGTAAGGCGCGGCCCCAGGGGCTTTGGCATCACGTGGTTCACTGGCACTGCGGGGTTGAAACAGTTCAGGGTCTTCATACCAAAGCGCGTTGAACCGCCACAGGGGCCGCCCCGGCTGAATCCCGTCGAACAAGCGCTGCACTCTGCGGGCAATGCTTTCATCATAGCTGGCCACCGGCCCGTGAATGTCGATCAGGGGGCGCATGAACTTTTCCGACAAGCGCCAACTGGCGGGAAAGCACAAGATTGCGCCCGTGAGAACGTGCTCGCCCCCTTCCTTTTGAAGGATACAGAAATCCTCTTGTACCAATTGGCACAGCGTCTCCATGGGCTGGGATCGGTTGACCTCAACAATCTGCCCGTCTGGGCGTGTAACGTGATCCGAACACTCTGGATAGGCGTGTTGCAGGACTAAATCCAAAAGCTCTTGCGCGGCTGGTTCGGCACTTGGGTCCAGTGCCAGAACATCCTTCTTTCGATCCGCCAACAGAGCCGCGCGTCTTAGCATTTGGCCGGCAAATGCCTCATCACAATGCAACCAATTTTCCATGCTGCCCGGCTGAATGCCCGGCAAAGGCCGTGGCGACAGCGGATCATAGGGAATTGATGTCTGAAGGATCGTCATATGTCGGACCTACCACCTGCTCGCCCGGTTGTCGGTCAAAAAGCGACCGGCACGCGGTCGCAAACTTTAAAGACGCTTGGGAAATGATTCTCCACGCTGCAAAATCAGGCAGGGAGGCGCCAATGAACCAGCATTACCGCGACAGCCGCAAGATCGACCCGACCAAGGGCGCGACTCTTGGCGACGGCACCCCCAACGAGAATGACCGGATCGAGATAGGTCCGACGCAACTGGCCTTTGCCGAATGGGAAGCGGCTGGACTAGCCTTGCCCGATCTGACCCGGATGCGAGAATATCGTTGGAAGCGCCTGACCAAGGCAATAGTTGATCGCGGGTATGGTGGGCTGCTGATGTTTGACCCACTGAACATTCGCTATGCTACCGACAGCACCAATATGCAGTTGTGGAACACCCATAACCCCTTCCGTGCCGTGCTGCTTTGCGCTGATGGTTACATGGTGATCTGGGACTACAAAAACTCGCCTTTTCTTTCGAAGTTCAACCCTCTGGTGCGCGAACAACGCTCAGGCGCCGACCTGTTCTATTTCGACCGCGGCGACAAAGTGGATGTACAGGCCGATGTGTTCTCGAACGAAGTTCGCGCGCTGATCGACGCCCATGGCGGCGGCAACAAACGTTTGGCCGTCGACAAGATCATGCTGCATGGCCTGCGCGCTTTGGAAGCGCAGGGGTTTGAAATCATGGAAGGCGAAGAGGTCACCGAAAAGACCCGCGCCATCAAGGGCCCTGATGAGATTCTGGCCATGCGTTGCGCCAATCACGCCTGTGAAACTGCCGTGGCCGAGATGGAGAAATTCGCCCGCGCCAATGTAGGTGACGGCAAGACATCCGAGGACGACATCTGGGCCGTTCTGCATGCCGAAAACATTCGACGCGGGGGGGAATGGATTGAAACCCGCCTGCTGGCTTCCGGCCAGCGCACCAATCCCTGGTTTCAGGAATGTGGGCCACGCATCACGCAAAAAAACGAGATCATCGCCTTCGACACCGACCTGATCGGGTCCTACGGCATTTGTATAGACATCTCACGCACTTGGTGGATTGGGGACAAGCAGCCCCGCCCCGACATGGTCTACGCCATGCAGCACGCGCATGAACATATCATGACCAATATGGAGATGCTGAAACCCGGTGTGATGATCCCCGAATTGACGGCCAGTGCCCACAAGCTGGACGACAAGTTCCAGGCGCAGAAATACGGCTGCCTGATGCACGGCGTTGGTCTGTGTGATGAATGGCCTCTGGTCGCTTATCCTGACAAGGCTGTGGCGGGCTCGTACGACTATCCGCTTGAGCCCGGCATGGTCTTATGTGTCGAAGCCGCGGTGGGCGAAGTTGGGGGCGACTTCTCGATCAAACTGGAAGATCAGGTTCTGATCACCGAGGACGGGTACGAAAACCTGACCACCTACCCGTTCGACCCTCAACTGATGGGGCATTAGTCCGGCCAGGGCGAACGCCGCACATTACCGTGCCAGTCTTCAGGCGACAGCGCGGTCTCGGCAGTGGTCGAGGTCGCCGCTGGCCAGCTCTGCCCCAGTGTAAACCCAAGAATACCGGTCAGGGCGACGACGACCAGAAGATCGGGGCGAAAAACGATGCCACGCGGGGCGGATGCGATATGTGCCATGTGTGCCTCCTTGGCTGGCTTTGTGTGATAGCCGCAAGATAGGCACGCGTATAAGATTATTAAAACGAATATTTGATTAACCAATCATCACAAAACGTGAAGTCACTTAATCCGTGTAGCCTGCCTCGAAAAGGCTTCATTTTACTCACCTTCCCGTGACGCTTCTTACAATGGGGTTGAGCCCCCCGACCGAAGCACACAGTATTAGTCCCATCCCGATACGTAAGGAAGTGTCATGCCCACCGAACGCATTACTTTTGCCGGTCACGACGGCAACCAATTGGCTGCGCGCCTTGATCTACCGGATGGGCCGGTGCTGGCAACAGCCTTGTTTGCCCACTGTTTCACCTGTTCCAAGGATATTCCAGCCGCCCGCCGTATCGCTGCGCGCCTGGCGGCGATGGGCATTGCGGTTTTGCGCTTTGACTTCACAGGGCTGGGGCATTCAGGCGGTGAATTTGCCAATACCACCTTCACCTCGAATGTCGAGGACTTGATAGCTGCCTCGCATTATCTGGCCGGACGCAACATGGCCCCTGCCCTGCTGATAGGTCACTCTCTTGGTGGTGCGGCCGTTCTGCGTGCCCGAGCGGGAATCCCAAGCGTCAAGGCTGTCGTCACATTGGGCGCACCAGCGGATCCTGGGCATGTGTCTCATCATTTCGAAGACGCCTTACCTCAAATCCAACAGGACGGTTCAGCCGAGGTTATGCTAGGTGGTCGCCCCTTCCGCATTGGCAAGGCATTCGTGGATGACATTTCGGAAACAGCGCTGACCACTTCCATTTCTGATCTAAAGGCCGCGTTATTGATCCTGCACGCACCCCGCGATGAAACAGTCAGCATCGACAATGCCAGCTCTATTTTCCTTGCTGCCAAACACCCCAAAAGCTTTGTCACACTGGACGATGCCGACCACTTGATTACTCGCGCTTCTGATGCCGAATATGCAGCGGACGTTATTGCCGCGTGGGTAAAAAGGTACGTCACGCTTTGCCCTCCCGCGCCGCCACCGGGCGCGCCCGAAGGTGTGGTACGCGTGACCGAGGTTGATCCTTCAGGCTTTTTGCAGGATATCCAGTCCGGTCCGAAGCATCACACCGTGGCGGACGAGCCCGAGTCTTACGGCGGCACTGACCAAGGTATGTCGCCTTACGGGTTCGTTTCATCGGGTTTGGGCGCCTGTACGTCGATGACAATCCGCATGTACGCACGACGCAAACGGTGGCCCCTGAAGGGCATCACGGTTGATGTCTGCCACAACAAGGTGCACGGGCAAGATGCCGGTCTGGCGGGGGACGGCAAGATCGACCAATTCCGGCGCAAAATCCGCTTGGAAGGACCATTGTCTCAGGAACAGCGGGCGCGCCTGCTTGAGATCGCAGATAAATGCCCCGTTCATAGAACGTTGGAGGGGTCAGCCCATATTAGCACCGAATTGTTGGCCTGACCCTCTGAGGCTATCTGCGCGCTCGTGGAGCCGGACGATGGATCGGAGGCCTTGCCGCGGGTGGCCGTGCGACTGGCGGACGTGCAGGCGGCTTGGCGATCGGCGGCGTCGGTCGCGGCGGTGGTTTGGCGATCGGCGGAGTTGGCCGCGGCGGAGGTTTTCCCTCGGGTGGTTTCGGCTTCGGTGGTCGGTTGACGCTTCCACCCCATCGATAATAGTCGTTCCACAGCATCGAGTCATAGAAAGGGTCGTAACCGTACCCATAGCGAACCCCGACCGAAGTGCCATCGCAGGCAGACAATGTGAAACCTGCCGCGCCAAGACTTAGCGCAAGGACAACACGTTTGATGCGTTTACTGATCATCTCCGCCACTCCTTACTGCAAGGCCCGGAACGACGCGAAAACGGCGTTCAGTTCGTCGACGTAGGCCGGATCGGCACCGTTGCGCAGGATAGCCACGACAACAGCTACGCGACCGTTTGGCAGGTCGACAACGGTGGCGGTAAAGTTGATGCCACGCCCGTCGCGGTTACCGGTGCCCCGGATAACCCGCGCGGGCAATCCGCCAATACGGGTGTTCGAAGTGCTTGAAACCACAGGATCTTCGACGAGAAACTTGTCTATATCTTCAAGGTAACGCAGCCCACCTTCGATCGAGGCGACCCCCGCAGGTGACACAAACCCCATCCAGACATTGTCATCGGTCACAGGCCGTATAGCCATAACACGCGCAACCGCGCGAAGATCACCCAGTTCAGTATCTTCAATCTCGCGCGGGCCGCCTGTGCGCACGACCCAGAAGTCGGGCACTGCAAAGCTGAATAACCCGCGCCCTGAATCTGAATAAGTGATCGGAGTATCCGCCGACGCTGGAGTTACGACCCCGAGCCACAAGGCCGCGCATACGGCCAGTGCCGAACCAATTGGAATACGCATATCTCAATAACCTAATGATTTCACTACGACAGATTGGACTCTGCCGACCTGTTTTGTCCAGCACCTTAATCTGCAAGCTTCCCATCGGTTGTGGCGCCATTTTCATCGACAAACCGGATAACGTCACCGTTTTGGTGCACGTCATAGCAAGCCCACAGATCGGACGGCGGCCAGAGCGAACAATACCTATCATCTCTTACCGCCCAGCGGCCTGTACTGTGTCCGCCCGCTGAATAATGGGTCAACATTGCCTTATCGAAGGTCTGCCAGACGCCATTTCCGTAATCCAATTTCTGACCAGACAATGCCGACAGAATCTCGTCTCCTGTTAGCGTGCGAAACTCTTGCGCCGTCAGAAAACACGGCCAAAGGGTGAAAATCAGGGCAAACCGTCTCATACCATCACTCACGCCTTGTTCCCTTGTGCCGCTGGGTTTAAACCCCGCGCCAACGTCCTATCCCAATCACAAAAAGGTCTCGCCGCCAATGATTCCACGTTATTCCCGCCCCGATATGGTTGCCATCTGGTCGCCCGAGACCAAGTTCCGCATCTGGTACGAGATCGAGGCTCATGCCTGTGACGCAATGGCCGATCTGGGTGTGATCCCGCGAGAGAATGCCGAGGCCGTGTGGAAGGCCAAGGACGTGGAATTCGACGTAGCCCGCATTGACGAGATCGAAGCCGTCACCAAGCATGACGTCATCGCCTTCCTGACCCACTTGGCCGAACATGTCGGCAGCGAAGAGGCCCGCTTTGTGCATCAGGGCATGACCAGCTCGGACGTACTGGACACTTGCCTCAACGTGCAACTGACCCGTGCCGCCGACTTGTTGATCACCGACCTCGAAGGTCTGCTGGCCGCCCTGAAGCGTCGAGCGATTGAACACAAAAATACCGTCCGCATCGGCCGCAGCCACGGCATCCACGCCGAACCCACCACAATGGGCCTGACCTTTGCCCGTTTCTACGCCGAAATGGACCGTAACCTGTCCCGCATGCGAGACGCCCGTGCCGAGATCGCCACCGGTGCGATCAGCGGCGCGGTTGGCACCTTTGCCAATATCGACCCGCGCGTCGAGGAACATGTCTGCGACCAGCTGGGCCTGGTGCCCGAGCCGATCAGCACGCAGGTCATCCCCCGCGACCGTCACGCCGCGTTCTTTGCGACACTGGGCGTCATCGCCAGCAGCATCGAAAACATCGCCATCGAAATCCGCCACATGCAGCGGACCGAGGTGCTGGAAGGGGCCGAGTTTTTCTCGATGGGTCAAAAGGGCTCGTCGGCCATGCCGCACAAGAAAAACCCGGTCCTGACCGAAAACCTGACCGGTCTGGCCCGCATGGTACGCGCGGCTGTGATCCCGGCGATGGAAAACGTGGCGTTGTGGCACGAGCGTGATATTTCGCACTCTTCGGTCGAACGCATGATCGGCCCGGATGCCACCATTACGCTGGATTTCGCACTGGCCCGCCTGACCGGCGTGGTCGACAAAATGTTGATCTTCCCCGAGAACATGCTTGAGAACATGAACAAATTCCCGGGCCTCGTGATGAGCCAGCGGGTTCTGCTGGCGCTGACCCAAGCAGGTGTCAGCCGCGAAGATGCCTATGCCATGGTTCAGCGCAACGCGTTGAAAGTCTGGGAACACCGCACCGATTTCAAAGAGGAATTGCTGGCCGACGCCGATGTCACCGCTGCGCTGAGCCCTGAAGAGATCGAAGAGAAATTCGACCTCGGCTACCACACCAAGCACGTCGATACGATCTTCTCCCGTGTGTTCGGCGACTAAATCCGAACAGATCAAACAGTACCAAGGCCCGGTTCGCGTGACGCGTTCCGGGCCTTGTTGTTTTGCCAGACGGACCGAAATCAGCTATAGTAGCGACGTATTTCCAACAGGAGAAACACCATGATCCGGACCGTCCTTTGCGCGTTGGCTCTTTGCTGTTCAGCATCCGTGGCGTTGGCATGCAGCGCCCATTCAAAGCAAACCCAGTCTTGCGCGTCAGGAACATATTGGGACTCTGAGACCCAAACTTGCGCAAAAATCGTCAATAGCTGAGAAAAGTTCTCCTACTTGTGAATAAAAGCGAGACTGCGGTTGTTAGTTTTTTGTCAAATCGCGCTATGCTTGACCTGAGCAGCCCAAAGAACGGAGTAGGAAAATGCGTCTCGTTTTAGTTTCAGCTATTGCCCTTCATGCCTTTGTAATTGCACCGGCCGCGTTTGCTGCAGGCGGCGGTGACGGCTCTGCACCAATGCCGACGAACACGACAAAGAAATGCCTCTTTGGTCGTGTCTTCGACGAAGAAGCAGGTCGTTGCGTTAAACCCAACAAGACAAATTTTACCCAGGATGAGTTGTACGATGCCGTGCGTGAACTGGCCTATGATGGTCAACTCGAAAACGCACAGAACATTCTTCGGATCATGGATCAGAACGATGATCGTGTACTGACCTATTGGGGCTTTACCTACAGGAAAATGGGCGATCTTGAGTTGGCAAACGCCTTCTACAACGATGCCATTTCCACCAACCCCGACAACATCTTGGCCCGCAGCTATATGGGGCAAGGCTTTGTCACCGAAGGCAAAACCGATCTTGCCATCGAACAGTGGCGCGAAATCAAGGCGCGTGGCGGCGAAGGCACCTGGGCCGAGGCATCTCTGCGTGAGGCGATCCGTACCGGGCTGACCTATAACTACTGAGGTTCAGCCTTTCTTTACCCGACTCTCTCTAATCTGTCTGTGGAACGCAATTTTGGCACCGCGGGCAGATGCAGGACATAAATACATTGGTACAAGTGGCATCGGGTGCGACTCCGGCCGTCGATCAGAAAGACGAAGCGCCGCGCGTGGTCCCGCGTGCGCTAAGCAACCGCCAGAAAGCCGCAGTCGTTGTTCGCCTTTTGTTGAACGAGGGTGCGGATATTCCGCTGGAAGACCTCCCCGACGAGTTACAGGAAAAGTTGACGCACCAACTGGGGCAGATGGGTTTAGTGGACCGGGTGACGCTGGAGGCCGTGGCGCAGGAATTCTCTGAGGCGCTGGACAGTGTCGGCCTGTCTTTCCCACATGGGCTGGCCGGTGCGTTGGATGTTGTCGATGGCAAAATTGCCCCGGGCACGGCAGCGCGATTGCGAAAGGTCGCCGGGGTACGCCAGATCGGTGATCCCTGGCAGCGTCTGCGCGAAATCCCAGCCGAAGATCTGGCCGCGATGGCACAGGCTGAGAGTACTGAGATTGCCGCCGTGATACTGTCAAAGCTGGAAACGTCGAAAGCGGCGCAACTGCTTGGGCACCTACCTGGCCCGATTGCACGCCGGATTACCTATGCCGTTTCCAAAACAGGCAATGTTACCCCCGAGGCGGTCGAGCGCATCGGCTGGTCGCTGGCGGCGCAACTGGACCAGCGACCGTCACAAGCCTTTTCTGACGGCCCCGGGGCACGGGTCGGTGCGATATTGAACCAATCGGCGGCCTCGACACGTGATGGGTTACTGACCGCTCTGGATGAAGAGGATTCAGATTTCGCCAGCGTCGTACGCCGCTCGATCTTTACTTTTGCCCACGTGCCGGCCCGCCTTCAACCCCGCGATGTACCAGCAATTCTACGGGGTGTGGATCAGGCTGATCTGGTCACCGCACTGGCTGGAGCTGCAACAGAAGACGATCAAGCTACAGTTGAATTTTTGCTCGCCAATATGTCTTCAAGAATGGCCGGCAACCTACGCGAAGAAATAGCCGAGCGCGGCAAGGTCAAACAAGCTGAAGCAGAAGCGGCAATGACACAAATTGTAGGTGCCATTCGAACCCTGAAGGACGAGGGTGCGATCACTCTGATCGCAGAAGAAACTGAGGACTAAATGCTATTGGCGTGACCGATGCATAGGAGCGCTTGTGGTCAGAGGACGCGCCTTGTATGTCTGATCCGGCAATATGCAACAGCCGGTGAGACCAGATTATGCCCGTCGAAAAGTCGGAACTCAGCCGAGGGGCGCTTCGGAAATACTATGTCACCGGGCTGTTTCTAAAGGGCTTGATAGGCGCAATGCGCCTGCTGCCCTATGAGCGGCGCATCGCAACGATGGGTGCCATTGTACGTGGGGTTGCTCCTTTAGTCGGCTTTACGAAGCGCGTGCAGCGAAATCTAAAACTGACCTGCCCTGATCTGCCAAACTCCGAGGTCAAGCGCATCTGCCGGGCTGTTCCTGACAACGCGGGCCGCGCGATTATGGAGCATTTCTCGCCCGAGGACTTCACCAAACGCCAAGCTAAAGCCAAGGTTTCCGGCTCCGGCATAGCTGCGTTTGACGCCGCCGTAGCCGAGGGGCGCCCGATTATGATGATAACAGCGCATTTCGGGCACTATCTTGCCGCCCGCATAGCGCTGCAAAATCGTAGCGGCCAGCCCATTGGCTGCCTCTACCGACGCATGGCAAACCCGTATTTCAACGACATGTATGTCGAGGCATTTTATAAGACCGGTGCACCCATGTTTGAACAAGGGCGACGTGGTATGGTTGAGATGGTACGCTCTCTCAAGAAGGGTGGCATTATCGCGATCGTCTCGGACCTGCATGCCCATGGCGGCGAAGAACTTACCTTTTTCGGCAAACCCGCCGTGACGTCAGTTTTGAACGCGGAACTGGCGATAAAATATAAGGCCGTGCTCATCCCATGCTACGCCATTCGCCAGCCCAACGGGATTGACTTTGAAATCGTGCTGCACGATCCGGTCCCACATACCGACCCCACAACCATGACCCAGGTCACCAACGATGACCTTGAAGCCATCGTCCGGCAGCATATGGGACAATGGTTCTGGATTCACCGGCGTTGGAAAGCTTGGAGGCGCTTGGGCGTGCGGCCCGAGGACATGCCCTGATTACTTGACCTTGGTGGCTGCTACGATCGGGCCGTGTCCGACCCTTTGCACCAGCACCACAGCTGGCAGGTCCGAAGTCAACACCGCTGAAAATTTCTGCGGCACAACCCCGTCCCACTGCCCGACAAGTTGCCAGGACTCCACAACATTGGCGTAGTCAAGTTCATGCCCCGCAAGCTCACCCCGACGAATTGAAGCGTGACGCATGGGTGAGTATTGCACCAGTCGAACATCATAGACTTCATCTTCGTCCAACTCGATCGGGGTTACGTTCACTGTAACGTCTTGACCAGATCTTGCTGCCTTAACCTCGGCCTCAGGTGCAGCGCTAAGATGCGCATTGATCAACTGATCCAACTCACGCGATTGCGCCCCCACCACGTCATGCTGCCCGTTCACCACCATCTGCGGTGTGTAAATCATTGACCTCTCACCCTGCCGTGCATAGGCACGCTGACGCCGGGTATGACCGGGAATGGCGTACTCATCCTCCCACCCGATGTAATCCCAATAATCAACGTGCAGCGCCAGCCCGATCACGTCGTCGCGCTGGGCCAGTTCATGCAGCAACCTGTCAGCGGGCGGGCAGGATGAACAGCCTTGCGAGGTGAACAGCTCAACCACGACCGGGTCATTTTCTGCCACGACCGATGAGGCGAGAAGCAAGGAAATAAACGCAGTCGCAGGAGCAATTCTGAACATTAGGAATCTCGGAATTTTGAAGGTGTTCAAAAGGTTTAAACGGATCGACGTTCAACCTCCAATCAAGGTTTCTTGAGATTTTTGTGCAACCGCCCTTGTCACATATACCAGCGCATACAATTTTGACATCAAGGCAACTAAGCCTTGAACGCACAGCGATCATGCTAAAGAAATCAAACAGCAAACCCCAAAATCCAAGATATTTGAGAGGGAGGCCAACATATGCCCATCAAAGTCGGTCAGGATACCGCCAACACACGCCGCACCCTGAGCGTTAATGGCAAATCTTTTTCCTATTACTCGATCCCAGCTGCGCAAGAGGCTGGTCTGGGCGATTTTTCAAAGCTTCCGGCTGCCCTGAAAGTGGTACTGGAGAATATGTTGCGGTTCGAGGATGACGGGTTCTCTGTCTCGGTCGATGACATCAAAGCCTTTGGCGAATGGGCGGCAAATGGCGGCAAGAACCCTCGAGAAATCGCTTATCGCCCAGCCCGCGTGCTAATGCAGGATTTTACCGGAGTTCCCGCTGTAGTCGATTTGGCAGCGATGCGCGACGGCATCAAATCGCTGGGTGGGGACGCACAAAAGATTAACCCGCTGAACCCGGTTGATCTGGTCATCGACCACTCGGTCATGATTGACGAATTCGGCAACCCGCGCGCGTTCCAGATGAATGTGGACCGGGAATACGAGCGAAACATGGAACGCTACCAGTTCCTGAAGTGGGGCCAGTCGGCCTTCAACAACTTCCGTGTTGTACCCCCCGGAACCGGCATCTGTCACCAGGTGAACCTGGAATACCTGGCCCAGACCGTCTGGACCGACACCGACCAGAACGGGGATGAGGTCGCCTACCCCGACACGCTGGTCGGCACCGACAGCCACACCACTATGGTCAACGGCATGGCTGTTCTAGGATGGGGCGTTGGGGGGATCGAGGCCGAAGCCGCGATGCTGGGTCAGCCGATCTCGATGCTGATCCCCGAAGTTGTGGGATTTGAGCTGACCGGCTCGATGGTCGAAGGCACCACTGGTACTGACCTTGTTCTGAAGGTCGTGGAAATGCTGCGCGAAAAGGGCGTGGTCGGGAAATTCGTCGAGTTCTACGGCGAAGGACTGGACCGCCTGCCGCTGGCCGACCGTGCCACCATCGCCAATATGGCACCGGAATATGGTGCGACCTGCGGCTTCTTCCCGATCGACGGCGAAACCCTGCGCTACATGCGCAATACCGGGCGGGATGAGGATCGCTTGGCGCTGGTCGAAGCATATGCAAAGCAGAACGGATTCTGGCGCGATGAGAACTACGCGCCGATTTACACCGACACCCTCTCGCTGGACATGGGCACCATCGTGCCAGCGATCTCGGGGCCGAAACGTCCGCAGGACTATGTTGCGCTGACCGACGCCAAGATGGCCTTTACACGCGAAATGGCGCAAACCTTCAAACGCCCGATGGGTAAACAGGTCGAAGTCAAAGGCGAAAACTACGGCATGGAATCAGGCAAGGTCGTGATCGCCTCGATCACTTCTTGCACCAACACCTCGAACCCGTATGTGATGATCGGTGCCGGTCTGGTGGCGAAAAAGGCGCATGAACTGGGCCTGAACCGCCAACCCTGGGTCAAAACCTCGCTGGCGCCCGGATCGCAGGTCGTGTCGGAATACCTTGAGGCCGCAGGTCTGCAACAGCATCTGGACGCCATCGGCTTCAACCTTGTGGGCTATGGCTGCACCACCTGCATCGGCAACTCGGGTCCGATCCAGAAGGAAATCAGCGAAGCCATTGCCGAGGGCGATCTGGTCGCCACCTCGGTCTTGTCGGGCAACCGCAACTTCGAGGGGCGCATCTCGCCCGACGTGCGCGCCAACTATCTGGCGTCACCGCCGCTGGTGGTCGTCTACGCGCTGGCGGGCACCATGGATATCGACCTGACTTCGGAACCGATTGGGCAGGACAAGGATGGCAACGACGTCTTCATGAAGGACATCTGGCCAACCCAAAGCGAAATTGCGGAACTGGTCGAGCAGACGGTGACCCGCGATGCGTTCCAGTCGAAATATGCCGATGTCTTCAAAGGCGATGAGAAATGGCGCGATGTCGAGGTTCCGCAACAGGAAACCTATGACTGGCCGCCCACATCGACCTATATCCAGAACCCACCCTATTTTCAGGGCATGGGGCCTGAGCCGGGCACGATCTCGAACATCGAAGGGGCAAAGGTTCTGGCCATTCTGGGCGATATGGTCACCACCGACCACATCTCGCCCGCTGGGTCCTTCGCGACAACCTCGCCTGCGGGCAAATATCTGATGGATCGTCAGGTGCAACCGCGCGAGTTCAACTCGTACGGCTCGCGCCGAGGCAACCATGAGGTCATGATGCGCGGCACCTTCGCCAATATTCGCATCAAGAACGAGATGCTGGATGGCGTCGAAGGCGGCTATACCAAGGGGCCGGACGGTCAGCAGACCTCAATCTATGACGCGTCGATGGCCTATCAGGCCGAAGGCACGCCGCTGGTGGTGTTTGGCGGTGAGCAATACGGTGCAGGCTCGTCCCGCGACTGGGCGGCCAAAGGCACCGCACTGCTGGGCGTCAAGGCCGTGATCGCTGAAAGCTTTGAGCGTATCCACCGTTCCAACCTTGTTGGCATGGGCGTGATCCCCTTCGAATTCACCGACGGCGACAGCCGCAAGACGCTGGCGCTGACGGGTGATGAGACGGTTTCGATCCACGGACTGCATTCGGTTGAACCGTTGCAGGAAGTGCCTTGCACGATCGTCTATGGCGACGGCACCGAGAAGACCATTACCCTCAAGTGCCGCATCGATACCGCACCCGAGATCGAATACATCGAGAACGGCGGCGTGCTGCAATATGTGCTGCGCAATTTGGCCAAAGCGAGCTGAATTTGCGCAAAAAAGAAGGGCGTCCAATCGGGCGCCCTTTGTTTATTCGATGGCTACGTTGTCGCAGACCAGCCCAATGGGTTTTGTTGGCCCAAAAGACAAACTCCAAACCAATATCTAGTCGCTCTTTGCCTCTTCAAGCGCCGGGCGGATCGTGCTTTCAATGATGCGTTGGGTGACAGGCCCAGCAAAACGCAGGATGATCTTTCCATCGCCGTCTACAACATAAGTTTCTGGCACACCATAGACGCCCCAATCCAACGCCATACGGCCCTTTTCATCCCGTCCGATGCCCTCATAGGGGTCACCCAATTCGTTCAGGAAAGCTTCGGCATTGTCCAACTTATCTTTGTAATTAATGCCGTATACAGGAATGCCTTCCTTGGACAGCGCCTCAAGGTTCGGGTGCTCGACGCGACAAGGCGCACACCAACTGGCCCAATAGTTGACCAGTTTGACCTCTCCGTCGCGCAATGTCTCATCAGTGAAGGCTTTCTTCCCCGGAAACTCGGTCAGAACCACTGGCGGCGACGGCTGACCTTGACGTGCCGATGGCAGCGCATCGGGATCGTCGCGGAACATGCCGATACCAGCCATAACAGCAAAAGCGCCGAATATTAGTGGAGGCGCAAGCATCAGGGGCGATATCTTAGCCATTGCGCGTCATCCGTTGTTCAACCTTTTCCATTTCGGCGCGCACTTTGCGCCCGCGCGCAATACTGAACACAATCAGCAGAACCAGCAGCCCGATCGAGGCCGCATAGGACCACAGAACCGTATCGGCGTATTTTCCTAGATCAGGGATCATCCGGTTACCCTTTCCCGCGCCAACAGCGACTTGATCCGCCGTGCCCGGATTTCAGTACCGGTGCGATACAGGACCAGCGCAATGAATAGTAGCACGAAGCCGATGATACACAGCAGCAGCGGATAGAAATAGATATTGCTAACCTTCTCTTCCGTATCCGCACCCGTCACGGCAGCGGCACGCATTACAGATGCACCCTGATGCAAACCCTGGTTCCAGAAATTCACCGCATAGCGGCTAAGGATCGCAAAAACCGATCCGACCAGACACAGAACTGAGGTCAGATCGGCGGCTGTATCAGAATCTTCGATTGCTTCCCACAGGGCGACATAGCCCAAGTAGAACAGAAACAAGATCAGGAACGAGGTCAGGCGTGGATCCCAGGCCCACCAAGTACCCCACATCGGCTGCCCCCAGATTGCGCCCGTCGCCAGCGCAATCAGCGTCATGACAATGCCGATCGGAGCGGCAGCACGGGCAGCCAGCGCACTGACGTGGTGACGGCGCACCAGCCAGACCAGTGAGGTCGCCAGCATCATCAGCCAGCAATTGATCGCCATCAGCGCAGCAGGCACATGAAGGTAGATGATCTTGACGGTCGAACCCTGCTTGTAATCGTCCGGCGTGAAGAAGAACCCCCAGACCAGTCCGACCACGATGCACGCAAGCGAGGTTATCCAGAAAAACGGCATCACCCGTTCACTGGTGGCAAGGAACTTGCGCGGATTGGCGTATTCCCAGAGGGCGTTGGCTTTAGCTGCGATAGACATGGGCCTTATCTAGTCCGAGTCGGGTGCGTTCTCAATTGACATTGGTCAAAGTTTGAACGCGTCACCGAAGGTTGATGCGCAGAACGGCCGCGCTGGCAAAGGGCAAAAGGGCAATCGTGGCTGCCGTGATCCCAGCCAGCATCAACAGAGGCGTCTGTGTCTCCATCCCCGTAGCCCCACGGCGGGCTACTTCTGCCCCGAATATCAATGTTGGCACGTATAGCGGAAGGACCAGCAGCGACAGCAACAGCCCCCCACGCTTAAGCCCTACGGTCAGCGCCGCACCGAAGGTGCCGATCACACTCATGGCCGGAGTGCCTATCAGCAGAGAAATCACCAGCCAGAAGAACCCCGGCACCGGCAAGTTCAGCAGCACCCCCAGAAACGGCGCAGCCAGAACCAAAGGCAAGCCTGTGGTCAGCCAATGGGCCAGCGCTTTGATTGAAACCACCGCCTCTAAGGGCAGCGGCGCGGTGGCCAACAAATCCAGTGAACCGTCCTCCCAATCCAGCGCCAGCAGGCGGTCCAGCGACAGAAGGCAGGCCAGCAGCGCGCCCAGCCAAAGAACACCTGGTGCGATGGTCGACAGCAACGAAGATTGTGGCCCCACCGAAAACGGCACCAGAACGGTCACGATCAGGAAGAACGCCAGACCGAGGCCAAAGCCCCCGCCTGCACGGAAAGCCAGTTTCAGGTCACGCAGCAACAGGGCGATCACAGGAAGCCTCCGTCGAAATCGTCGATAGGTTTGGGTTTCGCCTTGTTGGGACCGACGTCCAGAACCTCGCCATCCAGGCCCAGGTCGATATGGGTGGCGATCAGGGCCGAGCCGCCCTGCCCCAGATGCGCACGTACGGCATCAGCGAACATCTGCACCGCGTTTCGGTCCAATGATACGGTGGGTTCGTCCAGCATCCAGATTGGCCTCCCGGTCACCAGCATCCGCGCCAATCCCAGCCGTCGCTTCTGCCCAGCCGAAAGGTTGCCTGCGTGGCGATCCGACAGCTCATTCAGCGCAAAGGCGTCAAGCGCGGGTTGGATGCCATTCGTGCCGAAAACCGAGGCCCAGAAGGTCAGGTTCTCAACCACAGTCAGCGTCGGCTTTAGCCCGTCGGAATGTGAGGCATACGCGATCTGATCCTCGGCCCCGTCAATCTGTCCGGTCAGCGGGGGCTGCAACCCTGCCAGCGTGCGCAGCAGCGTCGTTTTGCCGATGCCGTTCGGCCCGCGCAGGATCAACGCCTTGCCCGGATGCAGCGCAAAACTCAGCCCCTCAAGGACGGGAACGCCACCACGGGCGATGGCCAGATCGGTCACAGTCAGTGTCATGGGTTCCGCTTATCTGATTGCTGTCAGGGGCAAAAGGCGAGATTTGACGCAGGTCCTCAGACCGGCATTAAGGCCAGTGCTATACGCCGCCCTTCGGACAGCAGCACGTTATAGGTGCGACAAGCAGCCGGAGAGTTCATGATCTCGACACCCAGCCCAGCGTTTTCCAAAGTCGTGCGCAGGTTTGAAGGGATGTGCGCAAGCTCCGCTCCGGTACCGATGAACACCACGTCCACGTTTTCCGACAGCTCAAGCAGCGGTGCGTCATCCTCGTATCCACCCCATGCTGCGGTTCCCGTAGGGCCGGTCAGAACGGCCCCTTCGTGAACCTGTCCACCAATCCGGAAAAAGCCGGGGCCGTATCCATCAACCGGGGCTGCATTATTGTAGGTGATCTCATTCAGGCGCATGGCGTCTTCTAGCCCCAAAGCGGCAGGCCCGACAAGGCCGCAGCCGCAATCGCCAGATAGGCGGCAGCACGATAGAGTTTTTCCCGCTCGGGCCGGAACAGCCAACCACCCAGCCAATTGCCCGCCAGGTTGGGCACGGATAGCACCAGCCCCAGTGCGGCGGCAGACCAGGTAATCCGTTCCATCCCCATCAGATATCCGAGTATCAGGAAATCAAAGCCAAACAGAAACAGTAGAATCGTGGCGCGGATTACTTCGACCGGAACCGGGCGGGACATATAGAAAAGGATGACTGCCGGACCGGGCAGGCCTGATACCCCCCCTAGAAAACCAGCCGCTGCGCCGATGCCTGCAACCATCGCTCGGCCTACATGGCCGTGGTAACGCAACCCAAGGATCAACACAGCCAGCATGAAAAGCGCTAGAAAACTGACTGCATAGCGAAAGACCTCTGGCTGGACCTGCGTCAGCGTCCACAAGCCAACTGGCAATGCCAGCGCACACCCTGCCAATAACCGCAGCAAATCCTTGCGATGCACCGCGCTCCACGCCCTGCGCAGGTTCGGCAACGGGCCAAAGATATCCATGATGGTCAAGCCGATGATGGCCCCGAAAGGGCCTAGAAACGGTGTAGCGATAGGGAGAAAAATCAGCGCGGTGCCAAAGCCGGAAAACCCGCGCACCACACCGCCGAGAAACGCGGCGAAAAGGATAATGGCCAGCCCCGTGGGGGACTGGCCGAAATACTCAGGCATCGATGTTGGCAAACTGGTTACCAGCGGTGTTCGACGGCTTGGACCAGTCCCGCTTGACCCCCAGCCACAGCAGGATGGTCGAGGCCACGAAGACCGAGGAATAGGTCCCCACGATCACACCCCAGATCATCGCGAATACAAAGCCACGGATTACGTCGCCGCCCAGCACATAGAGCGAGATCAGTGCCAGCAACGTGGTCACCGAGGTCATCACCGTCCGGCTGAGCGTTTCGTTGATCGAGATGTTCAGAACCTCTTTCAGGTCTTTCTTCTTGTACTTCCGCAGGTTCTCACGCACGCGGTCGAACACGACCACGGTGTCGTTCAGCGAGTATCCGACGATGGTCAACAACGCTGCAATGATGGCCAGATCGAAACGGATTTGCAGCTCCGAAAAGATACCGATGGTCAGGATCACGTCGTGCACGAGCGCAGCAACGGCGCCCAAGGCAAACTGCCACTCAAAACGCAGCCAGATGTAAACCAACACCGCTCCGATCGCGAGGACCACCGCAATCACGGCGGTCTGGATCAATTCCCCTGAAACCTTGGGGCCAACGGATTCTACCGAGACGAATTCGATATCCGGGGCGGCTACCTTCAGCGCCTGTTCAACGGCCGACACCGTCGCGGCCGAGACAGCCTCAGCATCAGCTTGTGCCTGAATCCGGATCATGGCGACGTTCTCATCCGGCCCGAATGTGGGATCGAAAATCTCGGTGATCGTGACATCGCCCAGCTCCAGCGGGGAGATGGCGTCGCGATAAGCGCCCACATCAATCTCTTGCGCGCTTTCGGTTCGGATAGTGGTGCCGCCCCGGAAGTCGATGCCGAAGTTCAGTCCTTGCAACATGAAGGACGTAAACGCCACAACCATCATCAGGCCCGAAATACCCAGCCAGATCTTCCAGCGGCTGAAGAAATCGAACGAGGTGTTCTGGGGTACGAGTTTCAGTCTCATGTCAAACCTCGATCATTTTCGGACGGCGGCGTTCGAACCATATGACGATCATCAGACGTGTCACGAAGATCGCAGTGAAGACTGAGGTCAGAATACCCAGCCCCAGCGTAATTGCGAAGCCGCGCACCGGTCCGCTGCCCATGGCAAACAGGATCGTTGCCGTGATGAAAGTGGTTACATTGGCGTCCAAAATGGCCGACAACGCCTTTTCATAACCCAACTCGATCGCCCGCGCCGGGCCTTTAGCAGATTTCAGTTCCTCGCGGATACGTTCAAAGATCAGAACATTGGCGTCCACCGCCATACCGACTGTCAGAACAATCCCCGCGATCCCCGGCAGAGTCAGCGTTGCCCCGATCAACGATAGCAGCCCAAACAACAGACCGACGTTGATGATCAGCGCAATGTTGGCGAATACCCCGAAAAGGCCATAGCTCAGCGCCATGAATACCAGAACCGCGACAAAGGCCACGATTGTTGCAACCTTACCCGCGTCGATACTGTCCTGCCCCAGCTCAGGCCCGATGGTGCGCTCTTCTAGGAACTCCAGGCCCGCAGGCAGCGCGCCGGCGCGCAACAAGACGGCCAGATTGGTGCTTTCTTCGACGGTGAAGTTACCGGTGATGATACCCGATCCACCCGGGATATGGGATTGGATCACCGGGGCCGAGATCACCTCGTCATCCAGCACGATGGCGAAAGGCGCGCCGATATTCTCCAGTGTATAGTCACCGAATTTCCGCGCGCCGGAGGTATTGAACCGGAAGCTGACCGCCGGACGGCCGTTCTGATCGAACGAAGGCTGCGCATCCACCAGCTCTTCACCAGTAACAACAGGGGCGGATTCCAGCGTATAGAAAACTCCGGTTTCATCTATCGACGGCACAACCTCTTGCCCGATTCCCGGCACGGCATCCGGGTCAGTGCCGCGACCAGCCACCGGATTGAAAGTAAGCTGCGCGGTTGTGCCTATGATTTCTTTCAGTTCTCCAGCGCTGCCGATGCCCGGCACCTGAATCAGGATACGGTCTGCGCCCTGACGCTGAATGGTCGGTTCGCGGGTGCCAACCTCATCAATCCGGCGACGGATGATTTCCAGCGCCTGCCGCACGGTGCGGTCATCCGAGGCCAGTTTTTCCGCTTCGGACAATTGCACGACAATCGTGTCGCCTTCGGCGCGGGCTTCGATGTCCGTGGCACCAACTCCGGTCAGCGTCTGCACCTGACGGGCCAGACCGCGCACAACCTCCAGCGCGCGGGACATCCCCTCAGGCTGACTGATGCGGACGCGAATCTCATCCGGGGCCGACTCTTGTTTGCGGATCGTGCCTACGGTTGAACGCTCATCCCGCAGGGCATCTCGGATTTCCGGCCACATCGCCTCCATCCGGGATTCGTAGACATCTTCGACCTTCACTTCGGCCAGCAGATGCGCACCACCCCGCAGGTCGAGGCCCAGATTGACCAGTGATGACGGCAGCCAGTTCGGCCACTGCCCTGCTTCGGCCTGCATTTCGGGGGTGTCGATGCCAAGTTCGATCGCGGCCTTGGCGTCATTGGATTGCTCGACGCGCGTATAAAACGCATTCGGCAGGGCCATGAACAGGCCGATCACACAGACCGACCAGATCAGAACCCGCTTCCAGGTATCAATTTGCAGCATTACCCTGCCTTTTCAAGGGATTGTCGCGCGAAATTACTTCGCTGGTTCAGTCTTGTTCAGAACCTGCGCAATGGTCGATTTGACCACACGTACCTTGACGTTCTCGGCGATCTCGACCTCGATCTCGTTGTCGCCTTCCTTGACCTTCGACACCTTGCCGATCAGACCACCCTGGGTGACAACCTGATCGCCCCGGCGCACAGCCTCGACCATGGCCTGATGTTGCTTCATCTTCTTCTGCTGCGGACGGATCAGCAGGAAATACATGATCGCGAAGATCAGGATCAGCGGGAGAAACTGGGCGATTGCGCCACCTTCCATGGGATATTCCTTTTGTTTTGACGTTGCGGACAAGCTCCGCAAATTTGGCGAGAACCTATGCTTAGAGTTGCCCCTTTGCAAGCGAAGGCAGCCCTGTGTCCTACCTGAACCCAAACCTAACGCTGCAAGAATAGGAAAAGCGTTGCAGATATGCCCTATGAACAGGGCAAAAACTGGGTATAGTTCGGGTTAAGGGGGACGTATGGTACGGCAATTCAAGCCCTTCGATTTATTGTTTTATTTCCTGATCTCACTGGTGTTGAGCCTGTGGTTTGCCTTCCCGGTATGGGCGCAGGAAACACCCATCGAAAACATAGCACCAGAAGTCGAAGAGTCCGAAGTTTTCATGGCTCCGGTTATCGTGGACGGGGACGTTTTGTTTCAGGTCCGAGGCTCCAGTGCCCTTCCCGCACCCGAACGCGCAGAAGATGTGCAAGAGAAGATCATAGAAATCGCCGAAGCTTCGGACGCACCTTCCGTTGAGATCACTTATGAAGAGAGCGAGTTCGGTGTCTGGATTCTGGCCGATGGTGATCGGATATCTATTGTTACCAACGCCGATGCCGAATTGGATCAGATGGAGCTGAGCGTTCTCAGCGTGTTGCACGGCACCGCGATCAAAGAGGCCATCGAAGCCTATCGCGCCAATCGCACTGAAGAGGCGCGAGTCTCGGGGGCGATCGAGGCCGCTGCCTGGACCATAGGCTTTGTTGTATTTGTCGTAGTGATCCTATGGCTGCACCGGAGAATTCGTCGTCGCACTTTGAAATTCGTCAAACGTCACCTGAAGGACGTAGAGACCGCCACCGCCAAAAGCGTTCAGGCCGAGGCGATTGCTGCACTGGTTCGGTATGGTCTGAATTTCGTTCTGCTGGTTATCTTCTTTTTGGGCTTCTACTACTACCTCTCCTTTGTTCTTCTGGCCTTTGCCGAAACCCGCTATTTTGCGCAGCTTCTGCTTACATATTTGACCGAACCGGTCTTGCTGATTTTCCAAGGCATCCTCAGCTATTTCCCCAATTTGATCATGCTGGGCCTGATCACCTGGGTGACTATGTACATTATCAAAGGCATGCGCGTGTTTTTTGATGCGGTCGAAGCTGGCTCATTCGACATGGGCGATTTCGAGAAACACTGGGTCAGCCCCACCTTCAACATTGCCCGTGTCATCGTGATCCTTATCGCTCTGGTCTTTGCAGTGCCCTACATTCCGGGCTCGGATTCGGCTGCGTTTCAAGGGCTGACAATTCTTGTAGGCGCGATGCTGTCATTGGGCGCAAACTCGGTCGTTTCGAATATGCTGGCCGGCCTGTTTGTGATCTATCGGCGGTCGACTTCGATCGGGGACCGTATTCAGATCGGGGACCACATAGGCGACGTGGTCCAGATCAAACTGATGGAGACCCATCTGAAATCCATCAAGAATGAGCTGATCTCGATCCCCAACGCGCAATTGATGAATTCGGACGTGGTGAATTTCTCAAAGAAAACGGATGGCAGCGGCTTGTTGTTGCACACGACTGTCGGCATCGGCTACGAGGAGCCGCCCGAAAAGATCGAAGCCATGCTGATTGAGGCCGCCAACCGAACCAAGGGGATCAAGGCAAAGCCCCAGCCGTTCGTGCTGTGGACCGCGCTGGCGGACTACGCGATCAACTATCAGGTCAACGGGTATACCACACGGGGCAGTATCATCCCGAAAATCCGTTCGGACTTGCACCGTAACATCGTCGCAGTGTTCAATGAAAATGGCGTACAGATTATGACACCATCCTATATGGCCGACCCGCCCGAGCCGAAGATCCCGGCAGAACAGTGGGATGGCCATCTGGCGCATGAAACACACGCGGACACTGATAAGTCGTAACCGGTGCTACACCCCGCCTTTCAGATGGTGCATAAGCGGTTTCAGTGATTCACGCATTAAGGATCTGAACCATGCACGACATCCGCGCCATTCGCGAAAACCCTGACGCCTTCGACGCCGCTCTGGCGCGCCGTGGGGATGCGCCGGTGTCGTCAGATGTGCTGCGGCTAGACGAAAGCCGTCGGGCCAAGATTCTGGCCGCCGAAACGGCTCAGGCGGAACAGAACAAAGCCAGCAAAGAGGTCGGCGCTGCCAAAGGGCGCGGCGATGAGGCCGAGTTCGAACGTCTGCGCGCCCTGGTCGCCGAGAAAAAGGCCGAGATCGCCCGCATGCAGACCGAGGCCAAGGATCTGGACGCCCTGTTAACCGATCAACTGATCCGCATTGCAAACCTACCTGCTGAGGATGTGCCCGAAGGCGCAGATGAAAACGACAATGTCGAGATCAACCGCTGGGGCACACCGCGCGAACTGGACTTTGCGCCCAAGGAGCATTTTGAGATCGACGCCGTTCAAAACGGTATGGACTTCGAAACGGCTGCCAAACTCTCTGGCTCGCGCTTTGTGCTGCTGTCGGGTGGCGTTGCACGCATCCATCGCGCGTTGGCACAGTTCATGCTGGACACGCATATTAACGAGAACGAGCTGACCGAGGTGAACGGCCCGGTTCTGGTGCTGTCCGAAATGATGCAGGGCACCGGCCAATTGCCGAAATTCGGCGAGGACAGCTATCAGACCCGCGAAGGCTGGTGGCTGATCCCGACGTCCGAGGTTTCGCTGACCAACATCGTCAACGACACATTGATCGAGGAAAGCTACTTGCCCCGCCGTTATACCGCGCATTCCCTGTGTTTCCGGTCCGAAGCGGGCAGCGCAGGTAAAGACACGCGCGGCATGCTGCGGCAGCACCAGTTCGAAAAGGTCGAGATGGTCTCGGTCACGCATCCGGACAAATCGGATGACGAACAAAAGCGCATGCTGCGCTGTGCCGAGGGGATTCTGGAAAAACTGGGTATTCCCTATCGCACCGTGATCCTGTGCACCGGAGACATGGGTTTCGGTGCGCGCCGCACCTATGACATCGAGGCATGGTTGCCCGGTCAGGACACCTATCGCGAGATCAGCTCGGTCTCAACCTGTGGTGACTTTCAGGCGCGCCGGATGAACGCGCGTTTCCGTCCAGAGGGCGGAGGCAAACCGGAATACGTTCACACATTGAACGGGTCCGGTCTGGCGGTCGGGCGTTGCCTGATTGCGGTGCTTGAAAACGGACAGAACGCAGACGGTACAGTGACACTGCCCGAGGTGCTGTCCCCGTATCTGGGCGGCAAGCTGACGCTGCAACTGGACGGCACACTGGCATAAAAAACCGGCACACGCGCATCGCGGTGCCGGTCAAAAAGAACGGAAGGCGGAGGAGAGTTACTTCTTCGCCTTTTTCTTATCCTTCTTCTTGTCTTTCTTCTTTTTATCCTTCTTGGATTTGTCTTTTTTCTTGTCGTCCTTCTTGGACTTTTTGTCTTTCTTGGACTTGGCCTTCACCTTTTCCTTAGCTTTCGAGAACGCGGCCTCCATCTCTTGCAGCTTTTTGGCGGCCTTCTCAGCCTTTGCCTTGGCTTTGGCTTTCTTACGGGCCTTTGCTTCAGCGGCCGCAGCGGCTGCTTTTTCCTCGGCGGCTTTGCGCGCGGCCTCTTCCGCGCGCTTCTCGGCAGCAGCAGCGGCGACAGTTTTACGTGCCTTTGGCCTGCGCGCGACAGTGCGACGCGTGACCGGTTTTCGGGCCGCAGGTTTCGCAGCAGGTTTGCCCGTCGAGGGTTTAACTGCGATCGCCTCTTTCGCTGCGGCGATCAACACCGCGGCGCGAGCAGCGCCAATTCGGGGGATTTTTACCAGGTCAGCGGGGCTTGCTTTGGCGATGGCCTCTGCGGTTTTAAATCCATTGGCAATCAGCGCCCGCTCCAGCGCCTCGCCTACACCCTTAACTTCGGTCACTGCGGTCATTTCGGCTCCTTCCTATTTCTCCCAGTTCTTCTATCGAATATGCACTGGGTTATCACACCTGCAAGCCAGCCAGTCTTTGAAACGCTTCGTGAAATTCAAGCGCCATGGGCCAGCGTGCCGGTCCTGTCATTTTTGGGGAATGGCACAAGGCGCTTGGCGTCCTCGTCCCAAAGTTTCAGATTCAACGCCGCCACGGCCTCGGGGAACTTGATCCGGCGCGGCGTGTATTCGGGCGGCAGGTTATAATGGCATGCCCGCAACCGATACGATGGAATGCGTGAGTTGAAATGGTGGATGTCATGCAGGGTGATGCAAGCCACCGCATTGTCGAACCACCAGCCAAAATCCAAGGCAGATGATCCCTGCAAAGCTGCCAGTTGCGGGTCAAGGTCCGGGCGGCGGTCCCAATAAGTGTCCTCAAAATTATGCTGTAGGTAGACTAGGAACACGCCCAACATGCCCCCCAAAAGCGAAAACACCAGCCAGACCAGAATGCCCGTTTGTCCGGCGATCAGATACAGCACTCCAAGGAAGACAACGATTGACAGATTGTGCAGCAACACGCCCGTCGCTCCGAACCGCACCGTATTCTTGGGCCAGCGGTAGCGGATGAAATAGGTGAACAGCGCACCTACTGGCACCAGGATGAACGGGTTACGGTAAAGACGGTAGTACAAACGTTTTTTCCAATCCGCCCCATTCCACTCGCGCAGCGTCATGGTGTGAATTTCACCGGTTTCGCGATGTTCCAGATTGCCGATACCCGCATGGTGCAGGTTGTGGTTCTGCTTCATTACCTCAAACGGTGCAAACGTGAATGGCGACAGCCCGTGCCCCGCCCATTCATTCTGCTCGCGGGTTTCAAACAAGGAATGGTGACCGCAATCATGCTGCAGCACATAGAGACGCACGGCCGAAAAAGCGAAAACGATCCCGGCGGGTATCATGATGTACCAGCGGTCGACATAAATGATCGCCAGCGTGAGCGACGCGAAATAAACAGCGAAGGTTCCAAAATAGCTCAGCGCGGCCAGCCGATTATCCTGCACTGCGTATTGTCGTGTGTATTCCCGCAAATTCATTTGGCCTGTCCCTGCGTCTGGCTCAGTTAATATCCAAGAGAAACTATTTGCGTTTTACTCATATATAATCAGCGCGCACAAAAACAAATGCCCGCAGGTTAATGCTAACCTGCGGCACCGGGGCTGTCACGCCCTTCAGCCAAAAATGCTGAAAATTGGCGCAGTTACGCGCGACCTTTGAGATGCTTTGCCAAAGCGCCCGCGTTTTTCTTGCGCCGACCCTTGTAGGGGTTCTTGTCGCCCTGCCCGCGTAAAGTCAGGCGGATCGGCGTGCCCGGCATGTCAAAATCCTCGCGCAGGCCGTTGACCAGATAGCGTGTATAACTGGCGGGCATCTTGTCAGGGTGCGAGCACATTACAACAAACCCCGGCGGCCTTGTCTTGGCCTGGGTCATGTAGCGCAGCTTGATCCGGCGTCCCTGAGGTGCTGGCGGTGGGTGCTGTTCAAGCATAGCGGTCAGCCAGCGGTTCAGGGCAGCGGTCGGAACCCGGCGGTTCCAAACATCATGGGCGCGCAGGATGGCGGCACGCAAACGCTCCAATCCTCGGCCTGTTTTCGCAGAAACCGTGATCAGAGGCGCGCCGCGCAGCTGCGGCAGCAGGCGATCAAAGGACTCTTTCAGATCACGCAGCTTTTCCTGCTTGTCCTCTTCAATGTCCCATTTGTTGACAGCAACAACAACAGCACGTCCTTCGCGCTCGGCCAAATCGGCGATACGCAGGTCCTGTTGTTCAAACGGAATGGCTGCGTCCAGCAGCACGACGACCACTTCGGCAAATTTCACCGCGCGCAGACCGTCCGAAACCGAAAGCTTTTCCAGCTTTTCCTGCACCTTGGCCTTCTTGCGCATCCCAGCCGTGTCAAAAATCCGCATTGGCGTGCTATCGCCCTCAGGATCGGCCCAATCCACCCGCAAGCTGATCGCGTCACGTGTAATTCCGGCCTCGGGACCGGTCAGCAATCGATCTTCGCCAATAATCTTGTTGATCAGGGTGGACTTGCCCGCATTCGGGCGCCCAACAACCGCGACCTGCAGTGGTTTGGCATCGGTGATCAGCGGGGTTTCACCCTCACCATCCTCGTCCAGTTCAATATCCGTTTCCGGCGCATCGTCCACAGCCTGTTCCTCGGCGGCGTCAGCCAGCGGCATCAATTGCGTGTAGAGATCCGTCATCCCCTCACCATGCTCGCCCGACAGGCGCACCGGCTCACCCAGGCCCAGATTATAAGCCTCAAGCACACCAGCGTCCGCAGCTGACCCTTCGGCCTTGTTGGCCGCGAGAATTACGTGTTTGGAGCGTTTGCGCAGTATCTCGGCAAACATCTCATCCGTCGGCGTAAGACCCACACGTGCGTCGATCATGAACAGGCAGACATCGGCCATATCCACGGCGCGCTCGGTCAAGCGGCGCATCCGGCCCTGCAGGCTGTCATCAGTCGCGTCCTCAAGGCCCGCCGTGTCGATCACCGTAAAGCGCAGATCACCCAGACGCCCTTCGCCTTCGCGCAAGTCACGCGTCACGCCGGGCTGATCATCGACTAGGGCCAGGCGTTTGCCCACAAGGCGGTTGAACAGAGTGGATTTGCCCACATTAGGGCGCCCCACGATGGCGAGGGTCAGCGACATGATACTCAACTTTCAAGACTCAGACGCGCCCTTTAGCGCATCTTGCGGTCAACGGAAAGCGTGCAGTTCACCTTTGGACGACACGACGTACAGCGTCTGTCCCGCGACAACGGGTGCGGTGGTGGCACCACCGGGCACTTCTACGCTGTTAACCAGCGTTCCATCCACCGGATTAAAGAACCGAAGGAAGCCGTCATTCGAAGCGATCACGACGCGCCCACCAGCGACGATCGGGCCATAGTGAGCAACAATCGGGCCACGACGCCCCGGTTTATCTTTGACAAACCCCGGCAGGTCCCGCGCCCAAACGATGGAACCATCAGAGCTGTTCAGTCGAACCAACTGGCTACGATCGCTGATCAGGAACAGGCTATTGCCCGCAGGCCAGACCGTGTCGACAGCCCCTTCTTCGGCAGTCCAGATCCGTTCACCAGACCCTGCATCGAACGCCACGGTGCGTCCCGAGTGGCTGCCGATGTAGATAGTGTTGCCGACAACCATAGGTCCGCCGGTTACGTCAACAATCTGTGATACCGCACGTCCCCGACGTCCGCCTGCTACCGATGCGTTCCAGCGCTGAATCCCGCCCCTGCGAAACGCGGCAGAAATATCGCCCGAGCCGAAAGCAAAAACAGCAAATTCCGACGCAATCACCGGAGCCGGAGCGCCGAGTACATTCCCCACACTCGGGGTGCCCTGAACCTGCCAGGCAATGCGACCATCCTTGGTGTCCACGACCCAACCGGTTTCGTCGCCTGCTACCAGATATAACAGGCCGTCATTAACCAAAGGCGCACCACTGCCGGTGGCGTTCAGGCGCTTTTGCCATTTGATCGCACCGGTCTTGCCTTCCAACGCAGTCAGCCGCCCAAAGCCCGATGACACGTAGAGCACGCCGTTGGCATACGCCATCCCGCCCCCGGTCGCATCGCTGTCGCCATCGTTCGCAGGGATCAGGTTTGTGCTCCACGCCACCTGACCCTGTGGGGTGACCGCAGATACTTTCGCGCCCGCGTCCAACGTATAGATCAGGCCACCGGCGGCCACCGGCTCGGCGGTGATACGGCGCTTGCGCGAATCTCCCTCTCCGATTGACGCGGACCAAATGCGCTGCGGTGCTGCACGCAAAGCCGCATTGGTGGTGCGATATGCAGGCGTCCCTGCGCTTTGCGGCCAATTGGCATTCGCTTTCTGTGCCGGCAAGCTGATCGGTTTCGAACCAAGCGTGGCCACCGTCACATTGTCGGTAGTCTGGCGAATATCCTCGCGCGGGCCGGAAAGGATGGTTTCAGGTTCCTCACAGGCGGCCAGCACAGTCAGCGATAGTGCCGCGATCGGCAATCCAATGCGGGAGATTATACTTGTCACCATCGTACTCCGAACTCGCCTGTCATTCTTTATGCCGCCGGATCAACCCTGCCGGGCCACCAGCGGTTCCGGTTCGCCACCCAAGGCGACAATCAATTGCGCGGCGCGTTGCTGAAGATCGACGCCAATTTCAGCATCCTGACGCATTGCCTGCAACCGGTCGAGCGCGGCATCGACATTGCCTTCAGAGATGTCGATCAAGGCCAACTGTTCCTCGGCCAGCAACCGCAGCGGCGCACCTGGTGCCGCCAACGCTTCGAATTGCTGACGGCGGTCTGCCGCTGGCATTGTATCGGCCTGCAGCAGCAGAGCCTTGAAAGAAGCAATC
This sequence comes from Ruegeria sp. BB7, assembly GCF_056539365.1. Lineage (NCBI taxonomy): Bacteria > Pseudomonadati > Pseudomonadota > Alphaproteobacteria > Rhodobacterales > Roseobacteraceae > Ruegeria > Ruegeria sp. BB7. Next base: position 116,072 of record NZ_JBQFUV010000002.1, on the reverse strand, counting down.
GCTCGGTAAATATCCGGCAGCTCGCCCTGTACCGCCACCGCGTTCAGGCTTGCAACCGCCTCATCCCGCGATCCGGCCTCGATTTGCGATGACGCCAGCAACATGTTCAGAACGGCATCTCCGCCCGGCGTGGCAGCCTCGATCTCCTCAAGGCTGGCGACACGATCAGCCGATTCATTTTGCGACAACGCATTAAGAATCGCATCCCCCAAATCCTGAGCCTGCCCCGTGATACGAGCCTTGCGAACCTCGTTAAACGCAGCGCCACCCACGATCAGGACCACGGCAAGAACCCCGACCCAACCCCAACGGCGCAGCAGCAGAAACAGGCGATCACGGCGAACCTCTTCGGTTACCTCATCAATAAAACTGTCGACGTCGCTCATCCCTGCTCCCCAGGCTTTGTGCTGATGTATGGCGCCATGTCATACCTCGGCCTCCCGGCCAAGCCAAGAGCCGGAATTCGCACATTTTCGCGGCGACACGCCACCCTTGCGAAAAAAAGTGAACCGAACTATTCAGTTTAGTGTGGAAAAGATGCATGCTTGTCCCCATTTTCTAGCATGCGCGCCGAGAAAAAATCGGCGAATAATTCTGTAGTGAGGCCTTGTATGCGTCTGATTTCATTCGTGAATGCAATCTTGGTTGTTACCGCGTTGTACCTTCTGGTTTTCGAAAGGGACGCGCTGTTTGCATTTGCCGGTCGCGGTGACACCGAAGTTGACGTGACGTCCGATACCGAAACCGCCGATCACGAAACGTCGAGCCAATCAGCAATTGCTGTGGTTGCCATGCGGTCCATCGCACGGGAAATTGACGGCGCCGTGTTGGTGCGCGGGCAGACCAGGGCCAATCGACAGGTCGAAGTATTGGCCGAAACCACCTCGACCGTAATCTCGGAACCCAAGCGTAAGGGTGCATTCGTTGAAGCCGGGGATCTGCTGTGCGAGCTGGACCCAGGCACCCGCCCCGCCAGCCTGGCCGAAGCCGTAGCCGCCAAGCTGGAGGCCGAAAGCCGCATCCCCGAGGCCGAAGCTCGTTTGGATGAGGCGCACGCACTTGTCGCCGAAGCGCAGATCAATCTGACCGCGGCACAAAAGTTGTCAGAGACAGGCTTCGGATCGGAAACACGCCGGATTTCAAGCGAGGCTGCGATGCGATCTGCCGAGGCCGGCATCAAAACCGCTGAAGCCGGCCTTGAAGCCACGCGCGCGGGAATTGAAGCCGCAAACGCAGAAGTCAAAGCCGCCCAGCGCGAAATTGACCGGCAAACCATCGAAGCACCTTTCAAAGGATTGCTGGAAAGCGACACTGCTGAGCTTGGCAGCTTGATGCAGCCCGGATCGCTCTGTGCGACGGTAATCCAGCTTGATCCGATTAAGCTGGTCGGCTTCGTACCCGAGGTTGACGTGAACAAGATCATTGTCGGTTCCGAAGCTTCGGCGCAGCTGGTCACCGGTCGGCAAGTCGCGGGTCGAGTTACCTTTCTCAGCCGTTCAGCGGATGAAACCACCCGCACCTTCGAAGTTGAGATCACAGTTCCGAACCCGGACCTGACCATTCGCGACGGTCAGACCGCCGATATCCGCATTTCGGCCGACGGAGCAAAGGCACATCTCCTGCCCCAGTCTGCCCTTACCCTGAACAACGAAGGGCAAGTGGGTGTGCGCACCGTGGGCGCAGGTAATATTGTCGATTTCATGCCAATCAAACTGTTGCGCGATACCGCAGAGGGTATTTGGGTAAATGGGTTGCCAGAAACGGCTGACGTCATTGTTGTCGGGCAGGAATTCGTGACCCAGGGCGTAAAAGTTAAGCCCACCTATCGGGACGCTGCACAATGAAAGGGTTAGTCGCTTGGGCCGCTAACCGAGCCCGCATGGTTCTGGCCTTCATCGCGATCTCGCTGATCGTCGGTGGGTTTGCCTATGTTGGACTGCCCAAGGAAGGAGAGCCGGACATCGAAATTCCGGCTCTGTTCGTCTCGGTTCAATTCCCCGGCATCTCGGCTGAAGACTCGGAAAACCTGCTGATCAAGCCAATGGAGACCGAACTGGCGGATTTGGATGGTCTCAAGGAAATGACCGCCACCGCCGCCGAAGGTTATGCCGGTATCGCACTGGAGTTCGAATTCGGCTGGGACAAGACGGCTATTATGGCCGACGTGCGCGACGCGATGAACAGCGCACAGGCTGATTTTCCGGAAGGTGCCGAGCAATATACGCTCAACGAAATCAACTTCTCTGAATTTCCTATTGTCATCGTCAATCTGACCGGGGCGGTGCCGGAACGCACAATGGCGCGTATCGCCAAGGACTTGCAGGATGAGCTTGAGGCATTGGATTCGGTGCTTGAAGCCGGTATCGCAGGCAACCGGGACGAAATGCTGGAAGTGATCATCGATCCGCTGCGGCTGGAGTCCTACAACGTATCAGCAGACGAGTTGATCAACGTCGTACAAAACAACAACCAGCTGATCGCTGCGGGCGAGGTGGACACGGCGCAAGGCACATTCTCGGTCAAGATCCCGTCTTCATTCAAGACCGCCGAGGATGTCTATAGCCTGCCCGTGAAGGTCAATGGCGACCGCGTCGTGACAATGGGTGAGCTGGCGCAAATCAACTACACCTTCGAAGACCGCGAAGGCACCGCGCGGTTCGACGGGCAATCGACGGTGGCCCTGCAGGTGGTCAAACGCAAGGGCTTTAACCTTATCGACACCGTGGACGACGTTAAAGCGACCCTGGCCGTTGCACAGGAAAAGTGGCCTGCAGAGCTGCGTGCCGCAGTAGACGTAGGCACTTCGAACGACCAGAGCCGTATCGTCGCCTCGATGGTACGCCAGCTTGAGGGCTCGGTCCTGACCGCGATCGCATTGGTGATGATCGTTGTTCTGGCCTCGTTGGGTACGCGCGCGGCACTGTTGGTGGGTTTTGCGATCCCAACCTCATTCCTGCTGAGCTTTGCTTTTCTGGCCGTTATGGGTGTTACCATTTCAAACATGGTGATGTTTGGGCTGATCCTTGCGGTGGGGATGCTGGTCGATGGTGCCATCGTCGTAGTGGAATACGCCGACAAGCGCATCAAAGAGGGCATCGGCCCGATGCACGCCTATGTCGAGGCGGCGCAAAGGATGTTCTGGCCCATCGTATCATCCACCGCGACGACGCTTTGTGCTTTCCTTCCGATGCTGTTCTGGCCCGGTGTTCCGGGCGAGTTCATGAAGATGTTGCCGATCACGTTGATCTTTGTGCTGTCGTCCTCGCTGATTGTTGCGTTGATCTATCTTCCCATTGTGGGCGGCGTGTCGGGCCGCCTTAGCCGGACATTTGACCGGACGTCCAACTGGTTGCGCAGAATAGCGCCGTGGTGGGTGCGTGCCGTGCTCGTCCCGCCGTCGCTGTACATGATCTTCTTGGGTGCGATGCAGATGCTGAACCCAGGCTATTTGCTGCCCGAGGGCGCATCAGGCGGCGTGGTCTTTGGCGCATTTCTGTTCATACTGGGTGGCTTTGCCGGGTCGGTGACCCTGAGCGCGGCCAAAATCGAGCGCCACCGCGAGGAGCGCGTCCATTCCGCACGCGAGCACACTCCGTTCGGCTCTGTGGTTAAATTCCTGGTCGGCAATCCGATCATGCCCGTCGTCTCAATTGCTGTTGTCGCCTGCAGCGTGATGGCAGTGATGATTTACTTTATGAACAACAACCGTGGCGTTGAGTTCTTTGTCGAAACCGAACCGGAACAGGCCACTGCCTATGTTCGGGCACGGGGCAACCTGTCGCTACAGGAAAAGGATGCACTTGTGCTGGCCGCCGAAGAAGTGATCAGCGCACACCCGGCCGTGACCAATGTGTTCGCCTTTGCTGGTGAAGGTGGCCTGAACCAGAACGATGGGGGGGCCTCGGCCCCTGCCGATACCGTAGGCCGCGTACAATTCGAGATCACTCCTTGGGAAGATCGGCCCACGCAAACCGAACCCGCCTTTTTCGGCCTTTTCGATCGTGAGATCATCGACCCCGAATTTGACGGTGATTACGTTCTGGATGAATTGAATGCGGAACTCGCCAAGCTGCCCGGTTTCATCGTTGAAATTCTGCCGTTGGAGCAGGGCCCGGCCTCAGCCAAGCCAGTGCATCTGCGCATCAAGGCGGATGGCTGGGAGGAACTGACGACAGCAACCCAATCCGCACGCGCTGTGTTCGACGAAACGCCGGGCCTAATCAAGATTGAAGACACCCTGCCCCTGCCCGGTATCGACTGGCAGATTGACGTGGATGTGGCCAAGGCTGGTCGTTTCGGTGCTGACGTGGCCACAGTCGGCGCAATGGTGCAGCTGGTCACGCGCGGTATCCTGCTGGGCGAAATGCGCCCTGACACCACCGATGAAGAAGTCGAAATCCGTGTGCGCCTGCCTGAACAGGATCGCGTATTGTCGACGCTGGATTCGCTCAAGGTCCGCACCCCTGACGGACTGGTGCCGCTGTCCAACTTTGTCACTCGTCAACCGGTGGCCAAACTGGCCGAGATCAACCGGATCGACCAGCAACGGTATTATGATGTGAAGGCGGATGTTGAGCCCGGCCTATCCAAGATTGTTGTGGGTGGCCCAGAGGGAACCGTGCAGCAGCTGGCCGTCGTTCGTGCGGTAGAAGAAGGTACAGAGCCTAATGGCACGACCGTTACTGGCCCAACCGGGATAGTATACGAGTTGTTTCAACTGACCGGAGCCTCGACCGTTGAAGACCTGAAGGCCGCCATTGAAAGTGGTGATGCCCGCTTTGCCCTGGTTAACCCGAACGAGCGGATCGCAGTTCTCACGGAATGGCTCAACACTGATCCCTTCTCGAACGCTGTCAGCTGGGAATGGACGGGCGATCAGGAAGATCAGGAGGAATCCGGCGCCTTCCTGCAAAGCGCATTCCTTGGCGCGCTGGGGCTTATGTTCGTGATCCTGCTGGCCCAGTTCAATTCGTTCTACAACTCGGTTCTGGTTCTGCTGGCTGTTGTGCTGTCGACCACAGGTGTTCTGATCGGAATGATTGTGATGCAACAGCCTTTCTCGATCATCATGACCGGGACCGGCATCGTGGCGCTGGCCGGGATCGTGGTAAACAACAACATCGTTCTGATCGACACCTATCAGGAATACAGCCGCTACATGCCCCGGATCGAGGCGATTGTTCGTACGGCCGAAGCACGTATCCGCCCGGTTCTTCTCACCACTTTGACTACGATGGCCGGCCTGACGCCGATGATGTTCGGGCTGTCACTGGATTTCATCAATGGCGGTTATTCGATCAACAGCCCGACGGCTTTGTGGTGGAAGCAACTGGCCACCGCCGTTGTGTTCGGGTTGGGTATCGCAACAGTTCTGACTTTGATCGTGACCCCATCTCTGCTGGCGCTGCGAGTTTGGGTTACGACTTATCTGGTGTGGCTCGGCAAACTCCTAGCTCGCGCGTCAGGCGGGCGGTCAAGCCAGGTTGCGCAGGACATGGCAATCGGAAAGGCGGTACGCCACGCGCAGGCGACCGAAGTGGTCTGGGGCGACGAAACACCCATCGCGGACCCAGGTACGGAATCAGAAGAGGATCCGGGGTCGCCACCCACCTCACCGCTGAAAGCCGCAGAATAATATGAATGACGAGCCCTCAGGCTCGTCATTTTTTTTACAGCACATTGGTCCGAATTTGCGGACACTTCACTTTGCCAACCGGGTCCACGTCTGATGCCCGCAGATCGCATGGTCACAGCCACGCACGGTCAGAGAGTTTCCGCTTAACGTCATTTGCGGTACGACATCCACATTGACCATCGGTATCCAGAAATCTCCGCCGCCGTATTTGCCGCCTCCTTCGCTGGCGACGTCCCAAAACAGCTTTTTCCCGATATTCGGCGTCTGCACCTCTTTGCCCGATTTGTCATAGGCAGACTGGATCAGGCCACAGAACTTGTCGCCGCAGGCCGTTATCTTGATATGTGAGATCAGGTTCTTGCGGTCAGGTTCAGTTTTCCAAACACCCACAATGGGATCAGCGACCGCCAAAGCTGGTATCAACAGGGCTAACGCGGCTGGGCAAGCAGTTCTTGATATGAAACTACGCATCAAATTCCCTCCTGCTAATACTGGCCATTATACCACATGATCGGGCGCAGGCCGGTAACAGTTCAGGCAGCCTGCGCATCCGATTGCTGGCGGCTCCACAGCTGCGCATAGCGCCCTTCGCGTTGCAGCAGCTCGTCATGAGTACCTTGTTCAAGGATTGCACCCTGCTCCAGAACCACAATGCGATCCGCCTCTGCGATCGTACTGAGGCGATGCGCGATGGTCAGAACAGTGCGTCCCTCTCCGGCCCGCGCCAAGGCATCCTTGATGTCCTGTTCGGTATCCGTATCCAACGCCGACGTCGCCTCATCCAGCAGCAGGATTGGCGGGTTCTTCAGCAGGGTGCGCGCAATACCAACACGCTGTTTCTCACCCCCTGATAGTTTCAAGCCACGCTCGCCAACCTTAGTGTCATAACCTTCCGGCAAGGTTACAATAAAATCGTGGATCTGGGCGGCTTTGGCCGCGGCCTCAACATCTTCTTGCGTGGCCCCGTCACGACCATAGGCAATGTTGTAGCGAATGGTGTCGTTGAACAGCACCGTATCCTGCGGCACAACACCGATGGCTGCGTGCAGGCTGTTCAGGGTCACATCGCGCACATCCTGCCCGTCGATCCTCAGTGCCCCGCCGGTCACATCGTAGAAGCGGAACAGCAGCCGCCCGATGGTGGACTTGCCCGACCCCGTAGCCCCTACAATTGCCACCGTCTGCCCAGCGGGAACTGTCAGTGACACGCCCTTGAGGATTTCCCGATCCGCATCATAGCCAAAGTGCACATTGTCCAACGTGACCTCGCCACCATTAACGACCAACTCCGGTGCGTCGGGTTTGTCGGAGACTTCGGCAGGCTGTTCCAGCAAGTCAAACATTTGCCCCATGTCGACCAGAGACTGACGGATTTCCCGATACACCGTACCCAGAAAATTCAGCGGCACGGTAATCTGGATCATGTAGGCGTTGACCATGACGAAATCGCCCACTGTCAGCGTTCCGTTCTGCACCCCGATAGCCGCCAGAACCATCACGCCAATCAACCCGCAAGTAATCAGGAAGGACTGACCGAAGTTCAGAAAGGCCAGCGAGTAAGCTGTCTTCAGCGCCGCCCCCGCATAGGCTTTCATCGAAACGTCGTACCGTTGAGCTTCACGCTGTTCAGCATTGAAATACTTAACGGTTTCAAAGTTCAGCAAGCTGTCGATAGCGCGTTGATTAGCTTCGGTATCCTGATCGTTCATCTCGCGCCGCAGCTTCACGCGCCACTCGGTGACCGCGAAGGTGAACCAGATATAAAGCGCAATAGTCACCGCCACGACAACCAGGTACCAGACATCGAACAACCACATAAGGATGATCGCAACCAGCAGCAGTTCCAGTATCAACGGGCCAATGGAAAACAGCAGGAACCGAAGCAGGAACTCTACCCCTTTCACACCCCGCTCGATAATCCGGCTGAGCCCCCCGGTGCGGCGCGTTACGTGGTAGCGCATCGAGAGTTGGTGAATGTGCTGAAAGGTCTCTAACGCCAGTGCGCGCAAGGCCCTCTGTCCGACCGGGGCAAAAGCCGCGTCGCGTAATTGCTGGAACCCCACGGTCATCATGCGCGCCACGCCATAGGCCACGGTCAACCCAACTGCACCCAGCGCTAGTGGCGGTACGCCCTCTCCTGCCAGACTATCGACCGCCCCCTTGTAAAGGATCGGTGTATAGACCGCGATCAGCTTGGCCAATACAAGCATCCCCATGGCGATGACAACCCGGCGTTTTACCCAAGGCTCATCATCCGGCCAAAGATAAGGTGCTACCTTTCGGATCGTTCGCCAACCAGACCGGCGTTCATCGGTCTGGGGCATGTCGTTCGAATGCGTCGGGGCCAATCGTCTCATCACGTACCTGTTCTGCGGTCAGAGAAAGACCTCGCCCTGAAAAGCGCCAAAGGCAAGGACTTATTCAGGAATCGTAAAAATCTGACCGGGATAGATAAGGTCCGGATCGCGGATCGCATCCCGATTGGCCTCGAACAGTTTCACGTAAAGGATACCGTCACCAAACCGCTCACGCGAGATAGCCCAGAGGGTATCGCCCTTCTGCACTGTAACCGACCGGATCGGAGGTGTATCTGTTTCTGGCGTCGGCTCGTCCGTTGTTTCGACGGCGCGCAAAACCTCCAGCGGCTCGCGCTTAAACGGAGTTTCAAGTCGGCTGACAACAGTTCCGTCCGGCGCAACCTCGTCCACTCGCAGCGTGTAGACACCGGGCTCAACACCGTCCAATTCACTCCTCCATTTGCCGTCATCTGCAGGAGGCACGTCATCCACCAATTGATTGTCCAGATACAAGCGCACGACCGATCCGTCCGGAACGCGACCGGTCAGTTCAACTTCACCGGCGTCGGAATAGCCAATTGTGTCCAGCGCAACTTGTTCCGGTGCCTGCGTTTGACCGCCCGCGCCCTGCACCAGCTCTACACCATCCTCACCCGATCGCAGAATGGCAATCTGCTGGTCCTGTTCCTCTGCCACCGTATCTTTGGCGGGTTGTTCCTGGACGTCTTGCTCAGTCGCGCCTGCCGTTTCAACAGTGGCGCTGTCGCCGGTTTCGGCACCAGCGGTGCCTGTTTCCGTGTTCGTAGTGTCAACTGCCTGTGCAGATTGTACTGGCGCTTCTTCGGGCTCGGGTTCAGGCAAAGCCGCTATTAAGTAATCATCAGATCGAAGTGGCTGTTCGCCCTGTGATTCAATTACCAAGCCCCGCGCATTTTCGGAAAATGGGATAGTGACGAATTCTGCGAACTGCCCGCTGGGATCAACGGTAAAGCTGTGCACGGGGGCTCCGTCCAGCAGCACGCTCAGCTCTACGCCCGGTTCGGCGGAACCCGACAGTACTGCATTGCCATCAGGTTCAACAAATATCTGATCCAAGATCGGAGCCACCTGCGGCGCAACCTCTGCGGCCGCTTCTTGTTCGTTTGCAGGTTCCTCAGGCTCAACAGCAACCTCAGCTGGCTGTTCAGCGGTCTCAGGCTTGGCGTTGGTATCCTCAGTTTGAACCGCAACATCAGCCTGCGACACCGGGTCTTCCGAAGAGCCCCCAATCAATCCGGACAAGAACAATCCGCCTATCCCTGCCACAACTACAATTCCGGCGATCACCCCCCAGACAACACTACCAGCGTTTCCGCTTCCCGAGTCGGCGTTCATGTTTTTCCTTTCACTCCGCAGCGCAAGTGCCTTGAGCATAACACCTTCTGCCTGACGGTTGAGCCAATCTATCAATCTCGCTATCACGGGTCAAAAGCTCAGGCACAACCCCGGAGAGCGATCACAATGTCTCAGAAATCCGTTTGTGTGTATTGCGGGTCACGCAATGGCGCCAATTCCACCTATTCCAATGCTGCAAGAGCATTTGGAACAATGCTGGCGCAGGAAGGTTGGCGGCTGGTCTACGGCGCCGGCGATGTGGGGTTGATGGGCGAAGTCGCACGCGCCGCTCAATCTGCGGGTGGCGATACGTTTGGCGTGATCCCGGTTCATTTGCTGCGACGTGAGGTCGGCAAAACCGACCTGACGCGCTTTGTCATCACCGAAACAATGCACGAGCGCAAAAAGGTCATGATCATGAACGCTGATGCCGTTGTGGTGCTGCCGGGCGGTCCCGGCTCACTGGACGAGCTGTTCGAGGCCCTGACATGGCGCCAGCTTGGCCTACATGACAAACCCATTTTGGTGATGAATGTGGACGGTTACTGGGACGCGCTGCATGATCTGTTGCAGCAGGTCATTGGCCAAGGGTTTGCCGATGGATCGCTGGCAGATTTCATCACTTGGGTGGACGATCCGGCAGATGCAATGTCCACACTTCGAGGGTTCCTGACCTAGCGTGTGGACGGGCGACCATGGGCCGCCCGTTAAGATTACACTGCTTTTGCAGAGGGATTCGAACGGCTGGTTAGCAGCTTTTCGACCTTGTGTAACGGATGGTTGGTCAGGGTTTTGTCAACCTCGGCCACGACCTTGGCCAGAACCTCACTGTGAAGACGGCGGCGCAACAGGCCCAGCACATGCGGGCTGGCAACTAGAACCAACCGGTTAAATGCCCCCTTCAATCCCTTACGGTTCAGCAGATTGGCAACATCCTGAACGAACAGGGATTTCGCATGAGTTTTCCAATCTGGTTCTTCCATCGCCGATTTCTGGTTCGGCCCACCATCAAAACGCCGTCCGGCCCGGTCAGTTGGGCCGGTGGATACCTCCTGCTCTTCGACCGCAACAACAACCAGATTGGGGTCTTCGGCATCAGTGATATTCTCAACAAATAACGCCTTTTCTCCGTCGGCAATGACAACCCAAGTTCCCTGTTCAAGTGCAACCATCATGCTCTCCTGTAATGGTTTCAGTGGCCATTCCTCAGGCGCAGGAGTACCCTGACGCGGCCAGCGGTACCTGGCGCGTTGCCCGAGTTCTTTTCATTTGATGTGCGGTACTCTCCCTCCGCTTCATCTAAGGTAAGCACTGCGGAGTTGCGTACAACACTATCTCAATATGAAACTTTCTTCATAAGCGGGATTTCACCAGTCAGGCCGACAGCTCGATTACCGTGATCTCAGGCGTTACGCCGAACCGCACCGGCAGGATCGAGCATCCTATACCCCCGGACACAACCAAATCACGCCCGCCCTCACGCACATGCCCATAGGCATAGCGATTTCCGAACCGGGACGGCACCATTGGCGACCAACCGAACAGCCGCACTTGCCCACCATGGGTGTGGCCAGACAGGGTCAGCGCCACGCGATCAGGAATTTGCGGGAAAATATCGGGCTCATGCGCCATCATGACCACCGGCGCGTCATCGGTGATCTGCGCCAGCGTTCCCGGCAGATCATCCAACCCCCGAAACCGTCCGCCACCCCGAACGATCGCGAGTTGATCCTCCAAACCAGCCAGCCAAATGCCGGGGCCTTCAAGTTTGACGGCCTCGTTGGATAGGACCGGAATACCGTTTCGCTGCAAGGCGTCAGCGTACAGGTTTGGCCCGCCGCCACGCCGCTGTGCCGCCAAATCATCCCACCAGTCGTGATTGCCCAGCACAGCGAAAACACCGTGCTTGGCCTGCAACCCACCCAAAACCGGTGCGAGTTCTGCAATTTCAACTGGCCGCGTGACGAACCTGTGCCCAGCCGCCAAATCCCCCAACAGCAGCACAAGATCGGGGGCCAGCGCGTTTGTACGTCGCACCACCTGTTGGATTCTGTCCAGCCCGACATGCGGTTCCCCTACATGCAGATCCGCCAGAACAGCGACACGCAGGGGCGGCGCAGTCCAGTCTGTGCGCCTCAGCCGCCATCGCCGCACGCGCAGGCGCAGCGCGGGCTCAACAAAGAACCCGTATACGGCAGCAAAAAGGCCTGCCAGCGTCACCGCCAGCAGGCCCCTTATGAACCCTCGTCGGGTCAAAGATTACATCCGCGATGCAACGTTTTCCCAGTTCACCAGATTGTCGAGGAAGTTCGACAGGTAAGCCGGACGCTTGTTGCGGAAATCGATGTAGTAGCTGTGCTCCCACACGTCGCAACCCAGCAGTGCAGTCTGACCAAAGCACAGCGGGTTCACGCCGTTCTCGGTCTTAGTCACGGCCAGCGAACCATCAGCGTTCTTGACCAGCCATGCCCAGCCCGAGCCGAACTGACCAGCACCAGCAGCGCTGAACTGCGATTTGAATTCGTCGACCGAGCCAAAGCTTTCGGTCAGAGCCTTTTCCAGCTCACCGGGCATGGCATTGTCGCCGGGGCCCATCATCTCCCAGAACTGGTTGTGGTTCCACAGCTGGCTGATGTTGTTGAAGATACCGTTCTGCGCAACAGCGTTCGCGTCGTAGGTGCCAACGATGATCTCTTCCAGCGACTTGCCGTCCCACTCGGTGCCAGCGATCAGCTTGTTGCCGTTGTCGACATAGGCCTTGTGGTGCAGGTCGTGGTGATATTCCAACGTTTCCGCGGACATACCCTTGGCTGCCAGCGCGTCATGTGCATAAGGAAGATCAGGAAGTTCAAAAGCCATGTCGGCCCCCTGTTAAAATGTAAGTTGCGGTTCCCAAGGTTAAATGCTTTGGCAGCCGCCGCAGGTCAAGGGCCGAGATAACAAAACCCGGAGGCAGCCGATGCTGACACAGGCGCGCAAGATATTCTACCGCGCTCGCGGATACTATGCGGGCACCCTGAACGGCGAGCCTTTTCGGCTGGACCCCTATCATTCGAAATTCTGGCGCAAGGCGTCCGCGGGCGCGTGGGAGCCTGAAACCTTCGCCGTATTGGACAAACACCTATCGTCGGACAGAGATTACCTGGATATCGGCGCCTGGATCGGCCCCACAGTCCTCTATGCCGCACGCCGCGCCCGCCATGTTTGGTGTTTCGAACCTGACCCGGTGGCTTATCGCCACTTGGTCTGGAACATTGAACTCAACGACATCCGCAACGTGTCGGCCTTCAGCATCGCCCTGTCAAACGGATTTGGAGTAACCCAAATGGCATCGGCGCATGGAGAGGCGGGCGATTCTACATCGTCGCTGCTGCATGACGGCAACCATGGCACGGACGCACTCACCGTCGGATGGGATCAGTTTTCTGAATCTGTAGATTTGTCTGACGTATCACTGGTAAAAATGGACATCGAAGGTGCCGAGTTTTCTGTTCTGCCCTCTCTGCTGTCCTGGCTAAAAAAGACAAACGCCGCGCTGTTCCTCTCTACACATGCGCCCTATCTGAATGCAGAAAGCCGCGCCGCTGCGATGGATAAACTTGCCGAAGACCTGGCTTTCTACCGCCATTGCCAAGATCCATTTACAGGCGAAACCGGCAAGTCAGCTCTCACCAGCCAAAGGGCGCTCACCCAGTTCCCGACATTCCTTTTTGACGTAAACACCTGACGCTTGGAGCACGCGATCCGTACTTCATCTGGCCGAAAATACCTTGGGGGTGAGGCCGCAGGCCGAGGGGGCAAAGCCCCCTCACCCAGCTCTCAACGAAGGCAGCGGGCTCAGTAAACCCCAACCTCACTGCCCGGCTGCGCCGCAACCTTGAGGAGGTTGAAAACATAATCCGCCGCTGATCGGAAGCAGACCAGGCGTAAGGATTCGGCGTCGTCCATCCAGAACGCGCCCGCAACTTGTGCCAAGCGCGAACGGCGGATTTGACCTGGTTGAAAGGCCTCTGCCGAAAGCTCAACCGGAGCCAGCTTGCCCAGCACTTCCCGCGCGCTTGCGCCCGAGATACGGAACACCGCCCGTGCGTCTGACACATTGACCGCCAGCGCATGAGTGCCACTAAGGGCGTTGGTCATCGCGGCCAGTTTAGCCTCGACCTCGGCGTAAGGAACAAGCACCAACAGTTCGTCTGTCGACATCCAGCAGACGCCAGTATCCCCTGCGACCAAGGCTTCGCGTTGTCCGGGCACCATTTGCCCGGTTGCGTCTTTGACGGCCTTGGCCAGCACCTTGTCGGACAGATCACCGCGCAAGGTGATCATTCCCTGCAGACCGCACTCCTCGACCTTGGCGATTCCGTCATAGCTGGCGTGGTTCAGTGCGCTGATGGGTTCAGACATTTTGCTTCTCCCCGTCCTTGTCGTAGAAGATCGGGTCTACGATCTTGGCTTTGTAGTTTTTACCGTCGGTTCCCGGGAACTCGACGATCTCGCCCATGCGGTCGGGGCCATGTTTGATCAGGCCCATGGCGATACCACGGTCCAGATTGGCCGAATAATAGGTCGAGGTCACGCGCCCGATCATGTTGCGCTGGCCGTTAGCGTTGACGCCCTCGCCCACTGCGTAAGCTCCGTCAGGGATGACAGAACCATCCACAGTCTCGAGACCCACCAGTTTCCAGCGTTCGGGGTCTGCCATGTGGCTGCGCGAATGGGCGCGTTTTCCTAGGTAATCCTCTTTCTTTTTCGAGAGCGCCCAGTGCAACCCCAGATCCTGCGGGATCACGGTGCCGTCGGTCTCGTCGCCGATCATGATAAAGCCCTTTTCGGCCCGCAGAATGTGCAGACATTCAGTGCCGTAAGGCATAACACCGAACTCCTGCCCCGCCTCGATCAACGCATCCCAGAACGCCTGACCCTGAGACGCGGGAACCGCGATTTCATAGGACAGCTCGCCCGAGAACGAGATGCGGTAGGCCCGTGCGTCGAACTCACCGATCTTGCCGTCACGCCATTCCATGAACGGCAGCGCCTCTTTCGACAGATCCATGCCGCCACCCGCTTGCGCGTTCAGTTTCTCCAGCACCTTGCGGGCGTTAGGGCCGACAACGGCGAACTGAGCGTATTGCTCGGTCACATTGGCAACATAGACTTTCCAGTCCCACCATTCGGTCTGCAGCCACTCTTCCATATGGCCATGGATACGCTCGGCTCCACCGGTAGTTGTGTGGCACAGCCATGTATCCTCGTCGATGCGGGCAACAACGCCGTCGTCGATCAGGAAGCCGTTTTCCGAGCACATCAGGCCATAGCGGCATTTGCCGACTTTCAGCGTGGACATCATGTTGGTGTACATCATGTCCAGGAATTTGCCCGCGTCCGGGCCTTTGACGATCAGCTTGCCCAGCGTCGAGGCATCCAACAGGCCGAGGTTTTCGCGAGTATTCTTGACCTCGCGGTTCACCGCGTCGTGTACGGATTCACCTGCGCGAACATAGGCATAGGCCCGGCGCCAGTGGCCAACCGGCTCCCAATCTGCGCCATTTTTGTCGTGCCAGTCGTGTATCGGCGTCCGGCGGATCGGCTGGAAGACCTCGCCACGCGCTTCACCACCAATCGCACCCATCGAAATAGGAGTATACGGTGGGCGGAAAGTGGTGGTACCAACCTTCGGGATCTCGGCTTCCAGCGCATCAGCAAGGATCGCCAAACCATTGATGTTGCTTAGCTTACCCTGATCGGTTGCCATACCCAGCGTGGTGTATCGCTTGGTGTGCTCAACGCTCTCATAACCTTCCCGCGCCGCCAGTTGGACATCGGATACTTTGACATCGTTTTGGAAATCCAACCACGACTTCATGCGTAGGCTGATCTCGGCGTTGGACGGCATCAGCCAGACCGGCTCCATCGGAGCCTCGGCGGTGGTTTCCCCTTTCGGAGCGTCCGCCGTTTTGGGTTTGAAACCCGCAGCGTTGGCGGCGGCTTCACCTGCGGTCTGCGCGTCGGCCAGCACATCACCCAGCACCAGCGGACCGTTGGCGGAACCGGCGGCGACCACAAAGCCTTCGCCATTCGCGCCCAGCGGTGGACGTTCGGGATCGGGACGGAAATGGGCGTTCGCCTCATCCCAGATCAGCTTGCCACCGCAATGCGACCACATATGAACGACAGGAGACCACCCGCCCGACATGGCCACGGCATCGCATTCGACTTCCTCACGGGCGCCGCCGATACCTTCTTGATTGCAAATAGCAACCTTCTTGACGCGCTTACCACCTTTGACCTTGGCAATCGCCTTGCCCGGATCAACGCGGATACCCAATTGACGGGCTTCCTCGGCCAGTGGTCCGGCGCTTTCGCGGGCATCCACCACACGCAGCACATCGACGCCAGCCTGTTTCAGAATGATCGCAGTACGATAGGCATCGTCGTTGTTGGTTGCGACGATGACGCTCTCGCCCGACGTCACGCCCCAGTTTATCACGTAGTCACGCATGGCCGAGGCCAGCATCACACCGGGAACATCGTTGCCCGCAAAGGAAAGCGGTCGTTCGATCGCGCCCGTGGCGGTGACTACCTGCTTGGCGCGGATGCGCCACAGGCGGTGACGCGGCCCCTGAACACCCGGAGTATGGTCGGTCAGGCGCTCATACCCCAACACATAGCCATGATCATAGACGCCTGCGCCCATGCAACGGTTGCGCATGGTCACGTTTTCCATGGCTTCAAGTTCGGCAACCAATTGATCCACGAACTTATCCACAGGAGTGCCATCAATAGTGCCGCCATCAACAGGGGCACGTCCGCCCCAATACGCTGTTTGTTCGATCAGCATAACCTTGGCACCAGAGCTTGCCGCCGCTTTTGCCGCTTGCAAACCGGCAACGCCGCCGCCGATCACCAGAACATCGGTAAAGGCGTAGAAATGTTCATAGGTATCCGCATCGCGGCTGTCCTTGTCGGGTGCTTTGCCCAGACCGGCGGACTGACGGATGAAGGGTTCGTAGACGTGCTTCCAGAACGGTTTCGGGTGGATGAACATCTTGTAATAGAAACCACCGGGCAAGAACCGTGCGAAAGCACTGTTCACTGCGCCGATGTCGAATTCCAGATTCGGCCAGTGGTTCTGTGAAATCGCAGTCAGGCCGTTGAACAGCTCGGTCGTAGTGGCACGCTGGTTCGGCTCGAACCGGTTGCCCTGCCCCAGACCGACCAGAGCGTTCGGCTCTTCCGCGCCGCTGGCGACAACGCCGCGCGGACGGTGGTATTTGAACGACCGGCCCATCATCATCTGATCATTGGCCAGCAGGGCCGAGGCGAGCGTGTCGCCCTCATACCCCTGCATCGAGGTGCCGTTGAAGGTAAAGGTGACTTGTTTCGACCGGTTTATCAGCCGGCCCTGTTTTGCGAGACGGGTGCTCATGTTGCGGACCTTTCGCAGGTGGAGGCGTCAGAGCCTCCGGCGGGAGTATTTTTGAAAAGATGAAGCATCAGGAGAACTCTCTCCACGTCCACCCGGGACGTTTGGCGGCGATGGCGTCCTTGATGTCTTGCGGCGGCTCGGAGGTTTGGGCGGTATAGGTACCGAACACTTCGAGCGTTTGGGTGCAGCGCGCCGCGTGGAACCACTTGCCGCAGCCATTGGCGTGGCGCCAGCGTTCGAAATGCACGCCCTTGGGGTTTTCGCGCATGAACAGGTAGTCGTGGAACTCATCATCCGACGAGCCGGGGCCATAGCGCTTCAGATGCGCTTCGCCACCGGCAGCCAGTTCAGTTTCTTCGGCATCAACGCCGCAATATGGGCAATTCAGGATCAGCATATGGTCATCCTTTTTGGCGGTCGGTCGGCACGTGGGCCGACCTGAATTCTGTTAGCTGGCCACCTCGGGCAGAGCCCTTAGTGTGCCACCCCGGCGGCGACGCTTTCGTCGATGAAGCGGCCCTCTTTGAAGCGGTCCAGCGTGAAGGCTTCGGTCAGCGGCGAATGGCCTGTGGCCATCAGCTGTGCCATGCCCCAACCGGACCCCGGGATCGCCTTAAAGCCACCGGTGCCCCAGCCGCCGTTGATGAAGCAGCCTTGCAGCGGTGTTTTCGACAGGATGGGCGAGCGGTCGCCGGTCATGTCCACAATACCGCCCCACTGGCGCAGCATCTTCAGGCGCGAGATCATCGGGAAGGTCTCGACCAGCGCACGCACGGTTTCCTCGATGTGATGGAAGCTGCCGCGTTGGGTGAAGTTATTGAAACCGTCGGTGCCGCCGCCAATCACCATCTCGCCCTTGTCGGACTGAGACATGTAGCCGTGCACGGTGTTGGCCATCACGACAACGTCCATACAAGGCTTGATCGGCTCGGACACAAGTGCCTGCAGTGCGATAGCCTCTAACGGCAGACGGAAGCCTGCCATCTCGGCCAACTGACCGGAATGACCAGCAACCACGATGCCCAACTTTTCGCAGTCAATCGCCCCTTTGGTGGTGTCGACGCCCACAACACGGCCGTTTTCCGAACGAACGCCTTTGACTTCACACTGCTGGATGATGTCCATCCCCATGGCCGAGCATGCACGGGCATAGCCCCAAGCCACCGCATCGTGCCGCGCGGTGCCGCCGCGTTCCTGCCACAGCGCGCCCAGAACCGGATAGCGCGGTCCGTCGATATTGATGATCGGCACCAGCTCTTTTACGCGCTCAGGCGTAATCCACTCGGTCTTAACGCCCTGCAGGGCGTTGGCATGAGCGGTACGCTGATAGCCGCGAATCTCGTGCTGAGTCTGGGCCAGCATCATCACGCCGCGTGGGCTGAACATGATGTTGTAGTTCAGCTCCTGGCTTAGGTCTTCGTAAAGGCTGCGCGCTTTTTCGTAGATCGCCGCAGACGGGTCCTGCAGATAGTTCGACCGGATGATGGTCGTGTTCCGGCCGGTGTTGCCACCGCCCAGCCAGCCTTTTTCGATGACGGCAACATTTTGAATACCGTAGTTTTTTCCAAGGTAATACGCCGTGGCCAGACCGTGGCCGCCGGCGCCAACGATGATGACGTCGTATTTCTTCTTGGGTTCGGGCGAGCGCCACGCGCGCTCCCATCCGGTGTGATAGCGCAGGGCCTCCCGCGCCACAGCAAAGGCTGAATAGTGTTTCATAAGCGAATCCATCCGGTTCGGTGATTGCCGCAGGTATGCCGCGCAAGAACAGTTTACCCCTGCCGGACAACGCCACAATATCGAACTATTGCGACATGGGGTCCATTATTGCGGGATGTGAACCCCTCGCGGCCATTTGTCCCTTTTGTCGGCCCGCCGACAGGTCTAAGTCAGGGCAGCTATATCGGAGAAACCATGTCGTTCCTGGTCGTGACACTTCTAAGCGCGCTGCTGATTGCAGTGATACTGGGCTTTTCCCTGCTGCGAGGTCGCAAAACGCGCGAACCTGCCGCAGCCTATGATCTGCGGGTCTATCGCGAACAGCTTGCAAGCGTGGACCGGGACCTTGCCCGAGGCGTCATCGGCGAGGCCGACGCGGACCGCGTGCGCACGGAAATCTCGCGTCGTATTCTGGCAGCCGACGCACAGATACAGGCCGGAACCGAACGGGCCGGACCACCTCATTGGGCTACTGTGGCTGCCTTTGCCGCCATTGCCCTGATCGTGGTGGGCGGTGCTGTGGGGATGTACCGTCAGATGGGGGCTGCCGGTCTGCCGGATCAACCCCTGACACTGCGTCTTGAGAACGCCGAAGCCCTGCGTGCAGAGCGCCCCACTCAGGCGGAGGCCGAGGCCGAGGCTCCGCCAGCGCAGTTGCCGCAACTGGATGAGAATTATGCCAACCTCCTGAATCAGTTGCGCGAAACTGTTGAAGCTCGCCCGGATGATCTGCAAGGTCACATCCTGCTGGCCCAGCACGAAGCAAATGCGGGTAACTTCCCAGCCGCTTACAAAGCCCAACAGCGTGTGATCGAATTGTCCGGCGAAGCCGCCCCCGCAGATGCCTATTCGCATCTGGCCGAGATGATGATCCTGTCCGTGGGGGGCTACGTGTCACCCGAAGCCGAAGAGGCTTTGCGGCAAGCTCTGCATCGTGATCCGCGTCATGGCCCGGCGCAGTACTATCTTGGGCAGATGATGGTTCAGGTCGGGCGCCCTGATATTGGCTACCGGATCTGGGTGGATGCGCTGCGTGACGCTCCGGCAGGTGCGCCGTGGGGCGACGCCATTCGCGCTCAGCTGGACGAGTTGGCCTTCCGCGCCGGAGTATTCAATGCGCCCAATATCCCGCCTGCATCCGGCCCCAGTCAGGATGACATCGACGCCGCCGCCGCGCTAACACCGGAAGAACGGCAAGAGATGATCAAAGGCATGGTCGACCAACTCTCGGATCGGCTGGCCACCGAGGGCGGGTCGCCCGAGGACTGGGCCCGGTTGATTGCCGCTTTGGGCGTCTTGGGCGAAGGGCAGCGTGCCATCGACATCAAAAACGAGGCGATGAGCGTTTTTGCCGGAAATAGCGAAGCGCTTGAAATCATTGATGCCGCCGCATTGCAGGCCGGGATCGCACAATGATCCACGACGCGTTCGAAGAGTTTGCGGCGGCCCTGCCGCCAATGACTGCCCTGATGGGGTTGGATTTGGGCGAAAAGACCATAGGCGTCTCGGTCTCGGACCGGATGCGCGGCGTGGCCAGTCCTCTGGAAACCGTACGGCGCAAGAAATTCACGCTGGATTCCGCCCGCCTGCTGGAAATCATCGCCGACCGCGAGATCGGCGGCGTCATTCTGGGTCTGCCGAAAAACATGGACGGCACCGAAGGTCCACGTTGCCAATCCACCCGCGCATTTGCCCGAAACCTGTCACGGCTGACCGACGTTTCCATCGGTTTCTGGGATGAACGGCTGAGCACGGTTGCTGCCGAAAAGGCACTGCTTGAGGCGGATACGACACGAAAACGTCGCGGACAGGTTATCGATCACGTGGCTGCTGGCTATATTCTGCAAGGAGCGCTGGATAGGCTGCGCTTTTTATAATGGACGGAGTACGTCGATGACAAACATGGTTTGGAAAAGGAATGAGGTCGAAAGCCCTTGTGTCCAGATCTGTGTCGTTCATCCGACCGAACGCATCTGCACCGGCTGCTACCGTACAATTGATGAGATTTCGCGCTGGTCCAAAATGGACAGCAATGAGCGTGCCGAAATCATGGAAAGCCTCCCCTCGCGGGCGCCACAGCTGTCAAAACGGCGGGGCGGTCGCGCTGCACGCATGAAATAGGTACAAAGCATTTCTGTGAAGGTGCCGCATACTGAGCCGTCGCCGCTGCAGGTCGGTCAGAACTTCGAGGGGTAAGTTCAAAAACCTGTTGTGAGTGAGTGGTAACCCACAGCGGCGTGCTTCAGCTTGTACCCTCAAGAAGTGGTCAATCTGAAGGGTATGTGTTGGGTATCCCTTTTTTGGTCAACGGATCAAGGAGTGCGAAGGCATTACGCAACGTAACCTCACGTAAAGGTAAGGCGCTGTTATTGAAAGCAAGCAATCTCGGCGGCCTAACCAGCTGAAAGCCAGGATTTGGCGTTTTCAATTTCCTCAGATGCAAAGAATTGAGTTCTTGCACCCAGAATATGACTGGCCACACGCTGTGCCATATGTTGCCAGGCTTTATCCCCTACGATCGCCGCACGATCCAGCAACCCGACGTGATTTCGAACCAGCTGAAAATGGGACGCCAGGGCCGTCAGCCCCTGCCATCCGTCAAATTCTCTGAGGTCAACGAGCAGACGGAAGCCATCCTTTCCAACCAACAGATTGTCCAGATCCAGCTCGGCACGCCCATATTCCTCGGGGTCCAATTTTCCCAACAAACTGATCTGAACACAGGAACCACCCAGATCAATGACGTGGATGGCGCCCAGTGACTCGCGCATCCAACGGCGCGCGGCTTCCAGTTCGGAAAGTTCAAAGACCTGAACGGGGCAAGGAAGAATCGGAGCAGCCAACCGGGCACTGGTCTGCACCCAGCCCTGATCCGCAGCCACCGCGATACGATCAAACCCACGCCAATGGCTGAGGCCCAGCTTCGTATCCGCCCAAGCCGCGCCCAAATCATAACCCTTAAACTCGGGCTGCACGACAATCAGCAGACGCACGGTGTCATGATCTGCCAACGCTGCTTCGATCGCCGGAACCAATACTTCGCTGTAGTCGTCAGAGGTCACTTCCCCGGACAACTCGACCTCGATTAATGCGCCTTCGGAATTGGTGTGGACCGTAATCATAAAAATTCCTCCAAACCTAAATAATGGCAAGAGGTTAGTCAGATTCGATCCATTCGGCTACTCCCCCGGAAAATTCAGGGCGGAAATAGACAATCATTCGGCCATCCGGTCCGGCGGAAGCGCCGTCGCCCCATGGTGCGACACCATGCAGGCAGTGGCGATGAAGCAGATAGGCCTCTCCCGGCTTGCCCGGCAGTTCGATGCGCGGACAGGTGTCAAAAACCTCGCGACGCGCGGCTTGATAGATGTCAGTGATGTCCACCTTGTGCAGACGGTCCCTTGGGTAGCCGTTCAAAGCCCGCTCAAACGCAGCACGCAGGATTTTGTGGCTACCTTCCCACAGCACCATCGGTGCGGCGTTCGCACTGGCATCAGTCAAGGGAATTCCAAGTATCCACGCGTGCGGCTCATCTACCCGCCGTCGGCGATCCGGCCCCATCGGCCTTAACCCGTCCACATGGGCGCCATCTCTTTTAAACCGATACCGCGCCGCACTTTCGCTTTCCCCTCGTCGAGGGCGCGGGTAACCGGGATAGATGACCGAGACTTGCCCTTTGTGCAGAAGCAGCTCTCTGTACTGGGCAGAGATGAAATCCATGGCCTGTCCGGACAGTGGACCCGAGCCCCCCACCCTACCCTTTGGGTCGTTTTCCAAGGCATCCACGCCAATGAACCACGTCCCCTCGCAATCCAACCATTGGGCATGAGCCGGATCGGTGACTGATGCGCGGGCCGCAGGAAAAGCGTGCCCTACCCATTCCGCCAGCACTGGATCATGGGGGAACTTGATCCACCCTTTCTCCAGAAAACCGCTCACAAACCCAGCGCCTTGCGCAGCATGTTCAGGGCTACCAATGTAAGGAAAACTGCAAACACGCGCTTCAGCGGTTTGGGGTCCATGGCATGGGCCAGCTTCACCCCCCAGGGTGCGGTGATCATCGTCATTGCAACAACGATAGCAAAGGCCACCAGATTAACCGCGCCAATGGTTAGCGGAGGGCGGTGTTCTGGTGCAATACCCAGAAACAGAAAACCCAGCACCGAAGGAACCGCGATGATCACACCGAAACCAGCAGCGGTCGCAACCGCCCGATGGATAGGCGTGTTGAACAGGCTCATCAACGGAACGCCGAAACTGCCGCCCCCGATGCCCATCAGCACCGACAGAAACCCCACTGAAGGAGAAAGAACCGCGCGACGGACCCCTCTGGGCATGGCATCGCCCAATCTCCATTCAGACTTGCCGAGCCCCAGATAGGCCCCGATGGCCATACCCAATATGCCAAACAATGCCTGCAATGCTTCGGTCCGCAACGCTGAGGCGACCATCACGCCCAAAATCGCGCCAATGGCGATGCCGGGACCCCAACCGCGCAGGATATCCCAATCAACAGCACCTTTCTTGTTATGTGCCAGAACAGACCGGATCGAGGTCACAATGATAGTCGCCAGTGAAGTCGCCAGACACAGCTGCATAAGCTGCGGACCACCATAGCCAAGCGTTTGGAAAGCATAGAAAAAGGCGGGGACCAGAACGATGCCACCACCAACCCCCAGCAATCCAGCCAGTACACCGGCCAGCGCCCCGATCACAAGCAAAAGGCCCAGCATCTGGGCCAGCAACATCGTCTCGGGCATCTTTCCCCCATACCGGCGCTCGGCCGTACTTTAGTTCATTCAGACCTCAGCCAAAGGCGCCACACCCTCCAGCGCCTGCAGCATTACTTCGGGACCCGCGCCCTCATGCACTGCACCTTCGGACAAAACCCGTCGCCACGCTCGCGCGCCATGGCGACCGGCGAACAAGCCCAGCATATGTCGAGTAATCTGGTGCAAGCGCCCACCCGCGGCAAGGTGAGCCTCGACATAGGGCACCATCTTGTGAACAACTTCAATCGGGTCGGCAGCCTTCCCGGTTCCAAATATCAGCGGGTCAGCCTCGGCCAGAATATCTGTCGGTTGGTGATAGGCCGCGCGCCCGATCATCACACCGTCAAGCCCTGCATCCAGGTGGGTGCGCGCCTGCTCCAGTGACGTAATCCCACCATTGATCGAAATATGCAGATCAGGAAACGCGCCCTTCATCCGATGAACCAAATCATAGTCCAAAGGCGGTATATCCCGGTTTTCTTTTGGACTGAGGCCCTTAAGCCATGCTTTGCGCGCGTGGATCGTTACACGCACGCACCCCGCCCCACAGATGTGTTCCAGAAACGCAGGCAGCACCTCTTCGGGGTCTTGATCGTCTACACCGATACGGCATTTCACGGTAACTTCGACGTCAACTGCTTCACGCATTGCGGACACACATTCGGCAACGCGGCCCGGTTCTATCATCAACACCGCCCCAAAGGTACCCGATTGCACCCGATCCGAAGGGCAGCCGCAGTTCAGATTGATCTCATCGTACCCCGCGTCCGCACCAAACCGCGCCGCCTGCGCAAGTTCCTGCGGATCAGACCCGCCCAACTGCAGTGCAACAGGGTGCTCTTCGGGACTGAAGTCCAGTAGATGCATCGCACCACCACGCACCAACGCAGGTGCCGTTACCATCTCGGTATATAAAAGGGTCTGACCACTCAGCAGCCGGTGAACATACCGGCAATGTCGATCCGTCCAGTCCATCATGGGTGCGATGGATAGGCGTGCAGCGTGCCTCACTTCAGAAAACCTTGACTTTTCTTGGTTTTTCGAACCCACCATCTTCACCGTTTTCCTCGTTTTGGCCCGATTTGACCCTGTTTTTGGGTTCAGTGCTACAGAATGTAGCACCAGAGCTGCCGTGTAGCACTTTTTTCCGATCGAGTTCCAGCACTCCAGTTCGAGCCCTGCCGGACAGCTATTCTACCGCATCAATTCTGCCCCATTCGGCTCGTTCACCCCCTGTTTGGGTTTCAAACCCAGCCAAGCCCGCTTCCGAAAAATTCAAACGATCAGATGTCCCGGCCATGAAAAACCGCGACTGAAAGGAATTCCCATGGGAACTATCACAGAACGCCTCAAGGCCAATGGCAAACCGAGCTTCACCGTCCAGATCCGCAAGAAGAAAAACGGAAAGGTCATCCTCAACTTGGTGGAGACATTTGCCACTGAACAGGCTGCAAAAAGCTTGTTGAAGCGTCGTGAAGACGCATTGAAAAAGCCAGGTGGCTTGGAGCGCGCCGTGAATGCAAAGGCACGCAAAAGCGTTGCCGATTGCATCAGCGACTACATCGATGCCTCCCCTGAAGGTTTCGGCAAGTCCAAGTCCCAGATGCTGAGCTATTTTCAGCGATTGGATTTTGGCGCATCTGTCATCGAAGATCTTTTAGCACGGGATTTCGTGAAAATCGCAATGGAACTTCTGTCCGGGCTTCAAGCACGCCCCGTTGATCCGCAAAAGGACACACCAGCGCATTACACCTTCAAACCCCGCAAACCGCAAACCGTCAACGGATACATGGTGACTTTGGGCACGCTCATCCGTTTTGGTGGGCCAATCTGTGGCGTCACCATGCCACGCGCCGAATTCGAAGACGCCATGCGCACCCTTCAACATCAGAGAATCGTAACGAAATCAGCGCAACGAACCCGCCGGCCTACTCTCAATGAACTCGACTTGTTGATGAACCATTTCGTCAACGGCTATCGGGAAAACCCCGTATGGTCCCCATGCACAAAATCGTGGCGGCAGCAATCTTCGAAACCCATCGCCAAGGGGCCATTCTGTCGCAAACCTGGGCAGACTATGACCTGGAGAATGAAGAGATCACTATCCGCAACATGAAACATCCTAAGCAGACTAAGGGTAATGACATGACGCTCTCAATTCAGGAAGAAGCACGGGCGATCATTGAGTCCATGCCTCGCACTGACGACAGGATTTTCCCATACAACAGCGATGTCGTCAGCCGGCGGTTCACCGACGCCTGTAAGCTTCTCGGAATCGAAGACCTGCATTTTCACGATCTACGCCACGAGGGAATTTCCCGCTTGTTCGAAATGGGGCTGACCATCCCCCAAGTGGCACAGATCTCGGGTCATCAATCCTGGCAATGCCTCAAGCGCTACACGCAGATCAAGCGACGCGGAGACAAGTACGAAGGATGGATGTGGTGGGATGCGGCAACGGCTCCCCTTGGAACATGAAGGAAACACAAGGGAATTTTGAAGAATTGCCCTGAAGTAGGTAGTTTTCACTATACCACCCCATAAATGGCTTTTGGCGGCGAAACCGTGATCACTCGAAAACCATCTGGCGTGGATTCTTACTCGTGATGAACTCGACAAGCTGTTCAACGAGATCGGGCGGCGGCTCTCGCCCGATTGCACACTCCCAGACGACTCCCACTCGCCATCCGGCCTCCTGAAGGTCGCGAATGTTGCGAGCGTCTCTTTCCACATTCTGGCGAAACTTCTCCGCCCAGAATTCGACGTTGCTGGAAGGAGTGGTAGTTTTTCGGCAACCATGGTGGCGGTGCCAGTAGCAACCATGGACAAACAGAACGGTTTTCCACCTCGGCAGCACTATGTCCGGTGAACCGGACAGCTTTTTGGCATTCAACCGAAATCGAAACCCTCTGCGGTGAAGGGCCTTCCGCAGAGCTACCTCCGGCCTGGTATTTCGGCCACGAATGCGCGACATCATCCTGGAGCGCACTTCGGGTGTGACTATGTCTGCCATGTGATCCCATTCTCGTGGCGGCAGGTTTGCCCTGGCGCACTTCACTCTCTTGAAGTTAAAAGAATTATACAGTGAAGGGGCATAGATGAGCAGTGAATTCGCAATAATCGACCTGTTTGCGGGCCCTGGAGGGCTTGGAGAGGGGTTTACTCAGGCTGGCCGAGACGGAGACGTCAGCATGAAAATCCACTTGTCTGTGGAAATGGAGGCCAACGCCGTGCAGACTCTGCGTCTGCGCTCCTTCCTGCGCCGCTTTGGCGAAGAGTTTCCTGCGGAGTATTATGCGGCACTGAATGAGGGTGTGGAGTTTCCCAACTGGTCGGAACTCTATCCGGAAAAATGGAAACACGCAGAGCAGGAAGTCCGGCAACTGGTTTTGGGTGAGCCCGGTGTTTTCGACGAGATTGCAGGGGTTCTCGACAAGGTTCGCGCAGACTTCCGGGGAAATACCATCCTGATCGGCGGTCCACCCTGCCAAGCCTATTCACTGGCTGGCAGATCGCGAAACAAGGGCAAGGAAGACTATGTCCTCGAGAACGATCATCGGCATTATCTCTACAAGGAATACGTGAGCATCTTGGAGCGCCTCGAACCGGCTGCCTTCGTGATGGAGAACGTCAAGGGTATGCTGTCGAGCAAGGTGGATGGTGGCGGAATCTTCCACCGAGTGCTGGATGATCTTGCCGGGGCCGGACAAGGGTACACCCTGATTCCGTTGGCTGCTCGTACACATTTCGGGTTGGAACATCCACCAGCGCGAGACTTCATTCTCCGCGCAGAAGATCACGGTGTGCCGCAAGCCCGGCACAGGGTGATCGTGGTCGGCGTGCGGAATGATGTCGCTGAAAAGTTGGACTTCGGAGAGGGGCCTCTCCTTTTACGAAGAGATCTGCGGGCGACCGTCAAAGAGGCGCTCTCCGGGATTCCACGAGTACGGAGTGGACTGAGCCGTGGTGACCAACTGGAAGCTTGGACCGGATCAGTTCGAGATCAGGCAAAGGAAATTTCGGAAGCGGAGGATGTGCCTGAAGAGCTCCGGAAACGTGCTCGACAGATTGCCACGAGCAATAAGCTTCCGTCGAAGCGAGAGTCGCGATGCTACTCCGATAGTCATGAACTTCCGAAGGATCTCAAAGATTGGTTGCTGGATGACAAATTGGATACCGTCCTTCATCATCAAACCAGAGGGCACATCTCCGGTGATCTCGGGCGATACCTATTCTCCTCCATTTTCGCGGAGGAGCACCAGAGAGCTCCGAAGTTGTCAGAATTCCCTGAATTTCTGCAACCTGATCACAAGAACCGGAAATCAGGGCACTTCGCTGACCGCTTCCGGACCCAAGTGGGCAGTCGTCCTTCGACCACAGTGACGAGTCATATTTCGAAGGATGGGCATTACTTCATTCACCCTGACCCTACCCAATGTCGATCCTTAACAGTCCGAGAGGCAGCGAGGCTTCAGACATTTCCTGACAACTATTTTTTCCATGGGGGCAGAACGGCACAGTACCACCAGGTGGGCAATGCGGTGCCTCCGTATCTGGCATTTCAGATCGCAAGCGCGGTTTCAAGTATGTTGAAACAAGCGGCGAAAAGGTAAACCCTCAGCAAAAAGGGAACCCCTCAAAACGCAAATGAATACTACATTTTTAAAATATACTTGACATTCTTCATATGGAGTAACTACATGAGTCGGGCGCCACGCGAATTGGAGATGACGGCCGATGGTTGAACGAGACAAGCGACAGAAGTTTGAGGAGTTGGCAGAGAAGCGCGTGAACAAGGCCATCAAGGATCTCCGCCTCATCGGAAACCTATCGAATAGGAATAACTATTCGTTCGACGATGGGGATGTTCGGAAGATCATGAAGGCGCTCGACGATGAGATGAAAGCGCTGAAGGGGCGTTTCGCACAGGCTCGCCCCTCGGACCAAGATTTCAAACTGTAGATTAGGAAGATGTGATGTGGAGCTTCCCAAAGGCCGGCCCTGAGCACAGCAATTCAAGTTCGAAACTGAATGAATTTTTCAACGATCAGGACGCCTCGACGGCTCTGGTTCGTGAAGCCGTCCAGAACTCGCTGGACGCAGCTCTCGACCCGAAACAACCGGTCAGAGTGCGTCTTTCATTGGCCTCGTTCCCATGGAAAACCCTCGAGCCGTTCCTCCGGACTGGTCAGGCTGAAGAGACGGTCGACAACCACCTGTCGAGTGACGATCTCGGAAAATTCGCCGCGAGTTTTGCCGGAAACGAGCTTCGTTGTCTGATTATCGAAGATGAGGGCACAAAAGGCCTCATCGGTGAAACTGACAAAAGCAACGCTCATTCGGGATCCAACTTCGTGGGATTTTGGTGGAACGATGGGATCAGCGGCAAGGGCAAAGGATCCAGCGGCAGTCATGGCGTTGGCAAAACCACTCTGACACGTATTTCAGGGATGTCGCTGTTTTTGGCAGTGACTAAGCGCAGCGATGACCAGAAGAGATATCTTCTCGGCTTTGCGAACCTTCCATATCACCGTGTGAATGGGAGCAGCTATCTCGGTTACGGCAGATTTGGCCAATCCGTAAATGAAGACGGCAATGAAAAGTTTATGCCTATCGAAGAAACCGCTGACGTTGAAAAGTTCCTTTCCGAGTTTTCCCTGAAACGCGATGAGAGCGGCCTGTCGGTTTTCATCCCCGGCATTCCCAGTTCTGTCGACAGCGGTGGGCTTCTTCTTGCGACAGTACGTGATTACTACTGGCCCATCCTGAAGGGAGATCTTGTTGTTGAAGTCGTCGATCGTCTTTCCGGCGAGACGACGACGGTTTGCGCAGAAAACCTCTCTGACGTGATCGCGCAAATCGCAGACCAAGGAGAGCGACTCAAGAAAGCGGTCTCAGATACTGAACACCGCGTCGAAATTGTGCGAGAGATCCTTGAACTCAAATCCGGAGGCGACCCAAACTGGTTCGCTGGGCATGAGCCGATCATGAGTCACACAGCTCATGGAGGCATCCGGGGCGCTGTTTCCAAGGATTGTTTTTCGGAAGACAACCTCGAAAGAATGTTTTCAGCATTCGAGAGCGGTCAACTGGTTGGTTTTAGTTTCAGCTTGAAATTCCAGACAGTTGATGGAGAGCAGCAGGTCGGTTTGGTCGAGGTATACTTCAAGAAAGATGACTACAAGCTGACTGACAACGCGCAATTCATCCGGAACCAGATCATCATATCAAGGCAACCCTCGAACATCCCTGCAAAGAACGTCACCTGTTTCCTTATCGCTGAAGATCGAGACATGTCGGACTACCTCAAGGAAGCCGAAGAACCGGCGCACACGAGGTGGTTCCTCAATCGTTTCAATGAACAGAAGAGCTTCACATCCGATTGGGCGCTGCGGTTCGTGATGGATCTCCCGGCTCACATGTATCGCATTCTCTCCCGGGAAGATGAGGACGCAAGCACCTACGAGAATTTCGCCGATGATATCTTCTCTGTCACGGAACCAATGGGGATTGGCGCCAAGAAGAAACGTGGCCAGAAGCGGAAAAAGTCGGAGGAACCGGATGACATTCCACTGGTGAAGAGATCGCCTGCCATTCGGATCGAAAGGGATACGGAGAACCCGGGCTTCGACCTACTCCCTGTGGGGAACATCGCCGAACTTTTCGAAGAAGAGGAAGTTTCCTTCCCGGTCGAGGTTTCCGTGAAGGCGGCATATGTTTCGGCTCTTGGGAAAAGCAGATCATGGCGGGACTACAGCAAAATTGACTTCCAATTCGGAAAGAGCATTCCGATCGATATTTCACCCAAAGGAGCGGCAAAAGTAGTTTCGGCGTCGGAGAACACCTTCACTGTCGAGTTGCTCCAGCCCGAGTTCCGTGTTTCGGCAAAAGGCTTCGATGGAAACCGGGACCTGCTGATCCACCCAAGAATTAAGTTGTTATAAGGTATATCGATGACAATTCAGCTTGAATTCAACGACACACAGAATTTCACTGGTCGAGCCCGGATCAAACAGAAACAGGAGCTGTTCTCCTTGCAACTTCTGGACCGCCAAGGTGAAACTGTTCGGATACATGTGAAGTTCGACCGGGCTGCCATTGAAAAGGAGTGCAAGCTCCAAGTTGAGGAACCGAAAGACTTCGTCCTTGACACTTTCGTGCTCGGAGACATCCGGAGACATGTACTTCCTGAGTACCGCTCCGAGGAGGAGCTCGAACTGTTCGATATTCCGGATGGCGCAAATCTTGAATTTCGGCTGAAAGTGATTTCTCGATCGGAAGTTTCCTCAGGGAAGATTCTCGCAGCTACGGGCGGGCGTGTCAGACTTCATACTGGCAGCGGAGACGAAGGATCCGGAGAGCAGAACAAGGGCATCTTCCATCCCATACCCTCAAAGAGTATCGGGGCTCGCATTTGGCAAGTAAATTGGGGTGGCCAAGGCGACTTTGAGGTTTTTGTAAACGCGGATTACTTCCACAAATTCGTCGAAGATCCGATGTTCGCGGCACATGTGTTTCCCGAAATTGTGAGAAACGTCGCAACCGGAATTTTGCTGAGATATGAAAACGTCAAAGACATTGACGAGGATTCCCTCTTGGCAAAATGGGTGACCTTCATCCAGCAACGTCTTGGAATACCGCTGGAGGGTGAAGAAGCAGCTCATCTGATTGATGCCGAACCCATGGGAAAACTCGATTTCGTCGAAGAAATCGTCGACATGTTCACCAAGCAGAAATGGCGGGATGGCAAAACCCTTCTGGAGGAGATCCTGTAATGAAGAGAGCACTTTGCGAATTCAATTCAGAGGGCGTTGCTGCATTTCAAGAGCTGATTGATGCTGAACGTGGGAAGGTTAAACCTTCTCAACCTGCAAGGGTTTCTGAAGATTTTTTTGCCGCCGTCTCAAAACTCGCTGGAGAACCCGCCTTGCTTCATGAGGTCTCCGGAGCGGGGCAAATTGACGATACTATGACATTCGCCTCGAGGTATGATTTCGGTGAATATCTCCATGAAATGCTGCCCAACGAATTGTCCCAGATCCAGTATTCGAATGTTGGGCTTTGGGCATGGATTTCAGCTGTGTACCTTCCCCAATTGCTGAAACCTTCTTCCCGGGGGAAATCACATGATCTGTGGAGCGCCTATCGGTATATTCCCCTCGCTTACAGCAAGTTCCGTTATTACCGGCATTTGGCATTCATTTCGTTTTGGCTTCACAGGCAGTTGGGAGAGACTGCTGCGCGCCTTTTCCTGTCCCGGCCCATGTATGAGCACTCCGATGCCATCGAACAACTCTATACATCTGACAAGGATTTCTTAACGACACCGGCTTTGCTGGAGGTTTCGGTTGAAATGTATCTGGACGCAGAGAATGGGGTTATGAAGAAGAAGGCGCTTGGCAAAGAAACCCCTGGCAGCGCCAGACGATTGGCAACCAAAGTGGCGAAACAACTGCAAATGAATTTCGACATGCATTCAATGACCAAGGAACAAGTCTACAGCCTCTTGCCTGCTGAATTCGATGCCTGGAGAAAGTAGCGGTTGTAAACAGGGTTCAAGTTTTCCGCTCAGGATCGACACTTTTTAAGGCATCTGGTAGCCCCAAAAAACGCCGGTCAGAGGGGCGAATGATCCTTTTGTGTAGCCAAGCAAGCGTCGCCGCCCTTTTAGATGGTTCCAGTTGCTTCAGATGTGCCAATAGCGCTGCGCCATAGATGATGTTTCGCCTGGTCTCGTCTTTGCGCTTCTGTTTCTGGGCTTTTGCCTGCAGATCTCTAAGTCTCTCGCGCGCCTGCTCGATTTGTTGATCCAGATCCGCCATTTCGTTCTCCCTTTTCAGTGGTCGAACAGGAAATGCGGCCTGGATCCCGGTTTTGCTCCCCGCGCGTGAAAATGTGGCTTCGCCAGGCTGCCCTGTGAGCGGCCGTCCGCATGCCCGCTGGGCAATGCGCGCAGTTACGCAAACTTCGGGTTTGCCTGCGCGCCTGCCGCGGGCTTATTTGTGCGGAGATCGGGTTGGGGCCCGATGTCCTTTACATGATACACCCCGCCAGCAGACTCGAAGTCATCCTGCATTCTCGTGCCGACGGTCGCTCCGCCGTCAAATCCGCCGCTTACACCGCGCGCACCACCTTCCGAGATGCGCGGGTTGGACGACGGTTTTCGCCGGGCAGAAAGGGTGGCCTCCTGTCGCATGAATTGATCAACTGGAGCGGAAGCCCCGAGGAGCTCTGGAACGCAGCCGAGCGTTCGGAACGCCGAAAGAATGCAAGAGTCATCCGGGAACTGCGTCCGTCCCTGCCACGCGAGCTACCGCTTCCCGAGCAGGTCCGGCTTGTCCGGGGTTTCTGCCTCTGGCTTCGCGATGAGTATGGCGTTGGCGCTCAAGCCGACATTCACGCGCCGCGTTTCCTGTGTCCTGTACAGGAAAAGCTGCACAGTGCGGGGAAACTCGACCTCACGAGGAAAGACTACGAACAGAGGCTCTTCGATCCATCAAAGACCAATCTGAATTTCCACGCCCACATCCTGATGACGACGCGGAAGGTTGATAGGATTACGGGCGATTTTGGTGAGAAAACGCGTGTTCTTGACGACAGAACTTCAGGCCCCGGAGAGATCAAGCGCATTCGCGGAGAATGGGAGAAACGGACCAACGCGGCCCTGCGCAAGGTTGGCTCTCCAGCACGCGTTGATCTTCGTTCGTATGCCGAGATGGCCAAGACAGGCGATGCACCGGAAGGCCTGGCAAGACAGGATCATGTCGGTCCTCGCCGATCCGCCCGATCGAGACGCAGGCTGCAGGAAAGCGGAAGCGACGACACGGTTGCCGGAGTACGGCGCCAGGCTGTCCAAGAACACAATTCAACACTCTGGCACTCTTGGTTGCAGCTGCGTGCCCTGGAGCGTCAGAAAGATGACCTCGAAGCGGAGCACATCGCGCGGGAGAGAGAGGCTGCCCGCAAGAAAACAGCCGTCGCTGAAAAGCGACGGCTGCAGGAGGCAAGGACCGAGGACGAAGCGAAATCGGCCTTGTATGCCGCCTCCCAACTGGAAAGCCTCAAGACGGGGTCTGCTCTTCAACGCGCGTTAATGTGGGTGCTTGAGGATCGGGGCGACCCACCTTGCGAAGCGGCGGATGAGTTCGCTGTGGAACTGGATCTTGAGGCATGGCAGCCAAGGCCTGAAGCTCCGAAGATAAACCCTTCTGGGATTCAGCGTGTACGCCGGAAGAAGCCTCGGCAGCGAGTTCGCTGAGCTCGGCTTCGCGCAAGTCCAGTTGCTCCGAAAGATAGGCAATCTCAGCTAACAGTTGTTCCTCGGTTTCTTTGTGCCTGGTCTCCAAGGAAGCCGTATTTTGTTCCGTCAACTTGAACTGTCGCGTCAGGCGGTCGGCTTGTTGACCGACCATCTTCTGCAAAATGCTTTCCAATTGCCTGCCGAAACCAGCCAGCGCCAACTTCACCGCGTCCGAAATGTCACCCGGCAGTGCGATTTCGGTTTCCGGTGGCATTGAAGCCCTGCCGGCGCAGTGGGTGTCCCAGATCTGCTGGAAGCGAGAAGGTTTACCTTTCCCCCCAAGAGCCTTGTGAACTTCCCAGTACGAAACATTCCGCCCGTTCTTGTTTTCGAGCGCCTCGCCGGCCTCGATGATTTCGTCGTTGGTGTAGAGTGGTTTGCGCATTGGATACCCCGCGTGTTTTTGTTCTGCGAACCACATGGAACCGTCAGGAAAAATCGTGAAACGAGTTTGGAAAGTTTTTTTGAGAATGTTCGTTGGTGGTTAAGTAAGTTGGTAAGTTGGTAAGTTGGTAAGTTGGTAAGTTGGTAAGTTGGTAAGTTTGTTTGTCTTCCGGTGGCACCTATCACCAGGTATTGGGTTTGTGCGTGCCCCGGTACAGTTCGCCGATTGACGGCATTGGCTCGCACAGAAACGAGCCTACCCCGTAGGCAGAAACTCAGACGCGGTTGAATTTCTGCGGTTATTTTCCGAGCTGAGAACTGCGAAGCCAAGTTCCGCGGATGAAGCACACCGATCCACGCGACTTTGCCCCGCCTTCAGATGACATCCACACCGTTTCGCCAGAGGAATATGTTCAACTCCTCCATCCGCAAGGAGTGATTGGGAATCCTGCCGTTCTGATCAAGAATTCCGAGAAGCCAAGCCAACAATTTACACGCTCTCCGGATGGGATTGTAGCGTGTCTTCATGCGCTGCTGGATCGGACATCGTTTATCTCGCTGAACCGGTTTAAGGGCACACGCTGCAATTCAGGATTGGTCAGCTTGAATTCGCTCTATGTCGATCTGGACTATCACAAGGATCCCGGCTGGCGCGCTGAGGGTGAAGAAGACTTTCAGGCAGCCGTCGCGGGCCATCTTCTGATGCGCGGTGTCTCTGAGCCATCATTCTATTTGCGGACGGGACGAGGACTGGCCGCAATCTGGTTGATCCATTCGATGCCACCTGCTGCACTATCCCGCTGGCAAGCGGCAATCCGAGCATTGATGGATCTGTTTGCTCCCTTTGGTTCGGATCGTTCTTGCAACGACCCAGCTCGCGTCTTTCGCATTCCCGGCACTCGAAACGAGAAATCGGGCCGGGTCGTTCGGGTGTCTGGTGGGAATTGCCAACGCCAGGATTTCGATTTCCTTGCCGATCAGATTTTTGCCGCTATCGGGCGGCCCACCCGTTCCGAGCTTACGGAGCGCCGCAAGCAGCGTCAGGATCGGGAGCCGGGCAGCTCAACAATGCCGCGGGGATTGACCCAAGCTG
Source organism: Ruegeria sp. BB7 (assembly GCF_056539365.1). Lineage (NCBI taxonomy): Bacteria > Pseudomonadati > Pseudomonadota > Alphaproteobacteria > Rhodobacterales > Roseobacteraceae > Ruegeria > Ruegeria sp. BB7. Next base: position 81,072 of record NZ_JBQFUV010000002.1, on the reverse strand, counting down.
AGCGATTTGAACAGATCTTGAAAGATCTCGAAACTTACAGGGAGTACCATGGTGGGGTGATCCCGGTGGGGTACCGAAACACCTGGCTGCATTTCTATGCCACCTGCCTGACCCATCAGTCAGACACCAAAGGCATCGAAGGTCACATTCAACGAGCGTCAGACACGGCAACGCCCGGGCTATGCCAGAACGAAACGAACGCAATCATCAAGCAGGCTCTTGCGAAGTCAAAGCTGCCAGCATCCGACAATGCACGCGAGAGCGAGAGATACTGTTACCGGGGCTCGACTGTTGCGGGGCGTCTCGGCGTGTCAGCCGATATGGCGCGTCGGTTGAGTATGCTCCAAGTGATGCCAGCGGAAGAACGTCACCGCAGAAAAGCTGAACGGGAACGAGCGCGACGTGCCTTGCAGGGGAGCGCCTCGCGAGAACAGTACCTGCTGGAAAACAGCGCGTCGAGAAACAAGCCTTGGACGAACTACGGCCTGGGCAGGTCTCAGTATTACGCTCGCAAGAAGGCGGGAACGCTTCCTGAACTGCCCGTTGTTCCGGATCGGACAGGTCCATGCCCACTACAGGGGAACCATTCTGGCCACAGAGATCTCTGTGGCGCTGCAACAGAGGCACAGCGGTCGGAAACACCCGTGGATCGACCCGCTGGAAACACTTCGAGCACGCTGGTGACAAATCGGAAAGCTGCAACAGACCAGACGACAGCGCACGGACGAGAACCGAAACAGCGGAAAAGGCAGGCTTCCCACCTTCGACTGCGCAGTCCGGATGTCGCGCAGCCGAAAGCGGGAACCAGCCCAGACACGGTGGAAGACGCGGCTCTTTTCAACTTCGATGAAGGATGTCTCATGACACTTCAAACTGAAATCGCGCTGCCCTCCGAGAACTGGAATTCCCGTTTGAAAGTTGGCGATGTCGTCGCGTTTCGCTTCCCTCATGAAACGACGGGAGAGGAAGATCCCAAGGTTCGGTCGTCGCTGGTTATTGATGTCGAGGAAATGGCCGGTGAGCGCTTTGCGGTTCTTGCCTATGGCACGACGAACCCGTGTCCGCGCAAGCAGGCCTATTGCGTTGATGTGCGTTCACAAGAGGAGCGTGAACAGGCATCATTGCGGGCGCCAACGCGCTTCAATGCGGCTCGACGTGTTTCCGTCTCCGTCAACAATAGCGGCTTCGATAGAAACTCCGAAGGGACGCCTGTACTGGGTGAACTCGCCGACGCAGCGCTGGATCGACTTCATCGCGTTCGAGCACGACTTCATGCAGAACGAGATATCCAGCGCTCCCGCAGATTCGGACGTAGAGGCACAGGGCGTAAGCCACGCGCCGTCACGGTGGAAACTCATCGTGCGGGACGGCCGGACATACGGGAGGTGCGCTATGTATGAGAGTATCGCACAGCAGCTATTGCCGATCGAAGCAGCGATCCTCGAAGCGCTCAACATGGTGCCCTCGGCGTCGAAAGCGCTCGACATGCTGATCGACAGTCTGGAGCCCAGTGGCGCGCGCTTAGCTTATCGTTTTGGCTCGCGTCTTCATGCGGGCGAAATGTTCGGTGATCGTGATCTCAACGATCTCGAATCTCTGCTCCAGCCTGTTCTGGCTGAGATAGAAAGCGGATGGGTGAGCGAGGTGATCGCAGACGAACATTGCCCCGACGGTGCCTGGATCAACAAGCGGCTGACAAATCGGGCAGCCGAATTGAACCGGACAGTTGAACCTCTGGTGACGCTTCGAAGGCGTCTTCAACTCATCCAGAACCTGCGTCGAGCCGACCGTATAACACGCCAAGTGATCGCTGAAACGCAGACTTAGCGTGCAACTTTCGGGGAGCGTTTCTCGCTCTCCGAACCGTTTGAATCAAACTCCACAAAAAATTCTTCCTTCTAAAATGGTTCGAACCATTTCCTCAAAACTGTCGCTTTAGGCGGTAGTTTTCGCAACCAAGGCGGCCGCTGCACAAGCCCGCCAATCGAGAAGAAGTCGAATGAAAACAGCGATCATGATGATGGCAATGTATAATGCCAAAGCCATCATCGACACTGAAACTGTGGCGCGGGATTGGTTCAAACTTTCCGTAGGCAAATTTCATCAAAAAATCCGCACCGGGGAAATTCGGCTTCCCCTCGTGCTCATGGAGGAAGAAAGCCAGAAGTGTGCCAAGGGTGTCCATTTGGTCGATCTGGCGGATTACGTTGATGCACGACGTGCTGCCGCCGAAAAAGAAATGAAACTGATGGAGTATTGAGACACGCATGACGACACTTATGCTGCTGTTGGCCCGCCATGATGGGCAAGAGGAGATCCCCTTTGCTCAGATGGCAAGAGAGTACTTTCGACTCGAACCAGAGGCTCTTGAGCGCAAGATCAAGAAAGGCATGATCAAATTCGAATTTTTGACCGATCAAAAGACACAAATATGCACAAGTAAAGTGCCACTGCCTCGGTTGGCACGTTACATTCAGCAACGACGTGCTGCTGCGAAGGTCAGGATGGAAGAATATTTGAATGAATAAGGTATGCCCTCGCAATCGACACCGAAACCAGCGCGCTGACGGCCACGGCACTTTATGCGCTTTCTGGAGCCTCCTCGGCCTCAACGCCTTTCGCAGCCTTCTGCACTTCGACGAGAACACGAGGCTTAAGTCTTTTAATCCGCAATGCAGGAAAGCCCTCTTCTTTGTCGGAACGCTCATCAAGTTCTTTCAGAAGTTCCATCGCCCAGTCCCGTTCATCCTTCAATTCGCGTTCCAATTGACCATGCCTGAATCTGTTCTCGAGGGCATGGTCAACTGTGCGCCAGTTTTTTGGATTTCCACAAAGCCAAGCACCAACAAACTCGGTGACAGGAATTTCATGCAACAGTGGGGTCGTCGCATATGGATTGTAACCATTACTTGGCGGGGAAACAGCCTCGAGAAACGCTTTTGGGTCCTCTCGAACCATGCGCAAAAGGTCTTCTTGAAGCTTGGGGAAGGTTTGCCGAAAAGCTTCTTCACGTGAGCCGATCAGATGACGCCAGATCGCATCAAAGCGGTCTGCGTTCGCCTCGCTTACCCAGTAGGCAAATCCGTCATGGGCTCGGTCAAATTCATCAAACCATCGCCATTCCTCCCCGCCTGGCGGCAGCCGGCCAGAGTTTAACAACTCATCTATGTATGACTGGCTCTCCAGAACGACGTCATCGACGCTTCGGTCAATTATTCCGTTCTCTGCCATCAACATGCGCAAACAGAAAATGTGCAACATTTCACCAGAATCCGTCACCTCGCGGGTTTCGAATTGATGCTCCATCCTCTCTCGCGCATCTTCAATGGTCTCACCATCCAGCTCATCGAAATGGATGACCACCTTCCACGGCTGCACTTCCTCAGGAACCAAGAAGTGAGGCGAGTTGTCGATCGACGCCTGTATCTCCTCAATAGGAAATCTGCCCTCAATAAGCGTCGCTACCAAGACTTCATCATTCAGCATTCCAGCATCAAGTTCGATACTCGGGTATTTTTCATCAGCTACCACGAATGGTGGCTTCTCAGGCTGATCCTTAGCTTTGCGGCGAACATGCCTCATGTAACCCATTCGAACGTCCCGCCAGTTGCGGATATCCTTCTCCACAAGCTGCCCCGAACGGACTTCAACCCCCAACGCCGTAAAGGTCTGCACCAGCTCAATCATGGCCTCAGAATTTTTCTGGTGCTGCTCATTCAGAATGCTGTTCAGCCTGACCAAGTCTTCTACTACGTGCTTCAATACCCGAAGTGACTTCACACCGGATTGCAGGAAGACATCCTCGATTTGAGTCCTGTGCGCTGCCACGAATTCCTTGGCTTTTTTTACCTTGATATCACTCAGAAAGTGTTCGAAAGCGTGTTCAATTTGAGGCTCCACGAGAACGGTTTGACCAATCGTCTTTTCTTTTACTGTTCGAAAGTCTTTACCGAGAAGCTGCTCGTCGTCGTGGGCTATGACGACAACACGAAAGCCCTTGTGCTCGACATAGGAGTTTATCACTCCCAGCACCTCCTTGAGATCAATTCCGCTTCTCTCCAGATCATCGAAGATCAATATCTTTTCTGGCTTCAACTCGTTTCTAAGAAGCGCATTGGCTATATCGGGAACGAACCCCAAGGGAACGGTAAATCCTCCGGCACCAACGTCTTTGTCGCGGAACTTCTCAAAAAACCTCCTTGTTTTGGCCTTCCCCGGGTGAGCAGCAGCAAACACCTCAGCATGGATTTTCTCGACTGACTGAACGCCATATAAGCTTACGTAAACGCGACTTGCTTCAGGGATGCACTCTTTGACTTGAAACGTCTTGCCCGTCCCCCAAGCCCCCGTTACGAGAACTGCGTAGCCCGGAGCATTGAGCGTTGAGTAATGATTCAGGTATTCTTCGAGATGAGTCATCAAAAGTGCCTGTTTTGAAATGCTTCTAACCTTTGATCAACGGAGGTCAGATGACGCTTTCGAAACACCTTAAAGCACCTCAATCAAACCTGAGATCATACCATCATTTGGTGGAACTCTTTCAGAAGAGCAAGGCCCTGGTGCTACAATCAGTGCTACAGAAAATGACGACACCGGAGAGCCCCCAAAAAATAAGGGGTTTCAGATTGCGTCACCCCGATCCATCAGAGGTCTGACGGGCAACCGGCATTCCAAAAAATGGATATGGGGGCGCATATCCCAGAAACAAAACACTTTTAGTGGGCTTTCTCTTTGCCATTGAGTTGACAATTTCAGGATGGCCACTAAGGGCGGATTCTGGCTATTCGCCGCCAGTGCGATGAGATGGTGCCAAGACAGTGATAGCGGACGTTCAGAATGGTTTGAAACCGAGCATCTCGCCGCACGACCGCATGGCAGGTCCGAGCCCAACTCGGCAGTACCATTTTGTGCGTACGCATGCAGCGGCGGTTTTGATGCAATCGCGCGAAAGATCACGCCGCTTGGTGGAAGACAATTCGGCCATTCAGTCCAAGCGCAGCGATATTTGGGCGCGCAATGAACGGGTAGTTGGCAAACTGGAATCTTACCGCTTCTTCTCTGACGGCAGCTCGTTGCCAGCCAGATCCGAGTAAGAGCGTTCTCCACGCGTGATTTGGCGGCTCAAGATGTTCTTTGCGGCTTTCACTTTGCCCTCACGCAGATGCGCAGTGATTGCATCATGTTCTTTCAAAGATTTGGCAGTGCGATCCGGGCGCTTTGATAAATACGTGCGCATTGTGCGGACGATATCACTGACTTTCTGATATCCGTCCCGCAGGTAGCTGTTGCCACAATGTCTGAAAAATGCGTCGTGAAAAGCTGCGTCCAACTCGAGATAGCGTTCGAAATCATCCGTCTTCCGCGCGTCAGTCATCTCGGAAACTAAATCCGTAAGTTCATCAAGCAAGGCAGAAGGGTTTTCAACAAGCGCCTGATCCATAGCCGCTGTTTCGAGGATCAACCGATATCTACAGAGTTGCACGACATCCTCGTGAGATAGAGTGAAAACAAATGCTCCGCGCCGCGGAACGATCTGCACAAGACCCTGAAGGTTTAACGCAGCAAGGGCCTCGCGAATCGGCGTCTTACTGATGCCCATGGCCGTTGAAAGTTTGGCTTCCTGCAGCGACTCGCCCAACCCAAAGACACCCTGCACGATGTTTCTCCGGATTTCCGCTTCCGCAATTTTACTCAATGAATCCGGTCGCTTAAGTTGCATTTTCCCTGCCGTATTTAAGGTATCTGACCACTCTACTGTTTCAGGTTATCACGTCCAGCATTGATTTATATATTGTATCTGATATGTCAGATGAAAGATCGTAAAAAGACTGAACAATTTATGGGAGGAAACCTTGTTCAACAAATCCACATTCGCGCTTGCCGTCGCCATGTCGACCGGACTTGCCTTCGCGGCCTCGGCCGAAACAGTTATCAAAGTTGGGCACGGTGCCGCCGAAGCATTCCACATGCATCGTGCGCTCCTGAAATTCGAAGAACTGGTTGAGACCGGTTCGAATGGCGAGATCGATGTCCAGATCTTTCCATCCTCGCAGATGGGCCCGGATCGCGAGATGATCGAAGGTGTTCAAACCGGCGTTCTTGAAATGGCCATTCCCCCGTCTTCGTTCTTCGCAGGTTGGGATCCGGCCTTTGCGGTGATCGAGCTTCCCTACATGTATGCTTCCAAAGACATCGCCTTTGATGTTCTGGATGGTGAGGCCGGAGACGGAATGCTCGGACGGGTCGAAAATCAGGGGCTCGTCGGTCTTGGTTGGCTTGAATTGGGCGTTCGCAACGTGACCAACAATGTCCGCCCGGTTGAAACACCCGAAGACCTTGAAGGCGTCAAGCTGCGCACGATGAAGGTTCCGGCGCATGTGGCAACATTCGAGACACTCGGCGCTAACCCGACACCGATGAACTTCGGCGAGGTTTACTCTGCCCTTCAGCAAGGCGTGATCGACGGGCAGGAAAACCCGCTGGCGATCATTACCTCACAGCGTTTCTACGAGGTGCAGAAGTACCTATCAACCACGGGTCATGTCTTTGCGGTCTACATGCCGGTCATCTCCAAACCATTCTTTGACTCGCTGCCCGCGGAGCATCAGCAACTGGTCCGGGACTCGATGGCCGCCGCACGTGATTATCAGGCCGAACTGGTCGCCAGCGAAGATGCGGAACAACTGGAACAGATCCGTGCCGCTGGTGTCGAGGTTCTGGAACTGACTGCAGAGCAGAGACAGGCTTTCGCCGACAAAACCGAAAGCGTTCGCCTGAAGTATCGCGATGAAGTTGGCGCAGAAGCCTACGACGCTTGGGTCGCGGCGGTATCCGCAGCAAGCGGAAGCTGACCCACGCAATACTCTGTCAATCCGGGCACCCGGGCCATCCGGGATCGGGTGCCCCTTTCGTTCAAGGGGAGGTGAACGATGTCGGCTATCAAATGGATCGATATGAATGCCGAAAAAGTCCTGGCCAGTGCGCTCCTGGCCGCGATTGTCGTGTTGATTTTCGGCAATGTGTTCATGCGCTACATCATGAATGCCTCTCTTTCATGGGGTGAAGAGCTAACACTTTGGCTATTCGTCTGGTTTGTCTGGCTTGGTGTCAGCTATGCCTTCCACACCGGCGATCATGTGCGCATTACAGTCCTGCGTGATGTCCTCAGCGAGCGGGCGAGGCTTTATGCGGATGTTGCGATCGCGCTTCTGGTTCTTGGGTTTCTGATCGTTCTGACAATTGAATGCATCAAGTTGATCCGGCAACCCTTTGTGGCCAGCCAGACCTCGGTTGTTCTGGGGCTGCCAATCCCGATCCTTTATGCCTCAGCGCCGGTTGGTGCGGGCCTGTCCGCGATCCGCGTCACTCAACATCTGATCCGAACCCTGCGCCTGATCGCAGGGACCAAAGCGTGAGGAGCCCGGCATGCTTGCAACAACGCTTTTCCTGACACTGTTCGCCCTTCTGCTCTTCAGCGTGCCGATTGGCATCTGTCTGGGTCTTGCGACCATGATCGTGATGGTATTCGTGGATGGCACGCCACCGATGGTTCTTCTGGCGCGCTCAGTGGTAACAGGCGCGGACTCATTTCCGCTGATCGCCGTTCCCTTGTTCATCCTCGCGGGCGACCTGATGCAGCACGGCGGAATGTCCCGTCGACTGGTAGGGTTCGCCAATGCACTGATAGGTCACATCCGGGGTGGGCTGGCTTATGTGAACGTGCTCGCCTGTGTTTTCTTTGCCGCGATATCCGGCTCGTCTCCTGCAACCGTAGCCGCTATCGGATCGAACATGATCCCAGAGATGGAAAAGGTCGGCTATACGCGTAAGTTCAGCGGCGCATTGACAGCATCCTCGGGGATGATCGGCGTTATGATCCCGCCAAGTATTCCCTTCATCATCTACGGCGTTACTGCCGAGGTTTCGATCGGCAAGCTGTTCCTCGCAGGTGTTGTTCCTGGCGTCCTTTTTGCCCTCATGTTCATGTTGGTCGCCCGCATCCTGCTGCGAAAGGACGCTGTTGTTCAGCAATCGACAACCGCGTTCTCAGGCCCGGGTGTCTGGCAGAGCTTCCGGTCTTCCATCTGGGCGCTTCTCGTACCCGTGATTATCCTTGGGGGCATCTATAGCGGCATCTTCACCCCAACCGAAGCCGGTGCCGTGGCCGTGGTTTATGCCGCTTTCATCGGCATCTTCGTCTATGGAGACATCACTCTTAAGGACCTTCCAGAGGTTTTAGCGGGCAGTGCAAAGACCAGCGGGACCATTCTGATACTTGTGATCATGGCAACCGCCTTTGGCAGACTGATCACGCTTGCAAGAATCCCGACAGAACTCGCCACAACGATCACCAGCCTGTCCGACAATCCGATCATCATTCTGTTGTTGATCAATCTGCTTTTGCTGGTGATCGGTATGTTCATGGAGACGATTTCGTCGATCATCATCATGACGCCGATCCTACTGCCGGTTGCAACCGCGCTGGGTGTCGATCCTATCGTCTTTGGCGTCATTTTGACGGTCAATCTGGCCATCGGATTCTGCACACCACCTTTGGGCGTAAACCTGTTCGTGGCCAGCAGCATTTCGAAGGTCTCCATCGAAAGCCTCAGCCGGGCGATCCTGCCATTCTTTGCCGGCATGCTGATCCTGTTGATGTTCATCACCTATGTGCCCGCAATTTCCCTGGCCCTGCCATCCCTTTGGTGACCGGCTGAGGCGTTTCAAACGTTAGACAACAAAACCAGAGGACCCGGATGGATTTGGACCTATCCCACCCGTCGATAGAAGATCTTCGGAAAACTGCGCAAAAGCGCATCCCGAAGTTTGCCTTCGAGTATCTCGACAGCGCAACAGGCAGAGAGCTGGGTAAAAGCGTGAATCGTAATGCGCTTGATGCTATCGGATTCATGCCCAGCGTGCTGTGTGGACGAACCAAAGCGGACCTCCAAACGACACTGCTGGGGCAGACGTACGATCTTCCGTTTGGAATTGCGCCTGTCGGTATGTCTGGATTGTTGTGGGCTGGTGCGGAACGGATGCTGGCGCAGGCAGCTGTCGAGCACAACATCCCGTTTTCACTGTCCAGCGTCGCGGTCGCCTCACCGGAGGATGTCGCCCCGTACATCGGCCAAAACGGATGGTTTCAGCACTACCCAGTGAACTCTGCAGAATTGCGCCGGGCAATGCTGCCACGGATCAAGGCCGCTGGCTTTCACACACTCATTATGACTGTCGATGTCCCGGAAGAAAGCAGGCGCGAACGCCAGAGACGTGCAAACCTGACCGTCCCGCCGAAGGCCGACTTGCGCACGCTTGCTGAAATGGCCACACGGCCGGCTTGGTGCCTTGCCCATATGCTTGAAGGTATCATGCCGCGCATGCGGTTCTTTGATGACTATGTGCCGCAACGCGGTCGCGAGAGCTTTACGCACGCGGGCGCTCTGATCCGGGGCATTCCCGATTGGCAATATCTGCGAGAATTGCGCGACGAATGGGATGGTCATCTTGTCGTCAAAGGCGTTTTACGGTCGGAGGATGCTGTAAAAATGGTGGCCGAGGGCGTAGATTGCATTTGGGTTTCAAATCATTCCGGCCGCCAATTCGAAGCTGGACCTGCCGTAATTGACCAGTTACCAAAAATCCGAGATGCGGTCGGACCGGATGTCCCACTCATATACGATTCTGGTGTGGCCTGGGGCCTGGATATCATGCGCGCTTTGGCCAAAGGGGCCGATTTCGTCATGGTCGGGCGGGCATTTCAGTATGCGGTCGCGGCATTTGGTGCACCGGGCATAGATCACCTCGTGCACATTTTGCGAGCTGACATGACGGCCAATATGAGTCAGTTGGGCGTTGAAAATCCTGACCACCTTGCCCGTTTCCTTCTGAACAACGACTGAACAATCCCCTGGAACCGGAGAGCGTTAGGAATGCGTGTCGCCTTTGTTCCCACGCAGACCCTGGACGATCAAATCAGCCGTTGACCGCGAACACGCCATTGGAAGATCGTATACTGTGGCAAGTCGCGTCAAAGCCTTTACATCCACATCGTGCGGCATAGGTGAGAGTGGATCGACGAAGAAAATCAAAGCGTCGAGCATCTGTTCGCAGATCATTGCACCAATCTGCTGGTCGCCACCAAGCGGACCGCTTTTCAAACAAGTCACATTTAACTCAGGAAAGGCTTCTTTGATACGGCCGCCAGTCGTACCTGTCGATACGATACTAACTCCTGATAGCCGGGTCTTCTGAAGGCCAACCCAAGCTACGATCTCGTCTTTTCTTGCGTCATGCGCAACAAGCGCAAAACACGGGCAGTCACCGGATGAATTGTTCAACGTAGTCCTCCCCAAGACCAACTTCGGCGAAGTGCTTTCGACAAAGTTCGATCTTTGTGAACACATCCTCGTAGCCTTGCACCTCGCCCCATGGATCGACATAGCACATCACACCGTTGACCTGGAAAAAGGTGATCATCTCTTCAACGTCATCCGGAACAACCAGCGTGTGTGTTTCACCCGGTGGTTCATAGACATAGCCGCCCTCTTCGGCGACCCAGTCATGTTCCAAGTAGTGCCAGCGTCCTTTCAGAACAAAGCCGTGGACAGGTTGCGGGTGACGATGGCGCGAAAGGACACCAGCCTTTCGGACCTTCAGCAGGTTCATCCAATAGCCTTGTGACCGATTGAGGCAGAGGGGTCGGAACCATACGTTTTCGGCCTGCGGCACCCAGAGCCTTTCGTCCTCGGAGACCGCGTTCGGTATCACAATCTCTTCCTGTGCATCTTTTGGGAACGGCAACTGATACGGCATTCGGGCAGTGTCGTCGTTTTTCATTGGCCTCTCCTCACATTGCCAGATAGCCACCGTCGACCGGATAAACCGACCCGGTGACAAAGCTGGCATCTTCACTCAGAAGCCAGCGTACAAGCGCGCCAACCTCTTCAGGTTTACCCCATCGTTTCATAGGCGTACGCGCCATGATACCTTCAGTTCGATCTGGGTCGTCCCGAAGACCTTGGGTCATTTCCGTCTCGATCCAGCCCGGTGCAATGGCATTTACTCTGACGCCGTCTTCGGCCCAGCGACCTGCCAATGCCTTGGTGAGTTGTGCGACCCCACCTTTTGAGGCGGAATAGGCCGGGACCAGTGGGCCGCCAAAAGTGCTGAGCATGGACGCGGTGTTAACGATTGCCCCACCCTGCTTGACCAAAAGCGGTTGCGCGGCGAGGCAGCAGCGCATCGTCCCGGTCAGGTTTACATCAAGAACCCTGGCAAAGACGTCGATATCATATTCTTCACCCCTGAGCAGAATCCCCGCGCAGTTCACTAAAGCGTCGAGGCGCCTGAGGTTGCCGAACACAGCATCGACCGAAGCCTGATCTGTCACATCGAGAAGCTGTGTTGTTATCCCGGCCTGAGGAGCAAAGGCATCCAGCTCGGAGTCCGACACGGATGCGGCGATAACGGACCAACCAGCATCGGCAAGCGACCGCGCCACACCCGCGCCGATACCTCGGGTGCCTCCGGTGACAATGGCTTGTTTCATCCTTGATCTTTCAGAGCTTGGGTGAAAGCACGCGCACGTGCGCCAATATCATCCAATGCACGGCCCGGCTTGAACAGGGCCGATCCCAATCCGAACCCGTTTGTCCCGGCTGCCTGGTACGCGGCCATTGTTTCAGGTGTGATCCCCCCCACCGCAGCAATGACAGCCTCTTGAGGCAAAATCGCACGCATGGCGGCGATAGCGGTCGGCGGCACCATCTCAGCTGGAAAGAACTTTAGAACAGAGGCACCAAGATCCAAGGCGGCCAAGGCCTCGGACGGGGTCACGACGCCCGGACACCAATATAGACCCCGCGCAACCGCGGCACGCCCCACATCCGGGTTCATGTTCGGTGAGACTATGATCCGCCCGCCTGCATCAGCAACCGCATCGACTTGCTCAGCGGTCAGGACTGTGCCTGCCCCTACGACGGCTTGCGCGCCATAATGCTTGGCAATTCGAGCGATCGACTCCAGCGGATCAGGAGAGTTCAGCGGAACTTCGACGATACGAAAGGCGGCCTCAATCAGCTCACCCGCAACTGGTAACGCGTTTTCTGGTTCCAGCCCGCGCAAGATTGCAATCAGTGGGTTTTCGGCCAGCGCCGCGGTGAGGTCGATCATCCCAAAAGCCCCGCTGCGCGGGCAATAAGAAAATGCCCTTTGGCGACGATGTCATCCGGCGCTCGGCGGGTTTCCAGCCCCGCGGCCCGTAGGGCAATATCATAGCGGTCTGACAGGTCGCTGCGTCCCACAAGGGTGACGGTGCCGATGTTTTCGACAGCGCGGGTTGCAGCCGCAACCTCCGAACCTATCAGAAGGCCGGATAAGTAATCAGCCGTAGCGACCCTGGGGATTTTGCCCATGAGTGGAAGGGTCCGAACGTGAAACAAATTGTGCAATAGATTAGAACCCCCTTCGAGGCCCGCAGCTACGCCGGTTTCAAAGGCAGCTACGTCGAAGTCGTGATCCTCCATCAACGTGCCAAGGATCGTGTGCCCCTTGAGAGCAGCGAAGATCTCGCCCGTCATATACGTTGAGAAATCCACGATTTGCCCATCCGCAACCTGGACCCATTTGCTGTGCGTGCCCGGCATTACGAAAGTACCGTCGTTCAGGCCAAGCGCGGACGCGCCAATAATCTGCGTCTCCTCGCCGCGCATCACGTCCGGGCCGCCCGCGTGCTCGATGGATGCCCCCGTCACAAAGTGAATCCGGGCTCCGCTATCGGCATCATGTGGCACCAAAGCCCTCGCAAGACCACAAGCGCCAAGCGGCATTTCGGCATAGGGCGTCTCAACCCATCCGTTCCGGCTGGTTATCATGCCAGATGCAAGGATCGGCAGATCAATCTGCGCAACCCAAGGACCAATGAGACGACCAAGGACCGCCTCGAAGGTCTTTCCAGAAACCTGCATGATGCCTTCGGGTGAAGAGACACCGTCAATGACCTCACCCTCCGCACCAATAAGAAAAGCACGGAGAGAAGACGTTCCCCAATCGACACCGATAAGGGCTGGTTCAGATACGGCCGAATTCATTTAAAAGATCCTCGACGGTTTTTCCCTTGGCGACCCACTTGCGGGTTTCTTCTTCGCGGTCAGCCTGTTCCTGGGCAAGGCGCACGGTTTCTTCGGCCAGTTCCTGTGGAACCACGACCACACCCATCAAATCGGCCACGATGAAGTCACCCGGGTTTACGACCACGCCACCACAGGCAATCGGCACGTTGATCGAAAGCTCGTCCTTGCGTCCAGAAAACATCGTGTGCGTTCCGCGCGGGGTGATCGCCCGTGTCCAGATGGGCCAGTTGATGTCTTCCAATTCGTCCGTATCGCGTCCCGTACCATCTACGATCATGCCGCGAATGCCCCGGTTCTGCGCCAGCCCGCCCATGAGCCCGCCGCAGACCGACGTATTGACGTCGCCACCCGCATCCACAACGATCACGTCGCCGGGTTGGCCCATCTCCAAGGCTTTCAGAGGATCAACGAGGTCGCCTTTGGAAAGCTGCACAGTGACGGCCTGGCCCGTAACCTTGGCGCGAAATGCGGGTTTGATAGCGCTGTCCATCACACCGGTGCGGTACTGAACATCGGCAAAGATGGCTGCTGCTGAATAGGCCTCAAGCACCTTGTCGAATTTCTTGAGCAGATTCGGGTTTCGTTCAAAGTCATTGAAGACCCTGAGGTCACTACTAACGTCTGGCATTCTTGTCTCCTGTTATGCGGGTGTTGCGGCCAATGCCTCGGCATTGACGGTGTAGTCTGGCTTTTGCCCTGTGAGCACCTTGGCCACCTGCGTTGCTGCGGTGACCCGGGCGGCACGTATGGATTCTTCGGAGTAGTAGGCGGCGTGTGGTGTCACGAGCACGTTGGGCAGCGTGAAGAGCGGGTTGTCATCCGGGCTCCAATTGGCACGCTTGGCCGGTTCTTCTTCGGGGTCATCGAGGCCGGCGGCGGCCAGGTGGCCATTGGTCAGAGCGCGGTAGAGGGCCATGTTGTCCACAGTTGGGCCGCGACCCGTGTTCACCAGGATTGCGCCCGGCTTCATCGAAGCGAACTCCGCATCCGACAAAAAATGATGAGTTTCAGGCGTCATAGGCGCCTGCATCAGGACATAGTCGGAGCGTGCCAGAAGATCTGCCTTGGACACCAACTCCACTCCCAGCGACGTGGCGACATTTGCCGGCAGGAAGGGATCATAGGCAATGACATTGACGCCGAAGGCCCGCGCCCGTGCCACGATGGCCTGTCCGATCTTGCCCAGCGACACGACACCCATTGTGCGTCCGCGCAAGCGAAATACCGGTTGCCCACTTTGCCATTGCCAGATCCCCGCATGCGTTGCGCGGTCATAGTCTGGCAGTTTGCGGGCAAGTGTCAGCCATAGGGAGATCGCATGATCTGCGACCTCTTCGGTGCAGTAGTTTTGCACATTGGTCACCAGAATGCCTCGTTCGGTGGCCGTGCCGACATCGACAATATCGACACCAACACCATAGCGCGCGATCACCTCACAGCGTTCCATCAGCGTGATAGTTTGCTGGCCGATTTTGGCATATTGGTTCATCATCGCAGCGCAGTGCGGCGCGACCTCAAAAAGGTCCTCTTCGGATTTGGCCTGAAGCGCGATGACTTCGGCACCGGCCGCTTCGAGGATCTCGGTTTCCACATCGACATTGCCAAAGTCGTAGTCGGTGATCACGACTATTGGCCGATCCGTCCGTGGAACGAATGTCGGCTGATCAGACATAGGCGCCCGCCGAATATGTCAACTCGTACGAGTGGCTGTAGAGTTCGAAAATGTTGCCAAACGGGTCTTCCATGTAGACCATGCGATATGGCTTTTCGCCCGGGTAATACTTACGCACCTGTTCCATGCGCTGGCGACCGCCCAATTCTTCGATAATTTTGATCCGCCCTTCCAGATCCGTGTCCTGAACGCAGAAGTGAAATAGACCCCTGCGCCAGTATTCAAACGGGCGTTCTTCTTCGACGGTTTTCGGAAATTCGAATAATTCGATGCCGACACCGCACCCCATCGACAAATGCGCGATGCGGAAACTTCCCCAACCTGCCCCGAACACATCGTCACACATCTGACCGATGGCGCTATCGTCGTGGAGAATTTCAGTCGGTTCCATCAGCACGTAGAGATCGAACGCCTTGGAATAAAATTCCACAGCTTTTTCCAGGTCCGGAACCGTGATGCCGATGTGAGAGAATGTAAGTGCAACCATGGGAGGCTCCTTTGTTAGAATGTCAGAGAATGTTTCGAACGATGCCGCCTTCGATCCGATGCGCAGAGCCATTGGAGGCGGTACTGGCTGAGATTGTGACGATCATGCGGGCGACTTCGTCCGGTTGAACGAACCGCTGGATCAGCGAGGTGGGCTCGTCAGATTTGAAGTAGTTGTCCACGATTGTGTCGAGCGGTTCGCCTTTTTGAGCCGCAAGACCATCGAAGTAGGCCTCTACCCCTTCGGTCCATGTCGGACCGGGCAGGACGGAGTTAACCCGTACCTGCGTACCCTTGGTGAGCTCTGCCATGCCACGGGTGAGACCTAACATGGCAGTTTTAGTGACTGAGTAGTGCACCATCTGAGGCAGAGGCTTTACCGCGGCTTCGCTTGCCATATTGATGATCGACCCAATGCCACGTTTTAGCATAGCAGGCAGGAAAACCCGGCTCATCCGAACTGCAGACAGGACGTTGATGTTAAAATAGTGCATCCAGTCATCATCAGTCAGGTCTTCGAATGGTTTGACCGAAAAGATGCCGACATTGTTAACGAGGACATCAACATCACCCTGCATTTGCGCGAACTCTGCCAGCGCGCTTGAGTCAGTCGTGTTCGTCAGATCCGCCGCCATCCCTGTAACGTCGCCCAAGGTGGCAAGGTCGTCCACGCAGGCACTCACTTCGGTCTCCGTCAGACCGTGAACAATGACACGTGCGCCTTCCTGCAAATAGACTTTCGCAGTCGCCTTCCCTATCCCAGAGCCAGAGCCGGTGACGAGGACAAGCTTGTCTTTCAGCCCAAGGTCCATGTCATGCTCCCTTTTTCACACTGGATGTCTGAGCGGACGACGCGCGCCCGAAAATGCGCGCCATCAGGGCAGAAATCTCAGCCCGCCACATGTCGATGCCAACGGCCAGAAGGATGATCAGTCCCAGCACGATATTCTGAACAGATGACGGTGCTGCATTCAGGTTCAAGCCGTTCTGGACAATCACGATGGTCATGGCTCCCATCAGAGTGGCGAGGATGTTGCCGCGCCCTCCAGCGAGACTGGCACCTCCGACCACTGCTGCGGCTATCGCCTGCAATTCAAGCGTTTGCCCATAATTAGGGGAGCCGGAGTTCAAGCGTGCTGACATCAGGATCGCGCCTACGGCGGTCATGAACCCTGCAATAACAAACGTTGTTGTCTGCACCTTGCGCACGTTGATGCCGGTCAGAACGGCGGCGGCCGGGTTGCCGCCAACGGCATAGATTTCGCGGCCCAGCTTTGTAAAATTCATCGCAAATGCCGCAAGTGCATAGAAGAAAACGAGATAGAAGAAGGGCAGCGGAATGCCAAACAACTTACCGTAAAAGATTGGCTCAAGCGCGGGATCGAGCGAAAAGATCGGTGAGCCATTGTTGAAGGTCAGAGCGAGACCACGGAATGCGATCAGCGCTGCCAGTGTAGTAATAAACGACGGTATGCGTCCGTAAGCTGTAATCAAGCCAATGAAGAGCCCCAGCAATCCACCGGCGAAAAGGATAAGCGGGAGTGCCAGCACAAGCGGAATGCCAAGGAACTTCAGCATTTGAGCAAGGATCATGGTCAGCAAAGCCACCATGGAACCGGAACTCAAATCGATGCCGGCGGCGAAAATCACGATCGTAGAACCGATGGCAATGAGCGCCACGATGCTGACCTGCAAGGAAAGGTTCGAAAGATTGCCCGGATTCAGAAACCGCTCTGTTGTGAGCGCGACAATTAGGGCAACGATCACCATGGCCGCGAAAGGTCCGATCAATTGAGTGTCAAAGATCCGCTTCATGCGAAAACCTCCTCAGGCTTGAGATGTGGGGTGTCGGCGGAGGCCCGAACCAGGTCATCATGGGTCAGTTCCGAAGCATCCACGGTGCGCGTGATCGTGCCGTGCTGCACGATGGCGATTCGATCGCTCATCGCCAAAAGCTCATCGTGGTCCGAACTGATCAGGATGATGGATTTACCCGCGCGGGTCAGCTTGTTTATCAACTTGTAGACCGCGATCTTGGCGCCGATATCGATCCCTTGTGTGGGTTCATCAAGGATCAGGATCTCCGAATCCGAGAACAGCCAACGCGCGATCACAATCTTCTGCTGGTTCCCTCCGGAAAGGAAGTTGACTGTCTTTTCCTCAGCCTGAGTTGAAATCTCCAGATCGCGGATCAGGTCGTGCGTAGCGTGTTCCTCAGCCTTAAGGTCCAAGACACCAAACCGGCTCAACCCGCCAAGCGACGCTGCGGTAATGTTACCGCTGGCCCGGAAATTGAAGAACAAGCCATCATATTTGCGGTTCTCCGGAACCAAGGCCAAACCAGCGCGGATCGCGTCGATTTCCCGACCGAACCGGACTGGATTGCCCTTTAATATGACCTGACCGGCAACAATCTCATCTGTTCCAAACAGGGCCCTTACGATTTCCGTGCGCCCGCTTCCCAACACGCCGCCCAGGCCCAGCACTTCACCTTTGTGGAGCGCAAAGGATGCATCCGTCACTCCGGCATTGGTTGCAAGCCCGCTCGCTTCGAGAACAACTTCGTGGGTTGCATTCTGCTCTTTTGGGTAGTGCTCACCTATGTCTTCCCCGACCATGGCGCTGACAATTTCAGAGACGTTGATTTCCGTCTCGCCACTGGCTCGCACGACGCGCCCATTGCGCAGGATCGTTACTTCGTCGACGATCCGCTCCACCTCATCCAAGCGATGGGAAACATAAAGAATAGCTGTTCCGCGGCCGCGCATGTTGCGCAACAACTGGTGCAGGCGTTCGATTTCGTCCTCGCCCAGAGCAGCCGTGGGCTCGTCGAGGATGATCATACGGGCGTCCATCGCAATAGCCTTGGCAATCTCGACAAGCTGCTGCTCACCCACTGAAAGCGTGCCGGTGATGGCATTGGGTGAAACATCGACGTCCATCTCTGCCAAAACACGGGCGGCTTCGTCGTGTACCTTACCCCAGTCTATTACCCCCAATCTCGACCGGGGCATGTTGCCCAAGAATATGTTCTCGCCAACAGACAGTGTTGGAACGATCGAGAACTCCTGAAAAACCGTTGCTATGCCCAAATCGCGTGCAACCTGTGGGTCACCGACTGTCACCGGTTGCCCGTTGTGAAGAATCCGGCCGCTGTCAGGTTGCTGCACGCCGGACAGCGTCTTTATCATCGTGGACTTACCGCAACCATTCTCGCCAAGCAGCCCATGGATCGAACCGGGCATAAGCTTGATACAGACTTTGTCATTCGCCAAAACGCCGGGATAGGCCTTGGTGATATCGACAAACTCCCAAAGGGGCATTTCTGTTGTCATCTTGGGGGCCTCAACTTGAACGGGAAACTCAGCTTTTTTTCGCCCCCGGCAGCACACGAAGATGCCACCGAGGAGCAGGGAGAACGCTCAGTATTCTTTAGACGGCTGCGGGAAGAGCTTTTCAGGCTCCTTTAGCACTGCGACAGCACCGTCTTTATCTTCGATGGAGGTTGGCGTTTCGATCCATCCTCCGGGATAAGTGCCGTTCAATGCATCAATCGTCGCCTGCATAGCCGCCCGACCCATAAGGAACGGCGAGGTATTAACGGTCGCAGTAATGTTGCCCGCTGCGATTTCCTCCAGACCCGAGGTATCGCCATCGTTCCCGAGCAGAACAATGTCGGAGCGCCCGAGCGCCTTGGCTGCAAACGATGCCCCGATGATCATGTAGTCATTTGCAGCAAAGATCATGTCGAGGTCGGGATGCGATTGTAGGATATCCATACCAGCGGTATTGCCACCTTCGACATTCCATTTGCCGTCAATGGACACGACCACTTCGAAGTTTTCGTTGCCGTCGATACCGTCGAGAAAACCTCCAACACGCTCGGTCGAGTGGTACCCAGGCTGACCTTCAATGATGCCAACCTTCAAAGGTTTGTCGCCATAATTCTCGATGGCCCAATCAGCTATGTCGTGTGTGCCGTTTCGCTGCGAATACCCGACCACGCCGTGGATCGGCGTCGGAAAGTTCGGGATATCCGAGTTGATCATCAACACCGCCATACCCTTGTCGACCGCCTGCTTGAGAAGGGGCGCGGCAGCAAATTCATCGTGGGTGCCAAAGATGATCGCATCCACATCCTGGGTCAGCACGTCCTGGATCATGCCCATTTGGCCGTTGATGTCAGCACCCGATTGTGGGGCCAACATGAAGACTTCAACGCCCGCTTCAGCCGCAACCGCTTTGATACCCTCGCCAATTGCGATGTAGTAGTTGAACTCGGTTGCGGGCGGCATGTAGGCGATGCGGAACTTTTCGTTTTTTGGAGCAATCGCATCAATTGGAGCCTGCGCACCGTCTTCGAGCGGGATAGGGGTCGGATATTCTTCCGCATGAACGACAGAGGCGAGCACGGCGAAACCAGCGGCCATCGTCGTATTCATAAGTGTTTTCAGCATTTTATTCTCCTCCAGAAATTTTTCATTATCCGTTGAATGGCGTGTCGAGCACGCCGCAAACGCCGGGTTTGACTGCGAACAAGCCGCCAGATTCCGGTTCTCTTGATAGAGCGTCCTCGTCACTCATCAGGCGCGAGGTCGTAATGAAGAGCGTGTCGAGTTCCGGGCCACCAAAGGCACAGCAGGTGGGCTTCCAGACAGGAATTTCTATGACCCGGTCAATCGCGCCGTTCGGGGCTACGCGAACAACGCGGCGACCTTCCCACTCGGCGTTCCAGACACCACCTTCGGCATCGACACAGGACCCGTCGGGCAGCCCCGGTTCGTCCTTGAATGAAGCGTGAATGCGTCGGTCAGAAACCGAACCAGTGGCGGTGTCGTAGTCAAAGGCTACGATTTCCCGGTCTGGTGTATCCGCAAAAAACATCGTTCTGCCATCTGGGGCAAAACAGGCAGAGTTTGCACAAGATACCTTTTCGATGATTGTCCGCACGGAGAGGTCTGTGTCGATGCACAAAACTGACGAATCGTGGGCTCCGGACACCTCGTTCATCCCACCGACGATCAGCCTTCCCTGCCGATCTGTCCGTCCGTCGTTCAGTCGCGTCTCTGCGTTATTGGGTTCGAAGCGGGCAACAAGCGTTTCCACGTTTGTGTCCAGATCAAACAGAACGACCCGATCAGCAAAGGCAACAATCAAGCCCCCTTTTGCGCGAGGAGCAAAACAGCAGACACGCTCTGTCATAGGGTGCTTGGCGCTCTTCAAAGTCGACGGATCGTAAGACCAAAGCGCGCGGCCTTCGATATCGGTCCACCAGACAAGCTCATCAGCAGGGTTCCAGAAGATCCCCTCCCCATGCTCATTTCTGCAATCAAGAACTAACTCTGCGCGCATTTCAAACTGGCTCCCCTCCAGTCAATCTGATATCTGATATTCCAGCTTGCCTTATCTGGTGTATCAGATATCTTCTGTCATGCAACACATTTTTTTGGAGACTCCATTTATGACCTTGGAACGACCCAAATCTCTCCGAGAACTTGCCTTGGAGCATTTGAGAAACAGTATCATCGACGGCTCGTTAAAGATGGGTCAGATTCTGTCTGAGCGTAAGATATCGGAGGAGCTTGGTGTCTCCAAATCGCCGGTTCGCGAAGCGTTGGCCCAACTGCGTGATGAAGGGCTCGTTAGTATCGAACCGCAAAAAGGTGCACGCGTATTCTCCCTTTCCGGGTCTGAAGTAACGCAAATCTGCGACTTCAGGCAGGCCATCGAGACCGCCGCATTTGAACTGGCGCTATCAAGGGACCCTGATGGGCTGGCCGACAGTATGGAGAGAATTGTGAAAGACATGGCGCGCGCACGATCCCGCCGCGATGAACGAGAGTACCTGGCTCTGGACACCGCTTTTCACCAATTGATCTTTGAGCACGCCGGGAACGACTATTTGACCGCAAGCTATACGCGCTACATTGGTAAGATCGCCGCATTGCGGACCCATTTATCCAAACTACCGCAGCACACAGAGCTTTCATTCGAAGAACATCAGAAAATCGCGGTCGCGGTGCGTCAAGGTGATATGGCGAAGATTAAATTGCTTCTGGTGGAGCACATTGATCGAACTCGGCAGGCCTATGAAAGTGCTTCGATCGTACTTGAGGGCGCGAAGGCCTCCTAATCAACGCTAACTCGTTTCAAGGGGCAGTCCTGCGAAGGGCTGCCCTTCTTCATGCCGTCCTTAGCTTCACCACAAAGTAATTGACATCTGATATCTCAGATGCCAATTAGAACTTGGGAGGAATACAATGACGTCAGCTTCGATTCTTGATCCGAGGAACGCGCTGCCCCTGATCCGATTGGATGCGGTTAGCAAAAGCTTCGGTGCAAATGTTGTTCTTAATCATTTGGAATTCGAACTGCGCCCAGGTGAAGTGCATGCGCTTTGCGGTGAAAACGGCGCAGGCAAATCCACGTGCTTGGGTCTGCTCTACGGGCTTCATCAACCGTCAGCAGGAAGAATTCTGTGTAACGGCAATGAACGCCGAATTGAAAATCCGTCGCACGCGCAATCGCTTGGCGTCAGTTGCGTGTTTCAAGAACTCAGCCTGGCTGGTGCTCTTTCTGTCGCTGAAAACATCTATGCCGGACGAGCTCCGACCCGTTTGGGTGTCGTTGACTGGCCGGAACTGCGCCGCCGGGCCGAAGCGCTTTTGGCAGAGTTCGGTCTGGACATCGACGTCTCATTGCCCGTCGACAGCCTGCCAATCAGCACCCGCCAGATTGTAGAAATTGCCAAGGCGCTATCCCTGAATTCACGCGTTCTTTTGCTGGATGAGCCGACATCAGCGCTGGCTCCTGACGAAGTGGACGCATTGTTCGACGTACTTCGCGGGCTTACAAAAAAGGGTATCGGCATTGTCTATGTCAGTCACCACATGGACGAGATATTCCAAATTTCCGATCGAATTACCGTTTTGCGGGATGGACGCCATATCAGCACTTTGCCAGTGGCTGACACCTCTCAGGAACAAGTAGTTGCAGAGATGATTGGGGGCGCACATCCAGGTGATGTCAACAGATCAGCCCATGTCAAAGGGAACGATGTCCTTACCGTCAAAGGCCTGACGCACTCAGGTGAATTCGAAGACATCTCATTTTCGATTAAGGCCGGCGAAATAGTCGGCATGGCCGGGCTAATGGGAGCGCGCCGAAGCGAGATTGTCCGCTCAATCGTTGGATTGATGCCGGGAGCCGAGGGGGTTGTCGAGCTGCGCGGGGCGCCCGTGAAGCTCACTTCCCTGCGCCACGCAATGCGCCTTGGCATAGGCTTTGTACCGGAAGAACGAAAGACCGAAGGTCTGTTTCTCGAACAATCGCTCAGCGACAACCTGATCGCCGCAAGTCTTTCTGAACACGCGAGCTTGGGCATCATGTGCAAGGCGTCAATAAAGAAAGCCAGCAACGCTGCCATTGATGCATTTAGCGTCAAAGCCAGTGGGATCACTGATGACGTCGGCGCTCTGTCGGGAGGAAATCAGCAAAAGATCATGCTGGCCAAATGGCTCAAGCGCACACCTGACCTTCTGATCGTGGAAGAACCTACGAAAGGCGTCGATGTGGGCGCGAAATTTCAGATCCACACAGAGCTGCTCCGCCAAGCGGCAGAAGGAATGGCGATTCTGGTGGTGTCTTCCGATTTTCCGGAATTGGTTTCGCTGTCCTCGCGCATTCTTGTCGTTCACGAGGGTCGTCTGATGGGCGACATCGCCGCCGAAGACGCCAGTGAAAGCGTACTTCTACAAATGGCCGCCGGGAACGCCTATCGCTCGGCTGCACAGCCATCCCAACACAAAGGAGTCGCGTCGTGACCATGGTCGCTCAAGCCAACATTTCCGAGAAACGGTCACTTATGCGCCGCGTCCTGCAGGCATTCGTTGACATCCGTGAACTGACGCTGATCGTTTTGATCGCCGCGATCATCATCGTGATGGCCAACGTCAATCCCTATTTCTTCAGCCTCTCGAATTTCCGAGCCGTGGCCGTGGGCATGGCCCCAACAGCAATCATTGTGATCGGCATGGCCATTCTGCTGGCTTCTGGCGGTTTTGATCTGTCGGTTGGTTCGGTCATGGCACTGTCTTCCACGGTTGTTGCAATGTTGCTGCTGACCGGCATGCCGATCCCACTTGCGGTGATCTGCGGCCTGATCCTTGGCTGCGTCGTCGGGGTTGTAAACGGTTTGCTTGTCACGGGACTCGGGATCAACCCATTGATCGCCACACTTGGGACAATGTCGATCGCGCGCGGCATCGCGTTAGTTCTGACCGAGGGTTTCTCAGTCTCCAGTCTGCCCGCATCATTCGGCTGGATTGGCAAGACCGACATTGGCGGCTTTCCTGTGATCGTGTTGCTGACCCTCGTTTTGGTGGTCCTTTTTGACCTGGCAGTGCGCCACACCCGGTTTTTCAGGCAGGTCTACTTCATCGGTGCAAATGAAAAAGCGGCGATGCTTTCAGGCATCCACGTAACACGCGTTCGCATCATCCTTTATGCGCTCACGGGCGTTTTGGCGGCCTTGGCTGGGGTATTACTCGCCTCCCGCTTGATGAGCGGCACGCCAACAGCAGGCAATGGAATCGAACTGCAAGTGCTGGCTGCGGCCGTTATCGGTGGTGCATCGTTGCGCGGAGGCGAAGGCACAATTCTCGGCGCATTCCTTGGCGTCGTGTTCGTTGCCTTGATCAACAACACGATGACCATGCAAGCCGTTTCGATCTACTGGCAAATGATTGTCATCGGTGGCGTGCTCGTCTCAGCCGTCGCATTGGACATGCTGATCCGCAGTAAACGGGGCTGACCTCGATCAAAAGAAACCGAAAACTACTAATCATCCAAAAGGGAGATCACGATGACTGAGATGACTGTAAATCGGCGCAGGCTGCTGACTGCGGGCACTACCGCAGGATTGGCCGCCGCCTTCGGACTACCAATCCTGTCGAAGGAAGCCATGGCACAGGCGGCTGGTAAGGAATATGTTTTTCTCTCCATCGTAACTCAGGTGCCGTTCTGGGTGGATTACCGCAACGCAATGGAAGACCTGGAAGAACTGATGGGTATCAAGGCCACGTTCACCGGTCCGCTGGACTTCGACACAGCAGCACAGGCGCGTCAGCTTGATGAACTGATCGCCCGCCGTCCCGCTGGCATCCTGATCTTCCCAGGCGATCCGGCGACTCTGGCGCCCGGCGTGGAACGCGCAGTCGAAGCCGGCATCCCCATCACTTGCTGTATTGGTGACATTCCCGACAGCCCCAGATCAACGTTCCTGGGCATCAACGGCGTTCAGGCTGGCCGCGTCGGCGGCGAGATGCTGGCCGAAGCCATTGGTGGAAAGGGAAAAGTCATCCTTGGTACATTCCCAGCGCCGTCGACCCTGGAGCGTGTCGAAGGGTACAAACAGATCTTTGCAGAGAAATATCCTGACATTGAGGTGGTTGACGTCGTCAACGACAAAGCCGACCCGTCATACGCTCCGACGGCCTATCTTCAGGCTATCCAGGCCAACCCTGACATTGTTGGCATTGGTGGTACGGACGGCGACAGCGGCAAAGGCGCAGCCATCGCGGTGACCGAAGCAGGTCGCAAGGACATCAAGATCGTCGCGATGGACCGCAACGATGACATGCTGCCCTATATCGAAGACGGCACGATCCACGGTGCGGTAGCTCAAAAATCCTACCTCGAGATCTTCCTCGCCTTCCACATGATGCACTGGCAGAACACGGACGCACTGAAGGTCTTGCCGGATTGGAAGGCCGCCGGGATCAATCCACTGCCAGAACGCGTCGAAACTGGGGTGATGCCGATAACGGCGCAAAACGTCGCCCAATTCAAACACGTCTAATCGTTTTCCCGGCGCAGAAGTTTTGTGCCGGGTCACCGCCCGGGAACCCCTCATGTCTGATCGATGGTCCGTTCTGCAGTTAACAAGAGGCGGATTGGAGCTTGTTATCCTGCCCGGAATTGGTGGCCGTTTGTGGGGCGTTACATTCCAAGAGCAATCGCTGCTTTTTCAGAATCCGGACTTGGTACACTTGCCGGTTGATGAAATTGATCTGGCCGACTTGCCAACACGCTCCCCGCAGTTTGGTTTCCCCCTCTGGGGCGGAGAAAAAACCTGGATAGCTCCGGACACGGCCTGGAAGGATAGTGCCCCGTTTACGGCACTCGACAGTGACCCTTTTCTGGTCACCTCACGAGATGAGGATCATGTCGAATTGACAAGCCAGATCTGTCCTGTCTCGCATCTGTCCGTGGCGCGGCGCATCACCCTGAAGTCAGCCGCTGCGTGGAGCATTGAGCATAGTGTGACCAATCACGGTCACGTTTCCAGGGCAACAGGCATTTGGTCAGTCATGATGATCAATACGCCCGCCACGATCGGGATTACGATGGGCGATCCCGAAATCCATCCCGTTTTCGGGCACTCCGGATCAATGGTTGAACTGACGGCAAACTGCGTCATTGCAGATTGCGCCAAACAACAAGAATTCAAGGTTGGACTTCCTAACCCAGATGGGGAAACGCTTATCAAGATCGGCAAAGCTGGCACCTGGATACTCTGTACAACACACCCGCCAGCACCGAGCGACAGCTTTATGCATCAGTATCCCGTCGAGGTATTCAATTCGGGCGACTATTCCTACTGTGAGGCCGAATGGCACTCGCCAAAATCTGATTTGGCGCGGGATGAGACGCTCAGGTTTCGTCAGGACTTTGAAATTTGGCCAAACAGCAATCCACCAATTCTTGGCTCGAATAGGGAGTTACTATCATGCATGTCCTGATTACAGGTGCAGGTGGGCATCTGGGTCGAAAACTCTTCGACGTGTTGGAGGGGGATCCTGACTACAAAGTGTCAGGGATCGACATTCGCCCGGTTGATCACCCGGATATTCATATCGCGGATCTGTCTGGTGACCCTATCTGGATCAAACTTCTGGAAGGAGTGGATGTGATCGTCCATCTGGCCGGAGACCGTGAGCCTGCCGCAAGCTGGTCATCAGCGATCAAGCACAACATGGACGCGACGCTGTTGCTCTACCATCATGCCGTGGCGATGGGCGTTAAACGTGTGGTTCTCGCCAGTTCGAACTGGGTTCAAGGAGACAAGCGTTTCACTGCTGATGAGTTAAATAGCGACACGCCTCCAGGGCCAGTGAATGCCTACGGCATGTCAAAGCTGTTTTGCGAGCGGACCGGAGCTTACTTTGCGCAGCATCATGGGCTTTCGGTCATCTGTCTGCGTATCGGCTGGACCCAATGGACCCATGACAACAAGCCTGGACCGCATATGGCGATGGGCCGTTGGGGTCAGGAGATGTGGCTGAGCGATCGGGATTTCCTAAACGGCATGCGCGCAGCGATAGACGCAAAGGACGTTGCGTTTGCCGCCCTAAATCTTATGTCAGACAACCCAGGCATGCGTTGGGATATCGCCGAAACAAAACGGAAAATCGGGTACGATCCGCAAGACGGAAGCCCCGCGAAAATGACATCCACCATCGCAATGAGAACCTCAATCAAAAGGCTATTCTCATTTCACATCGTTAAGTTTTTTGAGAAGCGGTTTCCGCACTGGTGAAAGTCCTGGTTGCTCCAGTTGACGTGTCCACTATGTTGATGAAATCCGAGGGCGCTCGCAGACCGAAAATGCGCGCAGCCTACCAAGGTTCCGATGTCGGAAGTCTCTACCCTGTCTGGCAGCGCAAACGTTCCGTTTCACCTGAGGCATTACTGCGTTGCGGACAGAGAGACATTTCTACTTGGTTGCAACACATAGCAGGTCATCCAAATGGATTTCGTGCCAATATTCTTGGCAAGGAACGCTCTGGAAATAGCATTCGGAAGGAAAATCAACGACTGCTTGCGAGGTATTGGCGGCATCGCAGCGATCTGGTTGCTGCTGTCGCGAAGAGTTTCTGCGCGAGCAAAAGCTGCGCCTGCAAAAGTCGGCTGTATCCCGAAACTGTTAAGTCGACTACCTCCAAATTTTGCACTCGCGGCGAAAGTCAGGTTTGAAAGGCCGCACCGCGACATTTGTGCTGTACGCTGGACGGCAGCTTAGGGCCGAAACTGCAGTTAGATGTGAGATTTTTGTTGGGGGCCGTAGCTACATTTCAATCCGCCTGGGAAGTATAGCAACTCATTCAGGCGGCTCTACATTCTGGGTTTCTGGTCGCTGATCCGTGCTACAAGAACACAACCAAATGCCCCACCCTGGAAAACCGGTGCTACAACCAGTGCTACAAATTCTAAAGACACCGCAAAACTCCATAAAAATAAGGAGTTTCAGAATGAATCCGTCCAGTCCATCATGGGTGCTACGCTTAAACGCGCTGCTTTTTGTGCGTTATTTTTCAAAGCGTTCGCTCCAAATACCTAAATGTGCGGCGCGGCATGATCCTTTGGGTTTCCTGCCGCGCGGCCAAGAGGGTTCGATTCGAGTGTGCTACGGTGTATCACATCCGAAGGATGCGAACAGTGGCGTGAGTACAGAGGCATCATTCACCCTGCACCCATATTGTTTTTCGTATTACAATTTCGGGAATTCCGCACCCTCAGTCACCTTGATGCAACATCCAAAACGTAAATGAAACATCTAAAGTGTAGATTTTCTTTACATGAGAAATTTCGTCGCCAAACGCTTATTCCATTGTTTTAAAACAACAATATAAAATGATTAGGCTAATCCTAATATTTGATGAGGAAGTCAATTCTTAAGACGACCGCACGGCCCGTATATACCCGGCAGTGACTTCGCGGCGCTTAGGGAGGCGAGTTTGGCCGATACAGAACAAATCGCGATTGACGTGCGGGATGCGGTTAAACGCTATGGCGACTTCACCGCACTAAAAAAGATCTCTCTGTCAATCATGGACAATGAGTTCTTCACGCTGCTGGGCCCGTCCGGTTGCGGAAAGACAACCCTGTTGCGCATGATCGCCGGGTTCGAAGATGTGACCGAAGGCGCAATTTTCCTCTTCGGTGATGAGATCGAGAACCTGCCGCCGAACAAACGCCCGGTGAACACGGTTTTCCAAAACTACGCCCTGTTTCCGCATATGACCATTCTCGAAAATGTGGCGTTCGGGCTGGAAATGCGTGGGACATCGAAATCCGAGGCGCTTAAGAAAGCAGGCGAGATGTTGGAACTGGTGCAACTCAGCCAGTTTTCGGCACGCAAACCAAGCCAACTTTCGGGTGGGCAGCAACAGCGTGTGGCATTGGCCCGCGCGTTGGCGCCACAGCCGAAGGTTCTGCTTTTGGACGAGCCTCTTTCAGCGCTGGATCTGAAGCTGCGCAAGGCGATGCAGCTGGAACTTAAGCAATTGCAGCGCGAAACCGGGATCACCTTCATCTTCGTCACCCACGATCAGGAAGAGGCGCTGACCATGTCCGACCGTATTGCGGTGATGTCGGCAGGTGAAATGCAACAGCTTGGAACGCCGACCGACATTTACGAGCGCCCGCACAATATGTTCGTGGCCGATTTCATCGGTGAGACCAACTTGCTGGAGGTCTCGGTCGACGGCATCGAAAACGGCCGCGCAACGTGCCACCTTGGAGGCGGGCACGAGTTGACTTGCAACGCAGTCGACGGGATAGGCATTGGGTCCAAGGTCCATATGTCGATCCGGCCAGAACGCCTGTATATGTCCTCGGAACCTGTTGAATCCGAAGGGTTGCACGGGCGGGTCAAAGACAACATCTTTGTCGGCACCGACATCACCACCATTGTGCATCTGGATGAAGGGCCGGATTTTATCGTCCGCACCTCGAACTCAGATCGCGGTAACAAGCGCATCTTTGAGCCGGGCACTGAGATGTTCGTCAACATGGAGCTGGGGGCCGCGCGCCTCCTGGCAGACTGATGGCGGCGGGTGCGGCAAGCGGCGGCAGCGCAACGACCGATACCTACAAAGAAGCTCGCACGTGGTTACTTTTACCCGCCTGGGTCACGCTGGCCATTCTGGTGCTGGCGCCGGTGATCATGATGCTGATCTACTCTTTCCTGACGAAAGAGTTCCGTGGCGGTGTGATTTGGGAGTTCTCTCTGGCCGCTTACGATCAGTTCTTCTTTGATCGTGGCTTGTTCGGGGACGAGCCGCCCAAGATTGAATGGACCTACATCACGATCTTTTGGCGCTCGATCTGGCAGGCCGCTGCAGCAACGCTCCTTAGCTTGGTGATCGGGTTTCCAACGGCCTATTTCATCGCGACCCGGTCAGAAAACATGCGCCCTGTCTGGGTGTTCCTGATCACCATCCCCTATTGGGTCAACCTGCTGATCCGCACCGTATCGATGAAGTTCCTGCTGCGGGATCAGGGGCCGCTGAACGATTTTTTGATGAATATCGGTCTGATTGACAGCCCCCTGCACATCGTGAACACGAATTTCGCGGTGCAACTGGGCCTGTTCTATTCCTACCTGCCCTTCATGGTTCTGCCGATCTATGCAGCGGTGGAACGCTACAACTTCGCCCTCTCCGAAGCGGCGGCTGACCTCTACGCGTCGAAGTGGACGACATTGCGGCGGGTCCTGTTGCCGGCGGTCAAACCGGGCGTGTTTGCGGGCTGTATTCTGGTCTTTGTTCCCTCGATGGGGTCGTTCCTTGCGCCGGACCTATTGGGTGGGGCCAAAAACTTCATGATCGGTTCGCTGATCGAAGAACAGTTCAAGGGCAATGCTGGTAACTGGCCGTTTGGCGCAGCAGCGTCGATGATCCTGCTGAGCATGGTGCTGATCATTCTGATGTTCTCGGCACGGCAACAGGCCAAAGCCGACAAGGCGGGGGGCTGACCGATGGCAAGCAAGCAATTCGACATCAAGTCCTACACCGGCTTTAAGGGGATCACCCTGCTGTGTCTGGTCATCCTCTATGCGCCGCTGATCGTGGTGACGATCTACAGCTTCAACGCCTCGCAATCGCTGACCAACTGGGAGGGCGTGTCCCTGCGCTGGTATGCGGATGTGTTTACCGGCCCGGAAAGCGGCAAGTTCAAAACGGCGGCCAAGAACAGCTTTGTCATCGCCATCATCGCTGCAATAACTGCTACGGCCATTGCCACGCTGGCGGCGACGGGCATGGTGCGCGGCGGCAAGTTCCGCTTTCGCACGCTGTCCTTCGGGCTGATCAGCCTGCCGCTGATGGTACCCGAGATCGTTCTGGCGGTTGCGACCCTGATCTTCTTTAACTCGGTCGGGTTCGAACGCGGGCTTCTGACGATCCTGTTGGCCCATATCGCGTTCTGTATCCCCTTCGCCTACCTGCCAATTTCTGCACGGATGCAAGGGATTGAAGATAGCTATGAACAGGCCGCGCTGGACCTATATGCCACGAAACGACAGGCATTCACCAAGATCCTGCTACCTTTGATGATGCCCGGCATTATCTCGGGCTTCCTGCTGGCTTTCATTGTCAGCCTGGACGACTTCATCATCACCAATTTCGTCAAAGGCGCAGGTGTTGAGACCTTGCCAACCGCGATCTTTGGCTCGGTCAAGCAGGGGATCAAACCAAATATCATGGCGATTTCGACCATGTTGCTGAGTGTGTCCATCATCATGGTCACGATCAGTTATTTCGTCAGCAAGTCTGACAACACAAAATAGCCAACAGATGGAGAAACACATGAAACATATGATGAAAAGCGGCGTCGCCGCACTTGCCCTGACCATCGGCGCCAATGCCGCCGCTGCCGAAGGCGAACTGGTTCTGTACCACTGGTTCGAATACATGCCGCAGGAACTGCTGGATAAATTCACCGAAGAAACCGGCATCAACGTGACTATGGACACTTACGACTCGAACGAGTCGATGCTGGCATCCCTCAAGGCGGGCGGCATCGGCACCTATGATGTTTCCGTACCCGGTGACTACATGGTTTCGATCATGGCGGGTGAAGGCATGCTGGACACGATTGCCGACGGTGAGCTGAAGAACAAGGGCAACATCGCCGCGGAGTGGGCTGACCCAAGTTTCGATCCCGGTCGCCAGTCCTCGATCCCGTATCAGTGGGGCTCAACCAGCTTTGCAGTCAGCCGCGACGCCTATGAAGGTGACATTCAGACCACGGACATCCTGTTCAACCCCCCAGCCGAGTTGCAGGGCCGCATCAACATGCTGGACAGCCAGGGCGAAGTGATGGCCATGGCCGCGTTGCATATGGGCATCCCGCAATGTTCGACTGATCGCGATCAACTGAAGGCGCTGAATGCCATGCTGCAAGAGGCCAAACAGCATTGGGCCTCGTTCAACTCGGACACCGCAAAAGAGGTGCTGGTTTCGGGCGACGCGGCCGTTGGTCAGATCTATGATGGTTTCGCCGCCAAGGCACGTGAAGAAGGCGCCAACGTGGAATACGCCTATCCGACGCAAGGCTATATCGCGTGGATGGACAACGTTGTTTTGTTGAAAGATGCGCCCAACCGTGAAAACGCGCTGATCTTCATGGATTTCCTATTGGAGCCTGAAAATATCGCCGCCGTGACCAACTTTGCACAGTACAATGCAGGTATTAACGGCGTGGAAAGCTTCTTGGACCCGGCGCTGGCTGCCCAGCCTGAAAAGAACCCTCACGCGGATGCAGGCCCCGGTGTCTTTATCGAGGTCTGCTCGGAAGAAGTTCAATCGGTTTACGATCAAATCTGGACCAACCTGAAGAAATGATCCTAATCTTCTGAGCGGCAGCTCTCCGCGTCAGTATCACCTGTCTCGGGGGGCTGTTTTCATTCATGGCCGCAGTGGCCGAATGGAAGGAGACTGTAAAATGCAAAAGCCAATTCGCCTGCTAGCTGACGGTAACCCCGAGACCGGCTTTGGTCCATCCTCACTGGTGGCGGAAAATGATTTCACCACCGATGACAAGACCGAAACCATCAGCAGTTTTTTCGAAAGCCGCGATGAGAAAATATCGGTCGGTGTCTGGGAATGCGCCCCTTGCCGCGAGGTGATCGCAGCTTATCCAGTGGATGAGATGATGACGGTGCTCTCGGGTTCAGTCACGCTGACTGACGCGGACGGCTCGGCGCAGACATTCACGGGTGGAGACACGTTTTTCATTGCCAAAGGCACGCCTTGCACCTGGGAAATCACCCAGACTCTGCGCAAGTTCTATATGATTGCAGCATGACTGGCACGCGGTGCGGGCTATTTCGCGCCGCGTAGATTTCTGAACACTGCCAAGGTGGCAATGCCCAGAAACATAACCTCCATCACGATGGCGCTCGGATTGGGGCGATAGATCAGGGATAGCATAACCAGCGATCCCCCTGCGATGTTCCACGCATTGAACGCGATCTTGTCCGCAGGAAGGATATTGCGGGTCGCCAGATAGTAGACGCAGATGATGATCGCCGAACCCAGAATGCCGAGGCCATCAACGAAAGTTAGGTCTTGAAGCAGATTCATAATCGGTCAGTTGCTGATGTCATCGAGGATACGGTCCATCATCGCATCACAGGCGCTGAGTTGTCCGATCTCCAAGTATTCATCCGGCTTATGGCCCTGCCCCTCCATCGATCCCGGTCCGCAGACGACTGTGGGTATGCCCAATTCGCTAAAGAACCCGGCCTCGGTGCCAAAGGCGACCTTGGTGGTTGCGTTGCTCTGCGCCAGTTTCTGTGCATAGCCGATCACTGCATCGGTTTCAGCGACATTAAGGCCGGGATATGCGTTATATTGTTCAACCTCGACACGCGTTTCTGCACAAATGTCTTGATACCTCGCGCCTACCCTGCCCGCCGCATCCTGTATCTGGCGCAGGATGTCCCTACCGTGATCCGACGCAAGATGGCGGTACTCAAAGGTCAGCTCAGCCCGGTCTGGCACGATGTTCAACGCCTTGCCACCCGACATTATTCCCACATGGAAGGTTGTATACGGCACCGAATAGGCCGGGTCACAGTTGCCGGTTTCGGCATAAGTCTTTTGTAGGCTACGCAATTCCTGAACGAAATCGGTGGCTAGATGAAGTGCGTTTACGAATTTCGGAGCCAACGCGGAATGCCCGCTTTGCCCATGACACACGGCGCGCAACGCAGCCTTTCCCTTGTGCCCGATAGCCACCTGCATTTCGGTGGGCTCGCCCACGAAACAGGCCCGAGGTTGTCCAAGCATTGGGGCCAATCGGTCCAGCATGTGCTGAATTCCGACACAACCTACCTCTTCATCATAGGACAGAGCGATCTTAAGCGGCTCACGCAAGTTCGCAGCGGATGCCCTATCGGCCAACGCCATCACTGAGGCCACATACCCTTTCATATCGGTCGTACCGCGCCCGTACACGCGGTTGCCTTCACGGGTTAGGCGAAAGGGATCTTTAGTCCAGCTTTGGCCTTCAACCGGCACAACATCGGTGTGCGCAGATAGCAGAACTCCGTCGCCGTCCGGCCCCTTTTCTGCAAAGAGACCGGTCTTTTCACCACCAGGATCAGTAATGCGGTGAACGGCGAAACCGCGTGCTTCCAGAAACTCTTCTACATATCCCGCCAAGTCCAGATTGGAGTTCTTGCTGACGGTATCAAAGCCAATCAGCTTTTCCAGAATATCCAGAGTTTCTGTCATTCGAATTGAGCCTGCTTTACCGCTTAGTCGAGTGCGCATCCACGCTTGGCAACCAGCCTACACGACATACGAAAAACATAAATCCGAGAATGGCGAAGCACAGGTTAGGAGAAGCCGAAGCTGCCTTAATCTTGCGCCTCAGCATATAATCCGGGCAACGTGCCTGACGTCACCGCTTGTTCGCAGTGCTCGACAAATGCCTTCTTTGTGTTTGTTTCATTTTCACTCCGCGCGCTGAGCAAGCCCAGTTTCATCGGCCTGAGATCACCCGCCAACGGCACAAAGATCAGTTTCTTACCATCGGGCGATAACGCGTTGATCGGCCGAATATTCGCAATTGAAAATCCGAACCCGTTGGCGACCAGAGAACGCATGACCGACATATCTGCCGTACGCTCAGCGATGTTCGGCTTGATATTCGCTTCGCGGAAGAAGGACAGGAAATACTCGCCGCTGAAGGGCAGATCCAACAACACCATCGGATTGTCCTGAAGATCAGAGATCGCAAGCTCGGACCGATCAGCCAGCGGATGATCCTGCCCCAAAACGACGTAAGGTGGCAGCGGGTGCAGAGGCCGAAAGTTGAGGTCCGCCGGAATATCCAGATCATAGGTCAAGGCAATGTCCAGCTCTGCACGCCGCAGTTGACTAAAGATATCGGCCTGATTGAGTTCCCTTTGTTCAATACGTACTTCAGGATAGATGTCCTCGAACTCTCGCCGCAGCCCGGGCAAGATGATCTGCGCAAAGGTCACCAAACAGCCCACCGACAGCACACCTTGAACCTTGCCGGTGATTTCCCCTGCAAGCGTGGCCAACAACTCGGCCTCACGCAGCACGAACTCGGTACGTTCCATGAATTTGTGTCCGGCTTTAGTCAACGACAAACCGCGGGCATGTTCGCGTACAAAGAGACTGACCCCAAACTCGACCTCAAGCTGGGTGATCGCTGCCGATATCGAAGGCGATGAGACGTTCAGCTTATCGCTGGCGGCAGCGATGCTGCCAGCCTTTCCGACGGCCACAAAATACTCAAGCTGCCGCAGCGTGTATCTGAAAGGCAAAGGCGCATCTCCGCTTGGTAGTGGATCAAGCCTTGTACTTAATCCACGTGGTCTTCAAAGCAGTATACTTTTCAAGCGAGTGCAATGACAAATCGCGCCCAAAGCCTGACTGCTTCATGCCGCCAAACGGAGTCTGGGCTGATAGCGCATCCACAGTGTTAACCGAAACGGTTCCGACCATCAGCTTGTCCGAAACCCGACATGCACGGGACAGGTTGTCAGTCCAGACCGACGCAGCGAGCCCGTAGATCGAGTCGTTCGCCATACGCACCGCCTCCTCTTCAGTGTCGAAGGGAATAACCGACAGCACAGGGCCAAAGATCTCGTCCCGCGCCAAGGGGTTGTCGTGCGCCACATCGTCAAAGATGGTCGGTTGAACAAAGCAACCCTTGCCGTCCACTGTAACGCGTTCACCGCCAGTCACCAGATTAGCTGACTTCTTGCCCGCTTCGACAAAGCGCATGATGCCCTGCGTCTGCTTCTCATCGACAATGGCCCCCATCTTCGAGGCCGGATCCAGCGGATCGCCCGGTTGGGTCCCCTGCGCACGGGCGATCAGTTTTTCAACAAACGCATCTTTAATCGAACGCTCCACATACAGCCGCGAATTGGCCGAGCAGACCTCGCCCTGATTGAAGAAAATGCCGAACGCGGCCATGTCGGCGGCTGCATCCAAATCTTCGCAATCGGCAAAGACCAGATTGGGGCTTTTGCCGCCGGTTTCCGGCCAGACCTGTTTCAGGTTCGACTGCCCGGAATACTGCATGAACATCTTGCCAATGGCGGTCGAGCCCGTGAACGCCAGACAATCCACGTCCATGTGCAAACCCAATGCCTGACCAGCGGTAGCGCCGAAGCCCGGTACAACGTTGAAAACACCGTCCGGGACACCAGCCTCAGCCGCTAGTTCCGCCAAACGCAAAGCCGACAAGGGTGACTGTTCCGCCGGCTTCAAAACGACCGAGTTTCCAGCGGCCAAGGCAGCCGCCGCTTTCCAGGTTGCCATGTCCAACGGGAAGTTCCACGGCGTGACCGCACCGACGACACCCAAGGGCACGCGGCTGACCAGCGCCAGATCTCCAGGGCCGGTCGGGGCGACCTCGTCATACACCTTGTCGATGGCCTCGGCATACCATTGGAAGAAATGCGCCGAACCCGGCGCGTCGATGGTGACGGCATCCGTCACCAGTTTGCCCATGTCGAGACTGTCCAACAGCGCCATTTCTTCGAGGTTCTCGCGGATCAGATCGGCCAGTTTCAGCATCACCGCCTTGCGATCCCCCGGCGCCATGCGCGACCAGCGGCCGTCTTCGAACGCGGCACGACCTGCGGCGACGGCGCGGTTGATGTCTTCCTCATCGCATTCGGCAACCGGGGTCAGAACCGTTCCGGTGGCAGGGTTGATACTGTCAAAAGTCTTGCCCGATACTGCATCGACGAACTTGCCGTCAATAAAAGCCTGCCCGCGAAACGACAGACCCGCAGCACGGCTTTTCCAGTCATCGTGTGAATAGTCCAACATATTGTCTCTCCCTGATTATTCGTCGCCGGGAACGCCGTAGGATGGCGCCTCGCGCGGGTCGAGCGCACGCTGGATATAGGCGTCCAGTTGGGGTTTATAGACGTCCCAGGCGGTTGCGATGGCCTCGATGGGGCAATCCTCGGTCCAGTCGCAACGCAGATCGGCAACCGGCCAGCTTACCTTGTCGACGATCTTCATACCGGCCGAATGCACCGTCCCTGCCTCGCCGCCTGCGGCCAGACCGGCCCGCATCGCGGCAATCAGTCGGTCACCAATATGGCCCGAGGCGGACAGAAACCCGTCGACGATTGCTTGCGGGATACCTTCATTGTCCAGAAGGTTCCCGCCCGAGGCGACATTCTCGGCCTGCGCCTGTGTCCAGATACCAAGCGAATTGGGACCGGAATGGATTGCCGTTCGACCGGCGGTATCCACCGCCAGAACCTGACGGTATTCGATGAAATTCGCGCGGGCCTTCATCCCTTCAATGGCCTCAGGCGCGGTATTGCCCTGCTCCATCAGGTCCAACGTCAGCGGCCCTAGGCTTGGGTCAGTCACGTTTTGCGAGGCGACCGCCCCTACACCGGCGCGAGCAAACGAGCAGCGCGCAGCCACCGCAGGCGATGAGGATGAAATTGCCAGACCGAACATGCCGGTATCAGCGCAACGAGCAACCAAGGAAAATGTCATTCGGGCCTCCTTAAAGACAAAGACCGGGTCGCGCGGGGTGAGAGCGTTTTAGCGCGACCCGGTTTCCAGAAATGATCGGCAAGATCAGTCGGGAATGACAGCGGTGCCATCAATTTCGACCAGCCACTCAGGACGCGCCAGCGCCTGAACAACCAACCCGGTCGAGACCGGATGCACACCTTTGATGTATTCGCCCATGGTGCGATAAACAGCCTCGCGGTGACGAACGTCGGTGATGTAGACGACGACCTTGACCAGATGCTCCATCGAACCACCGGACTCCTCGATCAATTGCTTGATATTCTGCATCACCTTGTGGGTCTGTTCGACCGGGTCATGGCTGTCGATGTTGACTGCATCGTCCAGATTTTGTGGGCACTGGCCGCGCAGATAGACTGTTTTACCGCCTTGCGTGACAACGGCCTGACATAGGTCGTTGTCGAGATTTTGCTCGGGGTAAGTTTCCTTGGTGTTGAATTTGCGAATGCGTGTATGCGCCATTTTGGGGCCCCGTTTGATTATTCTGCAGCAGCTGAGGAAACGATGGCAGCGTTGCCATCATAGTCGGCATATGCCCGCTGAATCGCGATCTGGTCAGCGATGTATTTTGCATCGTGCCACACGCCCCACAGGAAGGTCGAACCACGCCGCGATTGCCAAGGTAGCCCAAGGAAATACACGTCCGGTTCAACCGAGACACCGCGCTGATGGATCGGCGCGCCTTTTGCGTCGAACGCATCCGCTTTGATCCAACTGAAATCCTGCCGGAAACCC
Organism: Ruegeria sp. BB7; assembly: GCF_056539365.1. Lineage (NCBI taxonomy): Bacteria > Pseudomonadati > Pseudomonadota > Alphaproteobacteria > Rhodobacterales > Roseobacteraceae > Ruegeria > Ruegeria sp. BB7. The sequence goes on along the minus strand of NZ_JBQFUV010000002.1, from coordinate 43,147 downwards.
GTGGCCCAGATGATCGTGGTGATGCCTTCTTTGGCAAAATCGACCGAGGCCAGAGGGTTTATCAGGCTGTCCGGGTCGGCAAATACCTCTCGCGCGCTGGGCTCTTTGGGCAGGTCGATACCGGTGCGCTCGACATATGCGTCCGCCAAATCCAGCATCTCATGATAGTTGACGTCACCTGCAGCCACATTGCGTTGCAGATCATCGGCAAAGCTGAGGACGCCATTTTCAAAGCTTTTGGTCATTCCGGCAAGCGTTACACCCTCATTGCCGAGACGGCGGAAATCCATTGTATGGCCACCATAGGCCCCGCTGACCGAGATGGTCACATGCTCGGTCCCCGGTTTCATCGCGGCCATATCCCACAGGCCGAGAACACCCAACCACCAGACAAAGTCGCGGCCACGGTAGCGCCGCGGCGGGCGATCATGCGGACCCACGGACAGAAACACTTTGCGGCCAGCGCGGTTCAGCTCATCCGCTATTTGCGCACCGGATGACCCGGCGCCCACCACCATCACGGCCCCATCGGCCAATTGATCAGGGTTCTTGTAGTAGAATGAGTGGATTTGATCGACGCCCGCAGTTTCCGGCACGATCGGAGGAATAACCGGGTGCTGGAAAGCTCCTGTTGCCGCCACAATGCGTTTGGCATGGATTTCACCCGCCGTTGTTTGAACGAGGAACCCGCCTTCTTTCGGCAGACGTTCGGCCCTGAGCGCCTCAACCCCTTCACGAATCGGGGCTTTTACCATCTCGGCATATTCCACCAGATACTCGGCCACGCGGTCTTTCGATACGAAGGCATCCGGGTCATCGCCATTGAACAGCAGACTTGGGAAACGGTCATGCCAGGCTGGGCCATTAGCAACCAGAGCATCCCAGCGACCAGTTCGCCAAGCTTCGGCAGTCCGGTTCTTTTCAAGAATAATGTGGGGGACCTTGTTGTTTCCCAGGTGTTCACTCAGCGCGATGCCGGCCTGTCCACCGCCAACGACCAGCGTGTCGGTTCTTTCAATGGGCATGTATCGGTTTCCTTTTTTGCGTCCTGATCAGACCTGAAAGGCCATAGAATGCTGCGTCGTGCTGTACCGCCCCAGCACGCCCTGCGCGTTTCGCATGCAAATTCCCACAAGTTGGAAACTGGCGAAATAATTGTCTGACTTACCCCTAATTAGGCTTTGGCTAATCCCTGCACTGTCCCTTGCTGGGACAGGTGTGGCGCGATCAGGTAGTAAAGCTCACCCTGTGAAGATATCTGGCATTTCTTATAAAGCTGCTTGCGAATAACCTTCACAGTCTGCGGGCTGATCCCAAGCGTAAGGCCGATGGAAACCGACGAATGGCCCTGCAAAATCAAGATTGCGATCTCGGCCTGCCTGGCGCTTAGGCTGATGCCCATCTCAGTGGTCAAGCGCTGCCGCAACTGATCAACCCCGTTTTCTGACGCATCCTGGCCGCGCGAACTGATCCCTGCCCAATTCTGCCGGACCAGCGCATTTATAATTGGGGCCAAGTGTGTGGCCTTTTTCAGATCGCGCGACGCAAACTTTGATCCGGTTGTAGCATCACGCCCAATGCAAACCGTCATTGAAACGTCCTGCGATGGCCACGAGAAAAACGCGACCTCATCAGCCAGTGTGGTGCGTTGGTAGTACGACTTATAGTATTCATTGCGCTGAAACTGATCGGGCGCGATTTCGGCCAAATGGTACATCCCTTCCGCCGCACGTTTGGTGTGTAGGGCATAAAAAGGGTCCAGCAGATAAGCTCCGGTCACATAATGGCTGTTCATACGTTCGAACACACGCTGCTCAGCGGAGTCTGCCAGAAAAACCTCTGGTTGCTGTGCATCGAAAAACGCGAGAATTGTCACGTTGTCGAAGTGCAATGAGGCCTTAAGCCATAGGTGAAGCCGCGGCACGAACCCTGGCGTTCCGATTGCCTTGATGGCATCGGCCAAAAGGTCGGGTTCAGAAATCTGGTTCATGGTCTCATACCTCCCTGGGGGTATATACCCCTAAGAGTACAGTAATTACTAATAATGGCCAGTAAAGAGGGGTATCATTAGCCTGAAAACCTCTCCGACACTCAGACACGCGGCCGCGAACAGGTCGAAACTGCCAGAGACTCAAGGGAGGTCCAGCCATGCGCGACCCACGCTATGACATTCTGTTCGAACCGATGAAAATCGGCCCTCACACCGCCAAGAACCGGTTCTACCAAGTACCTCATTGCAACGGTGGCGGATATCGTGACCCTTCGGCAGCAGCAGCAATGCGGGGTATAAAGGCCGAAGGTGGATGGGGCGTGATATTTACCGAGCAGTGCGAGATGCACCACACGTCGGAAATCACACCCTTCATCGAACTGCGCCTGTGGGAGGACAAGGACATTCCACAGTTGCGCAAGATGTCAGAGAGGATGAAGACGCACGGCGCTCTGGCAGGGATTCAGCTGGCCTATTCCGGGATAAATGGCCCGAACCTCTACACCAAAGAAGTGCCGTTGGCCCCCTCGGCATTACCCATCCGGACCTTTACCAACGATCCGGTGCAGGCTCGTGCCTTGGACAAGCAGGATATCAAGGACCTGCGCCGTTGGTTCGTGAACGCTGCGAAGCGGTCGAAAGAGGCGGGGTTCGACCTGATCTGTCTCTATGGCGCGCACGGATTCGGCATCTTCCAGCATTTCCTCAGCCGTGCCACCAACCAGCGCAGCGACGAATATGGCGGCTCGCTGGAAAACCGCGCCCGGTTCAGCCAGGAAGTCATCGCCGATATGCGCGATGCCGTCGGCGACAAAATCGCTATCACATTGCGGGTTAGCCTAGATGAATCCATCGGCGAGTTGGGCTTCTCGAACGCCGAGGTGCGCGACTATATCGAGATGAACAAAGACCTGCCTGATCTTTGGGACCTGGCACAAGGTACGTGGGAGGACTGTTCGGGCCCTTCACGATTCAAGGAAGAGGCCGCGCAGGAACAGTTGGTGCGCGGCATCCACGAGTTGACTGACAAGCCAATCGTCGGAGTTGGTCGGTTCACCTCGCCCGATGTCATGGCCAAGATGGTCAAGTCCGGAACGCTTGACTTCATCGGCTGCGCCCGCCCCTCAATAGCTGACCCGTTCTTGCCGAAGAAGATCGAGGAAGGCCGAATCGAGGACATTCGGGAGTGCATTGGCTGCAACATCTGCATCACTGGTGACATGACCATGTCGATCAGCCGCTGCACTCAGAACCCGACCTTCATGGAAGAATGGCGCAAAGGCTGGCACCCCGAAAAGATGAACGAGAAAGGCGACAGCTCGAATGTTCTAATCGTAGGGTCGGGACCAGCGGGGCTGGAAGCGGCCTGGGCGCTGTGCCGTCGCGGCTATGATGTGGCGGTGGCCGAGGCACGAGACGTGATTGGTGGCCGCGTGGCTCGTGAGCGCCAATTGCCGGGCTTGTCAGCCTGGGGCCGTGTCGTTGATTACCGCGACTACCAACTCAGCCAGCGCCCGAATGTCGAAATATATCGTGAAAGCGAACTGGACGCCGACAGCATTCTTGAGTTCGGTTTTGAAAACGTCTGCATCGCCACAGGCTCAACTTGGCGCCGCGATGGCGTGGCCCGTCAGCACGTGGTTCCAATGCCGATCGCCAATGGAGCAAAGGTCTATACCCCTGACGACTTGATGGATGGAACCATCCCGTCTGGCCGTGTCGTGGTGTATGATGACGACCATTATTACATGGGCGGTGTTCTGGCCGAGCTGCTTGCAAAGAACGGGGCGCAAGTAACGCTGGTCACGCCCTCAGCCTATGTCAGCGACTGGACGAATAACACACTTGAACAGATCGCGATCCACCCGCGATTGATTGAAGCCGGGGTCGAGATTGTGCTCAATCAGGGTGTTACTGAAATCCACGCCGATCATGTTGTATCGAACTGCGTCTACACTGACCGAACCTGGAAGATCGAAGCAGATGCGGTCGTGATGGTTGCATCGCGGTTGGAAAACAACGCCGTGTTTAACGCTCTGAAGGCGAAAGAGTCGGAATGGGCTGACGCCGGAATCAAGTCCGTCAAACTGATTGGGGACGCCAACGCACCCGGCCCCATTGCTTGGGCGACATATGCCGGTCACCGCTATGCGCGCGAGCTGGACGGCGAAGACATCGGTGACGCTTTGCCATTCCGTCGGGAAATCACCGAACTGGCGGCGGATTGATCCCGTCTGAGACGGCTAATGGCGGCAGAGGTGATTCTCTGCCGTCTTTTACACTTTACTCTTGCCGAGCAGTAATTCCGGATTTTCACTGGAATACAGGGCGTAAATTCCGATGACGACATCAGCCCATTGTCTACTCGATGTGTTCCTCGGACAGCCTGTCGAAATGTTTCTGCGCAAAAGTTTGAAAACTGCTGATAAACTTGCCCGCACGATCTTCGTGATAGGCCAGCACAATGCTCAGAGGTCGAAGTTGCTCGACCAATGTCAGGGTTTTGACAGTGCCGCCGCTATACGTCGTCTCTGCCTTCGGCACCATTATCAAAAAGGAAAACCCGAAGCCTTCGGATACGGCGCTACGGACTGTCTCCAGCGAATTCGAGGCATAAGATATGTCTGGATAGAGGGCTGCCTCAGCCAGCAGTTCTTCGAAATATGCACGACTGCCGGGTCCGTCGAACATGACGTATGGAAGACCCTGCAGGTCGGATAACCGAACACTGTCTTTCTGCGCCAGAGGGTGGTTCGACGAAACGATCACTCTTGGCTGCAGCGAGGTCAGTTTCACGACCTTCGTACCTTTCAGTGACAAACCCCTGTCGTATGTTAGCGCGAGGTCGACTTCGCCATCTCGAAGCGCATCACCAAGCGCCGCCAGCCCGTATTCTTTTTGAAACACGCTGACGTTTGGAAAGCTACGCTGGTAGTCGCGAATAAGGGTCGGCAGAAAAAACGGCGCAAGGGTCTGGAACGCGCCCAGACGCAACTCTCCAGCCGTTTCCGAAACCAGAGCCTTTGCCTGAATCTCGACACGCTCAGCCTGCGTTTCAAGATCCAGAACGTGCCGCAGAAAAATACGCCCCTGCAGCGTCAGCGTCAAACCGCGTGCATGGTGGCGATCAAACAAGATCAGACCGGTCACGTCCTCAAGTTTTTGTATCGCCTGTGCCACGGATGGCTGCGAGATATTCAAGACCCGCGCGGCCTGCGCAATTCCGCCACACTCGGCAACGGTTCGAAAATAGGTGCATTGGCGCAAAGTGAAGCGAACCATATTTTGCCTTTCTCGATAAAACATTTTTTAAGTTTTTATATTTCTCATTTTAAGCGCAACTTAAAAATACCCAAACAAGACCGGGCGAATCTGCCTGCTGGTCGGTGTCACCGCATGATTGAGGAGCTACCCATGTCATTGGATCAGGCTGTAACTGAATTGCTAGATGCCGCGCATCGACCGATGGAAAACGCGGTGGCCATGCCGCCCTCTGTCTACACAAGCCAGGATTTTCTGCGCAGTGAGTTGGACCATGTCTTCAGCACGGACTGGGTCTGTGTCGGACGGTCCAGCCGTCTGGCGAATGTTGGCGATTACATCTCGCTTGAAATAGCGGAACAACCCATCGTCGTGCTTCGGGACAGGTCAGGAGAGTTGCGGGCCTTTTCAAATGTCTGCCTCCACCGCATGTCCACGATCGTTGAGGACGAAGGAAACGCCCGCGTTCTGGTTTGCCCCTATCACGCCTGGACTTACGATCTTGAGGGTAACCTGCGTGGCGCGCCGTTCATGAAAGAGACCACGGGGTTTTGCAAAGAAAGCTACAAGCTCCCGAAGATTCGTTGCGAGGAATGGTTGGGGTGGATCTATGTGACCCTGAATCCGGACACTGCCCCTGTGAGCCAGCAGCTTTCAGAACTGGAGAGCATGATCACGCAATACGGCATGGAGACCTATGTGGAGTGCTTCCGCGAAACCCATGTCTGGGACACGAACTGGAAGGTTCTGGCAGAGAACTTCATGGAAAGTTACCACCTGCCAGTTTGTCATGCAGATACGGTTGGTGGGCACTCCAAACTGGAAGAGATGGATTGCCCGCCGGGGCTCAGACACTTCAACTATCATTGGATAACCAAAGAAGCGTCGCTGCCGATGGGCAACGCGCATCCGGACAACACCCGCCTTGAGGGTGACTGGCGCAAAACCACAGCCCTGCTGACGCTTTACCCAAGCCACCTGATCACGCTGACGCCGGGATATTTCTGGTATCTTTCCCTGCATCCAAAAGGAACTGGGCAGGTTTCGATCATCTACGGCGGCGGTCTTTCACCCGAGTTCATGGCCGACCCAAAGGCTGATGAGTATGTCGCCACGCTGAAGAAGCTGCTGGACGATGTGAACGTCGAGGATCGCGACTGCACCGAGAAGGTGTTCAAAGGTCTGAATTCAGGGACCGCACGACCCGGTCACCTGTCTTATCTTGAAAGACCGATTTACGATTTCACACAGTATCTGGCCGAGAAAACAGCGGGGTTCAACCGCGTCTTCGGACCAGATGCTGCGCCGTAAACCGCAACTGGCTCAATATCTGCTGCTTGCCGCAATGGTCAAAACATTCAATTAGACCGCAGCCTTGGCCGGTGGCTGCGGTCATGATGAAAACATGAATGTTCAGTCGAACCTTTTTCGTCAACGGGGCACGCTGATTGCCAAAGCTTCCGGTTCGTCGCTGCACACCTCGTCTCGGCACAAAATATCTGCTGTCTCAACGTTGCGTCAATAATTTGATCAAATTTAGTGACAAGACGCGCAGTCTCTATTACATCTCGGACAAGTCGAGAGATGGAGACCCTAATGGACCTGAGCGCCCTGCACAGTTTTCGCGTCGCTGCCTGTGACCTGAATGGTCAGATGCGTGGCAAGCGCGTGCCGCCCTCTTACGCCGACAAGCTGGCCAAAGGAACGGTGCGAATGCCGTTCTCTGCGTTGAACGTCGACTTGTGGGGCGCGGATATCGATGGCAGTCCTTTGGTCTTTGAATCGGGCGATGCGGACGGCATGCTGTTGCCCACGGATCGCGGGCCGGTTCCCATGCCCTGGCTGGCGGCTGATACAGCGCTGGTTCCGATGTGCCTGCATGACGATGCGGGTGTGCCCTTCGCCGGAGACCCACGGCATGCTCTAGCCAGCGTTCTTGATCGTTATGCCCAGCGTGGCTGGTCAGTAATTTCTGCGACCGAATTGGAATTCACTCTGCTGGACGCATCTGGCCCGCAACCTCAGCCTCCGATCAACCCGGTGACGGCGCGCCGACTGGCGGACGAAGCCGTTCTATCCATGGCAGAAATGGACGCTTTTGATGCCTTTTTCACCGACCTCTACGACGGCTGCGCTGCGATGGGTATCCCCGCCCAAACAGCTATATCCGAAAGCGGGATTGGCCAATTTGAGATCAACCTAAACCATCAGAGCGCTATGCGCTGCGCCGATGATACGTGGCTTTTCAAGACCTTGACACGTGGGCTTGCGCGCAAACACGGGTTTACGGCCACGTTCATGTCCAAACCTTACGCCGAGGATGCTGGCAACGGGATGCATGTGCATTTCTCGGTTGTAGACCAGCAAGGTAAAAATGTGTTCGACAACGGGGGACCTGACGGTACTGATCTATTGCGCTGGGCTGTGGCTGGCTGTCTGGCGGCCATGCCAGGCAGCACGCTGATTTTTGCGCCTCACGGAAATTCCTACACTCGCCTCGTGCCCGGCGCGCACGCCCCCACCGGCGCAAGCTGGGCCTATGAAAACCGCACCGCTGCCCTGCGAATCCCCGGAGGCGCGCCCGCCGCACGCCGGATCGAACACCGCGTCGCAGGTGGCGATATCAACCCCTATCTCATGCTGGCCGCTGTGTTGGGCGCCGCACTGAACGGGATCGAAGACAAGACCGAGCCACCTGCCCCGATCTCGGGCAACGCCTACGACATTGACGGGCTACCGCAACTGGCGGGCGACTGGGCCTCTGCCATCGCGGCGTTTGAAACCGACCCGCACGTGGCGCGTATCTTCCCCGCCGACCTGATCCGCTTTTTCGCCATGACCAAGCGGCAGGAAATCCGACGCTTTGGCGAACGCCCGCCCGAAGAGCACTGGCTCAGCTATCTCGAAGCGGTTTGACCCTCTTGCCCGGCCGGAATTGGTCGGCTAGAATAAATTTGATCAAATTTGGTGACCTATGAAAATCGGCATCCTACTGACCGGCCATCCACCTGAGGTTCTACAGGACCAATTCGAAGAATATGACGCGATGTTTCGCGAGCTACTGGATGGCAACGGCTTCACATATGAAACCTTCGCCGTTGTAGACGGTCAGTTCCCAAAGGACGAGTTGCAGGCCGACGGCTGGATCATTTCTGGCTCGCGCCACGGAGCCTATGAGGATCATCCGTGGATACCGCCACTGGAAGATTTGATCCGCACGATTCAGAAAAGCGGCCGTCCCCTGATCGGCGTCTGCTTTGGCCACCAGATCATCGCGCAGGCACTAGGCGGCAAGGTCGAGAAATTCAACGGTGGTTGGGCTGTCGGGCGTACCGACTATGACTATGAGGGCCAGACCGTGACCCTGAATGCCTGGCATCAGGATCAGGTGGTTGCTCTGCCCGACAGCGCGCGGGTGTTGGGATCGAACGCGTTTTGCCAAAATGCCATGGTGGCGTATGGCGACACGATTTGGACGGTGCAGGCCCACCCTGAATATGGTGACGCCTTCATTCAGGGTTTGATGGATACACGAGGAAAAGGCGTTGTGCCTGAAGCCTTAATGAAAGCTGCCGCCAATCGCCTTCCCGCCCCCGATGACAACCCAAAGATCGGGCAACTTATGGCGGATTTTTTGAAGAAAGAGAGGGCCTGATGGCCGACTGGAAAGACCAACTGCCGCAGGCAGCCCGCACCTATATCGAAGACCAGAGATTGGATGAGGTCGAGTGTATAATCTCGGACCTGCCCGGCATTGCCCGCGGCAAGGCGGTTCCAGCGTCGAAATTCGCGCGCCAATCCTATTTTCACCTGCCTGACAGCATCTTTTACCAGACCATCACGGGTGACTGGGGAGAAGCCGCAGGCGAAGATGGTTTCATCGAACGGGACATGATCCTCAAGCCCGATTTCTCGACGACCTCAGCCGCGCCATGGACAGGCGATTGGACGTTGCAGGTAATCCACGACGCTTATGACCGCGAGGATAACCCGATCCCGTTCAGCCCACGAAACGTCCTGAAACGCGTCGTTCAATTGTATCACGACAAGGGTTGGAAGCCCGTAGTCGCACCCGAAATGGAGTTCTATTTGGTCGCCCCGAACGTCGATCCGGCGCAGGGCATCAAGCCGATGATGGGCCGTTCGGGCCGCCCGGCAGCTGCACGCCAGGCCTATTCGATGACCGCTGTGGACGAATTCGGTCCGGTGATAGACGACATCTATGACTTCGCCGAATATCAGGGCTTCGAAATCGACGGCATCACACAGGAAGGCGGCGCAGGTCAGCTGGAAATTAACCTGCGCCACGGCAACCCGGTTAAACTGGCGGACGAAGTGTTTTACTTCAAACGCCTGATCCGCGAGGCCGCCTTGCGCCACAACTGTTTCGCCACCTTCATGGCCAAACCAATCGAGGATGAGCCGGGCTCGGCCATGCACATTCACCACTCGGTCATAGATATTGAAACCGGGAAAAACATCTTCTCAGGGCCTCAAGGCGGCGAGACAGACGCGTTCTATCACTTTATCGCCGGGCTACAGAACCACCTGCCCGCCGGACTGGCCGTAATGGCGCCTTATGTGAACTCTTATCGTCGCTATGTGAAAGACCACGCGGCACCAATCAATCTGGAGTGGGCACGCGACAACCGTACCACGGGCATCCGTGTACCTTTGTCCGGCCCCGAAGCACGCAGGGTCGAGAACCGTATCGCCGGGATGGACTGCAACCCCTACCTGGGTATCGCGCTGTCTCTGGCTTGCGGCTATCTGGGTTTGACCCAACAGGAACGCCCTCGCCGCCAGTTCTATGGCGACGCCTATGAAGGCGAAGGCGATATCCCGCAAGTGATGGGCGAAGCACTGGACCTGTTCGACGGCGCCACTGCCCTGCACGAGGTTCTGGGACCAGAGTTTGCCCGTGTTTACGGCATCGTCAAACGGGCAGAGTATGAGGAGTTCCTGCAGGTGATCTCTCCGTGGGAGCGTGAGCATCTGCTGATGAACGTCTGAGGCACGCGATGAACCTGCTTTATTCAAATGATCACAAAGCCGAATATCCGGCCAGTTGGTACGCGGCGACGGCCAATTCGATGGATAGGTTCCCGGCTCTGTCCGATGACACCAAAGCCGATGTTTGTGTTGTTGGGGCTGGCTATACCGGTCTATCCGCAGCCCTGCACCTGGCAGAAGCGGGCCTGGATGTTGTGCTGCTCGAGGCGCATCGCGTGGGATTTGGTGCCTCTGGTCGCAATGGCGGCCAACTGGGCAGCGCTCAACGCATGGATCAAGAGGATTTGGAGCGTCTGGTGGGTAATGATGACGCCTCCAAGCTTTGGGATTTGGCCGAGGACGCAAAAGATCTGGTCATATCCCTTATCGGGAAACATCAGATAGACTGTGACCTGAAGCCGGGTGTGGCCGTCTTAGGCTTAAGCACCAGTGAACAGGCAGAGCTACATAAGCACGCCGCACATTTGTCCGACCAATATGGATATCGCCAGATCGAATGTCTGGATGAGGCAGCCGGGCATGCTTTGTGCCCTTCACCCGCTTATAAGGGCGGATATCTGGATAAGGGCGCAGCGCATCTGCACCCGCTCAACTACGCTTTGGGGCTGGCACGAGCCGCAGCCAAAGCCGGGGTTCGCATCCACGAAAGCACCGAAGTCACTGGAATAGAGGAAGGCCGAACCGTCAAAGTGCACACGGCCGACGGAACAGTCAGTGCCAGCCACGTCATTCTGGCCTGCAACGGCTATCTGGGTGATCTGAACCGCAAAGTGGCGGCGCGGGTCATGCCAATCAACAACTTCATCGCTGCGACTGAGCCGTTAGGGGCCGGGACCGCCCGTGTGCTGACCCTAGACGTCGCAGTTGCCGATACCAAATTCGTCATCAATTATTTCCGGCTCAGCGCCGATGGCCGTTTGCTGTTTGGTGGCGGTGAAAGCTACGGTTACCGCTTCCCGTCGGATATTGCCGCCAAGGTGCGCAAACCGATGGCTGAGATTTTCCCCCATCTGCAGGATGTGAAGATCGATTATGCCTGGGGCGGCACGCTGGCCATTACCATGCGCCGGATGCCCTATTTGGCGCGGGTTGCGCCGAATATCCTGTCAGCCTCGGGCTATTCCGGCCACGGGGTCGGTACAGCCACCCATGCTGGTCAATTGATGGCTTTGGCGATCCAGGGACAGGCTGAAGGGTTCGACACCATGGCCCGCGTCCCCGCCCTGCCCTTCCCCGGCGGCCCCGCCCTGCGCAGCCCGCTGCTGGTGCTGGCGATGACATGGTTTGCGCTGCGGGACCGGCTGGGGATCTGACCCGCTAGAATTGCGACAGATTGGTGAAATTTCGCCCACCCCGCGATTGAGGGGTTTTATTGCCAAACGTTTAGCTTTACGTTTCCCAAAGATAGAATTCGGGAAAACCAAATATGACGCTTCCTCCAAACGTTCATGACGCCGAACCCATCCCCGCAGCAGCAAAAGAAGCCATCGACGCCCTGATGCAGTCGGGCGACCTGTTTCGCTATACCGCGCCGCAAGATGCGCCCGTGGCATTGCTTGAGGCGGAATTTGCCGAGCTTTTGGGTTCGAAATACGCACTGGCCGTGTCATCTTGTTCAGCCGCATTGTTCTTGTCGCTCAAGGCTTTGGGCCTGCCGCGGGACGCGCGGGTGCTGATCCCTGGCTTTACCTTCGCCGCGGTCCCCTCGTCGGTCGTGCATGCGGATTGTATTCCAGTGCTGTGCGAAGTGGCCGAGAATTATCGCATCGACATGGACGACTTTGCTGCCAAGCTGGAGAACGTGCAGGCGGTGATTATCAGCCATATGCGTGGTCACACCTCGGACATGGACGCTATCATGGCCCTCTGCAATGAACGCAACATTCCCGTAATCGAGGACGCAGCCCATTCGCTTGGCACCACATGGCACGGGCAGAACATTGGCACCATCGGCAAAGTTGGCTGTTTCTCGTTCCAGTCCTACAAGATGATCAATGCCGGCGAAGGCGGTATCCTGATCACCGATGACGCCGATCTGGTTGCCCGCGCTGTCATCATGTCCGGTGCCTATGAACATAACTGGAAGAAGCACAAAGGCCCCCGTGGCGACAACTCACCTGAACTGGAGCAGGCCTTTGCCCGCTGGCAGAACCAGTTGCCGCTTTACAACCTTCGTATGAGCAACCTGAGCGCCGCCGTGATCCGCCCGCAAATCCCCGAGCTGGCGCGCCGTGTAAAAGACGGGCTGGCGAACCACGACTATGTGGCCGAACGGCTGAACACGTCGGATTACATCGACGTCCCTGCCCCGCTGGTGCCGGAGCGTCGCGCGCCGGACTCGATCCAGTTCAATCTGGTTGGTATGGGCGAGGCCGAGATCCGCGCCTTTGCCGCCGCCTCTGAATCGCGCGGCGTAAAGGTGCAGGTGTTCGGCCTGAGCGAGGACAATGCCCGCGCCTTTTGGAACTGGCAGTTCCTTCCAGAAAAGTTTGAGCTTCCACAAACGCGCGACATGCTGATGAAGGCCTGTGACGTACGCCTGCCAGTGCGCCTGACCAAGGAAGAACTGGACGTGATCGCTGATATCCTGCTGGCCTCGGTGGGTGAAGTAACCGGTCCGGTCCCCGCGTACGGCACTTGACTATTCGCCCAGATCAAACAGGTCGACAGACAGAAACAGCGCTGTAATCCCCTTAGGGGTTGCAGCCACGCGAGACAGGATTGCAGCAACCTGCACCCCATCAGACGTTTCGACCAGAAGTGGCGCGCCAGAATCCCCCATCATCACAGGGCAGATCGCCAAAAGAACACCGTCCGATGCGATTCGCGGTGCGCAGGCCTGTGTCCGACTTAGGACATGAGGGCGAATACCGGGATACCCAGCCACGAAGGCGTCGGCCGTTCCCGCCTCTGAAAGGGAAAGAAAACCCACCTGCTGACCGATCGGATCGGTCAATTCCAAGACTGCCCAATCCAAATCAGCGCGGCTGTCAAACCCGCCGCCCAGACCCTGTTCAGCAGGTAGCCGGAATCCGTTGATACCTGAGACGACCGTGGCTTTTCCGCGCTGGTAACCAGCAGCAAAACGGATGCTGGATGGCGGAATCCAACTCTGGCGCGCTGAGTTGTAAAGGCAATGCGCCGCGGTCAGGACCAGACGATCCGAAACCAGAACACCAGTGCAATGGGACCTCTGATCTCGGCTGGCGAAATTGATCCGCCCAATAGCGCGCCAAGGGGGCTTGGCCGCATCAAGAATTTCACGCGTCCGAATATCTTCGCACCCGGCAGCAGACTTAGTGCCCAGCGTACAAATCTGAGACCAGTTTTCTGAGAAAACACCCTGCGACAGCGCAGGCTGCATCCAAAGCAAAGCGACACTCAGGACCAGCCAACGCGCCACCACGGGCGTCAGTTCAGCTTGGAAAGCTTTTGTTGCAACTCAGCCAGTTGCTTTTTGATGTCATCCAGATCTTCTTTCGGCTCGGCCTTTGCGTCGTCATCTTTTTCCGGTCCGGACCAGCCGCCAGACAGACCACCGGTCATCGCCTTGAGAAAAGCTTGTTGCTGCGCTTGCAAAGCCTCAAAGCCCGGCATCTGAGACATCGGGTTTATGGCGTTCATATTTTCCATCATCGTATTCTGGCTTTCACGCAGCATTTCGAACGAGCTTTGCAGGAATTGCGGCATCATTCCACCGCCCGGAATCATATAGCTACGTACCAGATCGTTCAGCACATTTACCGGCAGCACATTTTCGCCGCGGCTTTCATGCTCAGCAATGATCTGCAGCAGATATTGCCGGGTCAGGTCATCCCCGGTTTTCAGATCGATGATCTGAACTTCCCGCCCATCACGAATAAAGGCCGCAATATCTTCAAGCGTGACATAGTCGCTGGTCTCGGTGTTATACAACCGACGACTTGCATAGCGTTTTATCAACAGCGGTTTATCTTGTTCTGCCACCGTTTACCCTCCCCGAGTATGATGCGTTGCAGCACAGATTATGCGACTGCAGAACAAAAAGAAAGGGCAGGTCGTTAGACCTGCCCTACGCGATTGCACCAGATGGGAGGAACGGGTGCGTGTCGCGGTATTCTTTTACTTGGTAGCAGCAGCTTTCTTAGCAGCGGCTGTCACGTCGTTGGTTGCTTTCTTAACGGCAGCAGTTGCGTCTTCAGCAGCGTCTTTGCCAGCAGCCATCAGCAGCTCAACAGTTTCGGACTGCAGCTTTTTCGCGATTTCAGCGAAGGCAGCCATGTTTTCAGCAGCAACTTCAGCCGAAGCGCTTGCGAAATCGGTGGCGGCTTTTGCGTAGTCTGCAGGCTCGGCCTTTGCTTTCGACATCTCGTTCAGCTTGGACAGAGTGTCTTTGGTCCATTTGTTGGAGATCTCAGCCGACTTCTCAGCTGCTTCCAGAGCAACACCCGACAGTTTTTCGTTCAGGGTTGCAGTCGATTTGAAGGCACCTTCCAGAGCGGTGGTGTCAACGGGGAACGCGCCCATCATGTCTTTCAGGGTCGCGGTAAAGTCTTGAGTCTTTGCCATTGTCCTAATCCTTTTGCCGAACCGGGCCCACCCCGGCTTTCATCAGCTTGAGGACAATATGATTTCTGCAGCGCAGCATTGCAAGTTTTTTTTGCTGCGCTGCAGAAAAAATTTAATTTACCAACAAAATCATCCGTTTGGATTGGCCACGACATAGGTGCCTGGCGCAGATGCCAGCCGAGGATGATCCGAATCGCCGGTATCGCGGGCAGGAACCTGCTTGCCGGACAGCTTCTTCAGCCAAGCCTCCCACGTGGGCCACCAGGACCCTTCGTGGAAATCAGCTTCTTTCATCCAGGTATCAGCGTCCCCCTTCAGGTCGGGGTTCGTATAATGACCGTATTTCTTTCTACTGGGTGGATTGATGATCCCTGCGATATGACCAGATTCCGAAACCACGAAGGTCTTAGACCGTGATCCCATCTTCTGCACACCGCGATAGCAATCTTTCCAAGCCGCGATGTGGTCGGTCTCGCAAGTGATCGCCATCACCGGCACATCCACGTCGCTAACACGCAGCTTGTGCCCCATCATTTCAAACCCGTCGCCTGTGAATTCGTTGCGCTGGCAGAGACCGCGCAAATATTGCACTGCCATTTTGGCCGGAAGGTTGGTCCCGTCACCGTTCCAATATAACAGATCAAAGGCTGGCGGCACCTCGCCCATCATATAGCTGCGAATGGCCGGACCGTAGATAAGGTCGCGGGACCGCAGGAATGACATGGTTCGGGCCATGATCCACGCCCGCAAGATACCCTCTTTGGTCACCTCTTCCTCGACACCATCGATGAAATCGTTTTGCAGGAAAGGGGTGAACTCGCCCTGATCGGAGAAATCCGTCAGCGCCGTGAACAGGGTGGCAGACTTAACCGACTTGTCGCCACGCTGCTTCAGCAAAGACAGTGTCAAACTCAGCGTGGTGCCCGCAATGCAATAGCCGATCGCGTTTACCTGTTTGACATTGCAAATCTTCTTCGCTTCTTCGATCGCGGTCAGGAAACCATCCTGAATATAATCTTCCATCCCGGAATCGGCATAGCTTTCATCCGGGTTGACCCAGCTGACGACAAAAAGGGTATATCCCTGCTCAGTAACCCATTTGATGAGACTGTTCTGGGCCTTGAGGTCGAGAATGTAGAACTTGTTTATCCAAGGGGGGAATAGAACGATGGGCGTTTCATATACCGTCTCAGTCGCGGGTTTGTACTGAATCAGTTCCATCATCCGGTTGCGGTAGACCACATCGCCCGGCGTGGTTGCCAGATTGCCACCCACCTCAAACGCGCTCTCATCAGCCAGCTTGACCACCAGTTCGCCGTCATTTGCCTCAAGATCCGCAACAAGGTTCTCAAGCCCCTTGATCAGAGACTGCCCCTCGGTCTCAACCGCCTTTTGCAGCGCATCTGGATTCGTTGCCAGGAAATTGGTGGGGGCCATCATATCGACAATCTGCTGCGAGAAGTATCTCAGCCGACGTTTGTCCTTGTCATCCAAGTTCTCGACTGACGCGACGGCTTGGGCGATGGCTTCGGAATTGGTCTGGTACTGCTGACGGATCAATCGGAAGTAGGGATTCGTGTCCCACAGAGGGTTAGAGAATCGCTTGTCCGTAGGCTTGGCGTCTGTCTCTTCAACGTCGCTGGAAGTCATGGCCTTCTGCGCTTCGGCGAAATTCAGAACCGACTTTCCCCAATACTCTATCTGCTGCTCCAGCAACTTAGCTGGATTCTGCAACGCTTCGGACCAATATGCAGTTGCTGCCCGTGCGAAAAGCTCTTGATTCGGGCCGTCCAAGGCGGGGGTATGCGACTTTTTCTCGGTCATAACCTCGATCAACCGCTTCGAAAGCGCCTCAACCTTGTCCATATTTTCCTTAAGGCGTTCAATGTGTTCGTCGGTCACTTCCAGCATTTGATCTTCACTTGTTGTCATTTTACCGAATCCCCCCTAACCTCGCTGCCGTGCAGAATAACGTCGTGGGTGTCGGGGGGCAAAGCGGCGAATGGTCCGAAGTAAGATGCTGACATTTGGGAGGCCCCTTTATCCATGCGTTATATGATGACATACGACTTGATGGAGACGTTGCGCAATACCAACCAATGGATGGGCGCTACTGCCAGTGCCATGGCATCCTATCCAATGTTCTCCATGGTCCCCAACCCTGGCTTTAGCATGATGGCCGCATGGGGTGAGGTGACTGAGCGTACATTCCAGCGCATGGTCGTCAAGCCCGACTGGGGTATCCGCACGTTTACCTGCGAAGACGGCAAGGACCATCTGGTCGACGTCACAACTGTTGTCGAGCGCCCATTTGGTGATCTGGTACACTTCCGCGTTAACGGCCGCGAAGAACAACCCCGCAAGGTTTTGCTTGTTGCGCCGATGTCTGGCCACTATGCGACTCTGCTGCGATCGACCGTGAAAAGCCTGCTGGTCAATTGCGAAGTTTATGTCACCGATTGGCATAATGCGCGCGACATCCCTGTGTCCGAAGGCAAATTCGATGTAGAGGACTATACTCTATATCTTGTCGATTTTATGAAAGAGCTTGGCCCCGATACTCATGTTATCGCCGTGTGCCAACCCGTACCTCTGACGCTTGCCGCGACCGCATACTTGGCCGAGGTCGAGCCCAAGGCTCAGCCCAGCACCCTGACCTTGATCGGTGGTCCTGTTGACCCTGACGCCACTCCTACCGACGTGACCGATTTCGGTCGCCGCGTCACAATGGGGCAGTTGGAAGAGACCATGATCCAGCGTGTCGGTTTCAAATATAAGGGTGTGGGCCGCATGGTTTATCCCGGCCTGTTGCAGCTGGCGTCGTTCATGTCGATGAACGCCGAGCGTCACTCCCAGGCCTTTTCGGACCAAATTCAGCGTGTCATGCGGGGTGAGGCCTCGGACCACGATGCCCATAACCGTTTCTATGACGAATATCTGGCCGTCATGGACATGACCGCCGAGTTCTACCTGTCAACGGTTGAACGTGTGTTCAAGAATCGCGAAATCGCCCGAAACGAATTTGTTGTCGCTGGCCACAAAGTCGATATCGGCAAGATCACCGATGTTGCGGTCAAGACGGTTGAAGGCGCAAACGACGACATTTCGGCCCCCGGCCAATGTATCGCCGCGCTGGACCTGTGCACCGGATTGCCTGATGAGAAAAAAGCCAGCCATGTTGAGCCCGATGCCGGTCACTACGGTATCTTTGCCGGACGCAGCTGGCGCTATAACATCCGGCCGCTGGTGATCGACTTTATGAACGCAAACACGCGCAAATCGCGTCAGCGTGCTGCCAACAGCAACAAAGTCGCCTGATAAAATGAGCAGGAGGGCGACCAAGGAAACGCCTTTCTCCTGCAATTGCGGTTCATTGCACGGGCACATTACTGCTGCCGGGGTTCACTCGGGCACGCATGTTGGTTGTTTTTGCCATGATTGTCGTGCGGCGCAGCTGTATTTCGAGCAACCCGACCCGGCCCCCGGTCCGGTCGACATTCTACAGATGAGCCCCGAAGAAATCCGCATTGAAGGCGGTGCCGAACATCTCGCGTTGATGCAGCTCAGCCCCAAGGGGATGCTTCGCTGGTATGCCGGTTGCTGCAATGCGCCGTTGGCGACGACGGCGCGTACCGCGAAGGTTCCGTTCGCCGGGTTCATCGTTAAGCGCATCGCTGATCCCAGTGGGCTAGGCCCCATCACGACCCTCGGCTTTGTTCCGCGAACCGGAGGCAAACAGTCCCATGAAAAACTGCGCTATGCGGCTATTGGGATGCTGAAACGCCTCACCAAATCCTGGTTGTCCGGTAGCTGGAAAAAAACGCCCTTCTTCGATGCAAACAGCGGTGCACCCGTGGCGACACCTAAGATACTCAGCAAGGCTGAGCGCGCTCAGCTATATACGTGATCCAATCGCGCAGGTCTGCTCACCCTTCTAGTCAACACCCTACTCTTACGCTCAGGTGTTTCAAGGATAGATGATGCCCCGAAAACCCGGAAAATCGGCATACCTTTCGCGGCGCGCCTCCAAGCTTTCGGCTGGCTCGTCCCCGGGCCGTAACAAGCAGCCTCGCGGTGCAATATAGCTGTCGATTCGTCGATGAGGCTTGGGCCGCCAGACCAGATTGAATGCGCACAGTTTGGGAAAAAACCAGATCTCGGAATAGTCCAGATGATCGTGAATCCACCATGCCAAATCGCGCCAATCGCGCCCGGTTTCGTACTGATCAGCAAACCACGGAATAACGATCGACGCCCCGGCAATTCGCGCATCCCCCTCACCCCTGTCCCAGATATGACACTCCAACGGGTTGTCGTTGCGGGCGCAATTCAGACGGTTTTCATTGCCAAACTGATTCAGTGAGGGAGATCGGTACCCGGACCGAACCGCGATACGCCCAAATGTCTCTTCAAGCGGGTCCAACAGGGTCTGACAAAACGCGCGCCCGGTTTCGATGGCAAGATCAGGGTTGTCCGGAAGGTTCTGTTTTTCATGGAAATTTCCGATTTCGGAATACAGGAAATCCCGCATGAAGAAATGGCGGGACAAGCGCACGCGACCCAGTGTTTCAAGGCTCCACATACTGCCCGGCTTGCGCATCGCTACTCCACTCCAATCCCTTTGAGCCAACTTAAAATGCCCGATACAGTCGCGTCAGTTTGGCCCGGTGACATCAGACGCCCCGCGATCACATGCGACATGGGATCATCCCCCGGCCCCATCGTCGCCAGTTGCACCGTTGCGGGACCACCCCAGGCCTCAGCCACTTTGTGCGTCAGATCAGGCCGTACCACCTGATCGTCATCCGAAAACCAGAATAGCGCGGGCACCTGCGCGTCCGAGAAGTCCAAATCATAAACGGTTTCGACCAACACGGTCATCGGCACGACAGCCTCCCAAGGATAGACCGCCGACCAGTATTTATTCAGCTCTGGGTCCGGGCCGGAAACGTCACGCTCTTCTCCCATCACCAGAGGCAGCCAACTGCGCGCCCACGGCAGGCTGGGCATCCGCGCGCCCGGCGTATTCACGCCAAAATTCGGTGAGACAAAGACCATCCCGGCTACGTTCCGGCTCAACTCATCGTCCAGCGCGGCGGCCGCAGCCAGCGTTCCACCGGTCGAGGTCGAAATGACGACAACCTTGTCGCCTACAGCCCGTGCCGCTGCCAGCCCTTCGGCCATGTCATACATCCAGCCCGAAGCCGTCCCTTCGGCCATCGCGTTGCCATCCCGACCATGGCCCTGTAGTCGCGTATAAACCAGATTGGCCCCCAACGCGTCAGCCACCATGTCAGGCACCGGGCGGATTTCCTCGGACGAGGCCGAGAAGCCGTGGACATAAAGAACCGAGACCGGGGTGCGCTGTTCCTTGAACCCATCCTGCCAGATCACGCGTTTTTCGACCCCAGGCACGATGTCGTCATAGGCAGATTCAGTAGTTTCGAAATAAACCTGAACCCCTTCACCGAACTTGCGCGGATCAAATCGCGGGTGCAGATTAATCTCTTCTCGCGGCCCAAACCAACAGATCAGCCCACCGATAACAATCAGCGCAAGCAGCAGGCGTCCAAGAACCCACCCAAACAGCCGCATCAGCCGGCCTCCATCACCTCAAGAACCGCGTTTTCGATCAAACCCAAACAGGGACCGTCCGAAAAGCGATGATCAGCGTCCTTGACCAACAACAGGCGCATATCCGGTCCGGTGGCATGTTCCAGCAATCGTGTGGCCATTTCGGTGGAAACCGCAGTATCCGCAGTGCCTTGCAGGAACCGCACCGGGAACGGCAAACTTAGTGCGTCACGCAGTACCAGACGCTGCCGCCCGTCCTCGATCATCCGCTTGGTGATGATATAGGGTTCCATGTAATCCGAGGGCAGTTCCACATGCCCAACACTGTCCAGCGCAGCCTTCTGATCGTCACTGAACGAGGCCCAATACCCATCTTCGGTAAAGTCCGGCGCGGCGGCAATACCAACCATACCGGCAATCCGTTCTGGCATGACCTTGGCCAGCAGCAACGCCTGCCACCCCCCCATGGACGACCCAACAACGATCAGCCGCCCCTCGGTCAAAGCCGTCACGGCCGCAACCGTGTCCTCGTGCCAATCTCCGATACAACCATCGGTAAACGTCTCAGAACTCTCGCCATGCCCGGAATAGTCAAACCGCAAAAACGCCTGCCCCCGCGCCTGCGCCCAGGCTTCAAGATGCACCGCCTTGGTGCCTTCCATATCCGACTTCAGCCCACCCAGAAAAACGATGGTCGGCGCCGCACCTTCGCTCTTGTGATACGCCAACCGCCGTCCCTGAGCGGTATCCAGAAAATCCGTTGTTGCCATGAAACCCTCTTTCCTTTTCCGCATCATGCACGCCCCACCCCCAAGTGCAATTCGCCCACTTCATCTTTTCCTAAATACTCCGGGGAGCGCGAGGGGCCGGCCCCTCGCTCCGACCCTTGACACAACCGCGAACCCCTGCCAAATGAGCCGGAACACCATAACCCGCAACCGGGCGTTCAGTGGGCGCCAAACCGACGAGGAGAGCCGATATGGCCCTGGATGCAAAATCCGTCTCACTCACCTTTCCCGATGGCAATGCACGTTCTTACGAAGCAGGCGTTACGCCCGCGCAGGTGGCTGCCGATATCTCGACCTCACTGGCGAAAAAGGCCATCTCGGCCACGGTAAACGGCCAGCATTGGGACCTGCAGTGGCCCATCGAATCCGATTCCGACATCGCCATCCACACCATGAAGGATGAGGAACAGGCCAATGAGTTGATCCGCCACGATCTGGCCCATGTCATGGCGCGCGCGGTGCAGGAAATCTGGCCCGCGACCAAGGTCACAATCGGCCCCGTCATCGAAAACGGCTGGTACTACGACTTTGATCGAGAAGAGCCGTTCACGCCCGAAGATCTCGGCCTCATCGAAAAAAAGATGAAAGAGATCATCAACAAACGTGATCCCGTCACCACCGAGGTCTGGGACCGCGACCGCGCGATCGAATTCTACAAGGCCAACAACGAGCCTTACAAAGTTGAACTGATCGAAGCCATTCCCGGCGACGAGCCGTTGCGCATGTACTGGCACGGACATTGGCAGGATTTGTGCCGCGGCCCGCACCTGCATCATACCGGCCAACTGCCGGGCGACGCGTTCAAGCTGATGTCCATCGCGGGCGCCTATTGGCGCGGCGACAGCGACCGCGCGATGCTGCAGCGTATCTACGGCGTGGCCTTCACCGGCAAGGAAAAGCTGAAAGCCCACCTGCATATGCTGGAAGAGGCCGCCAAGCGCGACCACCGCAAGCTGGGCCGCGAGATGAACCTTTTCCATATGCAGGAAGAGGCGCCGGGCCAGATCTTCTGGCATCCGAACGGCTGGAAGATCTACACCACCCTGCAGGACTATATGCGCCGGATGCAAGAACGTGACGGCTATGTCGAGGTGAACACCCCGCAGGTCGTTGACCGCAAATTGTGGGAGGCCTCGGGCCACTGGGACAAATACCAGGAAAACATGTTCATCGTCGAAGTGGACGAGGACCATGCCCGCGAAAAGGCGATCAACGCGCTGAAGCCGATGAACTGCCCCTGCCACGTGCAGGTGTTCAATCAGGGCCTGAAATCCTATCGCGACCTGCCCTTGCGCATGGCCGAGTTCGGGTCCTGCGCGCGGTACGAACCTTCGGGCGCGTTGCACGGGATCATGCGTGTGCGCGGGTTCACGCAGGACGATGGCCATATCTTCTGTGCCGAGGGTCAGATCGAATCCGAGACCGCCAAGTTCATCGCCTTCCTGTCCAAGGTCTATGCCGATCTGGGCTTCCACGATTGGACCATCAAACTGTCCACCCGCCCGGAAAAACGGATCGGCTCGGATGAAAGCTGGGATTTGGTCGAAAAGGCGCTGGGCGATGCCTGTAAGGCTGCCGGGTATGACTATGAACTTCTCGAAGGTGAAGGCGCGTTTTACGGGCCTAAGCTGGAGTTCACTCTGACCGACGCAATCGGCCGAACCTGGCAATGCGGAACCCTTCAGGTAGACCCCAACCTGCCCGAGCGTCTGGACGCCAGCTTTATCGGGGCCGACGGTGCGAAACACCGTCCGTTCATGTTGCACCGGGCGACGTTGGGCTCATTCGAACGCTTCATCGGCATTCTGATCGAAGAGCACGCGGGCAAGCTGCCCTTCTGGCTGGCTCCGCGTCAGGTTGTTGTCGCCTCGATCACGTCTGAGGCGGATGATTACGTGAACGAGGTCGTTGAGACGCTGAAGGCCGCAGGCGTGCGGGCCGAAGCCGACATTCGCAACGAAAAGATCAACTACAAGGTCCGCGAGCATTCGGTTGGCAAAGTACCGGTCATTCTGGCCGTCGGTCACCGTGAAGTCGAAGAGCGTACTGTGAGCGTCCGTCGCTTGGGTGAAAAACAAACACAGGTTCAATCGCTTGAAGCTGTAACAATTGAGCTATCCAAGGCCGCAACTCCGCCCGACCTGTTGTAACATTCGGCAGCAAATTGCTGGTAATCCGACCCCATTTTGGGGGTCGGATTGAAACAATTACCATTTTTCTTTTCAAAAACAGTTTATTAACCTGCAAGAGGGCATATCATGTCCTGACGGGGTTGTGAGACACGTGCTCGTGAATTCAACTGCAGCCCCACAAGCACTACCTTTGTCATTGTCACAAGAAGACATACGCAGTCATCAAAAGGGATTACCGAGATGTCGAACACCGCAAAAACACTGGTCATCGCAAGCGCAGTCGCAGCCGCCGTTTCGGGTGCAGCAACCACTGCCACCGCCCAAGCCAAAGAGAAGTGCTATGGCGTGTCTCTGGCCGGTCAGAACGACTGCGCCGCTGGCCCCGGCACAACCTGCGCCGGTACCTCGACCGTAGATTATCAGGGCAACGCCTGGACTCTGGTAGACGCCGGCACCTGTGCCGACATCGAACTGCCGGACAGCCGCAAAGGCTCGTTGGAACCGCTGGACCGCGACCTGCCCGCATAAGCCTGAGCTTTCAAAAACCGAAGGGGCGGGCCATATCGCCCGCCTCTTCGTCGTGATTGGGGAGCACACAAATGTTGGATAACACGACCAGATCGAACAATCTGCCAGCCGCGCCGGGCGTCGGCTATAAGCCTCAGCACTTTGAGCAGATACTGGACAATGCGCACCCCGTCTCGTGGCTTGAAATTCATGCCGAAAACTACATGGGCGATGGTGGCCGTCCACTGGCCCAACTGCGTCATCTCTCTGAACAATTTCCGATCTCCGTCCACGGTGTCGGCCTATCCATCGGCGGTGAAGGCCCACTGGATCCGGAACACTTGGCAAGACTGAAACATTTGATCGGCTGGCTGAACCCCGCCAGCTTTTCCGAACATCTGGCCTGGTCGACCCATGACAGCCATTTCCTGAACGACCTGTTACCTCTGCCATACACCGACGCCACACTGACCCGAATTTGTGAGCATATTGATCTGGTGCAGGACACCGTCGGCCGGCAAATGCTGTTAGAGAATCCATCCAGCTATCTGGCGTTTGAAGAAAGCACATGGTCCGAACCGGATTTTCTGCGCGAGATCGCGCGCCGGACGGGCTGTGGCCTGCTGCTGGATGTGAACAACGTTTTTGTATCGGCCACCAATCTGGATTACTCGCCAAAGGGCTATATTGACGCTTATCCTCTGGAAAAAGTGGGCGAGATTCATCTTGGCGGTCATGATGAGGATGAAGACGACCACGGCCATCCCCTGCTGATCGACAGCCATGGACGCGAAGTGGTCGATCCGGTCTGGGCGCTTCTGGACTACGTTCTGGACCGTTCCGGCCCGAAACCCGTTCTGATTGAATGGGATACAGATGTGCCTGATTGGCCCATACTGCGGGCCGAGGCAGACCGCGCTCAAGCGGCCCTTGATCGGGTTCCGGCATGAGCGTCTCACAAACCACCTTCCACGCCGCGCTGCTGGATCCTGCAGCCGCGATCCCCGAGGGGCTGCTGGACGCTACGGCACAACCCGCCGGACGCCGGTTCAGCGTGTACCGCAACAACGTCGCGGTGTCCTTGACCGAAGCAATGCATCAGGCGTTTCCGGTTATCACCAAACTGCTGGGTGCGCAGAATATGGACGGGTTAGCTGGGATTTTCCTACGCAATCACCCGCCATCGTTACCTCTGATGATGTTCTATGGCGAAGAGTTCCCTGACTTTCTTGCCGGCATGGAACAGCTCTCGCATCTGGGCTACCTGTCCGACGTCGCGCGATTGGAATTAGCCCTGCGCCAGTCCTACCACGCGGCCGATAGCGAGGCCGCGCCGACCGATGCGCTTGCCATTCCGCCCGAGGACATCATGCGTGCGCGGCTGGGCTTTGCACCTTCGATGCAGGTTGTGCATTCGGATTGGCCCATATTCTCTATCTGGCGCTTTAACACCGAAGACGGCGCGCCAAAACCCGCAGCCGTCGCCGAAGACATTCTGATCACCCGACCGGATTATGACCCGGCTCCGCATCTGCTGCCGCCGGGCGGCGCTGAGTGGATCTCGGGCCTGCAGGCCGGGCGAACCATAGGCGGCGCGTTTGAAGAAACCGCCGCCCAAATCCCCGAATTCGACCTTGGGGCCACTCTGGCGCTGCTTTTGCAGGGCGGCGCAATAACCTCTGTGACTATCGAAAGGCTGGCAACATGACTGCCCTGATCTCATTTCACAACAACACCTTGGGAAGGCTTGAGGTAACCTCAGGCTGGCTGGTACCTACCCTGGCTCGGCTGGTTTTTGCGGCAACCTTGCTGGTGTATTATTGGAACTCGGCCAAGACCAAAGTGGGAAGTGGGTTCTTCGGATTCCTGTCCCCGTCGGACGGTGCCTATGTGCAGATTTTCCCCAAAGCGATGGAAGCCGTCAGCTATGACAGCTCGCAACTGAGCGTATTCCACTGGGCAGTCGCAGTTGCGGGCACCTGGGCCGAGTTTCTTCTGCCTGCGCTGATCGTGATTGGCCTTCTGACACGGTTCTCGGCACTGGGCATGATTGCCTTCGTCTGGGTCCAGACCATCGTTGACGTCACTGGTCACGGCACTGCATTGGGCAATTGGTTCACCGCCGCCCCCAACGTTCTGGACCAGCGGACACTGTGGACATTCCTGCTGTTGATGATCGTGATCAATGGCGCAGGCCCGCTGTCAGTCGACCGTATCCTGCGCGTAAAATGATTTAGAAATGCGCCTTGGGCTCGTCCGGTTTTCCCGCGGCCAGCCCAAGGAGGCCCGCCACGGCCGCAAATGCCACCGGGAACATGGTAAATACGTTGAAACCAAAGGCATAATACATCCCGGCTGCTGAAAGCAGTAACAGCGCCCCACCTAACAACGCACGCGCATGGGCCATCGCGCCACCAGCAATGGCCAACAACGGCGCGATAATCGACGCCGCTTGGATAAGCTGCGCATTATCGACCTGTTCCGCCACCCCTTCGATTTCGCCGAACCGGTCAATCAGTTCGACATAGCCGTAGCCGAAAAATCCCACGATCATTCCGATCAAACCGGCGATCACGCCCAGAATCATAGCTGCGTTGCGCATTCAAAACCCTCTAAAACTGCGTTCATTCACATAAGCACCCGCTTATGCAACGCCAAGTCCTGACTTTGTTTCCGCGGCCCAGCCCAGATACAGCGTTCCGTCTTGTTCGATCAGAGGTCGCTTCATCAGGGTCGGGTGCTCCGCAAGCAGTTCCAGCGGAGGGCGCATGCGATCTGCCTCATCCAATCCCCGCCAGGTTGTTGAGCGGGTATTGAGCAAAGCCTTGCCGAAAAGGTCCAGCGCCTGCGCCAGAACATCACTTGGCACACCGTCGGCCCGAACGTCGAAAAATTCTGCATCTGGAAGCGATTTCAGGGCTTTGCGGCAAGTATCACAGTTCTTCAAGCCATAGAGGCGCATTTTGGCTGGCTCCGGTTTTAAGTTCAAAATTTTGGCAAATTTGCCTGCTCGTTTCGGTAATTCTTGATTTTTTACTTCACCGTGCAATGTTGAAAAAGACGAAACACGCAAATCGGGCTGTATCGTGTGGACGATACGGTGATGTTTTGCGGCGGCGTCAACCACTGCCCCCACTAATTATGTGGGACAACGTGTAAGTAGAAGGAGACACGGGAAATGCCAACTGGCACCGTGAAATGGTTTAATACCACGAAAGGCTACGGGTTTATTGCCCCCGATGAAGGCGGCAAGGACGTATTTGTTCATATCTCGGCCGTTGAACGGTCCGGTCTGACCGGGCTCGCTGACAATCAGAAAGTCTCGTATGAGTTGGAAGACGGACGTGACGGCCGCCAAATGGCATCTGATTTGAAGCCACTGTAAAACAATCCCGCGTGCTGCGGGTTATCAAAACAGGTCAGCGGCCAATTTCCGGCCGTTGACCAATTTTCAAAGGTTAGAAACCTTAACCTCGCGCCGGATCAATTCTAGCGCGAGCGTTTTAGTTTTTTTCTTTCACAATGACGCACAGTGTTCGCCATCAGCCTTTGCGAATGACGGCCTCAAACTCGCGCCATTCCCGCGCGGTCATACCCGAGTTTTCTTGCGTGACCGTCTCACCCGCCAACATTCTGCGCAGGCTGTCGACCATTTGCGCCGATAGATTCACCGCGCCCAGACGGTAATCCTCGAACGCTTTGTAGGCAAATGGCACCCAGTCAGCCACGATCTTGCACATGGTATCTGCATAGACGCGGATTTCATACTGAGCGTGCGGATCAGCGCGCAGACGCAGGAAATGGAACAGGTTGTGCAAATCCACCTTCCAGTACCACTGAGTGTAGACATTTGCAGGCAGGTTCATACGAGCCAGCTCGCGCGCCAGACCCTGCTGGCCATCCTGGCTGATCATCGCTTCATAATTGTCATAGCAGCGGGCGCTGTCCGCTTTGAGAATATCCAGAACCCGCGCGGCTTCTTCACCCTGCAGGGCATCGCCCCGGCCCTGGTTGTTCACCTCGGACTGGGCAGCGACGTGGTCGGGCGCAGGGATGTAGAACTCGCGATCCAGAATCGAATAGCGCGCCGAATACTCGTTCACGTTCGCCGTACGGTGGCGAATCCATTGACGAGCCACGAAGACAGGAAGTTTGACATGCAGCTTGATCTCGCACATCTCGAACGGGGTCGAATGCCAATGGCGCATCAGATACCGGATCAGGCCTTCGTCATTCTGAACCGATTTGGTACCCTTACCGTAAGACACCCGCGCCGCCTGACAGATCGCTGCATCGTCGCCCATATAGTCGATCACGCGCACAAAGCCGTGATCCAACACCTGATGGGCGGTATAAAGATGCTCTTCCATACCCGCGGCCACAACGCGGCGTGTTGGATGCGATTGCGCCCGTTGCGCTTCGATCTCGGCCAGTTGGTCAGAGGACAGCGGCATGAAAGTTCCTTTCCTGAAATGAGTCGCCCACCACTATATATCGGCAATTCTCTGACCGGAACTGCCATATATGCGCTCATTTTCGCATTTTCGAAATTGTGTCCCTTCTGCCCCCTCGACACGCTTTTTCCGCGCGCTAAGCTGCTGCGCATCACCTGAATAGAAAGGAAGCCACAATGGGGCTGAGATATCTTCACACCATGGTCCGCGTGAAGGATCTGGAGAAGTCGATGGCGTTTTATGAGCTGCTGGGCCTGAAGGAAACCCGCCGCTATGACAGTGACCAAGGGCGCTTTTCGCTAATCTTCATGGCGCCTCCGGGGCAAGAGGATCGGCCGATTGAGCTGACCTATAACTGGGACGGCGACGACGCGTTGCCCAGCGACAGCCGTCATTTCGGGCATCTCGCCTATGGCGTCGACAACATTTATGAGACCTGCCAGCACCTTCAAGATAATGGGGTGTTGATAAGCCGCCCTCCACGCGATGGGCGTATGGCCTTTGTGCGGTCCCCTGACAATATCTCGGTCGAACTGCTGCAGAATGGCGAGGCGCTGGAACCAGCCGAGCCCTGGGCCAGTATGGAAAGCACCGGCCACTGGTGATCCGTTGGCTGACAGCACTTGGGTTGGCTTCACTGGCCAGCCCGCTTCGGGCCGAAGCCTGCCGCCTGGCCCTTGCTTTGGCTATGGATATCTCGACCTCGGTGGACGCAACTGAAGACACATTACAGCGGCAGGGTCTGGCCGCAGCATTGGTCGCGCCCGAAGTGGTCGAGGCTTTCTTCTCCTCTCCCATGCCCGTTGCCCTTGCGGTGTATGAATGGAGCGGTCGCAACACCCAACGTGTCATTGTGAGCTGGACCATGATTCACACTCAGGCTGATCTGCTGGCAGCGGCCTCGACCGTGCAGCAATCTGTGCGGTCCGACAGTGGTTCGGCTACGGCCATGGGGCACGCTTTGGCCTTTGGCGCGACATTGATGCAGCAAGCGCCACTTTGTTTGTTTCAAACCATAGACCTGTCTGGAGATGGCTCGAACAATGACGGTTACGGTCCCGCTTCGGCTTACCGGCACTTTCCGTTCGAAAACACCGTTGTCAACGGGTTGGTCATCAATGCAGCCGACTTCGAAGGCGAACTATATTTAATTCCTTTTTTCGAGAACAATGTTCTACGTGGCCCCGGCGCTTTTCTTGAAGTCGCTCAGGGGTTTCAGGACTTCGAGCGCGCAATGCGACGCAAATTGGAGCGCGAGTTGACGGGGTTGCAAATCGGCGCGCTTCAGGAGCCGGACCAGTGATGATGCGGCTTCTGGCAACCATCCTATCCATAGTTGCCGGGTCGGTCACGGCAGAGTGCCGCCAAGCTCTGGCACTTGGGCTGGATGTCTCGGGATCAGTGGACAGCAGCGAATATCGTCTACAATTGGATGGTTTGGCAGCGGCATTGCAAAGACCCGAAGTGGTTCAGCTGATCCTGTCCGACACCTCTAACCCGGTGCGGTTGGCGATTTTTGAATGGAGCGAGCCCGGCCATCAACGTCTGTTGCTGAACTGGATTTCTGTACGCTCGGCCAGCGACATTGAGCAAATTGCATCCCTGTTGAACAGCACTAAACGCAGCGCGGCACCTCAAGGAACTGCCGTGGGGCCTGCCATGCTGTTCGGGGCCAAGTTGCTGTCTCGGCAAACAAATTGCTGGAAACGCACTTTGGATCTGTCGGGGGACGGTAAACACAATCTGGGCGCCCACCCGCGAGAAGTTAAATCCGCACTTCGATCTTTGGGGATCACTATTAATGGGCTTGTCATCGGCGCGGATGATCCCAGCCATAGTGAAAAACGATACGTTCAGGCCGGAGAGCTTTCCGCTTACTACAATGCTTGGGTTATTCTAGGCCCGGATGCTTTTGTCGAGGTCGCCTTGGGCTTTGAAGCTTACGAAGACGCAATGACCCGAAAACTGATACGGGAACTGCAGGGGTTGAACCTGTCCCAGGCCATCCAGTGATCAATAGATATACCGAATTTGATCCGTCCAATAGCGTTCGACCCGGCGTAAAGAGGTTGTGATATCGTCAATCCCTTCGAGCCCCAGTACGCCGCGAGTCTGAAGCCCTTTGGCATGGCGGGAAAACAGTTCAGCAACCGTATCCCTAATTTCACGCCCGCGTGGCGTTAGCCGCACCCGAACTGAGCGGCGGTCAATCTCGCACCTCTGATGGTGCATATACCCCATTTCAACCAACTTCTTGAGGTTGTAGCTGACATTGCTGCCCTGATAGTAACCCCGGCTTTTCAGCTCACCCGCCGTAACTTCGTGATCGCCGATATTGAACAGCAACAAGGCCTGAACGGCGTTGATTTCCAGCACGCCAACCCGTTCAAACTCATCCTTGATCACGTCCAGCAAAAGACGGTGCAGCCGCTCAACCAAGGCAAGCGCCTCAAGGTAGCTGGTCATAAACCCCTTGGTTTCCGGCGCGGAGACCTGCATTTCCATACTCATCCGACCCTCCGATTCAGTCGCGCTGTTTCAGGCAGCATGAATCGAAATCCCGAAGAATCGGTTAAGCTGGATTTTCTTTATTTTTGAAAGGTCTGCGCAATGTCAGCGATGAGGTCGGCGAAACCTTCAGGCGGTTGCACCTGCCCGGTGACCCATTGATACAGGTCCTGATCGTTTTCGTGCAGCATAGCGTCATACAGATCCAGACCGGCTGCATCCATCGCAGCAAGATTGCGTTCGGCATAGGCGGACAGGATCAAATCCATTTCTTTGATCCCGCGGCGCATCGAGCGCATCTGCATGCGCTTAATTCTGACTTCCCGTGTTTCGGTCACTGTCCCTGCTCCAACATCAAGCGCAGTTTTTTCTCAAGTCTTGCGGCCCGTTCCGCGCTCGCCCGCATCTCGCCGCGGATCGCGCGCAGTTCGGCCACTGCATCAGCCAGCTCCAGATTGGCTTCACCCTCTTCGACCGGGGCATCCATACCTTCACCCTCGCCGGTCAGCAGCCACTTGATCGAAACGTTGATCATTCCCGCCATCATCGACAATCGGTTGGCGCGCGGTTCCGACAGGTCATTCTCCCACGCCGCAATCGTCGCCTTTTTGACCCCAAGCCGCCGCGCCAATTGAGACTGCGTCATACCCGCCGCCTCGCGCGCGCCTGCCAGCCGGTCCCCGAATGTCGCTGCTTCTGGCCCAAACCAGTCGTTTTCGTCGCTCATCGGGGTCTCCAATTCAATCTCTCATACAGCTTGATCGTCATTCGGGCGCACCCTATGACAGACAGGTTGAACATACAAACCGAGGCCCCCATGACTTTCCTGTCTGCGACACTGTCACGCGTAAAACCATCCCCTACGATCGCGATGACGGCCAAAGCGGCCGACCTGAAAGCCGCCGGTCGTGACGTGATCGGCCTGAGCGCAGGTGAACCTGACTTTGACACACCGCAGAATATCAAGGATGCCGCCGTTGCCGCAATTGCCGCTGGCAAAACCAAATACACAGCCCCCGACGGCATTCCCGAATTGAAGCAGGCCGTCTGCGCCAAAATGAAACGCGACCACGGGCTGGAGTATACGCCCGCACAGATCTCGGTCGGCACCGGAGGCAAGCAGACGCTATACAACGCGCTAATGGCGACGTTGAACGACGGCGATGAGGTCATCATCCCCGCGCCCTATTGGGTCAGCTATCCGGATATGGTTCTGTTGGCTGGCGGCACGCCGGTCGTTGTTGAGACAACTATTGAAAACAATTTCAAACTGACGGCTGGGCAACTCGAGGCTGCGATAACGCCCAAGACCAAGTGGTTCATCTTCAATTCGCCATCGAACCCCACTGGGGCGGGCTATAGCCGCGCCGAGTTGAAGGCTTTGACAGATGTGCTGATGCGTCACCCCCATGTTTGGATCATGTCCGACGACATGTACGAGCACCTGGCATATGACGGTTTCGAATTCTGCACCCCACCCGAGGTTGAGCCGGGGCTTTATGACCGGACACTGACCTGCAATGGGGTATCCAAAGCCTATGCCATGACCGGCTGGCGGATTGGCTATGCCGCTGGCCCGGTCGAGATCATTGCCGCAATGCGCAAAGTCCAGTCACAGTCGACCTCGAACCCATGTTCGGTCAGCCAATGGGCGGCTGTCGAAGCCCTGAATGGAACGCAATCTTTTCTGACCCCAAACAACGTGACATTCAAACGCCGCCGCGACTTAGTGGTTCGAATGCTGAGCGAGATCGAAGGTATCACTTGCCCCACGCCCGAAGGCGCATTCTATGTCTATCCTTCGATTGCCGGGCTAATTGGCAAAACCACCCCTGCTGGCACCAAGATCGACTCGGACGAAGCATTTGCCACCGCCTTGCTAGAAGAAGCAGACGTGGCAGTGGTCTTTGGCGCGGCCTTTGGTCTGTCCCCAAATTTCCGGGTCAGTTACGCAACTTCGGATGAGGCGCTGACCGAGGCCTGCACCCGCATCCAGCGCTTTTGCGCATCCCTGACCTGACCCGGAGGTAAAGATGGCCGCAGAACTGCCCGAATACTACTTCCGCGTCCGCGAGAATGGCGCCGCGGTATTTCGGATCGACACCGAAAACCGCCAGCGGCGGATCGAAATGGATCAGATAGCGGTCATCAACATCCGCAATGGTGAAGTGAAGCCGCAAGGGCAGCGCACCCTGTCCGAGGCCGACCAAGCCGAAATCGCGCGTTGGATGGAAGAGCGCAAAGCCCTGCTGGCTCAGCGCGATATCGACGACATCCACCGCGCAGTCGATTACATGAATCTGACGACACAATGGGCGCAATCCAAGGCGACGGAAGACCAGCTTGAGGACATCACTGACCGGTTATTGCTGGCTATGCACGATTTGCGCACCGTTCTGGTGCGCAAAAAGGCGGACCGTCTGAAGAATAGATAGTTGCGGCTATTCCGCAGGCGCCACAACGGTTTGGACTGAGCGAGTCCAGAACCGTGCCATCAACAGAATAGCCGCGCAGGCCAGACCCAGAAGAAGGCCCAGCCAAATGCCGATCCCGTTCAACCCCTGCACAAAGCCAAAGTAATAGGACGCCGGGATCCCGACCACCCAATAGCTGAGCCCGGCCATCACCATAGGTACCTTGGCGTCCTGCAAACCGCGCAGCAGACCCAGCGCAATCACCTGCGCCCCGTCGACCAGTTGGAACAAGGCGGCCATGGCCAGCAGCCCGGTGCCGATGGCCAGAATCTGAGGACGTTGCGGATCGTCGGGTTCCACAAATATGGAAATTAGCGGTTCGGCGCAGGTCAAGAACAGGGCGATCGTCAGAACAGACACCAGCAGAGACATCACGGTCACCGCTTTCGCACCTTTTTCCAGATGCGGCCGATCCTTGCGACCCAAGGCGTTCCCGGCTCGGATCGTGGCCGCATTGGACAGGCCCAGATGTACCATGAACGTTGCCGAAGCCAGGTTCAGCGCAATTCCGTGCGCCGCCAGCGGCACCGGCCCAATCCACCCCATCATGAAGGCTGACATGGCAAACAGCGAAACTTCGGCAAGCAAGGTAAATCCAATGGGAATACCCAGTCGCAGTACACTGAACAACATCTCCCAATCCGGACGCCAGAACCGCTGGAACAGGTTGTGTTCGGGCAAAACGCGCACGGCGTAGACCACCACGGCAATCAGTGAAACCATCTGCGTCACTACCGAGGCAATCGCCGCCCCCATCACCCCCAGTTCAGGTGCGCCCCAGTTGCCGAAGATCAGCGCGTAGTTGGTCAGCGCGTTTACGATCGCGGCCGTCACGGTGATCCACAAAACGATCTGCGTGCGCTCCAACGCGGCCAGATAAGATTTCAACACCATGACCACAAGCGCCGGGAACAGCCCCCACCCCGCGACACGCAGATATTGCGACGCGGTTTCAGCCACTTGCGGATCTTGTCCTGCGGCAATCAAAATCGGATGAGACCACCACAGCAAGGGCATAACCAGCACCGCATACAGCAAGGAAAGCCACAACCCCATGCGGGTCGAGCGGCGAATACTGGTCTCATCCTCTTCGGCGGCCGCAGTCGCCACCATGGGCATCACCGCCAGCCCGAAACCGCCGCCAAACAGAAACAGCACGAAATAAAAGCTACTGGCCAGCGTCACGGCCGCCAGCGCCTGCACCCCGTACCAGCCCAGCATGATCGTATCGGTCAAACCGATGGCAAACTGCGCCAGATGCCCACCGACCAGCGGCAGGCCCAACACTGCGATCGCCCGGAAGTGGGCACGATATGTCATTACCTTGTTCATTTCATCAGCCTTATGCCCGGCCAAAGGCCGGGACAAGAGGCGATCAATGAAATTTCAAGATGAGACCAATTACTCGGCGAGATGACGCACGCTGTTACCGCGCGTCCGGGTGCAGAGAATCGCCCAGGATATGCTCGGACCGGTGGATCACGTGATGCGCTTGCCCAACGATCAGGGGATCAGGCTGCCCCACGATATCATGGTCCTTGTCCGGATAATCCAGCGTCGACAGGAAGTGGCGCATGGTGTTCAGGCGGGCACGCTTCTTGTCGTTCGATTTGACGATGGTCCAAGGCGCATCGGCGGTGTCCGTGTAGAAGAACATCGCCTCTTTGGCCTCGGTATAATCATCCCACTTATCAAGGCTGGCCTTGTCGATAGGCGACAGTTTCCACTGTTTCAACGGATCCGTTTCCCGGCTCTTGAACCGGCGCTGCTGTTCTGGCTGCGTGACCGAGAACCAGTATTTGTATAGCTGGATACCCGAGCGCACGAGCATCCGCTCCAACTCGGGCGTCTGTCGCATGAATTCGAGGTATTCGTTTGGGGAACAGAACCCCATCACCCGCTCAACACCCGCACGGTTGTACCTCGAGCGGTCGTAGAACACCATTTCCCCAACCGTTGGCAACTCCTGAACATAGCGCTGAAAGTACCACTGCCCCTTCTCTTCCCAGGTCGGTTTATTCAGTGCCACAACCCGTGCTTGACGAGGATTCAGGTGCTCCATGAACCGCTTGATCGTACCGCCCTTGCCCGCAGCATCGCGTCCTTCAAACAGCAGAACAAAGCGCTGCCCGGTCTCTTGTGCCCAAAGCTGCACCTTGAGCAATTCGGCCTGCAATTGCGCCTTCTGCGCCTCGTACTTGCGGCGCGCCATCTTGCGGGCATAGGGGTATTTGCCGCTTTCGAACGCCTGCCGAATTCGCTCGGGGCTGGGTTGCGACGGTTCTAGTTCGGGTGTTGGGATGATTTTTACAGAGGGTTGTTTTTGTTCAATTTGTGCCACAGCTTCCATTCAATTTTTCCTTTTTCACTATCCGCAAAAACGTCTAGCAGAAGATGCGGTTTCGCGCTTTGACTCGGGTCAAATCGACAGCCTTCGAAACAAGAAGATTGCGGCTTGCAGGAAGTCAGACTATGGGCTCGGAATTCATCAGCCAGAGGGCATTTGAGACCGGATGACATGGGTCCGCTACGGGGTCGCCTGACCCGCCTTCCGGTGGTCGCGCAGACCATTCCAGATTGGATAGCGGCCGCCTAGCTGTGCCCCCAATCCGCCGGATCATCCGAATTGTTGGGCGACAGGCCCAGGACGTCACCATCGGTCGAGCACCCCAATCCAAGAACCGTCCGGTTCGCGTATGAGAAATAAGAGCAGACCTGGTTGATCTCGAGGATTTCGCCGTCATCCCAACCGGCGTCCCGTAGGTCCTGCACATCTGCCTGAACCAAGTCCGCTGGCGCTTGGGTCAGTTTGCGGGCATAGCGCATCGCCGCGATCTGTGCCGCGTCCAAAGGAGCAGTGCCCGGTGTTCCGGCCTCAATCGCGGCACGGATTGCGTTTCCGCGATCCGCATCCTCCAGCAATCGCTGCAGCCCGTTGAAGTGATGTTCAACGCAATAGCCACACCGATTCAAGGAACTGACCCAAACACCCAAGACCTCAAGAAACCACTTGGGTATTTTATTGGCCGAATGATGAAGGACGTTCTTGTACAACCCCATATGGCCTTCCATCGAATGCGGTCGCAGGGAGTGCGCCATCATGATGTTGTCCACGTTGTTGTCCGGTCCCGTTACCCGCTCGTACAGCTTCCTGAGCTTACCGGTGGCTTCGTCAAATGGTACGGTCTTAATCCAGCTCATATGATCCCCTTGCTATTACCTTGCCTTTCCAAACTCGACCTCGTTCTTTGCGAGACGAAACTGGATTGGCCTACCATGTCAGGCTAAGCTGACCAAAGGCAAGGGAGGGAGTATCTTATGGAAATGGCGGAAAAAACTGTCGCGGATTGGTATGCCAATCATCCAATCTCGGCGCCGCATATTTTGACGAAACTGACAAACCTTCGTGGCTCGGCAGCAGATGTCACGCCGCAGGAACTCTACCCCTATGATCAGGATCACTACGATGGGCTGAACGCAAATGCCCGACTGGCGGAAAAGGCACAGATGAAATCCGGCGACTGCGTGTTGGATGTCTGTTCCGGGCTGTGCGGGCCTGCACGCTGGTACGCGTCCGAACTTGGTGTTGATGTAACTGGGGTCGATATCAGCCCCCACCGGGTAGATGGTGCGATTGAACTGAATACCCTGGTCGGATTGCAGGGCCAAGTTCACCCAGTGTTGGGCAGTGCGATGGACTTGCCGTTTGATGCGGAACGATTCGACGCTGCGGTCAGCCAGGAATCCTTCCTGCACATCCCCGACAAATCCAAAGCCCTGGCCGAAGTGTTTCGCGTTCTGCGCCCCGGTAAACGCTTTGCCTTTACCGACTGGGTGATGCACACCCCTCTGCCCGAAGATGAAATGGAGCAATATCGCCAGCGCTTTGCCTGCCAGTCTCTGCTGAGCATTCCCGAATACGAGGCCCAATTGAAACAAGCGGGGTTCGAGGTCATCTCCTCCGAAGATGTCACCGCATCTTGGGGCGAGATTCTGGCGCGGCGGCTCAGTATGTATCAAACGCTTGATGCCGAGGCCGAACGCGCCGGCAACCCCTCCAAAGGGAATGATTTCTTGAAGATGTACGCTCAATTCGTAAGTGACGTGCAAAATCGGCGGATCGGGGGTGTGCGCTTGACCGCTGAAAAACCTCAATAACTCCGGATTGATCTGCAAGCCCGTGCATTGGTGGCTCAGCTTACCAGTCGCTGTTGCAGCCAATCTCCCACAAGACCTCGCGCCCCTCTTTCCCCGGACCACATCACCTGCCATAATGGGACCAAACCCAAAAACAAGAGCAGCACCGATGCCCGACGATCTGTTGACACCCAGCGCGACCGCGACCTATGACGCCTCCTCGATCGAGGTGCTGGAAGGTCTGGAGCCGGTCAGAAAACGCCCCGGTATGTATATCGGCGGCACGGATGAACGCGCGCTGCACCATATGGTGGCTGAAATCCTCGACAACTCGATGGACGAAGCGGTTGCCGGTCACGCCAACCGGATCGAGGTCGAGCTGCACGCAGATTACGCCTTGACTGTGCGCGACAACGGGCGCGGCATTCCGATTGATCCCCACCCAAAGTTTCCAGACAAATCGGCGCTTGAGGTCATTCTGTGCACCCTGCACGCGGGCGGCAAGTTCTCGGGCAAAGCCTATCAGACTTCGGGTGGTCTGCATGGCGTGGGCGCATCAGTGGTGAATGCTCTGTCGGATTCCATGGTCGTTCAGGTGGCCCGCGACAAGACGCTGTTCGAACAGCGGTTCTCGCGCGGCATCCCTCTGGGTCCTGTCGAAAAAGTCGGAGCGGCCCCCAATCGGCGCGGCACCACCGTGACCTTTCACGCCGATGCCGAGATATTCGGCCATCATAAGTTCAAACCGGCGCGTCTTTTTAAATCCATCCGCTCCAAAGCCTACCTGTTCTCGGGCGTAGAAATCCGCTGGAAATCCGCCATCGACGACGGCGAAACACCGACCGAGGCCAGCTTCCACTTCCCCGGCGGCCTGTCGGATTACCTGAAAGAGACGATGAACGGCTCCTCCACCTATGCCGAGCAACCCTTTGCAGGTACCGTGGATTTTCGGGAAAAGTTCGGCACCCCCGGCAAGGTCGAATGGGCAATCAACTGGACGCCCTCGCGCGACGGGTTCATTCAGTCCTATTGTAACACCGTCCCCACGCCCGAAGGCGGCACCCATGTGGCGGGATTCTGGGCCGCTGTCCTCAAGGGGATCAAGGCCTATGGGGAACTGATCAACAACAAAAAGGCCGGTCAGATCACCCGCGATGACCTGATCACCGGTGGTTGCGCTTTGGTGTCGTGTTTCATCAGTGAGCCGGAATTCGTCGGCCAGACCAAGGACCGCCTTGCAACGGTCGAGGCGCAGCGGCTGGTCGAAAACTCGGTCCGCGACCATTTCGACAACTGGCTGGCGGCCGACACGAAATCCGCCGGGGCGATCCTCGACTTCCTCATTCTGAGGGCCGAAGAACGCCTGCGCCGACGGGCCGAGAAGGAAACACAACGCAAGTCCGCCACTAAGAAACTTCGTCTTCCCGGCAAATTGGTGGACTGTAGTAGTTCAACACGCGACGGCACGGAATTATTCATCGTCGAGGGCGACTCGGCGGGCGGATCCGCCAAAATGGGCCGCGACCGTAAAACGCAGGCCCTGCTGCCGCTGCGCGGCAAGATCCTGAACGTTCTGGGCGCGGCCAGCTCGAAACTAGGCACCAATGCCGAGATCAACGACCTGACCCAAGCGCTGGGTGTGGGGCTTGGCACCAAGTTCAACGTGGACGACCTACGCTATGACAAGGTCATCATCATGACCGACGCGGATGTGGACGGGGCGCATATCGCGTCCTTGCTGATGACGTTCTTCTTCACCCAGATGCGGCCGATGATCGACGCGGGCCACCTCTACCTCGCCTGCCCGCCTCTGTACCGCCTGACCCAAGGCGCCAAGAGGGTCTATTGCCTGGACGAGGCCGAGCGTGACGAATGGCTTGAGAAAGGTCTGGGCGGCAAGGGCAAGATCGACGTGTCCCGCTTCAAGGGTCTGGGTGAAATGGACGCCAAGGATCTGAAAGAGACCACGATGGACCCGGCATCCCGCAAGCTAATCCGGGTCACCATTGACGAGGACGAACCCGGTGAGACCGGCGATCTGGTCGAGCGCCTGATGGGCAAAAAACCCGAACTGCGGTTCCAATACATTCAGGAGAACGCGCGGTTTGTGGAGGAGTTGGATGTTTGAGTATTGGTGCATAGTAGAAAGGACAAAAGAACTTGCGCTACGTATATTTAAGATTGTTTTTGACCGAAGTTCAAATTCCCCCACTACTGGTAGAAATGGAAGGCGAAAGCACATTTACCCGCCGAGATTTTTTAAAAAGAATCTTCAATGAACGGAGAGAGTTTAATCACCGAGGTACTGACTTCATTTTTCAACCTATTGAAACTGAGAGTGAAAGTGGCCGCACGTACTGTTTTGGGCGGATTGGAAAAAAAGTCACTGACACTATCAACGAAGGTCCGGACAAACTATTTGAGACCACTAGCCGTGAAAGTTGGCGCGCGGCAAACGTGATCTTGGATGTTGAATCTGACCCGCTTGGTCAACGCCTCGCTTTTCAAGATCGAGGCGACGTAGGCAAGCCTCTTGCAATAATGAATTCGTTCGCCATTTCTATAAACGAAAATTCAGAGACCAATGGGTGGTTTCTTGAAGTCAATGCAATGACGGAAAAACAGTCATTTTGGGAAGCAGTCTCTAAACATAAAGGCGACATCACCAGGGCAGAATTCAACTACGTCACCCCGAATGTGCTGGGAATAAAAGATAAATTGAACGAACGCCTGAAGGAGTATAAAGAACGGGAAAACGCTACTGAGGTTTCGGTCATTCTTCAGAACCCTAAAGGCGATCTTCAACTTGAGACTGAAGAAGTTCATGACGCGATGAATGTTATTTCCGAAGGGGGAGGTTCTGCAAAGCTAAAGTCAGGCCGTGAAATTCTGTTCGACTCTGAAGATACTGAGAAAGCGAAAGATGTCATTACGGATGACGTCATTCAGCTAGAACAAGCCGACAGTCGGAGGGCACTAGTAGAAAGGTTTTTTAGGTGACGAGGCTTTTTCTTGTCATAATAATATTGATTATTATGGGGACGCTCGGATACACCGTCGTCCTCCACACATCTGCACTTTCTGACCAGAACTCTTTTCTCAAAGATTTTTTAGACAACGATTTCTTATCATTTATTGGGCTCGTACTTACGATATCCGTGGCATCAATGTCTCAACTAAGCGTTAGCTTGTCCAACCTCGAAGAAAAAAATCAGGGCCTTGACCTTTCTGATGTGAAGTCAGAAGTGAAAAATACTGCTCTTGTTTTAATTGGGTTATTCGTGGCTTCATTTCTTGTTGTATTATTAAAACCTATTTTTGCAACAAATTGCACTTCCGAAGCAGTTTTTAATTCATCTGCAATTCTGATCATTTCTTTATATGTTGCTGTATTAACGGATGTCACCCTTGCAGTTTTCTCAGACTGACGACAGATCAAGAATACCTCGCCCTGAGGCTAGTGACGCCAATCAGTCCAACCCCCTTGCCTAACCCGTTGATCTCGTTCACACTTACCCTCAAACCGTCATTCAAGAACGACATTTGAGGTTCCGAGCGTCCAAGACCCAATTAGACGAACAGATTTTCGAACGGGAGGACGACATGAAAACATTAACCCTCGGGCTGGCTTTTGCCCTGCTGGCCACACAAGCGACCGCACAGCAGACGCTCAGCACTGCTTCACCAATACCGGACGGCGCCGAGACGCGGTTTTGCTATTACGACGGCATGGCCTATTCGCAGGACGCCTTTGTTCTGCTGACCGGCGACAACACCGTCACCGAAACGATCAGCACGATCCAGGAACGTTTGCTCCGCTGCCATCGCGAAGGGGACGGCACGCTGAAATGGAAACCGCAGAGCACGTTCTCGACCAATAACTAAGGCCGCGGTTGGGCGCCCTAGCCCACTTTCTGGTCCAGCCAGTCGGCGATCTGTCCGGCGGGTTTTTCCCAGCCGGGTTCCATGAACAGAAAATGAGCGTGGTTTTCCACGGGCATGAATGTCGCGCGGTCTCCATAAAGCTTAGCCAGCGCACGGCAGGTGTCGGGGTTCACAGCCCGATCCTCGGTACCCGAGACGATCAGCACCGGGCAGTCAACCTTACCGATATCCACCTTCATCGCGTGGTGGTCGTCGAACATCCAGAAAAACATCTCGAACATCACCCGCCCGCTTTCGGCGCCCAACTGCTTGAAAACCTCGCGCTGTTGCGCACGCGGCATTTTGTTGAGCGCGAAGGGGGCCATCAGGCCAAACTCAACCCGCATAGGCTGTTTCCAAAACGCCCCACCCTCCATCAGTGCCCGCGGAATGGCGCGTTCGTCATCGGTTTCTGGCAACGTGCCCCACGCCGCGTTCGGGTTGATCAGCACGATGGCGCTGGCCAACCCACGCGCCGCCACCTGTTGCGCCACAACACCCGCGATGGCGTGACCGAGGATGACGGGCTTACTGTCCAACCCTTGCACGAAATCAGCGATGTCATTTGCATAGTCCATCACGCTGGTATCGGTCAGTCGGGGGTCGGGTTCGGCCTTTGGATCTTTGTCATGATACCGCAGCGCCGGGGTGTGTACGGTCCAGCCCCGATCGCGGAAGAACCCCGCATAATCCTGCATGCACCACGGCCCGGCAAAGGCTCCGTGGATCAAAACAATCTCTTTGGTCATAAAAACGCCCCTCATATTGTTTCAGTATGAGACACAATGGGTATATTCAGCAAGGCCGCGTATCGACGCTAAACAGCTAACCCGATCAGCGCGACACCAAGCGCCATCAGAACGGCAGCGCCCAGACGGCGCATCCAATTGCCCTCGTGCAGGAACACAAATCCGATCAGCGCAGCAAATATGACGGAGGTTTCCCGCAGCGCTGACACCGCACCCAAAGGAGCGAAATTCTTGGCATAAAGAACGAGCCCATAAGCGGTCATCGACACCAGACCACCCAAAAGGCCGGTCATCCACACCTTTGCCGGTAGCTGCGCCAGCGTGTCTCGTTTGCGCACGCCAACGAACCCGGCAATGAACAGATGCAAAAACGCGCCCCACGCCCAATAGCTAAGCGTATTACCCGACAACCGCACCCCAATCCCGTCGACCACGGAATAGACCGAAATACAAAAACCGGTTCCGACAGCAAAACCCAACGCCGCACGGCCCACGCCCGAGCGTAGCGCTTTCCAGCTGCTCAGTTGTATTCCCAGCGCGATCAGTGCGATCCCACCCCAGGCCTGCAGGGGTAGAACCTCGCCTACCAAAAGCATCGCCCACAACGATACCAGCGCGGGCACGATGCCTCGGGCAATCGGATAAACGACGCTCAGATCACCATGCTGATAGGCTTTGCCCAGCATGAAATAATACCCGAAATGCACCACGGTCGAGAGCAGGATGTAGATAAAGCTCTCGGCGCTCGGAAGCGGCAGGAGCATCACCATGACTGACGCAGGTATGACATGCCCCAGAGCCACCAGACCAAGGGTTGTTGTCCGGTCAGCAGCAGTTTTGACGATGGCATTCCAAACCGCGTGCAGCAAAGCCGCCGTCAGAATGATGACGATGACAAACACAGTCACGTTCGACTCTCCTGCTCATTAACGAACTGGCCCGTAAAACGGACCGGTGTTGTTGTTGACACAGCTGATTGCTTCTCACAACGCGTTCTTAAAGAGTTCGCTGAGGTTTTCTTTGTTGAGTTCTATTGGGTTTCCGCCGCATGAGGGGTCGATGATTGCGCCCTGGACGAGGTCGGGGAT